>NZ_JHYY01000057.1 GCF_000621205.1 Halotalea alkalilenta DSM 17697 | reverse complement strand
CTTTTTACCGCCTCCCGAGGCGGCTCGAGTCGCACGAACGGCCGTGGAATCGATCATCCAGGTGTCCAGGTCCATCAAGCCATCCTCACGAAGCTCGAGCTGAAGACGTGCCAGCACCGCATCGAAGGTGCCGTCATCGCGCCACTGACGAAAACGTGCGTACGCGGTGCTCCAAGGGCCATAGCGTTCTGGCAAGTCGCGCCATTTGGCCCCGAGCACAGGACCCAGAAGATCCCGTTCAATACCTGGCGGTCATCCCGCCTTGGCCGGCCCATCTCCTGGGGCGGAGAGACGATGTCCTTGATCAGCGACCAGTTGTGCTCGGATAGTTCGTAGCGTCCTGTCATACCTTACCTATGCTGTTGCGGCATAGGTAAAATTAGCAGAACCGACTTTTCGTACAAAACCTAGCTGTATGGTCTCAGGGTGTAGGGGACTGTGGTATCAACCTATGTCTGCGGAGGACCCATGGCTCAGATTCTTCACCCACGCGCCACGACCACGCACGCCATCCGAAAAGAAATACAGCGATCGAAGGCTTCGGTCGCGGCATTGGGCCGACGCTATGGCCTCAATCCCAAGACCGTTCGTAAATGGCGTGCACGGGACTCGGTCGAGGATGTGACCATGGGACCCAAACGGCCCCGCTCAGCCTCCTTGACGCCGCTGGAGGATGGAGTTTCGTCGACGGACCTTGCTCCCGCTCGATGATTGTCTGTTCGCTTTGCAGCGTTTCATCCCGTACCTGACCCGGGCGAGTCTTCATCGACTCTACCAGCGCCATGGGACCAGCCGGTTACCGAAAAATAGCGATGATAGGCCAACCCCCAAACGCTTCAAATCCTATCCGATCGGTTATCTGCACATCGATTTCAGCGAGATCCGCACCGGTGAAGGCAAAGCGTATCTGTTCGTCGCCGTCGATCGTACCTCGAAGTTCGTGCACGCCAAGCTGAACCGCCAAGCGGGCCGAAACGAGGCTGCTGCCTTTCTCGAACAAACGCTGTCCCAACTACCGTATCGTGTTCACACGGTACTGACCGACAACGGTGTGCAGTTCGCCAAGCGTTCGGGGACCGAGACGTACTAGCCCCATCGTTTCCATCTCATTTGTCACCGGCATCGCATCGAGCATCGGCTGATCCAGGCCTATCATCCATGGACCAACGGTCAGGTCGAGCGGATGAACCGGACGCTG
>NZ_JHYY01000056.1 GCF_000621205.1 Halotalea alkalilenta DSM 17697 | reverse complement strand
ATCAGCGACCAGCTGTGCTCGGATAGTTCGTAGCGTCCTGTCATACCTCACCTATGCTATTGCGGCATAGGAAAAACTAGCAGAATCGACTTTTCATACAAAACCTAGCAGACAGCGATGAGTTGGCCGTTCATCATCTGCGAACATTGGACCCACTACAGCATAAGCTCGAGCGGCCGCTATCCAACAGATCGACGGCAACACAATTCACCTCACTCGCCCTCTATCTCATAGGTCATAACCTTGAGCTGTGGCCATTAATCTATCGCGATATTTGTAGATATCGCTCACCTTCTCAATTTCGACTCGCTCTTCTTTTTTGTCTACGAACAAGCCAACTCTCTTAATGTTTTTTGAATTAAAATGAAGTTTACACAATGGCTTTCTATTACTATTATCCAGTAAAATGGCACAATAAGTCTTAGAATCCCGCATCGTGATCCGCGAAACATCAAGGTGTTCTGCTAAAATCGAGCGAACTATATTGTACCCGTCAATCTCTTCCTGCGTAGTGATTATATCATCCTCCGGCGCCGCCACTTCGCTTTCGACTGGATCCGGCTGGCTGATGGTGTCATCCACATAATTTCTGGCGAGAGCCCCCTTCAGTCGCTGAGCTACCTGCTCTTTGATATAAAGCGAGCTTGCATCTTTTACTATTGGAGTAAATTCCTCGATTATTTGTCTTGTCTGTCGGCCGTCATAAATCAGACCAATCACATACTTGACAAATCCCTCTGGACTATCGCGCAATAAGTCTTCAATAGCTCGCTTCGCGAGATTGGTATATTTAAGACGATTTGCGGTACTAAGAATTGTGTCGACATCAAAATTTGGCTTCGTGAATTTCTTCAACTGCTCAATATCCGAATCGTTGAAGTCATCCATACTGAATATAAAAAACGGCCGAATATCCAGTTTGTTTGCCGCATCCAAGTCTGAAAAGAATCTGTACTCAAAGCCATTGGTTAATATGGCAAACTTTGCCTCGGTACAGCTAAAATAGCGGAACAGCTGAGTGTACTGAGCATTGGAAAGGTCCGTACCCTTAGGTTTACACTCTATCAAGATCGAGAGTTCACCATTTTTTCGTATGGCATAGTCGACCTTCTCCCCCTTCTTCGTGCCCACATCAGCGGTGAACTCAGGGACGACTTCACTTGGATCGAAAGGATCGTACCCAAGCGCCTGAAGAAGAGGCAGCACGAGAGCGGACTTTGTCGCCTGCTCATTTGTAATGTGGTCAAGCTGCTCATGACCACGCCTGGCGATCCCGGAAATTTTGTCCGCAATGTCCATCCCCATCCCCTTGTATACTCAGCTCTACGGCCCGGCTTCAGAGTAACGCTTCGTAACCGAGATGAACAGAGCGTTTCAGGGACGCCCGATCAATGTCTCACCGCTTGAAAGGCTTCGCCGTGCGCGTACGCCATAGCGCCCTTCCGACGATTCCCCTCCTCCCAACCACCAACGATCACTGCCTTGCGGGAGATTCCGAATGCATTTCCAAGACGCGCTGCGTCGCTATCCCGATGTGGATCTGCACAGCGGAAAGATGGTCGGATCAGAGACCAAGGTCCGCTGTGAGCAGAAGGACAACATAAAACCTACGTCGCTCGAGCAATCCTGCTCACCCGCCAGGTGATCGCAGTAATAAATTGGCAGGGTGAATACTCCCGGCTAGATCCTCGCCAAGGCAAGTCGTAGGTCGTCAATTATGCATCTCAAGGAGGCTATTGGGCGCTCGGCTCCAATAAGCTCGGGATGCGATACCGGCGTGCGTGCAACGCGCGACACACTTACACGACGACGATGCTCATGGCGAGCATGACGCCAGCCTTATGCAGGAGCCAATTGGACCACAGACATCGAGGTGTTTCTGCGCACCTATTTTAGGTGGCTGGACGGCGCACGAAACGACATGGAAATAGCGCGGCTGACACAGCGCTAGGTTTTGTACGAAAAGTCGATTCTGCTAGTTTTTCCTATGCCGCAATAGCATAGGTGAGGTATGACAGGACGCTACGAACTATCCGAGCACAGCTGGTCGCTGAT
>NZ_JHYY01000055.1 GCF_000621205.1 Halotalea alkalilenta DSM 17697 | reverse complement strand
CGTGGATGTCGACGCGGGATGCATCGATCACCAGGTCCTGCCCGGCGCTCAGGCGAGCGTCGCCTTGGATGTCGAGACGGCTGCCGAGCACTTCGGCGCTTTCGCGGCGCTCGGTGAGATCGGGCTGGCGATAGCCCCTCCTTCCATTAAGGTTTTCAGCTTGGCCAACCAGCCGAAAATAAATCTGTCCCCTTTTTTCCGAGTGCCCCCCCGGTACTGCCGGAGGATTTGTTCCATATCAATCACGCTTGATAGTCTTCAAACTCCCAAGCGCCTATACGAGAAATTTTCTGCGCCACCTCCCAAAACTCCCCTCCCGAGCATTTGTCAATATAATTAGAAATCTCTTTAACTATGAGGCTTTGATCATATTCAAAAACAATCAACATATGCCTTCCCCATACGGCGCCAGAAGAAGAGTATTGACTTTGAATCCATTCAGGAGTGCATACAAGTATCTGAAATAAATGCCCTCCTTCTTGATCGTCCGGCCCAATCTGGACTGTTAACCAAATCCCGAAGCACTCCTCGTTTTCTGGCCAATACTGGTCAAACCCAACAGCATCGTTTAGATCAATTGACTTTATGATTGCTTTCATTGGCTTGTCACACTCAAGTGGCCATTGCTAATAACCTTTCCACTCTGCAACTCCTGGAAATTAGCCTGTACACCTGTAGGATTATATTGAGCTGGAGTATTGGGTTTTGCTACTGGCGGCCTATAGACGCGAGATCCATCAGCGCTGATTAAACCACCGGGAACACCACTAATAGGTCTAGCACCATCACCAACCCAAATTCTTCCCAGATTATTCGCTTCGGCAGCCGTACCACTACCAATAGAGAAGTTAGGGTTTGCAGTGCCACTACCTTTAACAGCAGCGGCCAGCCTAGAGTCTTGAGCAGCAATATTCGCTAGGTTTTGCTGCGCAAGCTGATCTTTCAGTTTCGGATACGTTGCTATGTTTTCAGCACCGCTAGAAACATTCCTTGTCCCTTTCCCCCCCACCTCTAGCGAGGGCCTACTCCCCACCCCTCCCCGGTCTGCTCCAAGCACTCCGCCGCTGATCATCGACGCCAGCGATTCGGTGGCCTGCTCGCTCTGCTCCGGGGCAATGCCCAGTACCGAAACGATAGCCGCCGCATCCTTGCCCGCAGCAGCAGCGGCAAACGCTGCGTTCTTGCCTGGATTTTCCCAGGATAGCTGAGCGAGGTAGTTTTGCGTACGGGGGTTGCTGAACTCGATGCCTTTGAACGGCGTGGTCATCGAGGCCTGCACGGCCTCTGCACAGCCGGCTGCCTGACGGGAGCAGAGTGCCAGTGCTTCGAGGTCCTGCTGATAGCTCAATGCCAGGGCTTGATCGGTAACTTCCTGACGGCAGACATCGGTGTCGCAGCTATCTAATCGGTCGGCGATTTCCTGGAACTGCTCGTGACGCAGGTAATTATAGGTCACCGCCTGACCCGCCACCCAAGCACCCTGCTGGGCGTCGCCCCCAGCCAGTCCGGCGGCGACCAGGCCGGTGATCTGCGCGGCACCGGTCAACAGCGTCGGGTCTTGCTCTAACCATTCGGCCAGGTGCCCCACCAGCGCCTCGTTGGCGCCGGCGGCGATCGCGCCACTTTCGAAGTCGCCACCGCTGGCGACGGAGGCCAGTCCTCCAGCCAGTGCGTGCAGTGCCACCTTCTCTACGCTGCCTTCGGCATAGCCCTGCGCCTCGGCGTAGTCCCCCACGGCGTTGAACATCGCCGCTGCCACTACGCTTCCCACGGTGCCGTGCAGAGCGTCGCCGAGGCGATCTCCGAGCGAGCCGCCCTGGAGTGCGGTCTGCAGGCTTGCATCGATCGCTGCGCGGCTGCCGATACTGCCGGCGAAGCGGCCAATGCCTTCAAGGCTTGCGAGATCGACGCCTTGTACGCCCTGGGTGATGACGTCGGTGCGGCCGCCCCAGATGCGATCCATGCCCTGGGCCACGCCGGCCGAGGCGGAGGCAAGGGCGGCGCCTTCGAGCCCCTGGCGAGAGAGGGTGTCTTTCAACGCACCGCCGAGATCGCCTTGCTGGTTGATCAGGTTGACCGCGCCCTGGCTCGCCAGCGAGGTGGCCGCAGCACCGCCCACGCTGCCCAGTGCACCGACGGCGGTAGGGCCGACGAAGGCGGAGACGGCGATCGCGACTGCAAGCGCAGCGGGGCCTGAGAGTCCCGACTGGCTGTACTGGAAGCTGTCGTGGATCTCCTTGACCTGCCGCCAGTCGATGTCG
>NZ_JHYY01000054.1 GCF_000621205.1 Halotalea alkalilenta DSM 17697 | reverse complement strand
GGCTCAGCTCGCCTTGGGACGCAAGCCTCGCGCCCTGGTAGCGCTGGTCGCCTTCGCTTGCCTGTTCAACCAATCCATGCCGCCACTTCCTGCGACGACTACTCTCGCGGTTTGATGGGATTTTTCTCTGCGTACTCTATGAAACGTTTATATATGATCGGATATCTTGCCTTGAATCCCGTTCCCGTGTCGTCAAAATAATTCGTCATATTGGCCAGTTTGTCACAGCGCTCGATACATTCGAACCAAGGTTGGCCTGACCAGTCGCCGGTATTATCGAGCTTGAACCCAGTCAGTTTCTCTCGGAAGAACCAGCGTTTTTGATTCTTGATGGATTCCCACCCATAGGCATGGCCATTGGGATTGATATAGATGCGTTCGAAATATTCTCCCCCTTTGGCTTTTGGGTTGGAGGGATCGCAGTCCTTACTTCTGATTCTCTTGGGAGCTAAACTAGACTCTTTCATACATATGACTACATCGTAGTCCTGAGAACCGATCAGATAGCGCCCCTTTACCACATGGGTTATCTCCCAACGGTAAGATTTTTTCAATGGCGGTCTTTGCGCTCCATTACCGAGTGGAGGCATCACACTAGCCAAGGGCGCCTCCTTATCCTGCTCGACAGCGAAGACTGGATAGTCGTTTGGATCCACGCGAAAGATATTGTCATCGGCGACAAAATTGTCCTCGGTCCCTGCCGACATATAGTCCTCATAAGAAGCGCAGCCGCCCAGCAAGCTCGCCAACAGGAGACTAGTCACCAAACTTATACCTTTCAGGGTACAGGCCGATATAGGGTTTATAAAACTCGTCAAAATTATGCTCCCAAGGAAATAATGGAACGATGTAGGCATTTGGATTAAGCGCTTTACCCAAGACCCCCCCCGTTGACCAGGTCGCCAGCGCCGATGGTCAGCGTCGCGTTATGGGCGGCGATATTTCCAAACGGCATAGAGAAGAGATGGCCACCGTCGACCAAGTTATTGGTAGCAAGATAATTGGCACTCAGAGTCCCCAGACTATGGCCCGTGGTGAGACCACCAAAACCTAGTAATGCCAAGTGATCCTGCACAGTGGAATCGGGCAGCCCTTGGTAGCCCAGGGCGATATCGATCGCATCGAAGGGCAACCCTTGGATATCGCGATTCAGTACTCCACGCTCCCTGAGGCGATCGGTAAGCTCATAGCCACCATCCGTCGCACTAAACCGCGTTCCCACGCCGGGTAACTGCGCTCCGATGATCGAGCCACTCATCAGCGCCCAGTTGAGCTGCTCGCCACTCAAGCCGATGCTCTCGGCGAATTCACTCTGCACTTTGCCCATGACCTGCTGAGCACCGAGCAGCGCGATGCGATTGCCCACCACGTCCCAGGCGCCATTCGCCACGCTGGTGCCAATCACTTTCGCGCTGTTGATGGGATTGTTGTGGAATGTCCCGCCAGCAAGGTAGTTACCCAGCCCGCCGGTAATCGCGCCATTGAGCGCAGCCTGATTCCACGCCTGTCCTTGGCTGACGGCACCGGCGGCGCTTCCCACTGCACCGCCGATGGCCCCCGCTACCGCGGCGTTGGCCCAACCAGCGGGGCGGTCGCGGTCTGGGCGGCCCAGATCGAAGCTGCTTATTATTAGACATGCTCATTGCCTATTGAAGTAGTCGACACCTTCCTTCGGCCTGAATATCATGCGTGGCGCACCATCGGACCTTTCACCAAGAACATAATAAATATGCCCCTCCTTGGGCCTTCCCTGTTTACTCTCTTGCTTAATTAATGACACAAGCCCGACTAGGATCTTTCGTCTCCTCGAAGCGCCAAGAAAGGATCGTATCGTTTGGATCGACCAGCAGCGAATACCGGCAGTGTGAATTCCATTTTATGAAATAGCGAGTATTGGGCGGTTCTTGATCTATGCGGTAGTAAATCGCCTCCCCTTTTGGAACAAAAAATCTGTACCCACCCCCTGTTTCGTCCCGGTTTTCACTTGGATCGAATTTTGTTCCGATCAACCTATCCTTGCTTTCTTTCCAGTAACTGTGACATCCACTCACAATAAAAAAACACGCCAACACTAATGAAATTAATATGCCCCTTGTGACTTTCATCTATCATTCTCCCAGGATTGATCGATCGTCGGTTTGAGCCAATAGTATTGGTCAGCAAGGCTGCCATAATTCAACATTAGCGCAGGGGGCATGGATCCAATGTTTGTCGCCACATTTGCTATTTTATTCTCCTCCAGCCAATTCATCCAGGTGTCGTGAAGAGTAGCGAAAGAGTTGAATCCTGGCACGGCATTCAAAGCGTTACTGATCGGTGTTCCATGGCAAATAGAAAACGATGATAGGCATACGTCGTTGAAGCCAATGTTTTTCCCTTCGCGCACGGCGCCTTCCAGGATGACCGTGGGCACGCGGAAGAAACCGTCTTCTGGAATGGGGAAGAATTTTGCCCCCTCTGGCCTGTCCACGCCGGGCCGCAGGTCTGGCTCTCGACCGACCCAATATCGATACGCCTCTCCCGTCAGCCCGATACCGGCCACGGTCACCCAATCCTCGGAACC
>NZ_JHYY01000053.1 GCF_000621205.1 Halotalea alkalilenta DSM 17697 | reverse complement strand
CGGATGGTCGGCGACACCTACGACTGCGGCTTCCAGCTCGGCTATCTCGAGGCGACGCTGTCGTTCGCCAAGCGTCATCCGAAGTTCGGCGAGGGATTCAAGGAACTGCTGAAAAAATATTCGAAATAAAACTTGTGCCTTAGAACAAGGACGTCCGGCGTCCTTGTTTCTTTCAAAGCTTTCATATCGCATGCTCAACCTCATCATTCCTATTCAATGTGGAGAAAGGCATGGAAAATCAGGGAAAAAACTTAGAGTTAAATGGAGCTATTGACATCATTAGAGCGGCGGCTGATCGTGCAAATTCAGCCAGTTTTTTATATCACGACTTTATTCATGCTGATGAAAATAGTATAATAAACACCGAATCAGGTCCATTACCCAGCCTTGCCCATCTTATACGAAATAGCATACTGTCAAAAAATTCAAAAATATGCGAATTATTACATGTTAATGATGCCCAACCTTATTATGAAGGAGGCCACTATAACAAAAGAGATTTGATCTCTAAAAATGACATTACATACATAGCATTAAAAAAATTCGAGTCCACAAATTTTGATCAAGATTTACGTGAAAAAAACTTATCTTTATTTGAGATCACAAGCAATGATCAACTGAACAAACTAGCTTTCACTGGAAGTTCAAGTGATATAAATATAGACGTCAATGATAATATAGCCACTCTCTCAGATTGGTTAGAAAATGCTGCACCGACCATAATATTAGATAGAGCGACAACATCTTGGGCAGGTATCAAATCTAAACATCCTGATGATGATCTTGCAGATAATCTCAATCAATTATTTAATGATAAAAAAAATGTAGTGGTAGATACGCCTATATATGTAAATAAAAGCATCATCGCTTCACTAGATAGACAGTTGATCATAGGTACATCTGCCGGATTACTACTCGCAGGAAAATCTATGCAGAACAGTCCTATTCTTAATATTACAGGGAATAGATCAACGATTAAGGATTTGAGCTTTGACAACCCTCACATGGTAGCGAGTACCCAGGGAGGAAGACAAGGAGCGATCTCAATATCGGCAGATAATGTAACAGTTATAAATTGCAATGCATGGAAAATGCTGCACGCTTTTTCGACAGCATCCAATGGTGAATGGTTCAATACTAAATTTATGTACTGCAACGCATTTGAATGCATTGGGGTAGGTGCTGGTCCAGAAGATGATGGTACAAGTAATTTTGGAGAAGACAGAGGAGATGCTTTTTCTACATGGGGCTCAACAGGATATATGATTGGTTGTTATGCGCAAATGATGAATGGCCAAGATGGAAGAATTGCTTTTCATGCGGAAGGATTACCCAAAAGCCATACTCGCTCTACTCCCAATAGCGAAGCTGATTTTATCATCAGCAACTGTATGGCTGAAGGTAGTTTTCGCAGACACTTCGTATTCGAAGGAGTCGATAGAGGGATTATAAATAGCTGTATATCAAGAGGGGGAGCTACCTGGTGGTCGATGGCTATAAGCCAATCTAAAAATATACATATATCCAGCATCGTTATTAACCATGATCGAAACCAAAATGAAACTCAAGGAGCATCATGGACACCTCGAAGGGCAGCTATTGCGATGATGAACTGGTCTCAGTCTATTACCTTTTCAGACATGACTGTCGTTTTGTCTGCAAACAATCAAGACAGGGCTTTAACATCTATCGAACAATCACTAAGGACTTCAGGACCTGACGGCCATGAAAACACCGTCATTCAAAACTCCATTTTTTCTCGAGAAGGTGACAGAAACCAACAAAATGATAGCACTTATCAAGGCCTCGACATCAGAGCACTTAACCAGCCTAAATTAGTGAACCTTAAGTTAAATAATTTCAATACTGCTATATATGCGCTGCACACAAAAAAAGGTTTCTATTCCAGTAATATAGAAATAAATAACTCTGATAACGGCTATTTAATAAAGGGACACAGGGAAAGAGGGAAGCAAAATTACGTCATTTCTGGAGGGATAATAAGAAATACTAGAAATTGCATTCAAGCTGATTTCGCCTCAACTGTATCAATAAACGACCTGCTTATTATCAATCAAGATGCCACCAGTATCATTGACATAAACAGAGCTGATAATATCACCATACACGGAGTTAATTCATCCATTGGAGAAAAAACCCATTTATTCATAGATGGAAAAAATGACGGAATTAGGCCGGCATCTATAACCTTTCTTGAGGGCAATATATGTTTGCAACATAATTTCAAGATGAGCGTAGCTCATCTAGCTGACATAAATCACAATGTCAATCATAAAAACAAACACCCTGGACTGTTTATTTTTTGCGACAACAATTTGATTTATTATCCTGAAGGATCAACGCCGGGAGATACATGGCGTGCAATTAATGGTGAAAGAATTACTCCCAACTGATCACAATGAATTGTCTAAATATACCACCATCATGTTTTTACCGATTTTAAAACCATATCTTTTTATTGTTCAGAGCATTTCTATTTTTCAAATGTAATCATTATAAAATTCGTGCTCGTCATCCCAATATATATACCTGCATTAATGTAGAGTTAGAAGTGATTGATCGATTATTACACACACTTTCATCATGCCGAGGCTGATCAATCGATACGTCTTACATATTCCCGGTGCCACAACGATAGCATCTGAGTAGAAGAAGTTACCGCACGCAAGATCACATTTGGAAAGTCATCGATCTACAAGAGCTCCATGGCGGATCCGAAAATTTCCTCCTAGGTGTATGGTCTCAGAGTGTAGGGGATTGTGGTGTCAACCTATGTCTGCGGAGGACCCATGGCTCAGATTCTTCACCCACGCGCCACGACCACGCGCGCCATCCGAAAGCGATCGAAGGCTTCGGTCGCGGCATTGAGCCGCCGCTATGTGTCACCACCGATGTAAAACTGCCCCCCTGACGCCGAGGTAAATTTGCCCCCCGGGCGATGATAGTGGCTTTGAGCCGCCGACATGTTGACCCAGGAGCAATCAGTGGAAATCAAAGTGTTGGCCCGACAGGGCCATGGAATCAAGGCGATTTCGCGACAGCTGGCACTGTCACGCAACACGGTGCGCAAGTACTTGCGGGGCCAAAGCGCTCTGCCTCGCTACAGCTCTCGGTCGACGTGACCCTGCAAGCTCGACCCGTTCAAGGACTACTTGCAGGCGCGGGTAGAGGCCGCGCACCCGCTCTGGATTCCGGCGACCGTATTGATGCGCGAAATCGAGGACCAGGGCTATCCCGGTGGCATCAGCCAGCTCAGGTGATATCTGGCACCGTT
>NZ_JHYY01000052.1 GCF_000621205.1 Halotalea alkalilenta DSM 17697 | reverse complement strand
GGCTCAGCTCGCCTTGGGACGCAAGCCTCGCGCCCTGGTAGCGCTGGTCGCCTTCGCTTGCCTGTTCAACCAATCCATGCCGCCACTTCCTGCGATGACTACTCTCGCGGTTTTGCGGGATTTTTCTCCACAAACTCTATGAAACGTTTATATAAAACAGGATATTTCGCCTTTAGTCCCGTTCCCGTGTCATCGAAATAATTCGTCATATTGGCCAGTTTTTCACAGCGCTCGATACACTCGAACCAGGGCTGTCCCGACCAGTCGCCTGTATTATCGAGCTTAAACCTAGTCAGTTTCTCTCGAAAGAACCAGCGCCGTTGATTTTTAAGAGCTTCCCATCCGTAGGCATGGTTATCAGGATTAATATAAATACGCAAGACGTAGCTTCCCCCTTTAGCCTTTGGGTTGAGAGAATCACAATCTCCTCTTCTGATTCTCTTGGAGTCTGCATAAAACTCTATCATACACCTTTCTGCATCATATTCTTGGGAGCCGATCAGGTAGCGTCCCTTTACTACATGCGTTACTTCCCAGCGGTAGTCTCTTTTCAACGCAGGCCTTTCCATTCCATCACTAAGCGGCGGAATGACATTACCTAATGGCGCATCCATGTCCTGCTTGACCGCGAAGACAGGGTAATCATCAGGATCCGCGCGAAAGATATTGTCATCGGCGACAAAATTGTCCTCGGTCCCTGCCGACATATAGTCCTCATAAGAAGCACAGCCGCCCAGCAAGCTCGCCAACAGGAGACTAGTCACCAAACTTATACCTTTCAGGGTACAGATCGATATAGGGTTTATAAAACTGATCAAAACTATGCTCCCAAGGCAATAATGGCACTATATAAGCATTCGGATTGAGCGCTTTACCCAAGACGCCGCCGTTGACCAAATCGCCAGCGCCAATGGTCAGCGTCGCGTTATGGGCAGAGATATTACAAAGGTAGCGAGAAAAGGTGCACCACTTTGGCTAAACCGTTGAAAGCAAGATAGTGGGGGCTCAACGCCCCAAGACTATGGCTCGAGGTGAGCCGCGCGCGCCTTGCGAAACTGCGCTCGGCCTCTACCCTCAACGGTTCGCGGTAAGGAACGAGGAACTCTACTTGACCTCGAGAATGGAATAATTGGTGACCATCAGAGTCGAGGTTGGACGATCACTCGTCTTCCATTTTTTTCAACATATGCTTTTAAAAACACATCAATCCACTTATTGCGTAACTCTTCAGGCATGAGATCTGTTTTTTTCACAAATGCAATACGATGTACTCCATCATTGCCACGCAACAGCCTGACGATTTCATGCTGGGCCGGATACAAATCACAGGCAGAAGCTGTCCATTCATACATCACGCTGTTACGCTCTTCATTAATCACTGTCCAGGTCGCATCAGGACATTGTTCGCGAATTCCAGCCATTAGAAGATACATTGCCCGTTCTGGCGAGACATATACATCTTCAAAAAATTGGATCGTAAATAGCTCGCTCCACGACTCGACCGACTCCCCTGGACGAACAAACTCGACCAATGTGGCATGTCGGTCATCTCTCAACCAGCCTCTCTCGAATTCGCCGGCGCCAGTAGGCACGAATGCCGTCTCCAGCGGACGAACGCATCCGGTTACCAGTAAGGTCATTATCAATAACAATAGACGAAAATATCGCACAGTATCACTCCATTTTTAAAATCATGTGCCATACTACCGATACGACGCTTCACCCTTACGGTGCTATGTATGCCTATACGGTAAAATCGGGTAGCCTAGGTAGCTCAATGCAATATCGATCTCATCGAAGGGCAGTCCCTGTATATCGTAATTCAGTACCTCAAGCTCAGCGGCGGCGCAGTTACATTTTCGCTCCTTTGAGATAGTTGGTACTCAGAACCCCTGGACTATGGCCTATGGTGAGACCGCCGTATCCTTCATCTATGAAACCTTTATACATGATCGGATATTTTGCTTTGAACCCCGTTCTAGTATCGTCAAAATAATTCGTCATATTGGCTAGTTTGTCACAGCGTTCGATACACTCGAACCATGGTTGTCCCGACCAGTCGCCCGTATTATCGAGAAGGAATTTTGTCAGCTTTGCCCTCCCAAACCAGCGCTCTTGATTCTTAATGGACTCCCATCCATAGCCATGACCATTGGGATTGATGTAAATACGCGAAAAATACTGGCTCCCTCTTGCCTTAGCAGAAGGAAAGTCACAATCCCTGGTGGAAACATTGTTTCCAGGTCTATCTGCATACCACTTACAGTCAACATAGTCATATTCGTTTGACCCTATCAAATAACGCCCTTTCACCACGTGCGTCACTTCCCAACGATACGTTTTTTCCAATGGTGGCTTTTGCACCCCCTTACTGATCGGGGGGATAACGAATATCCATGGTGCCTCCAAATTCTGCTTGACCGCGAAGACCGGATAATCATTTGGGTCTACACGGAAGATATTATCATCCGCGACGAAGTTATCCTCGGTGCCTGCCGATATATAGTTCTCATAAGAGGCGCAGCCACTCAGCAGGCCCGCCACCAGAAGACTAGTCATCGAACACATACCTTTCAGGGTACAGATCGATATAGGGTTTATAAAACTGATCAAAATTATGCTCCCAAGGCAATAATGGCACTATATAAGCATTCGGATTGAGCGCTTTACCCAAGACGCCGCCGTTGACCAGGTCGCCAGCGCCGATGGTCAGGGTGGTATTGCTCGAAGCGATATTGCCAAACGGCAAGGAGAAGAGAAGGGCTCCCTCAAGCAAACCATTAGTGGCCATATAGTTGGCGCTCAAAACCCCCAGGCTATGGCCCATGGTGTAGCCGCCGAACCCTTGCGATGCCAAGTGTGCCTGTACGGTAGAATCGGGCAGCCCTTGGTAGCCCAGGGCGATATCGATCGCATCGAAGGGTAACCCTTGGATATCGCGATTCAGTACTCCACGCTCACCTATAAAATTGTTATGGCGATAGCCATCATCCGTCGCACTAAACCGTGTTCCCACGCTGGGTAACTGCGCTCCGATGATCGAGCCACTCATCAGCGCCCAGTTGAGCTGCTCGTCACTCAAGCCGATGCTCTCGGCGAATTCACTCTGCACTTTGCCCATGGACTGCTGAGCACCAAGCAGCGCGATGCGATTGCCCACCACGTCCCAGGCGCCATTCGCCACGCTGGTGCCGATCACTTTCGCGCTGTTGATGGGATTGTTGTAATAATAGAAAACAAACTGACACTCTATTATTCTTTTTTCAGCTAATGGTACAAGACCGGCTAGGCCTTTCCGTATCTTCGAAGCGCCAACTAAGGATCGTACCGTTCGGATCGACCAGTAACGAATATCGGCAGTGTGGAGTCCATTCGATGAAATAGCGAGTATTGGGAGCCTCCTGATCCACTCGGTAGTAAATCGCCTCCTCTTTGGGGATATAATATCTATACCTACTTCCTATTTCACTTAGGCTTTTATTTGGATCAAATTTTGTCCCAATCAAACTGTCCCTGCTTTCTTTCCAGTAACTATGATAACACCCAGCCACAATAAAAAAACACGCCAACACTAATGAAATTAACATACCCCTTGTGACTTTCATCTATCATTCTCCCTGGATTGATCAATCGTTGGCTTGAGCCAATAGTATTGGTCGGCAAGGCTGCCATAATTCAATATTAGCGCAGGGGGCATGGATCCAATGTTTGTCGCCATGTTTGTCATTTCTTTTACATCCAGCCAGTTCATCCAGGTGTCGTGAAGCGTAGCGAAAGAGTTGAATCCTGGTACGGCATTCAAGGCGTTGCTAATCGGTGTTCCGTGGCAGATAGAGAAAGCTGACGCGCATGCTTTATTAAGCCCAATGTTTTTCCCTTCGCGCACAACCTCCTCAAGACTAACTGTGGGTACGCGAAAGAAGCCATCTTCTGGAGTGGGAAGAAATTCTGCCCCCTCTGGCCTGTCTACGCCGGGCCGCAGGTCTGGCTCTCGACCGACCCAATATCGATACGCCTCTCC
>NZ_JHYY01000051.1 GCF_000621205.1 Halotalea alkalilenta DSM 17697 | reverse complement strand
CTTTGTGGTCGCTGCCTCGATGCCTGACTGGATACATCAGTGACGTTGCCGTCTCATCGAGCCGAGCGCCCACACAAATTGCCTGATCGACTTGTTAAAGAGCGTCTCGCCGCGGGCTGAACCTGGCTTCGAAGAAGCCTGCCCTGCGTCGAGTGGATGAGCATTCTACTCAGAAACGCTTTGGTGTCAATCACTTCTTCGAGAAGCGTGTCGTTCGGAGCATACTGACCACCGCATCCGAGCCGACCTGAAACACCAAAACAATCAATGACTTGCTCTTCCCGCTGCGGGTTAACCCCGGTCAGCGAGGGCGTACTTTATAGACCCCCTCGCCACTTGGCAAGCGCTTTCGCCAAGTTTTTCGCCATACTTTCGAATCACCCTTCACGGCCGTCACTCCTTGGGCATCACGATGCCCTGCTCCCCGCTCTCGTCCAGCGCCATGGCATAGCGTTCGGAAACGTTCTGTCGCGAAGCGACGACGTGCCGGCGCATCAGCATCTCGGCAAGTTCCTCGTCCCCCGCTTCGATCGCGTCGACGATACGATGATGCTCGAGATAGGCCCGCTGCGGGCGAGCCCCCTTGGCACTGAACTGGGTACGGTAGAGACGCACCAGGTAATAGAGATCGTCGCAGAGGATGGTGATCAGCATGCGATTGTGGCTGCCACGAGCGATCAGATAGTGAAAATCCAGATCGCCCTCGCGCTGGAAATAGGCCTCTCCGGGCGGCATACCTTCCTGGCGTTCATGGGCCGCGAGCACATCGCGCAGATTCTTGATTTCCTGCGCGGTCATGTTGCGCGCCGCCAGACGAGCGGCCATGCTCTCGAGCGACTCGCGGACATCGAAGAGTTCGAGCAGCTCGCGCATCGAGAGCTTCACCACCCGGGCACCGACATGCGGCTCGCGCTCGATCAGCCGGTAGGCCTCGAGACGCCGCATCGCCTCGCGCAGGGGACCACGTGAAATCCCGTAGGTCTGCGCAAGCCCTGGCTCGGTGATCTTGCTGCCCGGCGGCAGCTCGCCACGCACGATCGCCTCCTGCAGCTGCTGGAAGACACGCTCGGCGAGGGTGCGAACGGCACTACCGGAATGTGGGACTTCACTCATGTCGCAGACGCATCCCTACCTTGGATCTGGAAGCGGGGGCTCGGCCACCGCGAAAGAGCTCTAGCTTAGCGCAAACTCGCCGCAGGCATAGCCGACGCACGGTCGAGCAAGGCGGCGATCCGGCGCGGCTTTTGAAACGGCAGCGAATGATCGGCACCAGCGATCTCGACGCACTCCCAGTCATCGCGGGCCGCGGCAAGCGTATGATGGTAATCGCGCAGGGTCTCCGGGCTCTTGGCCCCGACCACACAGAGCACCTGCCGCTGGGCGTCGATCACCTCCGCGCGATCGAGGCCACCCACTGCCTGGGCGACGCAATCGAGCGCGTTGGCGAAGCCGAGCGGACGCTCGGCGAGGCGCGCGATGGCCACTTGCTCTATGCGGGGATGCCGCGAGCGTCGCGGCGCGATCAGATCGAGAAAATCGACGATCCCGGCCTCGACTTCGACACCGCTACGGACCCGCGCCGCCGCGCGATGATAACCTTGCCGGACGCAGAGCATCTCCGTCTGGCCGGCACGCTCCAGCAGCCCCGGTTCGATCAGGGTCATGCTCTCGATACGCTCTCCCAGCCGCTGCCTGAGCCGCATCGCCACTAAGCCGCCGAATGAATAGCCGACCACTTCGCAGCGCCCCACCCGCTGGTCATCGAGCAATGCGACGATGTCCTCGACCACCTGATCGACGGTGAAAGGACGCTCGACACCATCAGGATCGCGGCTATGCCCCGCGCCACGCAGATCCGGTACCAAAAGCGTCGGTCGCGGCGCGATCAGCTCGATCAGCGGCCCCCAGGTCAGCCCACCGGCCACTCCCGCACCGTGCAGCAGCACCAGCGGCGAACCACCAGCGGACTCGATATCGACGCGCCTCCAGAACAGATCCTGCTGCTCGAGCGCCAGCACACCTTCGCTGAGGCCTAGTCCAATCGCCATCGCTCACTCCAGATTCGATGCCCCGGCCGGAGATTATCGGGGTCTCGGCATCCGGCGACAATCGCCGCAGCCTTCCGGGGAGTCATCGCAAATGCGACAATCGCCGCTTCACCGACCCGGCCGACGCTCCTTTCATGATCCAACCAGACGCTCTTCGTCCGCTGCGCCTGCAAGCTTATCAGCTCGCCTATCCCAACGACCCACTGCGCTATTTCTCCCGCTTGCGCGGCCTCCCGGGCGCGGTACTGCTGGACAGCGGCGCACCTTCCACCGAGGCGGGCCGCTTCGACGTGTTCAGCGCGCTGCCGGTGGCAGAACTGACCACCGACGCGTGGGGCATCGCCCGCTGCCCGCGCTTTCCACGTCTGCCGCTGGAGCCGTTCGAGGCGCAGCGCGCGCTGCTTGGACTGCTCGAGGTCGAGCATTCGACAGTGCCCAAGCACCTGCCCTTCAGCGTCGGGCTGATCGGCTGCTGGCTCTATGAGTTCGGCCGCCTGATCGAGGGCCTGCCCGGCCGGCCGCCTCGTGAGCAGGATGGACCGCTGGCACGCCTGCCCGCCGCTCGGGTCGGCCTCTACGACTGGTCGGTAATACAGGACCACCAGCGCCGCGAGTGCTGGCTGATCGCGGACGAGCGGCGCCGCTCAGAGCTCGTTACGCTGCTGCACGCCGATGCACCAGCGCCGCGAGCGTTCGCGCTGGAGAAGGACTTCTCCCCCACCATGAGTCGCGACGAATACGCCGCAGCCTTCACCCAGGTGCAGCGCTACATCGAGAACGGCGACTGCTACCAGATCAACCTCACTCAGCGCTTCTGCGCGCCCTATCGAGGCGATGAGTGGGAAGCCTACCTGCGCCTGCGCAGGGCGACGCCCTCCCCGTTCGGCGCCTTCCTGAGCTGGACGGGCGAGCATCCGGTCAGCGTGATGTCGGCCTCGCCGGAGCGCTTCCTGCGCCTGGAGCATGGTGTCGTCACCGCTCAGCCGATCAAGGGCACCCGTCCCCGTGGCGCCACCGCGAAAGAGGACGAGCGCCAGGCCAGAGCGCTCGAAGCCAGCCTCAAGGACCTGGCCGAGAACGTGATGATCGTCGATCTGCTGCGCAACGACCTCGGCCGAGTCAGCCAGCCGGGCAGCATCGCGGTGCCTACGCTTGCCAAGCGGATCGCCTATGCCAACGTCCATCACCTGGTCAGCACGGTGACCGGCCGACTGATGCCGGAGCACGATGCCCATGAGCTCCTGCGCGCCGCCTTCCCGGGCGGCTCGATCACCGGCGCACCGAAGCACCGGGCGATGGAAATCATCGATGAACTCGAACGCAGCCCACGTACGTTCTACTGTGGCAGCGTCGGCTACATCGACGTCGGCGGCGACATGGACACTTCGATCGCGATTCGCACCGCGGTAGCGGTGGAGGGAGAGCTGCATCTGTGGGGAGGAGGCGGCATCGTCGCCGACTCGGACCAGGCCGAGGAGTATGCCGAGAGCATCGGCAAGATCGCCCGACTGATGGAGGCGCTGAGCGCCGCGGAGTGATCCGCTATAAGCAGCGAAGTTTCGGCTATTACAGCCTCGGTCGCGATCTTTGCTAGGGTAGTCGCCATTCCCGTGCCGCGACTCGCGACGCGCGTCAATCTTGGAGATTCATGCAATGACCGATCAAGCCGACTTCGATCTCGAAGCCATCAACCGAGACCTCGGCCACGATGCCGAGGGCCTGGTGCGCTGGGCGCTATCGCTCGACAAGAAAGCGATCTGCACCACCAACTTTCGCCCCTTCGAGGCGGTGATCCTGCACATGGTCACCCGAGTGCAGCCTGACATCCCGATCGTCTGGATGGACAACGGCTACAACACCGAGGCGACCTACCGCTTCGTCGAAGAGATACGCCGGCGGCTCGACCTGAACCTGATCACCTACCTGCCGAAACGTTCGCGCGCCCACCGCGAGGCGATCGACGGTCCGGTACCGGGGCTCGACGATCCTCGCCACGAGGCGTTCACCGAAGAGGTCAAGCTCGAACCGTTCACCCGTGCGCTGCGCGAAACCGCCCCCGAGGTCTGGTTCACCGCCCTGCGCGCCAGCGACACCGCCGTACGCGCCCAGATGCAGCCGGTCAGCCGCAATCCCGATGGGCTGATCAAGGTCGCTCCGCTGCTGCACTGGACGCCGAAGGAGCTGTATCAGTATCTCAGCGCCCACGACCTGCCCAACGAGTTCGACTACATCGACCCGACCAAAGGCGAGGCTAACCGCGAGTGCGGGCTGCACCTGCAGCACTGAGCCCGCCGCAATGAACGCGCCGCCCGAATGGGCGGCGCTCAGATTAATGACAAACCCCTTTTGACCCAGCGACGCTCTCGATCCTGGAGAGTCGAGAACCGTTTGGGTCCTAACGTGCCTCTTGCTCGCTTAGATGCGAGGGGCGGGCCCCTCGCGCTCCCCCTGAAAGGGGACGCGCCGCCACGAGATCGCGAAA
>NZ_JHYY01000050.1 GCF_000621205.1 Halotalea alkalilenta DSM 17697 | reverse complement strand
TGGCTGCGACCGGGGATGACGACGATGATCATCGCCCATGTGACCTTCCAGCTGCCGTTCGTGGCGCTGGTGGTGTACTCGCGCTTCGTCGGGCTCGACGCTTCGCTGTTCGACGCGGCGAAGGACCTCTACGCGAGTCCGTGGAAGCGGGCGGTGCACTTCATCATCCCGGCGATCAAGCCGGCGCTGGTGGCGGGTTTCTTCCTGGCCTTCACCTTGTCGTTCGACGACTTCGTGATCAGCTTCTTCACTTCGGGGCCCGAGAGCGCGACGCTGCCGATCTACATCTGGGGAGCGATCCGGCGGGGTATCTCCCCGGAGATCAACGCGATCGGCGCGCTGATGATCTTCGCAGTGATGATCGCGGCGCTTTTGAGCCTCGCCTTCACCCTGCGCTCGCGCCGTCGCGAAGGGGGGCTGTGAGAAGAGGTGCGGTGAGCGGGGCGATGCGCCGGGACGCTCGCTCTCCACTTCTGAGCCAACGATAGCCACACGAGGAATTTCGATGCCCATGCGCAAACTCGCAGCGCTTCTCCAGGTCGGTACCCTGACCTTCATGAGCGTCGCCCTGACGCCGGCCCAGGCCCAGGCGCGCGAAACGCTCTACCTGTTCAACTGGTCGGAGTACATGGACCCCGAGATCATCAGCGAATTCGAAGCGCGCTACGACGTCGACGTGGTGCAGAGCTACTTCGGCACCATCGGTGAGCTCTACGCCCGGCTGCAGGCCGGAGGCGACTCGCAGTTCGACGTCATCGTGCCATCGAACTACTACGTGCCGAGGCTGGTCAACGCAGGCCTGGTGCAGCCGCTCGACAAGGACAAGCTGCCCCATCTCGACAACCTGATGCCGCGCTTCAGTGATCCCGACTACGATCCGGACGGACGCTACAGCGTCGCCTATCAGTGGGGCACCACCGGGATCGTCTACGACACCCGTGCCTTCCCCGATGCGCCGGAGAGCTGGAGTTTGCTGTTCGACGCCGACCAGAACCCCGACCAGCCGTTCGCGATCCAGGGCGATGGCAACGTGATGGTCGGCGCCGCATGCGCCTATCTCGGTCACGGCTACGACTGCGCCGACCGCGAGAGCTGGCTGGAGGCCGGCAAGCTGCTGCTCGAGACCAGGGGGCGTTCGAACTTCACCGGCTTCGTCGACGGCACGCCGGTACTGCAGCAGCTCGCCCGCGGTATCAACCGGGTCGGGGTGAGTTTCAACGGTGACTTCCTCAATGCCAGGAACGAAGATCCCGCTGGCTTCGAGCATCTCGCCTACATGATTCCCCAGGAGGGCGCCGAGCTCTGGGTCGACAGCATGATGATTCCGAAGAACGCGCCGCACCCGGACCTGGCGCACAAGTTCATCGATTTCATCCTCGAGCCCGAGATCGGCGCCCGGCTTTCCAACTGGACCTACTACTCGACGCCCAATCAGGCGGCGCTGGCGCTGCTCGACGACGAGCTGCGCGAGTCGCCCTCGCAGCCGAGCGAAGAGGAGATGGCCCGGCTGCACGCCCTGCCCAGCCTCGACGGTGCCGAGCTGGCCGCGTTCCAGCAGCTGTGGAACGAAGTGCGTTCACGCTGAACTCCATGCGCCGGGGATTGACCTTGGCGTCGTTCTCCGGCTTATAGTCGGCGGGGTCGGAGCCGTGCCATCCGGCCAGCTCCGCCCGAGTCTTCCATGCGTCGCCCAATCCCGTCTTGCGAGAAAAAAGTCTATGAACAAAAAGCGCAGCTCGTCTTTGATTGCAGGCCTTGGTGCCCTGCTGCTGGTTACCCAGGCTCAGGCCCAGGAGACGCTCTATCTGTTCAACTGGTCGGAGTACATGGACCCCGAGATCATCCAGCAGTTCGAGCAGCGTTACGACGTCAAGGTGGTGCAGAGCTATTACGGCTCGCTCGGCGAGATGTTCTCACGGCTGCAGAGCGGTGGTACTTCGCAGTTCGACATCATCGTGCCGTCGAACTACTACGTGCCCAGGCTGATCGGCGCGGGTCTGGTCCAGCCGCTGGACAAGAGCAAGCTCTCCAACGCCGGCAACGTGATGGAGCAGTTCGCCGATCCGTCCTTCGATCCGGGGCTCGAGTACAGCATTCCCTACCAGTGGGGCACCACTGGGATCGTCTACGACACCACCGCTTTCCCCGATGCGAAGCCGAGCTGGTCGCTTTTGTTCGATCCAGAGGTCAATCCGACCCAGCCGTTCGCCATCCAGCAGGATGGTCAGGTGATGATCGGCGCGGCCTGTGCCTATCTCGGCAAGGGCGGAGACTGCACCAGCCTCGATGACTGGCGCGCCGCCGCCCAGCTGGTGCTCGAGACCCGCCAGCGTTCGAACTTCTCGGGCTTCGTCGATGGTACGCCGGTGCTGCAGCAGGTGGCGCGCGGCACGGTCAAGGCGGGGATCACCTACAACGGCGATTTCCTGCTCAAGAAAGACGAGGATCCAGAGGGATTCGCCAATCTCGCCTTCATGCTGCCGGAGGAGGGGGCGGAGATGTGGGTGGATTCGATGATGATCCCGAAAAACGCACCGCACCCGGAGCTTGCGCACAAGTTCATCGACTTCATCATGGAGCCTGAGATCGGCGCCCAGCTCTCCAACTACAACCAGTATTCCTCTCCGAACCAGGCCGCCGAGCCGCTGCTCGATGACGCGCTGCGCGAGCCGCCGTCGCTGCCGACCGACGAGCAGATGGCGCATCTCTACTTCAGCCCGAGCCTCGAAGGCGCGCAGCTGCAGCAGTTCCAGCAGCTCTGGAACGAGGTTCGCTCGCGCTGAGCCGCTCCTTGCGCCCTGCCTTCCGGCGGGGCGCATCCCATCACTGCGCCGAGACGCCGGCGTGCGTTTGCCGGGTCAGCAGCTCGATGCCCTGCTCGATGTCGGCGGCGATCGCATCGCAGAACGCCTCCCTGTCGCCTTCGTCCAGCGCCCGTATGATGCGCTGGTGATAGTCGTCGGCGATCCTGCTGCTGCGCCAGCGCGAGGCGATGAAGCGCATGCTGGGCCCGTACTGCATCCATAGCAGCTCCACCAGGGGCAGCAGCACCTTCGAGCCGGACAGGCGGTAGATATGGAAATGGAACTGGTAGTTGCCGCGCATGTAGGAGGACAGGTCGCCGCTTTCGATCGACTCGTCGATGCGGTCGTCGAGCTCCTCTAGATGGCGGATATCCTCCCGCTCGATATGAGGAAATGACTGGCGGCTGATCTGCGTCTCCAGGCTCTTGCGGGCATAGAGGATTTCATAGAATCGCTGCCTGCTGTGGGTGGGGACGATGATCTTCCTGCTGTCGGCGAATTCGAGCGCCCCCTCCGCCACCATCCAGCGTACCGCCTCCCTCGCCGGCATCATGCTGGTGCCGTATTCGGCCGCGATGCGCCGGATCGAGATCGCCTCTCCCGGTGCGAACTCCCCCTCGCACATCCGCAGACGCAGCTTTCGATGCAGCTCGGAAGCCACGGTCTTGAGTGAAAAATCTTCGTTGTTCCCGGCCATGGGAGGTTGCGGTCCTCGTTTGCTGCGACTCGGTCGATACGGCCCACATAGCGCCGGCCCGTCTTGCAAGACAAAGGCCTGAATGCTAGGGTCCAGCGAGGTGTGATCACACAATATCAAGCTTTCATCCGGTCACGCCATAGGCCTTATCGCCAGCTTCCGTTGCCTGTTCATCGTCTCTGCTTGGAACACAGATGCACTCGACCATCCCTCGTTCATCGGGCTGCCCATCGCCTTCGTACTATGATGCGACCCGCAGGGTCAGCCTGCCTTCGACGCCGATGCTCGAGGGCAGCTACCAGGCCGACGTCTGCATCATCGGTGGCGGCATCACCGGCTGTTCGGCGGCGCTGCACCTCGCCGAGCGCGGCTTCGAGGTGATCTTGCTCGAGGCGCAAGAGATCGGCCATGGCGGCTCCGGGCGCAGCGGTGGCCAGATCATCACCGGCATCGGCGCGGAAATGGCCCAGGTCGAGGCCACCCTCGGGATCGAGTCGGCACGCAGGATATGGGAGCTGAGCCGCGAGGCGGTGGCGCTCACCGAGCGGCTGATCGAGCGCCATTCGATTCCCTGCGATTATCGCAAGGGCTACCTCCACGTCGCCAACAAACCGCGCCATGCGCTGAAGAAACGTGCGCTGATCGAGCGCATGGCGCTGCACTACGACTACCATGCACTGACCTGGCTGGACCGCGATGCGCTGCGAGAGCAGCTGGTCACCGATGCCTACGTGGGCGGTGTGCACGACCCCGAGTCGGGCCATCTGCATCCGCTCAACTACACCCTCGGCCTCGCCCGCGCAGCGCTGCTCGCCGGTGCTTCGCTGCATACCTCGAGCAGAGTGATCAAAGTCGGCGACAAGGGCGCGGATGGAAGGTCGCGGGTGTCCACCCCGCGGGGGAGCGTCGCGGCCAGGTTCGTGGTCCAGGCCACCAACGCCTATTCCAGCGCGCTGATGCCGAAGCTCGATGCGAAGCTGATGCCGGTGACCAGCCATATCGTCGCCACCGCCCCGCTCAGCGAGGCCCAGGTCGCGGCTACGCTGCCCAGCGATGCCGCGGTCTCCGATGCGATGTTCATGCTCGATTACTACCGGCTTTCCGCCGATCAGAGGCTATTGTTCGGGGGGAGGCAAAGCGCCGCCAGCGCACGCCAGCGGATCGACAGGCTGTTTCCGTGCCTCGCCGGCATCGAGCTCGAGTACTACTGGAATGGTCTGGTGGCGATCACCTCCGACCAGACCCCGCATTTCGGTCGCATAGGGGATAACTTCTACTTCGCCCAGGGCTATTCCGGTCACGGCATGGCGCTGTCCGGCCTTGCCGGGAAGCTGATCGGCGAGGCGATCGCCGGGCAGGCCGAGCGCTTCGACCTGTTCGCGCGCTTCGATCCGCGCAGCTTCCCCGGCGGGGTGCTGCTGCGCAGGCCGCTGCTCGAACTGGCGACCCGTTACTACAAGATGCGAGACATGCTCTGATCTTGCTTGGAGACGTTTGGATGACAACTACAACAGCCGATGCTTCCTCCACCTCTCCATCGCACTCCGCAGTGCGGTCGGCGCAGGGGGATACCGTTCGCGAGGCTTCGTCGATCACCCTCAAGGGGCTGTCGAAGCGCTTCGGCAACGACGCCATCGCCCTCGACGGCGTCGATCTCAAGATCGAGGCCGGTGAGTTCTTCACCCTGCTCGGTCCCTCGGGCTGCGGCAAGACCACGCTGCTGAGGATCCTCGCCGGGCTCGACGTCGCCGACGATGGCACCGTCGAGATCGGCGGGCGCGAGGTCACCGATACCCCGCCGCACAAGCGCAGCGTCAACACCGTGTTCCAGTCCTACGCGCTGTTCCCGCATCTTTCGGTGCGCGACAACATCGCCTTCGGGCTCAGGATGCGCGGGATCAAGGCCGCCGAGCGCGACCGCCGGGTCGATGAGATCGCCACGCTGATGAAGCTCGATGCGCTGCTCGAGCGGCGCATCCACCAGCTCTCCGGTGGCCAGCGCCAGCGCATCGCACTGGCCCGCGCGCTGGTTAACGAGCCCGACGTGCTGCTGCTCGACGAGCCGCTCTCGGCGCTCGACGCCGGGCTGCGTGGCGATCTCCAGGTCGAGCTCAAGCGGCTGCAGCAGCGCCTCGGCATGACCTTCGTCTTCGTCACCCACGACCAGGAGGAGGCGATGGTGATGTCCGACCGCATCGCGCTGCT
>NZ_JHYY01000049.1 GCF_000621205.1 Halotalea alkalilenta DSM 17697 | reverse complement strand
ACCGCTACCGTGAGTGGCTCGAAGCGCTGGTCGAACGACATCGGCAAGGCGAGCCTAAGCAGGATCCATTGCCCGAGTCGATGCGCCTGATCCAGCGTGATAGGCGCGAAGGCGACGCCCAGAAGGTGCATTCTCCTGCCTATCGTCATCGCCTGCGCGTAGAGCGGGAGCAAGCCAGACAGCGCCAGCGCAGTTGACCGCCAACAACGCTCACCCAGCCTTGGCCGCGCACCGCGCGGCCTTTTCATGTCCTTTGGTGCACCGACGCCGCCACCGCGCCGCGACCCGCCCGCGCGTTATCAACTCCCCGCCCCGCCTGCGCGCTAAATGGGTGGGTTTTTCGGCAGGCCGGACACGGCCGAAAGCCGCGCCTGTGCTGGGGCGGCGGGCAGGGGAGCGGGTGCAAAAAATTATGCGGATTTATGCATTTTTTCGAGAAGGGAGGGAAAAATTTGGCGAGGCCTTGGAAGTTATGATACAGATTGTGTCCCATTGAAATGAAAAGTAGTCTTGTAGGAGCCTATGGGATCCTGACAGGTCTAGCGAGGCGATACTATTGCACGAACTACATTCCGGTTAAATATAAAAAACTTAAGTTTAATGTTAGAATATTAATTGTGGTGGCATCAATACAGAAGAATAAGAATAATGTAATTTCAGTATATTATAGATATTAAAATCATTATATCAATCAAGAGTCCTACGCTATGTTTGAACAATCGTTTTCAGCTAAAAACTTAAGAAAAGTATACGATCGAGAAAATAAAAAAGGAAATTATTTAGAAGGACGCTTTTTTCCTGAAATTGAAATTTTGTCAAAAAAAGTTAAAAGTGCAAGACAATCGTTGTATCGTCTTAGGAAGAAAAAGGAAAAATATACCAAGGAAATTTATGACTCAAGGAAAACATCTATTATTAATATATTGCGAGGTAGGAAAAGATTACGAGACGAAGAGATAAATAAGCACTTAGATTTAGTATCTCAAAAAATAGCGAACAAGCATTTCAAGATTGGTATAAGAATAGGGGCACATCATAATGGCAAGCCCACATACAGGATATACGACAGCACGGAAGCATATTTTGCTGAAAAACAATTACAACAAAATATTAAGAATTCTTTTAAGGTTAAGCCATCCGACAGAAACACTGTAATCCCTCAAATAATATCTTTACTTGAAAATTCATTTCCTAAAGTTATTTTGAGGACAGATATAAAAAATTTCTATGAAAGTATTGAACATAAATCTCTCTACGATGAGATTTTTAAAGATAATAAGCTTTCTTTGAGTTCTTTTAAAAAAATTAAGGACATTTTGAATAATTTTTCCGAGACATCAGGAAATACAAAGGGACTTCCAAGAGGAATAGGTATTAGCGCGTATTTGTCAGAAATTTATTTGGCCTCTTTGGATGAATAAATAAGATCCATATCTGATGTGACGTATTATGCTAGATATGTTGATGATATTTTCATTATTTTTGGCCCTCAACATCAGCAACCTGTTTATCCATACGAAAGTTTGGTGGAAAAAAAGATTAACAAACATGGATTGATAGTAAATGAAGAAAAAAACTGCCTGCAAGATCTGTCAAATGGGAATATGAATTTTAAGCTCGAGTATCTAGGATATGAATTTACATATCAGAGAACGCTAAAAGTCGACATGAGTACGAAAAAACTCAATGCATATAAAGAAAAAATAGATAAGGCCATTTCCACGTATCTGTTAAGTCCAATGCAGATGAAACATAAAAGGCTTTTAATAAGCAGGATCAGATTCCTTACGGGAAACACAAAATTAACTAATAATAAGGGCGGTGCATTCACAGGTATTTTTTATTCAAATAGATTTATCAATGTAGATAAAAAAATTAGTGATCTGGATAAGTATTTAGATCATAAAATTTGTGCTATCCCTAATGATGTTTTGAAATGCAAACTGAGAAAATTAAAATTCAAGAAAGGATTTGATGAAAAAACATTCAGATTTTTCTCTCCCATGGAATTATCGAATATCACTAGGATATGGAAATAATGAGAAAGATAAAACTTGCCCGGCAAAAAGAAAGAATGATATTATCTGATATACTTCCTTATGAAACCCCGGTCTCTTTTTCTAATAGAGGATTTTATGAGTTTTTGATAAGGCATAATATCTCTGTAGAGGAAAACGAGCTGAAATGGAGTCACTCTAATAGCACTACAGATTTGCTGATTTCTATAATATTTGGGCTAAAAATAAGTGAAATTAACTCTATTAGAAATATTAATGGGGTCAAGAAAATATCTATTGAGAATTTCACGACGATTCCATTTGAATACCTTATTAAGCATAAAAGAAATGAGTTTAGAAAACTATCTATCATTCATCCAAGAAATCAAATCTTGGCTGCTGATTTTTATGAAAAATACAAAGAGGTAATAATATATTTTTGTGGAAAAAGCCAATACAGTTTAAGAAGGCCTTCAAGAATCGCTCGTCGTGTCTACTGGGATGAAAATAAGCGGTTAAGTAATAAACCAGATAATTTTGTTGAAGAAGAAAAAAATGAAGAAAACAATTTAAAATCCTTTTTCGTATATAAAGAAATAAGTAATATCTTTAAATTTTTTGAATCGAATGAATACCATCGATGTGAAAAAATTTATAATCACATGGCTCAATTAGACGTGTCTAAATGTTTTGATAGTATTTATACTCATTCTATCACCTGGGCTATCCATGGAAAGAGGGCAACAAAAAATGTACTTTCAAAAATATTTCCGGCTACTGCCAAACTAAAAGGTACTTTTGCAGATAGCTTCGACTCGCTTATGCAGGACTCAAATTATAAAGAGACCAATGGTATTGTAATTGGCCCTGAAATATCCAGGATATTTTCGGAGATAATATTTCAAAATATAGATGAATCAGTGAGGGTGGAGTTGAGGGATTTTTCCCTTAAACATAAAATTGATTATGAAATATATCGGTACGTGGATGATTATTTTGTATTTTACAATGACCCTAAAGACTATACAAAAATAATTGAAGTTTTACAGGTAAGCTTGAATAATTATAAGCTAAGCCTTAATACTGCAAAGGGGAAAATTTATAACAAACCTATTATAACAGAAGTCACCATAGCAAAAAAATATATATCTGATCTAATTGACGAAAAAGTAAAATATGATCTGGAAGAAGTAGGGACTGACGAAAATGGTGACAAAATTTACAAAGGGCGAGTTTTTATTAATAAAAGATCGTTGATAACTTCATTTAAAACTATATTAAAAAATAGTGGCGTGGAGTATAATGACGCACTAAATTTCACTTTTGCTATTTTGGAAAAAAGAATTGTCAAGCTGCTGGTGGATTTTAATAAAATTTCAAAAACTAGCTCTTCAAATAGGGAGTTTGTATATGCATTGAGCTCAATTTTGGAGTTTTCTTTTTTTATATATGCATCTTCGCCAAAAGTTAATACAACAATAAAGTTATCTCGCGTGCTCTATTTGATTATTTCTTTTTTGAAGGAAAAAAAATAGAAAAGGATGACACCCATGCTATTTTTAGTCAGATTTTTGAAAACATAAATTTTATTTTAGATAAGGAATCTTGTAAAGACTTTGCACAAGTGGAAACTTTATATCTTTTAATAATTATTTCTAATTTAGGGAAAAATTATAGGCTTCGAGAAGATCTGCTTGCTAAATATTTAGGCCTCAAAAGTGCTGGCCAAAATAAATATAAATCAGAGAAAGGATTAAATTATTTTGTCCTTACTGTTTCCCTTTTTTACATGAAAAATTTAAAAAGATACAAATCATTGAAGGAATTTATAGAAGGATACATTCTTAATAAAATGAAATCCACTTCCGACGTATACAAAAAAGATACTGAATCTGTTCTGCTCTTTTTGGACACAATTGTATGCCCTTATGTTTCCCAAAGTGAAAAAGAAAAATTGTGCGACGCCTGGGAAATAGAAAATAGTAAAGAGGAAATTGATAAAATAATAAAGCTACAAAATTATTGGTTCACTAAGTGGACTAATTTTGATTTGGCTGAGGAGCTTGACAGGAAAAGAAGCTTAGAAGTATATTGATCATTACGTGCATCGCCCAACCGCTTTTAATGGCTGTAGGCAGCCACACACACTCGCGCGAAGGCTCTTCAGCATCCTATGAACGGACTGGGGAGCTGGGCAGTCTGGACGAGCTGCCCACCTTATGAACCTGGCATTTAAAAATGTGATGTTATTGGTGGGCTAACTGCTTCAGTGACCAGTATTTTCGCAATGGATAGGCTATCGACTTGAACAGCTTGCGGCGGGATATAAGTTAGGGCGTAGGTGTTGTCGATGGCATGTTGAATTAGTCAAGTAGTCCGTGAGGCTGGCATCGAGTCCCTTGGCAGAGTCGACCTTATGGAGAGTAGGGTTGCTGCTGGAGAACGGTCCAAATGTTGAGCGATGCTCCGAATGAAATGATGACGGTGCACTCAGTATGGTGGCGGCTCGGTCCTCCGCAGGGAGAGGGTCGTTGAGCCTGTTGGGCACACTGATGGGTATAGCTGGCTAATGGGTTCTATATTTTTCTCATGTAAATCAATGTGATAGATTTTTGATTATCATCCCGCCAGGCGCGCCTGTATTCTTGCCTCGCAGATCATCGCGAGGCAAAAAGCCCCGAAGAACAGCTAATTCTCTGGCTTTCGGGGCTTTTCCATTGTGGGCATTCCTTGGCATTCGAGCCTCGGAGATGCGCTGATAGCGCGTCCAGGCTAGCGTAGTGGAAGGTCTGCGTCGTGGCCTCCTCAGCGTCCGATTCATCCGCTCCACTTGGCCGTTGATCCACGGATGATAGGTCTGGGTCCGCCGATGCTCGATGCGATGCCGGTGACAAATGAGATCGAAACATCGAAACGATGGGGCTTGTACGTTTCGGTCCCCGGATACTTGGCTAACTGCACGCCGTTGTTGGTCAGTACCGTGTGAACACGGTACGGTAGTTGGGACAGCGTTTCCTTGAGAAAGGCGGCGGCCTTGTTTCGGCCTGCTTGGCGTGCACGAACTTCGAGGTACGATCGACGGCGACGAACAGATACGCCTTCCCTTCGTCAGTGCGGATCTCACTGAAATCGATGTGCAGATAACCGATCGGATAGGATTTGAAGCGTTTGGGGATAGCTGTCTTTCGACAGCCGGCTGATCTCATGACACTGGTAGAGTCGATGGATACTCGCCCGGGTCAGGTGCGGGATGAATCGCTGCAAGCTGAAAAGACAATCATCGAGCGGGAACGAGGTCCGTTGGCGGAATTCAAGCGCCACGCTTTCCTCCAGCGGCGTCAAGGAGGTTGAACGAGGCCGTTTGGATTCCATGGCCACGTCCTCGACCGAGTCTCGTGCACGCCATTTACGAACGGTCTAGGGATTGAGGCCATAGCGGCGGCTCAATGCCGCGACCGAAGCCTTCGATCGCTGTATTTCATTTTGGATGGCGTGCGTGGTCGTAGCGCGTGGGTGAAGAAGCTGAGCCATGGGTCCTCCGCAGATATAGGTTGATACCACAATCCCTTACACCTAGATTTAGATTTACCAACTCTTCAAATATTTATGGTATACGAAGGGGTATATTGCAACTGGCTTGTGTCGTATTAAATGCCTTAAAATCAATTGGTTATAAGATTTGATGGCATCTCACGCTCTGCCGCCAAATTGTTGCTTTGAATCATTGGGTTGTGATCAGGTTCCAGGGTTATTGGGACTTGTTGGGGAGTAAATTTCCTCTTAGGTTTTGTACGAAAAGTCGGCACGTAGGCGACGGTCTATGCAAGCGAGGCATACCATGGCACGAAAGCTACGGGCCAGCTTGTCATAGCGCGTAGCGATTCGGCGTAGTTCCTTGAGCCAGCCAAAGCCCCGTTCGATGACATTGCGCTCCCGATACTTGGGCTTGTCGAACCCTCGGGGTAATCCGGGACGAGGTTTTCGATGCATCTTGCGCTGCGCAATGACCGGCTTCATCCGGTGCCGGTCGCAGTAGCGGCGCAATTCATCGCTGTCGTAGCCCTTGTCTGCCACGACATAGCGGCAGCGCTTTCGGGGCCGGCCCATGTTTCCCGGTAGACGAATCGTTTCCATCGTGGGAATGAAATGACGAAAGTCGGCGTCCTGACCGGGTGACAATGTGAAAGCCAGTGGCCATCCATGCCGGTCGCAGACCAGATGAATCTTGGTGGTCAAGCCGCCCCGGCTGCGGCCCAGCGCATGGTCTACCGGTTCGTCCGCCCCCCCTTTTTACCGCCTCCCGTGGCGGCTCGAGTCGCACGAACGGCCGTGGAATCGATCATCCAGGTGTCCAGGTCCATCAAGCCATCCTCACGAAGCTTGAGCTGAAGACGTGCCAGCACCGCATCGAAGGTGCCGTCATCGCGCCACTGGCGAAAGCGTGCGTACGCGGTGCTCCAAGGGCCATAGCGCTCTGGCAAGTCGCGCCATTTGGCCCCCGAGCACAGGACCCAGAAG
>NZ_JHYY01000048.1 GCF_000621205.1 Halotalea alkalilenta DSM 17697 | reverse complement strand
AGCTTCGTGAGGATGGCTTGATGGACCTGGACACCTGGATGATCGATTCCACGGCCGTTCGTGCGACTCGAGCCGCCTCGGGAGGCGGTAAAAAGGGGGGTCGGACGAACCGGTAGACCATGCGCTGGGCCGCAGCCGGGGAGGCTTGACCACCAAGATTCATCTGGTCTGCGACCGGCATGGATGGCCACTGGCCTTTACCTTGTCACCCGGTCATGACGCCGACTCTCGTCATTTCATTCCCACGATGGAAACGATTCGCCTACCGGGAAACGTGGGCCGGCCCCGAAAGCGCTGCCGCTATGTCGTAGCAGACAGGGGCTACGACAGCGATGAATTGCGCTGCTACTGCGACCGACACCAGATGAAGCCGGTCATTGCGGAGCGCAAGATGCATCGAAAACCTCATCCCGGATTGTCCCGGGGGTGATAGTTCGTAGCGCCCTGTCATACCTCACCTATGCAGTTGCAGCATAGGTAAAATTGGCAGAACCGACTTTTCGTACAAAACCTAAAAGATCAACGATTAATATAAGTAGCGGTTGCAGGACCTGAGTGCAAAACGGTTATTGAATTGAAGTGGACACATCATGTCGCATAGCCATGGCGTCTTGCATCACTTCGCCCATCACTTCGATCGGGCATTTGAAGATGAAGTATTTGCGCGGGCAGATATTCAGCTGCAAGGCGATGACATCCAAAGTCTCCTGGCTATACATCGGCAAGTCCGTGCCCTTGGGCAGATACTGGCGAATCAGTCCGTTGATATTGAAGGGACGGCCATCCGCTTGCTGCCGCGCTGCCAGGAGGCGGTGCTGTTCACAGAAATAAAATCACGCCCCCGGCCTGCTGGGTGATCTTCGCCTGCCGCGCGATGGTCGTAGATCATGCTCTGACGCACCATCAGCGGCAAGCTGTTGAGCGCTGCACTGAAGCCCTCCAGCGCCCTGGTCGCATATATACTTAAAATTCCATTTAGGAACTCAAAGTAGGAGTAAGCAATACCATACAAGAATAATTTTCCATGCTTTTATATAAGATTCTTGTAATATATGATATTTTCATTTGTCGCAACAGCATTAAATATCTATATTGTACATGATATCCAATTCTCTAATTTATGCGGCTCAGGTATAACCTATAGAAATTAAATTCGCTCATCAAGATAAAACCCCCACAAATAAAGCATATTTATATATTTAATAGACTCTTCCGTTGCTATGGGAATCATTAAATGCTATAGCGATAACTTGAAAGAGCCTTTGTTAATAAGGCAAACAGTAATTTGCTATAAAAATCCTTTAGATGTTATTTATAGCTGTAATTGTAATAGCCATATCCATATGTTGCGGCTGCGTTCCTTTCAATAGCATTTAAAATAGTGCCTTTTAGAATCACTCCTGCATTCTCCAGCCTTTTTTGAGCGAACTCAATTTCTTTGATTGGATTATATTGAAACCTAATAACCATAAGCACAGTACCAACATTTTTCCCAATAATCATTGGATCAGTTACTGCAAGAACTGGAGGAGTATCTATGATAATTAAATCATAGACTTTTTCCAATTCAACCAACATGCTTGAAAATTTTTCCTGCATTAACAATTCCGATGGATTCGGAGGCACACTGCCACGTGTAATTACATCTAAATTTTGAACTGATGTGTTTTGAATGACATCAATCAAATTGGTCTGTTTTGACAAATAGCTAGATAAGCCTATATCTGACTTCAGCCTAAAAGTATGATGTATATAACCTTTCCTCATATCAGCATCAATTAATAATACCTTTTGGTCGCCCTGAGCACATACTCCAGCCAAATTCGAACAGACAAAACTCTTCCCAATACCAGGACTTGGTCCGGTTATCATTAATATATTATTTTTCGCTTCAATCATTGCATAATGCAAGCTCGTTCTTAAATTTCGAAGTGCTTCTATAGATAAGTCCGAAGGCTTTTTCTCTGCCAAAAGATCACTAGTAACTAAATTTGTTACCGCACTTCCTTTATGACGAACTCGTTTGGTTAGCTTGATCTGTTCTTCTGAAAGCGGGATTGTTGAATATACTGGCAAACCTATTTCTTCTATTTGCTCAGGCGACTCGACTCCTTTTCGAAGATGACGCTTGATAAAGGCACTAGCGATTCCTAATAACGCTCCCAGAGCCAGCATTGCTGAAAGGATTAGTAATTTTTTTGGGGCGACTGCATTTGGTTGAGATACAGCCGTATCTAAAATGCGAACATTTCCTACTGTGCTTGCTCTTGCAATATTTGTTTCTTGTATTTTATTTAACAGCTGTACATAAACTTGCTGATTTACTTCTACATCGCGTTGCATGCGCAGAATTTGCTGCTGCGTTTCGGGCAAACTATTTATTTCTCTATTAAGATTTCCCCTTTCTTGAAGTAACTGGCTTTTTTTCTGTAGTAAGGCCGCATATGTGGGATGACTCGGTGTGAATCTTCTGGATATATCTGCCTCAGCAAATTCAAGTTCATTAAGTTGAGAATCAAGATTTACAACACGTTGCAGCACTGATTGAGTTTCTAGAGAAAGGTCTACACTATCCTGCTGCGTTCTATACGCATTCAATATGTCCTCAGCCGCTGTTAGTTCAGCTCGTACTTCGGGGGCCTGTTGTTGCAAAAAATTTAAACTTTGCTCTGCTTCCGCACTAGATCTTTGAATATTTTGTTGTAAATAATTTTGACTTATGTATTGAGCAATCTGTTGTGCTCGTTGGCTATCTGGATCATTCACAGTAATCTTAAGAACATTACTTTCTCTTCCCTGAGCAGTAACGGAATAATTATTTCTCAAGCCATTAATCGCCGAAAGCTCAGAAATTTTCGTGAGGTCAAATTTTGCTTTATCGCCAGCGTGAAGTTCAGCTATTCTTAGCCTCACCTGCCCATCTAAAAAAACTTCATCTTCACCAATTATTCCATTCCCTAGCAATTGATCGTTCAAACTTAATTTATATGTTTCATTATTTATTTTTTGGATTGTGAATTTTTCACCAAAATAAGCTGAATCTACAATAAACTCGCCAATATTTATAAACTCATTTGCCCATACACTACTTTCGGCAAAGCTCGGTCGCTCGAATCCATTTCTCGTCAAAAAATTGCCCAACAAAAAAAATCTATGCGGCTCAACAATCGTATCTAATCCTAACTGCCTGACCGTCTGTCCGAGCACTAAACGTGATTGTAAAATTTGTATTTCTGTATCATTTGACGGGGCCTCTTGACCTAACATTCGGCTGACATCTTGCATGGGATTGCTAAAAAACCCAGGCTGCTCAACTTGAACTAATGCATCAGCCTGATAAATAGGGGTAACTATAGTCACATAAGCTAGACCTATGGCAAAAAATATCCCTGCACAGCTAAGTATAAGCCATTTAGAATCAATCAAAGTTCCTAATAGCTGCCCTATATCAATATCATTATTTACATTTTTAGCCTCAGTTAACCCATTTTGAGATGATGTTATTTCTTGCTTCATAGCTTCTAACTCCTCAACCTTTTACACGTACTAAAATGAAGATGATTAAAGTTAATTCCTATTTCTCAAGTCGTCAGCTTCATTAGCCGTACGAGTAACTTGGTATATGGAAGTTACTGAAGGAAGTAGTAAACTAATTGTTCTGTTCCAGCGACCAAGCTCTGTAGTAGTAACATATACTATATCGGTTGGTTGGAGCATAAATTGATTACCCAACATTAATGCGGCACTATTTCGGGCATTAAGCTGATAGACTGTTGCCAATTTGTCACTAGACTCTGGCGCTTGACGAATGACAAAAATTCCGGTCGCATCAGCACTAGCCTCATTAATTCCGCCACTTTGCGCTAATGCATCAGTTAAGGAGTACTGAGAATTACCCATAGATATAGCACGAGCATCTCCCACTTCACCCATTACATATACTTTTTGATTGCCAATGTCAGGTACATGGAGTACATCACCATCTTCTAGAACCCTATTTTGACCTAAATCACCACCAGCCAACATGTCATAAACGTTTATTTTTATATCTTCTCCTTTATGGGTCAGCGTAACATTATGCCAATCTGCAAATTCATTAAATCCGCCGGCAGCAGAAATCGCATCAAGGATTGTTAATGGCACATCTGTAATAGATTGAACACCTGATTCTGTTACTTGTCCAGTGACATATAGTTTCTGCGATCTATATTGTAAAACACGCACATCAACCTGTGGAGAAGCTACATAGTCAGCTAGCCGGCGTTGAATCTCATTACGAACTTCTTGAACTGTTCTGTTAGCAACATCGATAGTGCCTATATAAGGATAATAAACAGTTCCATCAGCATGAACGACATTTCCTTGCTGGCTAACATTATTATTATCAGTCCCGGCTGGGTTGGTTAGTTCAGGATGTTCATAGACCACCACATAGAGAATATCCCCAGCACCAATACGGTACTCATAAGGAGGTTCGTGTTCACTCGCTTTTAGAACAGCACGATCAAACTGAGCACGCGTAGCTTTTGCTTGTTGAGCTTGCGTCCGAACCAGTCCCAATGTAATTGGCTCCACATCGACCAAATCATCGATAGGGGCACTATCTGTGCTGTAGGTCATATTGCCGCCGGGTGCGAAAGCACAACCCGCGACAGGAGGGATGAAGGCTAGGCAAAGGCACCAGCGGGCGAGCGATCCAGTCATCAAGCGAAATCCATTCAGTAATCGATGTGCGTGACGCCCCCCCTCTCGCAGACAGGAGAGAACCTTTTAGTGCTTGAGAGGGACTATACAAGCGTGGAAGAGACAAAGGTAGGCGAAATCGGGGCGCTAGGCCGCCAAAAGCCAGGCACGCTACCGCCCGGGGATTGAAGCGGCATATCCCAAGCCGAGCGACAAGTAACCCATCACTTCTGTCCACCCGGACCGGGCGGATGAAGGACGCGAGTGGCGAATGCAGCCCTGAATCGGACCCAGCCCTATACTGGCAGCGGACTGGGCCATTGGTAGCCGAGTGTACAAGCTCGGTTCAAGGACGCCTAGCGTTGACATGGGGATCTTCTGTTGCGTTCTTGCAACCGAATCAATCCGCTATGGGACGCTTCGCCGACTACCTTAAGGAAATATTTGACCATTGAAAAGGCGCTAACTACTGTCGATTCGGCGCGCCCCCTCCTGCTAGAAGTCGCCTTGACTAGCCCCTTTAAGGCTCATATTTCGCTTTTTGCGCTTGACTTAAGTCGTATCGACTTAATAAAAGTTACAAACAGAGAGATGAGAATGCACATCAGTGAGACATCAGGTGAGCTCGTGCGTGCTTGAGTAACAAACGCTCACCAAGTTTCGTCGCCAATCTACATGGCAACGATTGCGTTCTGGCGCGGGACGAATTTAATATCGGGCCACGAGGGATTTACCTATACTGGCCCAGTGTGTGACCGAAACGTCCCAAGGGTTGGGCCGATTCGCGTCGCGCATTTAGGTTCCTCCATCACACTCAAGGAGAACGTTGATGATGAAGAAAACCCTCGCCACCTTGGCGATCGCCGGTATGGGCGTCTCCGCAGCTGCGGTGGCCCAGGATCTGCCCCCCGGGGCCGAAGCCGGCACCGCCGCGCCGACCTACTCCACCGCACAGATCATCGGCGGCGCTACGCTCGCCGCGGTCGCGGTCGGCATCGTCGCTGATTCTTCCGGCGGCAGCGGCACCTCTGGCACCACTGGCACTACCGGCACTACTGGTACCTTTTGATGCCGAAGGATTCGACTTCCTCAATGTCGATGACGGGCCGCCTTCGGGCGGCCTTGTTCTGCGCAGCGGCCACTTGGCTCAGCGGCTGCAGTACCGGCGACACTTCTCCGCTCGGCGCTTCTCTCGGCGCTATCGTCAGCGGCGGCGGCGATGTCGCGACGGATGCCGAGCGCATCCCCTATGCATCGCTTGAAGTCTCCACCGGTGGCAACCAATCGCTAATGGTGATGGCTTACCGCCGCGGCAGCGATACCTACTGGCAGGCGCGCGACCGCGCCACCGTCGTGCTCAGGGAAGGCCGGCTCGATGCGACTTCAGGCTTCGAGCAAGATCTGCTCGGCGTCAAGGTCGAGGACCAAGAAGCGAGCGCCGAGCTGCCATGGCAAAATGCCGCCACTACCCCGCAGCGCTACCGCTTGACCGCCCAGTGGCAACAACAGGACAGCGTGCGTCACTCAGCCGTCGGTGCCGCCACGCTGCAGTGCGACACCGCCACTCAGGCCGTGGCGCTCAGCCTCACCACACGTATGCTGCAGCGCTGCATCGAGACGGTGGATTGGGGGCGCGATGGCCGCACCCGCAACGTGTTCTGGCGCGACCCAGGGGATATGCGGATCTGGGCTGCCACCGAGACCCCGCGCCCGGGTGGCGAACGATTCGAATGGCGTATCGCCCGCCCTTGGTGGCCGGCCCAAGTGCCGCCCGTACCCGATCAGGGCAGCTGATTCTCGCTGGATGACTCGACGAGCCTTCAAGACGATGCCACCGACTGCGCCGAGATACTCTCCAACAATGACACGTCTAAGCTCACTGCTTCGCACTTGCACCCTGCCGCTGCTGCTCGCCGCAGCGATCACCCCTTGGCATCAAGCTTTCGCCCAGCCAAGCGACGCTACCCCGGCCCCGACCCTGCGGGATGCCTGGCTCGCCGCCGCGCAGCAGCAGGATATCGACTGGGGTTATGCCTTCATTCTGCGCAGTCGCGATAGCGAAAGGATTTCCACCTACGCCAACCGCCTGCCCGAGGAGCTGCAGGTGATCGCGACCCAGCGCCTGATACAGGGCAGCCCTGCCGAGAGCCGGGCGATGCTGGCGTGGCGCGAGGCACTGCTCGAAAGCGGTGCCGAACCTCGCCGCACCCCGGGGCGTGCTGATTTGCCAATGCTGCTCAACCGGCCCCGGCTCAACGTACCGCTCGAAGAAATTGCCCAATTCGGCTACTGCAGCGCACCTGAGTGGGTTGAAGTGTGGAGTTTCAACGGCGTCACTCGCCTTGCCTGGCACCCGGGGATGACTGTAATGAGCGCGTTGAAAGCGCTGGGGAGCGAAGCCTATGCCAGCAGCGACACGGCAAGCCTGGTGTCCCCCAGCGGCGATACCGTACGCCTCGGTATCGCCTCGTGGAATGCACAGAATGCCCCGCTCGCACCGGGCGCGCGGCTGGTGGTGGAGATTCAAGCCAACAGTGCATCCGGAGACTGGGTCAATGCGGTACTCCCCTGGTTTCTCGCCAGCCGACTGCCAGGTGATCAGTGCACTCAATTCGCCCCCAGCGCCCCAGTACAGGGAGTGAGCCAGCCGTGAATACCCCTCACTCCGTCCGCGCCACCACGATGTCGCCCCCGCGCCCGGTACGTACGCGCTTGGCCTGCGCGGTGCGCGCCATCCTCGCTAGGCGGCGGCCACTGCTGCCCCCAATGGCTGGGGTAATGCTGGCGATGAGCTGCGCCGCCCAAGCCCAGCAGGATCTCCCCAAGCAGGACAATCTCGGCAGCTCGCAGAGCGACTTCGGCGGCGTCGGCCTGATGCAGACCCCAACCGCCCGCTTCGCCCCGCTGGGCAACGCAGCCTTCACCTATAGCCGCGCCAGCCCCTATCGTCGCTACAACTTCAGCTTCCAGCCTACAAGTTGGATGGAAGCGGGCTTCCGCTATACCGAGATCGAGAATCGCTCCTACGGCGCTGTCGCCAGGGACCGCAACTATCTCGACCGCGGCTTCGACATCAAGCTCAAGCTGAGCGATGAAAGCCGCTACTGGCCGGCACTCGCCGTCGGCGCAAGGGATATCGGCGGTACCGGGCTGTTCTCGGCCGAGTACCTGGTCGCGAGCAAGCGCTGGTACGACTTCGATTTCACCCTCGGCATGGGCTGGGGGTATTTGGGCAACAGCGGGGATTTCTCCAGCCCGTTCGGCTGGGCCAGCGACCGCTTCGATAATCGCCCAGGCCGCGAGAGCACCAGCGCGGGCGATTTCAATCTCGACCAGCTGTTCCGTGGCGACGTGGCACTGTTCGGCGGGATCGAGTACCAGACCCCCTGGGACCCACTGGTGCTGCAGCTCGAGTACGAGGGCAACGACTACCAGAACGAGCCCAACCCCAACTCCTCATTGCCAAACAATAATCAGCCACGCGACTCTAGGGTGAACATCGGCGCGCGCTACCACGTCAACGACAACCTGGCGCTGAACGTCGGCTACCAGCGCGGCAATACGCTGATGGCTGGGGTGACGCTGAGCGCCAACCTCGGCGGGCTGGCGCAGATCAAGTTCGACCCGGAACCGGTTCCGCTCGAGGATGAGCCGCCGGTGACGCACACCGAGGATTGGAGCGAGGTTCGTCGCCAGCTTGCCGCCAACGCGGGGATCAAGGTCTACCGGGTAGTCGAGCAGGGCAATACCCTGCTGGTCGAAGGCGAGCCGACCACCTACCGCTCGATGCCAGAGGCCGAGGGGCGGGCCAACCGCATCCTGCACAACGCCGCCGGCCGCGATATCACTACCTTTCGTTATCGCTGGTACTCCGAAGGCGTGGCGATCCGTGAGGACGTCCAGCCACGCCAGGCGTTCGTCGATGCCGTGGCGAGCGAAGACGCCAACATCGACTATCGCCACTCGATCTACTCGCTGGCGGCGACCGGCCGGCCGGCCAAGGGCGAGGTGCTCGACGAGCCGAGCTACCCTCGCTTCAACTACGATATCGGTCCGGGGCTTCAGCAGAACGTCGGCGGCCCGGATGGCTATCTTTACCAGGTCACCGCCAACCTGGCCGCCAGCTACCGCACCGATCGCAATGGCTGGTTCTCCGGCCTGGTCGCCTACAATCTGTTCGACAATTACGATCGTGCGGAATACAGCACTTCCAGCCGTCTGCCTCGGGTACGTAGCGATATCGACCGCTACGTACAGGAATCGGACTTCTCGGTACGCAACCTGCAGTACACCCGCACCGCTCAGCTCGGCGATGACTGGTACGCGATGGCCTACGGCGGGCTGCTCGAGACAATGTACTCCGGCGCCGGGGGCGAGCTGATGTATCGGCCGTTCAATACACCGCTGGCCTTCGGCATGGATCTCAACTGGGTCAAGCAGCGCGATTTCGACGGTGGCTTCGGCACGCGCGACTACGATGTATGGACGGGCCATATCACCGGCTACTGGGAGACCGGGTTCGAGGACGTGCTGGCCAAGCTCAGCGTCGGCCGCTACCTCGCCGGCGACGTCGGGGCGACGCTCGATTTGTCCCGCCAGTTCGCCTCCGGCGTGCGCCTGGGCGCCTGGGCGACCAGAACCGACGCCGGAGACGACTATGGCGAAGGCAGCTTCGACAAGGGCATCTACGTGACGATTCCGCTCGACGCCTTCTTCGTCAAGTCGAGCCGCAACCAGGTTGGCCTCGCCTGGCAGCCGCTGATCCGCGACGGCGGCGCACGGCTGGGCCGCGCCTACAGTCTTTATGACCTGACCTCGGAGCGTTGGATGGGCAACTACTGGAACCAGACCCCGGACGCACTGAAGCCCTGAACGGCGCCTCTAGGCGCAAGCTCGAAAGACCACCGGTGACGCGCTTGCGGCGCCGGTGGGCAGTGAATTCTCCAGATCGAGACCAAAGAGAGATAACGCCGATGATTCGCAAAGCAGTCCTTCCCGTTGCAGGTTTCGGCACCCGCTGCCTGCCCGCCTCCAAGGCGATCCCCAAAGAGATGATCACCATCGTCGACAAGCCGGTGATCCAGTACGTCGTCGAGGAGGCCGTCGCCGCCGGCATCAAGGAGATCGTGCTGGTCACCCACTCCGCCAAGGCCGCGATCGAAAACCACTTCGACAAGCACTTCGAGCTCGAGACCCAGCTCGAGGCCAAGGGCAAGA
>NZ_JHYY01000047.1 GCF_000621205.1 Halotalea alkalilenta DSM 17697 | reverse complement strand
CGGCTCACCACGAGCGGCCTGGATGCCGGGCCTTCGCGCCAATTTCCAACCCGTTCGTCCCGAGCGGCGCCGATACGCGCTAAGGCCGGGTACCGACTCGGCAGTGAAGGGCGCCAGTCGAGGGATCGAGCGGCGATGGCTCGTTCCTCCGAGCATCTCTAGCAAGAAGCGCACCGAGGGGCACGAACGGTACGGGATCCCGCCCATCGTCTCACCGTACGCGAATACGCCTGGTTCAGGGACGCTGCCGGGCGGTGAAGACGATCGCTTGCTCGACACGCTGGGGCTCGCTTCGGTGATTGGTCCGCCAACGCTTGACGTCGTTGGTCACGCGGGTGAGAAATTCATGGCTCACATGTTCGCTGGCGCTGGTGCCGAGCACTTCCACACTGCCATCGGCTTGCAGTTCGAGGATCAGGACCACTGCCAGGTCGGGGTAGAACAGCATGCCGCCGTCGCGGGGCGACACCTGCACCACCTCGGCGTAAGGATATTCGGGCAACGGACAGGTGAGTACATCGAAGGTGGCCCCTGCCTGGGGCTCGTAATGACGGCAGGCTTCGTCCTGCTGCCAGGTGACCGCGTTCGGCGACGCACAGCCAGCCAGCAGTACCAGCGCAGCACAGCGAAGCGCCCGTTGATTGGCTTTCCCGCTCATTTCCCTCTCCTCGCAAATGCCCGCTCCGTCGGGCGGTTCACCCACTCGATCGATGGAAGAGCCCCACAACGTTCAGGTCGTGGGGCTTTTGCGCATGCGCCGGCTCAGGCATCGTCGCGCAACGTTTCTCCCAGCTTCAGCACCGTTTCGAAGGCCTCGCGGGCGCCGAGGATCACAGCCTCCTCGTGCTCGGGCTCGATCGGTGCCGCGTCGATCTGCGCGGCGAACTGCCGCCAGTGCAGTCCACGGCCTTCGGGATGCGGGGCCAGGTGACGAGCGCCGAACTCGCCGTCGAGGCCGAGGCTGGCTGCGTACTTGTAGAGAAAGGCGGCGCCGAGATTGGAACCTTCGTTGACGTACAGCCATCCGAGCGCGCGAGCACGCTCGGAGGCATCCATAGGCGGTGCCAGCTTGGCGGCGGGTGGGGCCGGCACGACGACGCCGAGATCGCGGCAGTCCTGGTCCACCGCGCTGAAGCGCTCGCGCTCGGCGAGCCCGGGTAGCCAGCGGTTGAGTTCGGCATCGCGATAGAGCGCTTCGGTCAGCCAGTGGAAGGCGTGCTGGAGCCGCAGAAAGCGCCCATAGCGCTCGCGATCATCGAACAATTTGGCCGCCATCATCCTGGCGTCGATCTGTTCGTGCAGCTCTCGGGTGGCGAGCTTCAATGCCATCGCCCTGCTCTGCTCCACGCGCTCGGGCGCTGTATCGACGCCTTGGTTCATATCGCTCATTCCTGGTTCCTCTGCTTGTTGTACGATCATGTCAATTTCCCTCGCCCGGGGCTCGCTCGCTCAACACCACGCTGCCATCCGGCAGAGTGAATACATTCACCCCAAGCGCACTGGGCAATGCCTGCAGCACGGCGGAGGGCTCGGTGCGCGCGAAGGTGGCGGAAAAGCGCCGCTGTTCGAGCCGATCCCGATCGAACACCAGCACCCGCCCCGGTCTGGTTCGTTCGAGTTCGCGTGCGACCGTGTCGATATCGGCACGATCGAAGATCATCAGGCCGCGTCGCCAGGCCAGCCCCACGGCGGGCTCGAAGCCGGTGACGCTACCCAGCCGCCCCGCATCGACTTCGACCCGCTGCCCGGCTTCGAGCACGACGCGCTCACCGCCCGGCGCGCTCACCCCCACCCTGCCCTGCTCGACCGAAACGTCCACGCTTTGCGCATTGCGCTCGACGGCGAAGCGGGTGCCCAGCACAGCGACTTCGACACCGTTGGCCTCGACCAGGAAAGGGCGGCCATCGCGGACGACGTCGAGCCATACGCGCCCGCGACGAAGCTCGATGCGCCGGTCGCTGGCGGAGAAATCGACATCGAGCGCGCTGTCGCCGTCGAGAAACAGGCTAGAGCCATCGACGAGCGTCACCTCGCGTCCCGGTCCCGCAGCCACGGCGTGATCGGCGAACGCGCGGGTCGTCCAACCTGGGTCGTGCCAGACCAGCAAAAGCACCGCCAGTACCAGCGGCAGGCAAGCGGCGATCGCAAGCGCCGGCCGCCAGCGGCGAAGCGCCGGGGCGCGACCTCGGCTACGTCCGCCCGAAGCGATGGAGACGGTTTCGGCACGACCGCCGCTGCGCTCCTGCACCGCCAGCAGCAGCGCCGCTCGATCACCGAGTGCAGAGATCTCCTCGGCCTGACGCCAGGCCCGCCGATGCTCCGGCGCCGCGGCCAGCCACTCCTGCAGCGCTGCGCGCCGGGCGGGATCGGCGTCGGGATCCCTGGTCGCCACCAGCCATTCGAGCGCCCGGTCGAGCAGCGCCGTCTGTTCGACGTCGCGATCGTTGTCGTTATCGCTATCGTTCATTCACCCGCCTATGCGCAAATCACGGTTGCTCGATCCACCCCTACCCTTGTTATACGCGCGAGACTGCGCTTCCCCTCATTCACTAGGGTTCATCCACTACCTGCGCCTGGTGCCTCACTGGCTCTCCCGCCAGCGTCGGCACACCTTGAGCGCCCGCATCATTTCCTTCTCCACCAGGCTCACCGAAAGGCCCAACCGCTCGGCGATCTGGGCGTAGCTCAACTGATCGACCCGATTGAGCAGGAAGATCTGCCGGGTACGCGCAGGCTCGCGGCCCAACACCGACATCAGCGACTCCAACTGCTCGCGCGCGGCTACCAATCGTTCACTGGAAGGGCTCTCCTCCTCGTCCTCTTCGCTCGCCAGGACCTGGACGTAACGCTCCCGCACCCGCAGCCCGCGCAGGCGGTCGAGGGCCAGGTTACGCGCGGTACGATAGAGCAACCCGGTGCAGTCACCCTCGGGCACGCTTCCCTGCCGCTGGCGCTCCCAAAGGCGCAGGAAGGCGTCGTGAGCGACCTCTTCGGCGGTCGCGGTGCTGCCGACGATGCGCCTGAGCACACCGAGCAAGCGCTTGCGCTCGCGGGCGAAAACCTCCAGCAGGGCTGAGTGATCCGCTTTCGGGTTCACGTGCTCATCGTTGGCAGGTGGGAATGAAGTTGGTCGCCTGGTCACATCCCGCCGGTGGCGGACTGGCGATGATCCATTCAAGCCGCGCAAATGGCAACCACTATCATTAAGGACGATCGACTCGCACATCCCCGGCGTCATCCAGGCTCGCCAGAGCTTCGTAGATTGCATCCATGGATCGCGCCGGCGGCGGTCGGCGCGAGACCAGGCGCGAGCCGCGTGGCATGATGAAGGCGTGCAACGACGCATCGCCTCTCGCCGCCCCAGGCCTTCGGGACGACGCTCACTCCAATCCTTCGTGCCACCGCAGAACAAGAGATATCGAGATGTCCAGCGCCTACGAAAGCTACGGCCTGTCCAGCCGCGTCGCCGAAATGCCCGAGAACCAGATCGCCAGGATCGCGGACCTTGCCCGCAACGACCCCGAAGTGATCAAGCTGTGGATCGGCGAGGGCGACCTGCCGACACCGGGCTTCATCAACCAGGCCGCCGAGCGCGCGCTGAAGGATGGGGAAACACGCTATACCTACTCGCAAGGGCTACCGCAGCTGCGGGAAGCGCTCGCCCGCTACCACCAGCGCCATTGGAACGTCGCGGTCGACCCGTCGCGCTTTTGCATCACCGTCGGCGGGATGAACGCGCTGATGCTCAGCCTGCAGATGATCCTCGAGCCCGGCGACGAGGTGATCACCCCGACGCCCGCGTGGCCCAACTCGCTGGAGGCGATCCGCATCCTCGGCGGGGTCAACGTCACGGTGGGCTATGAGTTCGACGCCGCTGGCGGCATGAACCTGCCGCTCGATGCGCTCTTCGGCGCGGTCACGCCGCGCACCCGGGCGATCTTCATCAACTCCCCTTCCAACCCGACCGGGTGGAAGATGTCGCGCGAGGAGATGATCCAACTGCGCGATTTCTGCCGCGAGCGCAGGCTGTGGATCATCGCCGACGAGGTCTACGCCCACTTCGTCTACGATGACGCGGGGGTGGCGCCATCGTTTCTCGAAATTTGCGCCGCCGACGACCGGCTGATCGTCACCAATACGTTTTCGAAGAACTGGTGCATGACCGGATGGCGCGCCGGCTGGGCGATCGTACCCGAGGGCCTGGGAGCGCTCTTGTCGAACCTGGGGCAGTACAACACCACCAGCATCCCGACCTTCATCCAGCATGCCTGCGTCGCCGCACTCGAGCAGGGCGACGATTTCATTCGCTATCAGGTCGAGCGCTGTCGCGCCTCCCGCCAGGTGCTGGTCGAGGGTCTCTCCCGCTTGCCCCATGTCTCGGTGTTCGCGCCCCAGGGCACTTTCTATCTGTTCTTCCGTCTCGACGGCGTGAGCGGGGAAAGCTTCGAGATCGCGCGGCATATCCTCGAGCAAGCCAAGGTAGGCATCGCCCCCGGCAGCGCCTTCGGTGACGGCGGTGAAGGCTATATGCGGATCTGCTTCGCGATCGACCCGGCGCTGGCCCAGCAGGCGCTGGAAAGATTGACCCCTTGTCTCATCGCACAGGGCACGCTGTCGAAAAGCGCTTGAACCGCTGACTCAAGCCCTTCGACACCAGTCCATAACGAAAAAAGCGACGGGCGCATTCGCGCCCGTCGCCTCTCGGTGCCTGTCCAGGTGCTATCTATGGTGAGGATCGAGCGCTTCTTTGAGCTTGCCCTTGCCTTTCTTCGCCTCGCCCTTCACCTGCTGGGTCTTGCCTTTGGCTTCCAGCTCGCGGTTACCGCTCGCTTTGCCGGCGGCTTCCTTGACCTTGCCGGCCGCCTTATCCGCAGTACCCTTGAGCTTATCGGTCTTGGAACTGGTCATCGCGTATACCTCCAATCCATGGTTGGCGAGCGACCGGTAATCGCAGGCGCTCTATTGGCCGCTGATCCCGGCACTCTTCGAGCGTAGTCGTGAATCGAACGCTCGGCCGCACGAATTGGTCATGGATCGGCTCAGCCGAAACGCGACACCAGGTAGCGATTGATGTCGGCGGACTCGTAGAGCCACTCCTGATTGCCTTGCTCGTCGGTGATCAAAAGGCATGGCACCTGCGTTTTGCCTCCCCCCTCGGCCAGCGCCTGGCGGTTGTGCGGGTCGAGCAGGGTGTCGCGCATCTCGATGTCGAGGCCGAGTTCGGCGATCTTGTGACGGACCCGCACACAGAACGGGCAAGTCTGGAAGTGATAGAGCACGAGCCGCTGGGTGGCGAGATCCACTTCGGCTTGGCGTTCGGGGGTGCGTTGCATGGGGCTGGGCCTTCTCAAGCGATCATAGAGGCGCACGCAGGGAGCGAGCGTCGCACGGGCGGTGCGTTTCAGCAGCGACATCGATCCGTCTCCTTGGTACTCGTCAGAGCCAGCATACGCGCTCCACCGGGGGGAATGAACGTCGATTCGCGCTAACCGTCGGCTCGCCCGGCCTGCCGCTCGACCTCGGCCGCTCGTGCCAGACTGCGCCGGAACAGCACCAGCACCAGCGCTACGGCGAGGTAGGCGGCGAGCGCTGCGAGCCCATAGATGATCGCATAGCCGAACCCACCCGCCACCGCCCCGGCCAGCGGCCCGGTAAGGCCGACGGAGAGATCGAGACATAGCGAGTAGGCACCGAGCGCTGCGGAGCGGTTGCTCTCCGGCACGTTCTTGACCGCGACCACGCCGAGCGCGGGATAGATCAGCGAGATGCCGAAGCCGGCGATCAACGCACCGCACAGCGCCCAGCCGGCGGAAGGCGCGAGCCAGAGAAGCACCATGCCCAGCCCCTCGGTGGCGCAGCAGGCCATCGCTATCCGATAGCCGCCGAAGCGCTCGATCACCCCCGCCAGCAGCAGCCGGGCGGCGACGAAGGCCAGGCTGAAGGCAGTCAGCCCCCATGCCGCGTGTTCCCATCCTTGGCTCGCGTAGTAGAGCGTGATGAAGGTGGCGATCACACCGAAGCCTATGTTGCTCAACCCAAGCGCCAGGCCGTAGGGCGCGATGCGGGCGAACACGCTCAGGAAGGAGAGCCGCTTGCCCGGCACCAGCGGCGCGGCCTTGAGCCGGCAGACGAACAGTGCGCCGAGCCCAGTCGCGAGCGTGGTCGCCACACCCAGGCTCCAGTAGCCGAACAGTCCGACCAGCGACATGCCGAGCGGCGCGCCGACCGCCATCGATCCATAGGCGGCGATGCCGTTCCATGAGATCACTTTGCCCATTCGCCGTGATCCCGCGATACCGATGGTCCAGCTCAGCGTGCCGGTGCCGATGAGTCCCTGCGAGAAGCCCAGTACCACACGACCGATCAGCAGCAGTACGATACTGGCCGCATGGCCCACCAGCAGCATCGAGAGCCACACCAGCATACCGCTCAGCGCGCAGCCGACGAGCCCGGCCACTACGCTCTGCTTGGCACCGACCCGATCAGCGACACGGCCGGCCAAAGGGCGGGCGCAGAGCGTGGCGACGAACTGCAGGCTGATCACGATGCCGACCATCACCGCGCCCTGGCCAAGCACCTGGCTGACATACAGCGGCAGCACCACGAGCGACATGCCAACGCACAAGTAACAGAGGAAGGTCGCGCTGATGATCGAGAGCACCAGCGGCTTGTAGTGGCGAGGTGGGGATTGGGCAGTCATCGACGCTTCGGGCCTTTTATTGTTGGTCATCACCGGTCTTGTCATCCGTGCTCGAATGCCGACGTGGCTCCGGCGGGCCCTCGCTGGCTGATTTTCGCTCCTCGACGGTCACTTCCTCCACGTCGATGATCTTCGAGCGGTTGAGCACGATCTTCCAGCGTTGGATCACCGCCTCCTGGTCGCCCTGCACGCTACGCGCGATGAGGTTGAACTGGTAGCGCTTCTCCACCGCCTGGCGGCTGACCTCGCCATCTTTCAGTACGTAGACGTGGTGGTTGCCGGGCTCCATCAGCTTGGTCAGCACGCCGAGATCCAGCATCAGGGTTTCACGGGTCTGCTCGTAGCCGCTGAGGAAGCGGGTCGGCAGCATCCGCGAGCGGCTGCGATAGTGCAGCACCACCTCCTCACGCTGGCTGACGCTCGAGCGCCGGGCGTTTCGGATCTCTTCGCTCAGCCGGGCCGGTCGCTTGTAGTCGAACCACTCGCGCTGGCTACCGACGACCTGGCCGCTCTCCGGGTCGCGATAGCGACGCCGCCACTTCGGCCGCCCCTTGCGCACCCAGCGCCACAGGGTGTTGCGCAGATCCTCCTTGAACACCTCGCGCATCGCGTAGAGCACCGCCAGGGCGATGAAGAACCAGAAGGTGACGTCGCCGAAAATATGGCGCATCTCGAGGATCAAGATCGAGATCACCATCATCACGAGCCCGGTGACCAGCGCCTTGACCGCGCGCTGCTCGCCGCCACCGAGCTCCTTGGGCCGGTCCTTGAGCGTCACCGGAAACTCGATCAACCGGCGCAGCAGGCGCATCTTGTTCGACATCCTCGTCGGGCTCGCCATCGCCCGCTCGGAGTTGTAGCGCTTTTCGAGCCGATAGGCGGTTTCGCGCTCGCAGAGCGCCAGCAGCCGGCGCTCGATCTCCGGATAGTCACCGTCACGGGGGAGCTCGCTGAGCAGCGCCAGCATCTGCTGCTCGGTGAACCAGGAGAGGTAGTTGTCGATGTTGACGAAGTACTTGGTCAGCCGTCCTTCGTCCGGGGCGTTGCGCCGCAGTCGGCGCAGGATGCTCTCGACCAGCTCCAAGTGGGCGTCGATCCGAGTGAGCCCCGGACCCGATCGCTGGTCATCGTCGCTCCCGCCGCCGTCGAGCAGGTCGCGGGTCGACTGCTCCAACGCCGTCGCGTACTGATAGGCGTAAAGGCTGAGGCTCAGCCGGTAGCGCTCGGCGGGCATACGGCCGCGACCGGCGAGCCGGCTGTGCACCAGCGGCAGCTGGTAGGCGGTGCTGTAGTAGGTGCGCTTGGTGTGGATCGCGTTGTGATAGAAGGTATCTTCGGAGACCAAGTGGGTGGTGAGTCCCAGTTCACCGGGGACGAACAGGTAAAGATCCAGCGAATGTCCCGACGCCTCGCGCAGCACCCGCGTGATGCGTAGATTGAAGCCTTCCTTGCGCTGAACCCTGATCACCCACTCGCTCCTTCGACTAGCGTTCGAACCGCACGTGCGGCCCTCGCTGGCCCCTACTCTAACCCACCGGGCGCGTGCGCTGAATCTCAACCCTCAGCGCGCGATCATCACCCGGGGGTCTGCGAGCACGACCTCGCGTCCGGCGAAGAAGTCGTTCAGATGGGTGAAGGCATCGCCGAAGTAGAGCTCGTAGCTCTGGCGTTCGACGTAGCCAAGGTGCGGCGTGCAGAGTACCCGGGGGTGGCGCAGCCAAGGGTGGTCTGGGTCGAGGATCGGCTCCCGTTCGAACACGTCGAGCGCCGCACTGCCAGGGCGACCGGCATCGAGCGCGGCGAGCAGCGCCCCGGGCTCGATCAGCTCGGCACGGCTGACGTTGAGCAGCAGCGCGCTCGGCTTCATCCGCTCAAGATCCTCGAAGGTGACCAGGTGGCGGGTCGCCGCTACCAAACGCAGGTTGAGGCTGACCACATCCGATTCGGCGAACAGCGCCTCGCGCGACGGTGCCACCTCGAGGCCATCGGCCTCGGCACGCGCACGCGATGCCTCGCTGCCCCATATCCAGACATCCATCTCGAAGGCGCGGGCGTAACGCGCAAGCCGGCTGCCGATCTTGCCGTAGCCCCAGATACCGAGCCGGCTACCGGCCAGCCGTTCGCCCATGTCGACCTGCCACTGCCCCTGGCGCATCGCCACGACCGCATCGACCAACCGACGCCGCGCATTGATCAGCAGCGCCCAAGCGAGCTCCGCCGGGGCAATCGGCGACCCCCGCCCCTCGACCACCGCCACCCCGTGACGCGTACAGGCCTCGAGGTCGAGGTGCGCCGCGACCTTGCCGGTCTGGCTGATCAACTTGAGCCGAGGCAGCCGGGCCAGCAGTGCGTCATCGATCCGAGTGCGCTCGCGGATCAGCACCAGGGCATCGGCCTCGGCGAAACGTTCGGCGAGTACGTCGCGATCATCGACCGCGTCATGATAGAGCGTCACTTGGTGCCCTTCGAGCAGGGCAAAGGCATCCAGCCCTTTCACCAGAGACGCATAGTCGTCGGGTATCACGATGTTCATGAACTATCGTCCTCTAGCGAGACGTGCCGCAGTAGGAAACTGATGCTGATCGATGCTCCACATTAGCCTTCCATGCCGGCACCGCCGCGTCCATTGCACGACTGTGTTAAACTGAATCGCTTCGGCCAGCCGGGGGGACCAATGTCCTCGCCCTGGGGTCGACCGCGGCACGGCATTCCCTCTTACTCACTCGCCCTCGGGGCGACGTCACTTCGAAATGCTGGGGAATCGTCCCGCCAACGCCGCAGGCAAAATCTTTCCAATACCTTCGCGCGGGACGCGCGGGGGCGATTCGAGGTTCATTCTCTTTGATGTCTTTCTCTTCTCTCGGCCTTACCCCTGAGCTGCAGCGCGCCGTCGATGACGCGGGCTACACCGAACCGTCGCCGATCCAGGCCAAGGCGATTCCCGCCTGCCTGGAGGGACGCGACGTACTCGCCGCCGCCCAGACCGGCACGGGCAAGACCGCTGGCTTCACCCTGCCGATCCTCCAGCGTCTTTCCGCGCGGGCCTACACCCGCAATCGCCCGGTACGGGCGCTGATTCTCGCCCCGACCCGCGAACTCGCCGCACAGGTCCATGCATCGGTCGAGCAGTATGGCCAGTATCTCAATCCCCGGCTGAAGAGCGAGGTGGTCTTTGGTGGGGTCAAGATCAATCCGCAGATCGAACGCCTGCGCGATGGCGTCGACATACTGGTCGCCTGCCCCGGCAGGCTGCTCGACCTGGTCGGCCAGCGCGCGGTGCGCCTCGACCAGGTAGAGACCCTGGTGCTCGACGAAGCGGACCGGATGCTCGACATGGGCTTCCTGCGCGACATCAAGCGCGTGCTTGCGCTGCTGCCCGCCAAGCGTCAGAACCTGCTGTTCTCGGCGACCTTCTCCAAGGAGATACGGACGCTGACCCAGAGCATCCTCAAGGATCCGGTGACCATCGAGGTGGCACCGCGCAACGCCGCCGCCGAGAGCGTCTCCCAAGCGGTCTACAAGGTGCCTAAGCCGGCCAAGTCGGCGCTGTTGATCCATCTGATCAAGCAGCACGAATGGAAGCAGGTACTGGTCTTCACCGCGACCAAGCACATGGCCAACCGCGTCACCCAGCGGCTCGAGAAGGCCGGCATCAGCGCCGCGGCGATCCACGGTAACAAGAGCCAGAATGCGCGTACCAATGCGCTTGCCGGATTCAAGTCCGGCACCGTAGAGGTACTGGTCGCCACCGACGTGGCAGCCCGTGGGATCGATATTTCCCAGCTGCCCAACGTGATCAACTTCGAACTGCCCAACGTGCCGGCGGACTACGTCCACCGCATCGGCCGCACCGGCCGGGCCGGCGCATCGGGCCAGGCGGTATCGCTGGTCAGTCCCGATGAGCAAGACCAGCTGCGTCAGATCGAGCGGCTGATCAGCAAACCGATCGAAGTGATCGCGCCGGAAGGCTTCGATCCGAGCACCGTGGTGGTCGAACGCGAGCCCGAGCGTCCGCCGCGCCAGCCGCGCGGCCAGGGCCGCCGTGGCGCGCCGCAGTCAGCGCGCAGCGGTACGGACCAGCGCAATGGAGGCAACGGCAACAGCGGCAACAACGCCAATGGTGAACGCCGTCGCCGCCGTCCCTCCTCCCAGGCGCAGAACGGCAATCGCTGAACCCAACGGTCAATAAGCCATTCCCCAAAGGCCCTGCACATGCAGGGCCTTTGCATGAGCTCGCCTGCAGAGGATCGATGCATTGTTTACACTTGCCATCGAAAGCCGTCGACAGCCGCCGATCTTCGACCCGGAGCACATGCAGACATGGAAAAGTCACGACGCCCTCTCGCCGATACCGGCCAGACCGCCCGGTCGCCGCTGGAAATTCCTCGAGCCGGATGGAAGCAGGTGCTGCTGCGGCTCTATTACACCTCGGAGGAGAACCACACCAGCCTGGTCGCCTCGGGGATTGCGTTCTACAGCCTGCTCGGGCTGTTTCCCGCGATCGCCGCGCTGATCTCGATCTGGGGGCTGGTCTCGGATCCCGCCCAAGTCGAGCAGCAGTTCGCGCTGCTCGATGAGTTCATCCCCGCGGACGCCGCCAACATGATCACCGCCCAGGCTCGCTCGGTCAGCGCCAGCGCCGGCACAGGGATGAGCCTGACGGCTATCTTCGGCCTGCTGCTGACGCTCTACAGCGCCTCGAAGGGCGTGAAGACCTTCATGGAAGGGCTCAACATCATCTATGGGGAGAAAGAGGACCGCAGCATCATCAAGCGTACGCTGATCAACCTGGGCCTCACCCTGGGGATGATCCTGATGGTGATCGTCACCCTGTTCTGCGTCGCGGTCCTGCCGGTGCTGTTCAGCTTCCTGCCCTTCGCGGGGTTCTTCGCCTATGCGCTCTACTACGTACGCTGGCTGCTGCTGCTCGGCATGATCACCCTGGCGATCGCAGTGCTCTACCGCTTCGCGCCGAACCGCAAAGCGGCGCGCTGGGAGTGGCTGTCCGCCGGCACCATCGTCGCCACCCTGCTGTGGATCGCCTCGTCGGTCGGCTTTTCCATCTACGTCAGCAACTTCGGCAGCTACAACGAGACCTATGGCTCGATCGGCGCGGTGATCGTGGTACTGATGTGGTTCTGGCTCTCGGCCTACATCGTGCTGCTCGGTGCCGGGCTCAACTGCGAGCTGGAGCGCCAGACCAGCCGGGATAGCACGGTAGGCCCCGCCAAACCGCTCGGCAGACGCGGCGCCTACGCCGCCGACTCCGTGGCGGGCGATGAATCCCAGCCGTCCTAGGAAAGATACATCCCGCCACGCTCGGCGAGGCTTGAAACGCGAGGCCTGAAACGAAAGAAGCCCGCCGCCCCTCTCGGGGCGGCGGGCTCAGACTGCTGACAAAGTATTTGAAGATGCCACGATGGTTTCCAGCCGCCTCCGAGAGCGCGCTGGCCGGCAATCGCTTGCCCCGGGGTTTGCGACATGGATGTCGCAAAAGGCGCGCCCGGACAGGGACGTCCATGCGCGCCGACCCGAGGGCAAGCGATTGATCGGCCAGGGTTTCGCGATCTCGTGGCGGCGCG
>NZ_KK211237.1:2906-14575 GCF_000621205.1 Halotalea alkalilenta DSM 17697 | reverse complement strand
GCAAGACACCATGGAGGCCCGAGTCGAACCACGGCCTCACCGCCACCGCTCGACCCCCCGGTTCGCTGTTCTGGCCCGTGAGAGCGAGAATCGGGATCCGGATGCACTCGAGCGCGAGCACGATGGTTTGGTTACAGATACAATAGGCGCCCTTTTCTGGCCATGCCCCCATAGCGGCGGGGGCATGGCCGTCTCGACGTTGGGCCGTGGATGGGAGTGGGTGAGATTGGACGAGGCGCTCAAGGCCTGGTGGCGGCGAAACCTGGTGATGTCCGGCTGGCGCGGTAGTGCGCCGGAGCGCTCGCTGTCGCGCGAGCGCGCTCGTACTCGCTTGGCGCGGTTGGATATCCTCGATCGCAGCGAGTTCGCCTGGCGGATGCTGGAGCTTGGCCAGCAGTTGCGGGATGCGCCGCGTCATCTCGCCGAGGGGCTGCGCCAGGACGGTCTCGAATGGGTCGCGCTGGGCGCCTGTGCTGGATGGCTGGACGAGGCGCGTGTCGAGGTTTGGCTTCGCGTGCTGCGCGAAGAGGCGATTCCCACCGATCATCTTTGGGGTGGTGGAGAGCTCAGCGTCTGGCGCGTGCGCGCAGCTTTCGCTCCGGTGCTCGCGGGTCCGCTCGAGCTCGCTATCGATTGGCCCGATGCACTTCGCTTCCTCACCGAGGTATGGGATATCCGTGATCGCGAGGCCTTGATCAGTACCTTGCTGTGGCTTTCCGCCCAGGGGCAGCGCTATGGCTGGGACATCGACGCCCGACGGTTGAGCGAACTGGATGAAGAGGGCCGGCGCGCTTGGTGGGCGAAGATCGGCGGTGAGGCCGCGGGCCGCGGCGGTGAAGACCGCGAGGCGATCGAGGCGGAGCGGCGCTATGCAAGCCTGGTGGTCGAGTTCGTGCAGCGTAACGAGCCGCTCGAGTGGGCCGCGTGGGACTGGCTGCGGCTGGTCGATCTGGCCTTCGCCGGTAGGCTCTTGGGCTGGCTCGGCGAAGAAGAAGCGACGCTCTTCGCCGCTCATGCGGTGGATCTGATCCAGCGCCGCTACGCTGATTGGGCCGGGCTCGCCGAGGCCTACCAGCGCGGGCGCAGCCTGTTCGAGGGGCGTGACCTGATGAAGCGCTGGCACGATGAGTGGCGTTTGCTGCTCGATGCCGCCGAGAGCCCCTGGCAGTGGCCGCTCGATGAGCTGCTCGACGACACGCTGCGCGACCGCTCTCGTGAACTGCTCCGCAAGCTGCGCAGTACCAACGACAGCTGGCTGCTGGCGCTGGCCTCGTTGCGTGAGCCGGATTTGCTCCATCGGCAGCTCGACAGCGACGCGCTCGATCACGAGCGTCGTGAAGAGGCTCGGCAGTATCTCCTCGACACGCTCGATTGGAGCGAGGAGGAGGGCGCCGAAGGGCTTTCGCGCTTCTGGCTGCCGGCCCAGTCCCATCATCTCAACCAGCTCGCCGCCGACGCCCAGCGCGGTGTGCTGCCGAGCGCCAGGACCCCGTTCGGTGACGCTGACCCGGTGGCGCTCAAGGTGCGCGATGGGTTGGGACGCTGCGCCCCCTTCGCCGCGACCATCCATATGGCCGAGAAGTTCGCGTTCCATCTGCTGATGGCGCGAGATGCCGGAAGCTGTGACGGTGAAGCGCTCGACCAGCTGGTCGGCGCGCTGCGCAACACCCTGTGCCGCTTCTACACCTCGCCCGCACGGCTGCTCGAAGCCTGGGCGGTATGGGAGGCGGCGCTACCCGAGCAGGAGGAGGAGTCTTTGGTGTTCGAAGTGCGCTGGCACCTCGAGGACCCGGGCAGCCTGTTCTTCTGGCTCGACTGGCACTCCGTCGACTGGCGCGAGCCCGGCCCGCGGCCGTCGTTGAGCCAGTTCTGCTCCCTGGCGCTGACCGGGCCGCTGAGCGCGCCGATCTGGTCGCCGCCGACCACCCTGCACGGGCGCCTGGCCGAAGAGGTGCTCGATTGGCTGGACAGCCACTATGCGCTGCATGGGCGCGATGGGCTGATCGGCTTTCTCGATTTTCTCTTGGAGGCCGGCGACCGCCAGGAGTACCAGATCAACTACGCTCCCTACACGCTCAATACCCGCAGGCTGGTCGAGGAGATCGAGATTCTCGAAAGCGGAGTGCGCAGCGAAGATGAGCAGGTCCACCTCGAACGGCTCAAGCGAGTACGCGACAACGAGGCGCGCTGTAACGAGCGGGACATGACCGCCTGGGACGTCGCCCAGCTGGTCGATCTCTGCGTGGCGGGCCGCCAGCTCGGCTGGCTCGACGATGCGCTGCTCGATCACTACCTGCACAAGGCCTCCGCGCTCGCCCAGGAGCACTATGCGGGCTGGCGTGACTATGCCGAGGGGCTTTACGCCGGCTATGCGTTCTTCATGACCGGCGTGCCGGAGCGTGAAGACTATCTGCGCGAGTTCCGCCAGGCCCTGGTCGGCTGGCTGACCGGCGCGCCGCCCCTCGCCGGTCCTTGGGCGAGTCTCGACTTCCCTGGCCGCGGGGGTGGGCGCTGGCCGCCAATGCACATAGATACGTTGCCGGGCGATGTCCATACGCTGCACTGAACGATGAACGGATTCGAGCATGATGGCTTCTCCATATCCCGCATGGTTGAGCCGATTGGAGCGAAATATGGATGAATTGAGAAAATCCGCCGGCGCGAACGTTTTTTCGTTTTCCGGGGCGATTGGGCTGGCTTAGTATCTGGGCTGGTTCTGCCCGGGAGCGCCCGCCGCCGGACTACACCGCAAGTCGAAGACGCGCGTCTCGCGGGTCGATAACAACGCTCGGGAATATACTTTTCATGCGCCGACTATCGGGTTGTTGCTGTTTGATGCTCCTGCTGGCAGGTTGCGCAGGCCAGCAAGTGGGATCGGAAAACCTAGCACTCAACGCACCGCTCGCTTCATCTTCGCTTTCAAGCTCGAAAGCACCTAAAGCCAAGATGAAGCGCTCGGCCGGCATCGATGACAATTCCCGTGACGTGGTGCTCGATTTCGAGCCGGTGAAACTGGTCGCCCCTAGTCGCATCCGTGAGGTACTGCTGGATGAGTACGATCAGTGGGCGGGCACACCGTATCGACTGGGAGGGGAAGGGCGCCGCGGCATCGACTGCTCGGCCCTGATGCAGCAGGTGTTCCGCTCCAGCTTCGATTTCGAGCTGCCTCGCACCACCAACGAGCAGATCCTCGAAGGCCAGCGTATCGACAAAGATGCGCTGCGCCCGGGAGACCTGGTGTTCTTCCAGCCCTCTCGTCGCCTGCGCCATGTCGGTGTCTATGTCGGCGAAGGCTACTTCCTCCACGCATCGACCTCCCAAGGCGTCAAGCTTTCGCGGCTCGACAACGTTTTCTGGTCGCGTCACTACCTTCAGGCCCGGCGTCCGCTGGACAACGCCCAGCTGGCGATGCGCGCAGGCTCGGCATCCTCGAACGCGAACCAAGGCTTCCTCGCCTCGGCGGAGTACTGATTCCCGAACGGTCGGGGTTGGCTGCGGGATATGGAAAACGGGGTGGCTCCTTGGAGCCACCCCGCTTGGTTTTGGGTCCGACGATCGATCAGCGAGAGCCCGGTTTGGTGTCGAGGCCGCGTTCATCGCTGCCCAGGGCAGAGGCAGGGGCGGCGTAGTCGACGTTCACGTAGTTGCCACCGGGGCGGCTATCGATGCTCGGGGTCTGGGCGTGGTTGCCACCCGGCTGGCTGTCGATGCTCTGGGTGATCTGGGCACGGTTGCCGCCCGGTTGGCTGTCGATGCTCGAGTAGGTCGAAGCGCTGGCCTGGAGGCTGGTGGCGCCGAGAGCGATGGCCGAAGCGGCAACGATGAGTTTGAGTGCTTTCATGATTTCTTGCTCCATTTGCGTATGAGCGCAGTGGCGTGAAGCCTTCTTGGCTGCTGCCTTGTGCGATGGAGTGATTATAGTGAGAGCACTAATTATTAGTAGGTTTCATATCGAAGCTCTATGTTTCCAAAATGGAAATCATGCATCGATCTGGAGAGGGGGAGGTGCGCCGCTGCGGTGGGGTAAGCGCGGGCAGAATTCAGTCGCATTGGTGCGGGCATCGAGATTGAACGTAGAGAAAGCGAACGGGGCGCATCGGCGGATGCGCCCCGTTCGTTCGCATTGAATGGTCGCTTCAATGGCGATGCCTGGACGGGCTCAGTGGTGGTGGCCACCTTCACCGTGGACATGGCCATGTTCCACTTCTTCACCGCTCGCCTCGCGTACGTTCTCGATCGAGACTTCGAAGTTGAGCACTTCCCCCGCCAGCGGGTGGTTGCCGTCGACGGTGACGGTGTCGCCCTCGACCTTGGTGACCGTGACCAGCAGCGGGCCACCCTGCGTCTGGGCCTGGAACTGCATGCCCGCTGCGATGTCGTCCACACCCTGGAAGGAAGCGCGTGGCACCTCCTGGACCAGCTGTGGCTGGATCTCGCCATAGCCTTCGGCGGGCTCGACCTTGACGGTCAGCTTGTCACCCGTCTGGCGCCCGAGCAGCTGGCGCTCGAGGCCGGGGATGATGTTGCCTGCGCCCTGTAGGTAGGTGAGCGGCTCGCGGCCTTCAGAGCTGTCGAGCACCTCGCCCGCCTCATTGGTGAGCGTGTAGTGAAATGCGACGACTGAGTTCTGGGCGATCTGCATGGGTTTGACCTTTGTGGCTGTATATGTGCATGAATCATCGAGCCGACGGGTCGCCAACCCCGATGAACGCGCTGACGCAACCTGGCGCGTCGTCGAACGGGATGTTCGAATCGATTACAGTGGCCGCGCCAAACTGGCTTTTCAAGCATGAGGCACGGTTTTTTTCATTTTCGGGGTTCTGCTTGGATCAGGGACGATACGTCCGCAAGCTGCACGTCTACTGCCTTACTTAGGGCAAGCGCGATGTGAGAAAATAACCGATGCTTGGCCATCGGCCGGCTAATTCCAATCAATGTCCCGTGGCCATGTAACCCTAGGAGAAACAATGGAGTACAAGCTCATTACCGTGACGCCGTTCGTGCAGAACTGTACTCTGCTGATCTGTCCACAGACGCGTCGGGCGGTGCTGGTCGACCCCGGTGGTGAGCCTGATCGGATCGAGGCGGAGATCGAGCGCTCGGATGCCGTCGTCGAGAAGATCCTGATCACTCACGGCCACATCGATCATATTGGTGCAGTGGCCGAAATGAGCCATCGCTTGAACGTGCCCGTCTTCGGGCCGCACATCCTTGATCAGTTCCTAATCGAGGCGGTGGGAGAGATCGCTAAGGCCTATAATCTTCCCGAACCCGAGTCGTTCGTCCCCGAGCGCTGGCTGGAGGAGGGGGACCGTATCGAGGTCGGCCGTCATGTGCTGGAAGTGCTGCACTGTCCAGGACACTCCCCGGGCCACGTGATCTTCGTCGATCGGGAGGCGCGGTTGATCCAGATGGGCGATGTACTGTTCAAAGGCTCGGTCGGTCGCACCGACCTGCCCGGCGGCGACATGCGCCAGCTGCTGGGCTCGATTCGCCACAAGCTTTGGCCCTTGGGCGACGACATGCGGTTCATCCCCGGTCACGGGGAGATTTCGACCCTCGGTGAAGAGCGCCTGCACAACCCTTTCGTCAAGTGAGGGAGCTGGGTGCCATGAGGGCGACAAGGATGGCACGACAACGCTTAAGATGAAGGAGACGTACTGATGTTAGCCACGCTGATCTGGATCGTGATCTTCGCCCTGGTCACGTTCTTCGCCCTCAAGACATGGGATGGTGCATTCGGGAGCGCAGTGAAGCGCTATGCCCCCGAAGTGGTGGCGCCGGACGAGGACTCCGAATTCATCGACCGCTACGTCTGGTCGATAGCCGCGGGCATCCTGGTGGCCACCCTGGTGCTCAACCCGCTGTCGATGATCATCACCCTGGTGCTGGTCGGGGTCATCGCATTCGTGATTGGCCTACTGCTGCGCTGGGCACTCAGCAAGGTCCACTGAAGTACGTTCGCATCTTGGGTCGTGGAGCCAATGGAAAGCACCGCCCGAAAGTAAGTCGTCGTCGCGGCCGATAGTCACCAGGATGACATCGTTCGCTATGGGGTGGAGGCATGGATTTTTCAGCTCTTGAGCACCACGGCGGTGCAGATACGGTGACCGGTTCGTGCCATCGGCTCTCGCTTGGCGATGGTGCGAGTCTACTGATCGACTGCGGCTCGTTCCAAGGCAAGGACGCGGGCATTCGCAGCATCGATTTCCCCCTCGATGGCGTGATCGCACTGATCGTCACCCACGTGCATATCGACCACGTCGGGCGGATCCCGTGGCTGCTGGCCGCCGGCTACCAGGGGCCGATCATCTGCAGCGAAGCCTCGGCACAGCTGCTGCCGATCGTGCTCGAGGACACCATGCGGCTGGATGTTTCCTCGGACCGCGCACTGATCGACGCCTATCTCGACCAGATTCGTCAGCGGCTGGTACCGCTCGCCTTCGAGCAATGGTACGACGACGCCACGCTCGGTCTTCGTACCGAGGGCACACGCTGGGCGCTACGGCTTCAGCGCGCGGGGCACGTGCTTGGCTCTGCCTGGTTGGAAATCGACGTCACCCCATCCAACGCACCGACCCGGCGCGCGGTCTTCTCCGGCGACCTGGGTGCCGCCGGCTCCCCCTTCCTCACCGCCCCCCATCCACCCGAACGGGCGGACCTGCTGGTGCTGGAATCGACCTATGGCGATCGCCGCCGGCGCCATTCATCCGAGCGCCGGGAAAGACTCGCCGAGGCGCTCGAGCACGCGCTGTCGAACGGAGGAACGGTACTGGTGCCCGCCTTCAGCCTCGGGCGCACCCAGGAGCTGATCTTCGATCTGGAGGCGATTCTCCACCAGCGCGGCGCGACGGCGACTTCACCGAGCGACGCGGAGACCGAAGCGCTCGCCTCCGTCATCGAAGGCATCGACTGGCCGGCATTGCCGATCATCCTCGACTCCCCCCTGGCCGCACGCTTCACCCAGGTCTACCGACGGATGCACGAGCGCTGGAACGACGAAGCCAGAGCGCTGCTCGCCGCCGGGCGCAACCCGCTGGCCTTCGACAATCTGCTCGCAGTGGAAGACCACGACGCCCACCTGCGGCTGGTTCATCATCTCGCCCGCACCCGCCGACCAGCGGTGGTGATCGCCGGCAGCGGCATGTGCACTGGAGGCAGGATCGTCAACTACCTGCGCCAGATGCTCAGCGACCCACGCCACGACGTCCTGTTCGTCGGCTTCCAGGCCGAGGGCACGCCAGGCAAGGACATCCAGCGCTTCGGCCCCCGCGGCGGCTATGTGCTGATCGACGGAGAGCGGATCGACATCCGCGCCAGGGTAGAAACCATCGAAGGCTACTCCGCCCATGCCGACCGCGACGGACTGATCGAATTCGCCACCGGCATGCAGTCCCCACCCAGCCATGTTCGCCTCGTGCACGGCGAGCACCAAGCCCGCCGCGCCCTGGCCCAAGGGCTCGAGCAGGCCTACGCCGAGCGAGGCGACCAGGTCTTAGTGAAATGGCAGTGACAGCCCGCCGACGCCCGGCCTTGGCGCCACCCCAACCCGTTACCCCCAAGCGGCACCGTAGCCGGTCAGGGTAGTACCGGCGCGACAATCGGCGCGCCAGTCGAGGGATCCATCCTCGGCGCCATACCCCCTCCCGTTCGTCCCGAGCGGCGCCATACGCGTCAAGGTCGAATACCGGCGCGACAATCGGGGCGCCAGTCGAGGGATCGAGCGGCGGCGGTAAGGCCGTGGTTCGAGATGCTCAGCTTCATCGCTTGTGCCGGGCGAGCGCGCTGAGGTTGGCCCATTTGCCCTCGGCAAGCGCCAGCTTCTTGGCTCGGCTCCAGCGTTTCAACTGCCGTTCCCGCTCGAGTGCATCCCGGCGCTGGTCGATCTCCTCGAGGTGGATCAACTCTACGGGTAGACGAGAGGCGGTGTAGCAGGAGGGAATCTCACCGCGTCGATGCTGCGCGATACGTTTCTCGATGTCATCGGTATGGCCGATGTAGCAGCTGCCATCGCAGCACTTGAGGATGTAGATCCAGAACATCGCGCCTGCCCTCCGTCTTGGTATCTTTAGATTTCGGCAGGCGGCCGGTGTGGTTTACTCGGCGAGCTGGAGCGGATGTCCAAAAACGCCCGCGCCCTCGGTAGCGAGGGCGCGGGCGGGCGTCATGGCGCGTGAATCATTTGCCGTGGGAGGCGAGGTACTCTTCATGGGCGGCATCGAAACGCTCGATCATCGCCGCGCTCGGCCCTTTGCCGATTTTGCTGAAGATCACGATCGCAGCCGTGCTCGCGATGAAGCCGGGCACCATCTCGTAGAGCCCCAGCCAGCCATAGTGGCCCCAAACCGCGACCACGGCCGCACCGGTGAGCATCCCCGCCAGCGCGCCGTTGCGGGTTACTCCCCGCCACATCAGCGAGAGGATGATCAGCGGCCCGAAGGCGGCGCCGAATCCGGCCCAGGCGTAGCTGACCAGGCCCAGCACCAGGCTGTTGGGGTCCGAAGCGATGAGGATGGCGATTACCGAGATCACAAGGACCATCATCCGGCCCACCCACATCAGCTCCTTCTCCGATGCGCCTGGGCGCAGGAAGGGGCGATAGAGATCCTCAGTGATCGAGCTCGAGCAGACCAGCAGCTGCGCGCTCAAGGTGCTCATCACCGCAGCGAGGATCGCCGAGAGGATGAAGCCCGCGACCCACGGGTTGAACAACAGCTGGGTGAGCTCGATGAACACGCGCTCGCTGTTGGCGTTGACGCCGCCTGCCTGCTGCGGATTGTCGGCGAAGTAGGAGATGCCGAAGAAACCCACCGCGACCGCCCCGGCCAGGCAAAGGATCATCCACACCATGCAGGTGCGCCGTGCGCTGGGGATCACTTTGGCGGAGCTGGCCGCCATGAAGCGCACCAGGATGTGGGGCTGGCCGAAGTAGCCGAGCCCCCAGGCCAGCGCCGAGATCACGCCGACCGCGCTGACGCCGGTGAAGAAGTTGAGCTTCTCGGGGGTGTTCACTCTGATCTCATCGATCGCGGTGCCGATATCGCCGATCGAGAGGATCACGAATACAGGCACCAGGATCAGCGCAAAGATCATCAGGCTGGCCTGGATGGTATCGGTCCAGCTCACCGCCAGATAGCCACCGATGAATACGTAGATGATCGTCGCCGCAGCGCCGAGCAGCATCGCGGTGGAGTAGGAGAAGCCGAACGAACTTTCGAACAGCCTCGCGCCGGCGACGATGCCGGAGGCGCAGTAAATAGTGAAGAAGACCAGGATGACCAGCGAGGAGACCACCCGCAGGATTCGCGAGTGGTCGTCGAAGCGGTGGGAGAAGAACACCGGCAGGGTGAGCGCGTTGTTCTGGTGTTCGGTATGTACCCGCAGACGCCCAGCGATCAGCAGCCAATTAAGGTACGCACCCAGGGTCAGGCCGATCGCGATCCAGCTCTCTGACAGGCCCGAGATGAATATCGCGCCCGGCAGACCCATCAGCAGCCAGCCGCTCATATCGGAGGCGCCGGCGGAGAGCGCGGTGACGAAGCTGCCGATGCTGCGACCGCCCAAGATGTAGTCGGAGAAGTTGGCCGTTGCGCGATAGGCGATGAAGCCGATCGCCAGCATGCCGAGGATGTAGATGACGAAGGTCGTCACCATGGGAGTGCTTGCAGTCATGTGCGTCCCTTATTGAGTTGTTGCCGGCGCTCGAGGCCTTCCAGAGCCGTTGTTGGTCGATGGTGCTACCTTTTTTGGTTGGCGGTAGCTCTTTTGGAGTTGGAAGGTTGCGCTTTTTTACCCTGTTCACCCGGAATATGCCAGTCGGCCTTTGGTGGGCAATGCTTCAGGTGGGTTGCACCTTTGGGCTCTTGGCGACATTCGTTCAGTCCTTCGACTCGCTTCGCTTACCCGGGATGCTCGGATATCCGGAGAAGAACGAGCCCAGCCACCGCGAGTGGTGAGGAGCGAGGAACGAGCGTCTCGAACCACGGCCTTACCGCCGCCGCTCGATCCCTCGACTGGCGCCCCCGTTTTCGAGCTGATACTCGACCTCTGCGCGTATGGCGCCGCTCGGGACGAACGGGTGGGGGCGCCGAGGTTCGGCGTTTACAGCCGTTCGTGGTGAGCCGGGCCTTCGGGCCGCTGATCATCCTCTCGCTGGTGTGGCGGGGAGTGACCCACAACGGCGCGCTACCGAGGGCGCGGGCGTTTTTGGACATCCGCTCCAGCTCGCCGAGTAAACCACATAGGCCGCCTGCCGAAATCTAAAGATACCAAGACAGAGGGCAGGCGCGATGTTCTGGATCTACAATTCGGGTGCTTGCCATCTATACCTGAACGGATATAATTGCATGGTGCAGAAACGCAAGCTCCTCTATTGGGAAGGCTCGTCGAAAAAGGACTTCAAGGAGTTCCCTATCGACGTACAGAAGGACATGGGCGTGGCGCTCTTCGTCGTCCAGTTGGGCGGCACGCCGGATTCGGCCAAGCCTTGGAAGGGGTTAGGTTCCGGCGTGTACGAACTGGTTGAAGACTACCGGGGCGACACCTTCCGCGCGGTCTACGCCGTGCGGCTCGGCGACGCGGTGCATGTGCTGCATGCGTTCCAGAAGAAATCCAAGTCCGGCATCGCCACGCCGCAGCCGGACGTGGAATTGATCGAGAAGCGGCTGAAAGCAGTGCTCGCCCGCTACGGGGCGAGCGGGAGAACCTGATGACCCGTATCGACCATCCCCAGGGCACCGACAATGTGCTGCTCGACCTCGGTTTTGACGACGCCGAAGAACTGTCAGCGAAGGCTGCGCTCGCACTCAAGCTCAACGAGCTGATCGACCAACGCCGCCTCAGCCAGACCGAAGCGGCGGCGATCACCGGCATGACACAGCCGAAGGTGTCGCAAGTCCGCCGCTACAAGCTCCAGAACATTTCGTTGGAGCGGCTGATGCAGGCGCTGGTGTCGTTCGATCAGCATGTCGAAATCGTGGTGCGTCCCGCACAGCCGGCGCAGGCGCACGGCATCACCGTCGTGGCCTGATGAGATCGAGGCCGCTAGTCCGGCCTCGATGAACCACAGATCGTAGTGCAGCGTTTTATGAGCCGATTCGTCTGGCGAGAATGGATGTTATGCACGGAATCGCCGGGCCTGGCTGAAAATTAGGATTTGGTGCGTTGACGTACATGAAACGGCTCCCATCTCTATTCCACCGGAGAGTTTGCGCATCATGGAGGCCCGAGTCGAACCACGGCCTTACCGCCGCCGCACGATCCCTCGACTGGCGCCCCCGTTGCCGAGCCGGTATCTGGCCTTGACGCGTATGGCGCCGCTCGGGACGAACGGGTGGGGGTTGGCGCCGAGATCCGGTGTTCCCAGCCGTTCGTTCGTGGTGAGCCGGGCCTTCGTTGACCGGGGCCAGTTCGCGCAAGGTAATGGAGGCCCGAGTCGAACCACGGCCCCACCGCTGCCGCACGATCCCTCGACTGGCGCCCCCAATGCCGAGCCGGTATCTGGCCTTGGCGAGTATGGCGCCGCTCGGGACGAACGGGTGGGGGTTGGCGCCGAGATCCGGCGTTCCCAGCCGATCGTTCGTGGTGAGCCTCCTGTGCCATCGCGATGGCACTGCGCATGGACCTTGAACCCGAGTAGCATGGCTATGTTGCCGCAAGCAGCGTGGCCG
>NZ_KK211237.1:0-1801 GCF_000621205.1 Halotalea alkalilenta DSM 17697 | reverse complement strand
GCAAGACACCATGGAGGCCCGAGTCGAACCACGGCCTTACCGCCGCCGCTCGATCTCTCGACTGGAGCCCCCGTTGCCGAGCTGGTACTCGACCTTGACGCTTACAGGCGCCGCTCGGGACGATCGGGCTCATATGCCCTTAGACCGACGAAGGTCATCACCCATGCCGCTCCAGGGTCGCGGCATTTCATTCCGGCAAGACGCACTGAACGCAGTGGGGGACGGGGCGGCCCCGCCCGGCAGGCATGCTGGCATCTCCATGATCGACTGCGCTCGGGTGCTTGCCATGTTGACCTTCCTGCTCTGCTATCTTGGCCTCTCTTCTCTCAGCGCGCTGATCATGCTGGTCTGGGTCAATTTCTTCGCCGTGGAGTTCGCGGACTGTTTCCCCGGCGAGCAGATGCAGTAGCCCTAATGGGTTGCCGGGTTTGGCCCGCTCGTTACGTGCTCGACGCCTTTGATCGCATGCGAATGTATTTTATGATATGGTTCGCATGCGAAGTCAGGCAGCATCGAGAGGCCCAGCATGGAAACCGCAGGACGCCTTGAACGCCCCGATACCGCCAGCCCCGAGGCAGGGCGCGTGGCGCTGAAGTTCTTCTTCAATACGATGGAGAAGTGGGGCTGCACGCCAGCGCAGCAGCGTGTCCTGCTGGGCGGTATCGGCAACACCACCTATCACAAGTACAAGAAGCTGCCGCTGGTTCGGCTGCCCCGTGACACCCTCGAGCGGATCTCCTATCTCATGGGCATCCACAAGGCGCTGCGGATCATCTTCAGCAACAGTCCCGAAAGAGCCTATGGCTGGGTGCACAGCGCTAATGCTGCACCTCCCTTCAACGGTCGCTCGGCGCTGGACTACATGCTCAATGGCAGAGTCATGGATTTGGCGGATACCCGCCGCTACCTTGATGGCGTTCGGGGATGAGGCTTGCGAAAAAGACGCCTGAGTGGCAGCACGCCTATCGCATCGTCAGCAGCGCCTTTCCCCCGATCGACGTCTTCGAGGACACGCTGGATCCGCAGGAGCTCGAGCATGCCTTCGCGATCGAGGCGATGACCAACGACCGGCTGCTCGAGCAAGCCGGCGAGCTTGGGCGGGTGCCGGTGGAAGATCGCGTCTCAGGCCCAGGCTCCAGCCCGATCATGGCAGCCTTCACCCATATCGGACGCCCCTCGCGGTTCAGCGACGGCTCTTACGGTGTCTACTACTGCGCCAGTAGCCTGGACGCGGCGATTGCCGAGACACGCTACCATCTGGGCCGGTTTCTCGCTGCGACCCATGAAGGCTCCGTCGAGATCACCCAGCGCAGCTACATCAACAGCATCATCGAGCCGCTGCACGATGTGCGCGCGAACCACCCCGACCTGCATGACCCGGACCCGGCCTGCTATGCCCAGTCCCAGGCTTTCGCCGCGCGGCTCAGGGCAGAAGGTGCATGGGGGATTCTCTATGCCAGCGTGCGCGAGCCCGGGCAGGAGTGTGCCGCGGTCTTCCGGCCTCCTGCGCTGAGCATCCCCATCCAGGGACCGCATCTGCGCTATGTCTGGGATGGCAAAGTGCAGGACATTACCCACGTGTTGGAAATGACCGAACGATAGACAGCAGGCCATGAAAAGCCACTCCGAAGAGTGGCTTTTTTGCATCGTATCGAAGCGCTCAGTCGGCGTACTTCGACAGGAGCTCCTTGAAGCCCTCGCCGAACTTCGGATGACGCTTGGCGAACGACAGCGTCGCCTCGAGATAGCCGAGCTGGAAGCCGCAGTCGTAGGTGTCGCCGACCATCCGGTAGGCATCGAC
>NZ_JHYY01000044.1 GCF_000621205.1 Halotalea alkalilenta DSM 17697 | reverse complement strand
GAAACCGAGCTTGGTGTCGTGGACCTTCTGGAAGACGTCGCGGTACTGCGCGCGCAGCGCCATCACCGCGCTCATGTCCACCTCGTTGTAGGTGGTCAGCATCGCCGCGGTCTGCTGCGCCTGGACCAGGCGCTTGGCGATGGTCTGGCGCAGCCGGCTCATCGGCACGCGCTGCTCCGGACGTGCGCCCTCGAACACCGGCGCGGCGGGCGCCGCCGCGGGCTTGGCCGCCACAGGCGCCGCCCCCTTCTTCGCCGAGCCGGATTCCACCGCGGCGAGCACGTCCTGCTTCAGTACCACGCCGCTCTTGCCGCTGCCGTGGAGCTTCTCGATGTCGAGATCGTGCTCGGCGGCCAGCTTGCGCGCGGCCGGCGAGAGCCACTTGCTGCCGACCTGCTGGGCCTCGTCTTCCTCGGCCGCGGCCGGCTCGTCGCCGGCGGCCTGGGCGGGAGCCGCTGCCGCCCCGCCTTCTGAGAACAGTGCCAGCACCTCTTCCGAGGCGACCTGGGCGCCCTCCTCGACCTTGATCTCGCTGAGCGTGCCGTCGGCGGGAGCGACGACCTCGAGCACTACCTTGTCGGTTTCGATATCGACCAGCAGCTCGTCACGCTTGACCGGCTCTCCCGGCTTCTTGTGCCAGGTGGAGACGGTGCCCTCGGCGACCGACTCGGGGAAGCTGGGGGCTTTTATCTGGATTGCCATGTGGTTTTCCTTGCACGGTTTCTTGCCGCCGATCTCGGCGATGAATCTGACTGCCCACCGCGTCCACCGGGGCGGGGCGCCCGGTGGACGTCGTGGACTGGGCTTCCCGGCCTCAGCCCTCGAAAGCCGCAGCGACCAGAGCCTTCTGCTGCTCGACGTGAACCGCCATGTAGCCCGCCGCCGGTGCCGCCGCTGCGTCACGTCCGGCGTAAGCGAGTCGCGCGCCGAGCCCGGAGCGATGCCCTTCGAGGACCTGCCGCAGGGTGCTCTTTATCGCGTACCAAGCCCCTTGGTTGCGCGGCTCTTCCTGGCACCAGCACACCGACGCGAGTTGATCGAAGGGCGCCAAGGCCGCGGCCAGGCTCTGCTCGGGGAAGGGATAGAGCTGCTCGACACGGATGATCGCCACATCGTCGCGCTTTTGCTCCTGCCGATAGGCGGCAAGGTCGTAATAGACCTTTCCAGCGCAGAGAATCACCTGCTTGACCGCGGAGGGTGAACGCTCGCCCTGGTCGGGAATGACCATTTGGAAACGCCCCTCGGCCAGCTCCGACATCGTCGAGGTCGCGTCCTTGTGGCGCAGCAGGCTCTTCGGCTGCATCACCACCAGCGGCTTGCGCAGCGGGCGCACCACCTGGCGGCGCAGCAGGTGGAACATCTGCGCCGGCGTGGTTGGCGCCACTACCTGCATGTTCTCCTCGGCGCACAATTGCAAAAAGCGCTCGAGTCGCGCCGAGGAGTGCTCCGGTCCCTGGCCTTCGTAGCCATGCGGCATCAGCAGGACCAACCCACACAGCCGGCCCCATTTGCTCTCGCCGGAGGAGACGAACTGGTCGATCACCACCTGGGCGCCGTTGGCGAAGTCGCCGAACTGCGCCTCCCATGCCACCAGCGCATTGGGCGTGGTGGTGGCGTAGCCATATTCGAATGCCATGATCCCCTCCTCGGCGAGAAAGGAGTCATGGATGGTGAATGTCGGCTGCCCTTGCTCGAGGTGCTGCAGCGGCACCCAGGTGCTGGCGTCGGTCTGGCTATGGATCACCGCGTGGCGGTGGGAGAAGGTGCCGCGCCCGCAATCCTGCCCGGTGATCCTGACCGGATGGCCCTGGTCGATCAGCGTGGCGTAGGCCAGCGTCTCGGCGAAGCCCCAGTTGATCGGCACCTGCCCAGTGATCATCTGGCGCCGGTCTTCATAGACCTTGGCCACCTGGCGCTGCATCACGATCGGCTCCGGCACCGTGCACATCTTGGTGGCGAGCTCGGCCAGCCGCTTGGCATCGAACGAGGTGTCGTAATCGCCCGACCACTCGTGGCCCAGATAGGGCTTCCAGTCGACGAACAGCGATGGATTCGGCTGCTGGACCAGTGAGTTGACCACATGGCTGCCGCTGTCCAGGTGGCCTCGATAGTCGTCGGTCAGCCGCTGCGCGTCGGCTTCGGAGATCACTCCGGCCGCGATCAGCTGCTCGGCATAGAGCTCGCGGGTGGTCTTGTGCTGCTTGATCTCGGCATACATCAGCGGCTGGGTGCCGAACGGCTCGTCGGCTTCGTTATGCCCGTGCCGGCGATAGCAGACCAAGTCCACGACCACGTCCTTGTGGAACCGCTGGCGATAGTCGAGCGCGACCTGGGAGACATAGAGCGCCGCTTCGGGATCGTCGCCGTTGACGTGGAAGATCGGCGCCTGGACCATCTTGGCGATATCGGTGCAGTACTCGGAGGAGCGTGCGTCGTCGGGGCGCGAGGTGGTGAAGCCGACCTGGTTGTTGATCACGATGTGCACGGTGCCGCCGGTCCGGTAGGCACGCGTCTGCGACATCTGGAAGGTTTCCATCACCACGCCCTGGCCGGCGAAGGCGGCATCGCCGTGCACCAGTATCGGCAGCACCTGGTCGCCGCTGGCGTCGCCCCGGCGATCCTGGCGGGCGCGCACCGACCCCTCCACCACCGGCGAGGCGATCTCGAGGTGCGAGGGGTTGAAGGCGAGCGCGAGGTGGATCTCGCCCCCCGGGGTCATCACGTTGGAACTGAAGCCCTTGTGATACTTCACGTCGCCCGAGCCACGGGCGAGCACCTGCTTGCCGTCGAACTCGTCGATCAGCTCGGCCGGGCTCTTGCCGAGCACGTTGACCAGCAGGTTGAGGCGGCCGCGGTGGGCCATGCCGATCGCCACCTCTTCGACGCCGTAGCCACCAGCGCGCTGGATCACCTCGTCGAGCATGGGGATGAACGACTCGCCGCCCTCGAGGCCGAAGCGCTTGGTGCCCGGGTACTTGCTCGCCAGATAGCTTTCCAGCCCCTCGGCGGCCGAGAGCCGCTCGAGAATGTGCTGGCGCACCTCGGCGGAGTAGTCCGGCTTGCCGCGCACCGACTCGAAGCGCTGCTGCAGCCAGCGTTTCTCCTCGGTGTTGACGATGTGCATGAACTCACAACCGATCGAGCGGCAGTAGGTCCGTTCGAGCGCCTCGACAATCTCCGCGAGCTTGGCCTTGTCCTTGCCGATGAACAGCGAGCCGGTCTGGAACTCGGTGTCCATGTCCGCTTTGGACAGCTGGTGGAAGGAGAGATCGAGATCGGGCACCGGCTCCGGCTTGCGCAGGCCGAGCGGGTCGATGTCGGCGCGCTGGTGGCCGCGGAAGCGGTAGGCGTTGATCAGCTGGAGTACGCGTACCTGACGCTTGGCGTCGTCTTCTCCCTGGGCGCCGATGGGACGCGGGCCGAGGCGCCCGAGCTGCTCGAACTGCCCGCGCACCGGGGCGAGCGGAACGTCATGACTGGGGCTGCCATCATAGCGCGGGAGGGTATCGAAGTAGCCGCGCCACTCGCCGGGAATCGAATCGGGATCGACGAGGTAGCGCTCGTAGAGTGCTTCGATGTAGTGCGTATTCTCCCCATTGAGATAGGAGGTACCGGACAGGTATTTGAGTTTGCCTTCTTCCATCTTGAGTCACCCGTGACGATGTAAATGACGATCGGATCCGGCCGTTTTGGTTCAAGCCGCGGCGATGCTCCAAGGACGCAGAGCGACGCGCATGCCAACCGGACCCGCAACGATCTATCGAGTGGAATCGCTCAGATCCACCCCAACCAGTGCCAGTAGGTCAGCGCGAGCAGCAGCATCAGCGCGTAGCCGATCAGCGTCAGGTAGATGCCCGTATGAATGAACTGCCGGCTGGTGAAGGTCTCGGTGCCGATGCAGACCATGTTCTGCGGCGCATTGATCGGCAGGATGAAACCGAAGCTGAGGACGAAGCCGAGCAGCATGCTCATGCCCAGTACATTGATGTCGCCACCGATGTGGCTGAGTACCGCGATCATGATCGGCAGCATCGCCGAAGCCAGGGCGGTGGCGCTGGCGAAGCCAAGGTGGATGATGACCAGGAAGGCGGAAAGCGCGGTGAACACCATGAACGGAGACATCTGTTCCATGCCGAGGCTTGAGACCAGCAGCTGTGCCAGCCAAGCGCCCGCCTGGGTGGTCAGCATCGCGGTGCCGAGGCTGATCCCCGCGCCGAAGACCAGCACCGTGCCCCAGGGGATCTTGAGCTGCACGTCGCGCCAGCTCATCACCCCGATGCCCGGCATCATCAGAATGGCCAGCCCGACCAGGGTGGTAGACGAGGTGTCGAACGGATGGAGCTTGCCGCCGGTCGACCAGACCACCAGAAGGCACAGCATGACGCTGAGCAGGAACTTCTCCGAGCGCGACAGCGGGCCCAGCTCGGCCAGCTGGCGCTTGACCGTGTCGGTACCGCCTTCGATGGTTTCGGCCTCGGGGGGCATGACCCGAAGAATCACGAAGTAGACCACCACCGTCATCAGGACGCTCCAGGGAGCCCCCGCCACCAGCCAGTCGGTCCAGGTCACCGACTCACCGATGATGTTCTGCATGAAGCCGATGGTGAGCAGGTTCTGCGCCGCAGCGGTCATGATCCCAACGTTCCAGACGCTGGTCGCCTGGGCGACCAGGATCATCAGCCCCCCGGCAAGCTTCGAGCGCTTATCGACGCCGAAGGCGGCGACCGCACCCAGCATGATCGGCACCACGCAAGCCACGCGGGCGGTGGCGCTCGGGACCAGGAGGCTCAACACGATGGTGACCGCCAGCGCCGCCAGCAGCACACGCTTTGGGCGGGCACCGAAGCGCGAGAGGGTGATCAGCGCGATGCGCCGGTCGAGGCCGGTATGGGTCATCGCAACGGCAATGAACAAAGCGACGGCTACCAGCAGCAAGGCGGGACTGGCAAAGCCGGTGAGGCCCATGCCCAAGGCCCTGCTGGTGCCGATGATCACGCTCGGGTCATCGATCGACGGCGCCAGGCCGATCAAAAAAGCGATCATCGCAATGATCGTCAACGCACTCACCTCATAGGAGAGCGACTCGCTGATCCACACGATCACCGCGAAGACCAGGATGGCGAGCATTCGCTGACCTGCGACCGGCAGCCCCTCTTGCTCGGGAAGCAAGATGATCACCAGCGCGGCGATGATGGCCAGGCATAGCCCCCATGGCACTTTTCGCAGGAAACTGTCTGATTGTCTTGCAGTGTCGGTATTCACGGCGGGATCCCTTATTGGCGATTTCTCATTTCGCTCAGCGAATGGACGTGTCTTATTGGATAATAAGAGTCGATGCTCAAGATGGCGGCAATGTGACAAAACCGCACACATCGTACGGATTATGTTTTCATTCAGCTACCGCTTATGATTCTTTAGGTAAAAAAACCACAAAAAACATTTAACATCCCGTTAATGCAGAGAATGTCAGCATTTTTTTGGTTTTTTTACTACGTAAAATCAAAGAAGATCTCCGTGACTGGACAAGCACGTCGCGCGCATTCGAATGCCGTGCTTCAGCGCAGCCCTTGGTCGCCATGGTCTCGATGTGATCGGTGACGCAGAGGTCCTAACCGCGGGATTAATCCCGCTAATTCGCGCGAAGGAATCATGCCTCACCGGCAGCCTCATGGGGAGTATCAATGGATTCTCAGATAGACAATATGGGGAATCGATGGCTTGCCATCTCGGTTTTTTGGCAGGTACATCGGAATACCTGACGCCAAAGCCTTCGAGACACTATAGGATCGAATACCGACTTTCTTTGATCTGGCTCAATTTTTAATTTACCTCGACCATCCACAAGAAAACATCACCACTGCCACATACACTGCCTCCTGCTTTTCTCGATCATATCGATGAACAACGGACATAATTCCCCCGTGTTCTCCCTATGTGGATGCAATCGCGCTGATACCCATCTACCCAGGCGTAATGAAACGAGCCGATGGACGAACGACATCCCCGCGCCGGCGGCGGGAATGCGGATCGTGTTCAGGGTCCAGTTGGAGCGAGTCGGTGAGCGGATGGTGAGCGGATGGTGAGCGGACCGGTCGAGATCACTGCTTCCCGGTCGCCGGGCAAGCGCTGAGGCAATGCCAATATCCGGCCATCGCCTCAGCCCGGTACGCCGCCGCTAGGAGTCGCCGGTCAGCTTGTCCTGCGTGCTGGTTTCGAAGTCGGAGGCGGCATGGCGCTCATGCAGCTGGCTCGAGGGCTCGCCAAAGACCCGGTTGACCATACGTCCACGCTGGACGGCCGGACGTTCACCGACGGCTCGGGCCCAGCGCTGAACGTGCTCGTAATCCTGGGTGGAGAGAAACTCGGCCGCCTCGTACAGCCAGCCGTTGACCAGGCCGCCGTACCACGGCCAGATGGCGATATCGGCAATCGTGTACTCACTGCCGGCTACGTACTCGTTGTCGGCGAGCCGCTTGTCGAGCACATCGAGCTGACGCTTCACTTCCATCGCGAAGCGGTCGATCGCATATTCGATCTTGACCGGCGCATAGGCATAGAAATGGCCGAAGCCTCCGCCCAGATAGGGCGCGCTGCCCATCTGCCAGAAAAGCCACGACAGGCATTCGGCGCGTGCGCCGGCCTCGGTCGGCAGGAATGCCCCGAACTTCTCTGCCAGATACAGCAAGATCGCCCCGGATTCGAAGACCCTGATCGGCTGCGCGCCGCTGCGATCCATCAATGCGGGGATCTTGGAGTTCGGATTCACCGCGACGAAGCCACTGCCGAACTGGTCTCCTTCACCGATGTTTATCAGCCAGGCATCGTACTCCGCGCCGCCATGACCGAGGGACAACAGCTCCTCGAGCATCACTGTGACCTTGACGCCATTCGGCGTGGCCAGCGAATAGAGCTGCAGGGGATGGCGCCCGACGGGAAGCTCCTTGTCGTGGGTCGCACCAGAGATCGGTCGGTTGATGTTGGCAAAGCGACCACCGCTCGCCTTGTTCCAGGTCCACACCTTCGGCGGCACGTAGTCGAATGAATCGGTCATCGTTGGCTCTCCTCGCACTCAAGGGATCGTGCCCAAGGGGGATGGCGGCAATCAGCGCCGGCTCATCCAAGGCTCCGGGTCGAGGCTCGCATTTAAACGGTACGAATTCCAGGCTGCTCGAACATAGCGAAAGGCTTACCGCTCTTTGCATCGTTTTATGCATCGCCCGATGGACGAGCGAACGAGCGGCGAGCCATTCTTCGAGCGCGCTTTCTGCAGATCGGCCTCAGACACGCCAATCGGTACCGCGGTGCATCGCCCCGACCAGGAGATCGCGCATCGCCTTGGCGGGCCCGGAGAGCTCCCTCTCCCTGGCCCACGCCACGCCGACCTCCATGTCCGGAACAGGATCGATCAGATCGATCTGCTCGACCCGCTGCCCCTCCAGAGACCAGGGCCGGTAGACCATGTCGGAGAGCACCGCGACGCCGGCGCCGCTGGCGACCATGCTGCGCACGGCTTCCACCGACGAGGTGCTGAAGATCGTCCTCGGCTTGAGCCCGGCCTGCACCCAGTAGCGCATCGCCGTCTTCTCGGCCTCATCGACGTTGAGCATCACGTAGGGATGACCGGCCACCTCCGCCAGGCTGACCTGGTCACGCTCAAGCAACGGATGGTGGGCGCCGACCCAGAGCCGCCGGCGCGATCGCAGCAGTGAGTGGTGGTCTAGACTGGCCTGGCGGCCGAGATTCGAGGTCAGCACGATGGCGAGGCCGAAGACCCCGTCGACCAGTCCGGCCTGGATGGTGAGCCTCGGGGCCTCGTGAAGACGCACTTCGATCTCGGGATAGCGGCGGCGAAAACGCGCCAGCAGCGGCGGAAAGAAATAGCCCGCGACGGTGTAGCTCATCGCGAGTTCGAGGCGTCCGGTGACCGTGCTCGGCATTTCCGGCCCGAGGTCGAGCGCTTCGGCGGCTGCCTGCAGCACCCGCTGGGCCTGGCGCAGGAACCGCTCACCGTGCAGGGTCAGCTGCATCCCCTGGGCGCTACGGCGAAACAGCCGGACCCCGAGCTGCTGTTCGAGCTCGCGCACGGCGGTGGTGATCGAGGACTGGGAGACGTTGAGGTCCACCGCCGCCTGGCTGCCCTTGCCGCTTTCGGCGAGGCCGACGAAGTAGCGAAGCTTGCGCAGGGTCAACTCATTCTGCATCCGGCCACCTTTTTCGGATTTTCCGAAAACACGAAACAAAAGCTAATTATACAAAACACCTCCATGGCGGCGCATAACTTCCCCATCGACCGGATGGAGAGCCCCATGGGAGCCCAAATCGACCTCAACGCCGACATCGGCGAACGCTTCGGCCACTGGCACCTTGGAGACGATGTGGACGCCGAGCTGATGGCGCTGATCACTTCCGCCAACCTGGCCGCCGGCTTCCACGCAGGCGACCCCAGCGTCATCGATGCAAGCCTGGTGCTGGCCCAGCGCCACGGCGTCGCCGTCGGCGTCCATCCAGGCTTCGGCGATCTGGTCGGCTTCGGCCGACGCCACATCGACGCCAGCGCCGCCGAGCTGGTCAACGACGTGCTCTACCAACTCGGCGCAGTAGCCGCCCTGGCCGCGCGGCGCGGACTGGCCCTGCACCATCTCAAGCTGCATGGGGCGCTGTTCATGCATGCGGCCCGCGACCAGCCGTTCGCCGAGCTGCTGGTCGAGGCGCTGCTGCAGGCGGCGCCGGGGCTCCCGCTCTACTGCCTGCCGGATTCAGCGCTGACCCGCGCGGCGCGCACAGGCGGCGTCAAGGTGGTGCGGGAGTTCTACGCCGATCGAGATTACTCCCGCGACGGCTCGATCGTATTCGTCCGCAGGGTACCGCGGCTCGATCCCGAAGCCGTGGCCGACAAAGTGCTCACCGCCTGCAGCGAAGGCGTAGTCGCCAGCGTCGATGGCGAGCGGGTCGAGGTCGAGTTCGAGTCCATCTGCCTGCATAGCGACACGCCCGGCGCGCTCGAGATCGCCCGCGCGGTCCATCGACGGCTCACCGCTGCCGGTATTCGCCTGGCGGCGGTCTGATCGACGCCTTGCATCGCTGATCCCGCTTGACCCCATTCCAATACCAACGACCAGGAGTCGAAGAGCTATGTCCCGCATACCCGTGCAAGCCCCCTTCCCCGGCGTGTTCTATCGCCGCCCCTCGCCAGAAGCGGCGCCGTTCGCCGAACCGGGCGAATCATTGGGCCCGCAGAGCGTGATCGGCCTGCTCGAGGTGATGAAGCAGTTCGCCGAGATCACCGCAGGCGACCACGGCAGGCTGGTGCAGTTCGAGGTCGAGGATGGCGCAGTGGTGGAGGCAGGCCAGGTCATCGCGGTGCTGGAAGGCGGGGATGCGTGATGATCGAGCGTCTGCTGATCTGCAACCGCGGGGAGATCGCCGTACGCATCGTTCGCGCCGCGCGCGAGCTCGGCATCCATAGCATCGTCGCCCACAGCGAGGCGGACGCCGACGGACTCGCGGTAAAGCTCGCTGACCAGGCGGTCTGCATCGGGCCGGCGCAGGCGGCGCTCAGCTATCTCAACGTCGAGGCGATCATCGCCGCCGCCGCCCTGACCCAAGCCGACGCCGTCCACCCGGGCTACGGATTTCTCGCCGAGAGCGCCGAGCTGGCGGCCGCGGTAGCCAAGGCGGGACTGTGTTTCATCGGACCGGACGCAAAGACGATCGCACGCATGGGCGACAAGGCCTGCGCTCGGCACGAGGCGAGCCTTGCCGGGGTGCCTGTCGTCCCCGGCTCGCAGCCACTCGATGACGATCTGGACCAGGCCGTGCGCATCGCCGGGGAGATCGGCTACCCGCTGTTGATCAAGGCGAGCGCGGGCGGCGGCGGCCGTGGCATTCGCAAGGTCGAGAACGCCGAAGAGCTGGTCCGCCAGCTGCCCCTCGCCCGGGCCGAGGCCCGCACGGCGTTCAAGGATGAGCGTGTCTATCTCGAAAAAGCGATCGATCGCGCTCGTCACATCGAAGTGCAGATTCTCGCCGACGGCGAACGCGCGGTGCACCTGTTCGAGCGCGAGTGCTCATTGCAAAGACGACGCCAGAAGATCCTCGAGGAGGCGCCCTGCGCCGTCCTCGACGAGGAGCGACGCCAAGCGCTCTGCGCGAGCGCGGTGAGGCTCGCCGAGCGGATCGGCTATCGCGGCGCGGGGACGCTCGAGTACCTGTTCGATGAAGCCACCGGCGATTTCTTCTTCATCGAGATGAACACCCGCATCCAGGTCGAGCATCCGGTGACCGAGCTGATCACCGGCATCGACCTGGTCCGCGAGATGATCGAGATCTGCGCCGGCCGGCCGCTCGGCTTCACTCAAGCCGAGGTCCAGCGCCGCGGCTGGGCGATCGAGATGCGGATCAACGCCGAGGACCCCGACCGCGGATTCTTCCCCTCCCCAGGTCGGGTGGAGCGTCTCACCTGGCCCGCTGGCCCGGGTATCAGGATCGACAGCGCGCTCTATCCCGGCTACCGGATTCCGCCCTTCTATGACTCGCTGGCGGCCAAGCTGATCGTCCACGCCGAGCATCGCGATGCCGCCCTGGCCCGCGCTCGGCGGGCTCTCGACGAGTTCGAGCTCGAGGGCTTCGCCACCACCGCCGGGCTCCATCGTCGCCTGCTCGACGACCCGCGGGTCCGCGAAGCGCGATTCGATACGCAGTATCTCGAGGCCTGGCTCGCCGGCACCACTGATCAGGAGACCCTCGCATGAGCGCACGCTACAGTTTCGCTGGCGACGAATTCCTCTTCGTCGAGCTCAGCGAGGAGATGAAGCTCGAAGCCTTCTTTCGCAGCATCTCGATCACCGACCGCCTGCGCCGGGAAGCCGTCGACGGGGTGATCGAGATCTGCCCGGCCAATGCCTCCTACCAGGTCCGTTATGATCCCGACCGGCTCGATGGGAACCGGCTCAAGGCGCTGCTCGAACGCTTCGACACCGAGCTCGCCGGCAACCGCCAGCGCACGCTCCATACCCGGGTGATCGAGGTGCCGGTGTTCTATGACGACCCCTGGACCCGCGAGACCTTGATGCGCTTTCGCGACCGCCACCAGCAGCCCGACGCGACCGATCTCGAGTACGCGGCGAGGATCAATGGCTACGACGACACCGCCGCTTTCATCGAGGCGCACAGCGCGACGCCGTGGTTCGTCTCGATGGTCGGCTTCGTCGCCGGCCTGCCGTTCATGTACCAGATGGCCCCGCGCGAGCGGCAAATCCAGGTGCCGAAGTATCTTCGGCCCCGCACCGACACGCCGCGACAGACGGTCGGCTACGGCGGCTGCTTCAGCTGCATCTATTCAGTGCGCGGCGCGGGTGGCTACCAGATGTTCGGCATCACCCCGATGCCGATCTACGACCCCGCCGGCGCCCAGCCGCACATCGATGCCTCGATGATCTACTTCCGCCCCGGCGACGTGGTCAAGTTCACCCCGATCGACGACGCGCGCTACGAGGTGCTCGACGCCCAGGCCGCGCGCGGCGAGTTCGTTCCCCGCGTCATGCCCTACGTCTTCGATCTCGACGGCTATGAGCGCGATCCGATCGGTTACGCAGCCAGGGTCAAGGAGGTTTTCGCATGAGCATCGAAGTACTCAAGCCGGGGCTGCACACCTCGATCCAGGACCTTGGCCGGGTCGGCCACTACCATCTCGGTATTCCGCCCTCGGGCGCGATGGACCAGCTGTCGCTGCGCGCCGCCAACCTGCTGGTCGGCAACCCCTCCGGCGCCGCCGCCTTGGAGTGCGCGCTGATGGGACCTGAGCTTCGGTTCACCGAAGCCTGCCGGGTCGCCGCCTGCGGGGCCGAGATGGTGCCCAAGCTCGACGGCGAGCGGCTGCCGCTCAACGAGGCCTTCATCGCGCCCAAGGGCAGCGTACTGAGCTTCGACTTCGTTCGCGCCGGGGCCCGGCTCTACCTCGCTTTCGGCGGCGGTATCGATGTACCCGAGCGGCTCGGTAGCCGCAGCACCTATGCGCTGGGAGGCCTCGGCGGCCTGGACGGACGCGCGCTGCGCGCCGGCGACCGCCTGGCGCTGCTGCCTTGCTCCTCCCGCATCCCGCTGCGCCAGCTGCCCGAGCAGTGGCGGCCGCGCTTCGACGCCGAGCACGTGCTGCGCGTGGTCCCCGGGCTCTACGAGCATCGACTCAGCCCCGCCGGGCGCGAGCGCTTCTACGCCGAGACCTGGCGGGTCGCCTCCGAGGCCGACCGGATCGGCTATCGCTTCAAGGGCGACCAGCCGCTCGAGTTCGTACCCCGCGAGCCGCCTTTCGGCGCTGGCAGCGATCCATCGAACATCGTCGACGCCTGCTACCCGATCGGATCGATCCAGATTCCCGGCGGCGCCGAGCCGATCATCCTCCATCGCGATGCGGTCTCAGGCGGAGGCTACGCCACCATCGCCACGGTGATCAGCGCCGACATGGATCTGATCGGCCAGCTCCAGCCACACCGCAAGGTGCGCTTCGAGGCGGTCGACCTGCCCACCGCGCTGGAAGCGCGAGGCGCATATCGAAAGCGTATCGCCGCGCTCGAGCGCCACTTCGCGCCTGACTAGTCCCACGCCGGCCGCTCGGGCCGGCTCGTTCCTGCGTGTCCAACCACAAAAACCTCGCAAGGAGTCATCCATGGCCGGCAAAATCTCTGCCCCCGCAGATCCAACCAACGCCCCCGATCATCCCCGCCTCCCCCGGACCAAGCTGATGATGGCCTGGTGGGCGGTATGCAGCGCGATCTTCTACATCGTCGTCGCCGCCGCCATGGCCCGCGCCTATGGCACCGTCAACGCCCTGATCGGCGTGGTGCTCAGCGTGCTCTGCTATACCCTGGTCAATCGCGTGCTGTGCCGCTATGCGATCGCCTCCGGGCTCGACGTGGCGCGCTTCTCGCAGCGCCTGTTCGGCGCCCTGGGCGCACCGCTCGCGACCCTGATCTTCTTCGCCACCGCGCTCTACTATGCGGTGTTCGAAGGCCACGTCATGGCGCTGGCGCTGACCGCGTGGAGCGACGGCGCCCTGCCGATGCCGGTCTCCGCAGTGCTGGTGACGCTGCTTGGGATCGTATTGATCGGCGGCGGAGTCCAGCGCTGGCTGGACAAGTTCAACGGCGTGCTGCTGCCGATCTATGTAGTCGGCATGGTCGCCGCGGTGGCGGTCGCCTTCATCGTTTATGGCTATCCCCAGGGCTGGCTCACCCGGGAGCCCGCGGGCGGCGCCTCAAACTGGGGCTGGCTCAACACCTTCGCGTTCTACATGGGCGTCTGGGTATTGATGATGTTCACCTTCGACTACGCCCGCTTCGGTCGCGAAGAGGACGCCGACTTCCACGCCAAGGTGACCTTCGGCCTGCCGTTCTACCTGATGACGTTCCTGTTCAGCGCGATCATCGGCATCCTGCTCGATGCCACCCTGCCGAACGAGGGCATCTCCGAAGCCTCGCTGGTCACCGGCCTGCTCGAGTTGATGGGTGGCTGGGGGCTGCTGCTGGTGTGGGTGACCCAGAGCCGAATCAATACCGCCAACTTCTATCTGGCCGCGAGCAACCTCGACCACCTGATCGGCGGCGCGCAGCGGCGCTGGAGCAAGCCGGTGAGCATCCTGCTGGTCGGCATCCTCGCCTACCTGCTGATGCTCTCGGATGTGTTCGCCTATCTGCTCCAGGCCTTGGCCTACCAAGGGGTGTTCGTGGTCGCCTGGGTAGGCGTCGCCATCGCCTGGTTGATTTCACCGAGCCGCGGTATGCCCGCGCCCTCGGTCACCCCGCGCCTGGAGCGAAGCGGACTGATCGCCTGGCTGGGCGCGACGGCGATCGGTATCGCGCTGATGTACGCAGGCCCCCTCGCCGTGCTCTCCGCGCCGCTGACCTTCGTCAGTGCGCTACTGCTCCATACCGCCGCCACGCTGTTCTTCCCGCACCGCGTTGCGATCTGAGCGAGACTTCCCGCTTCGGTGCAATACCGGAGCGGGCCAACTCGGACCAGCCGGATCCCCGACTCATATCCCTGGCAGGTGGGCCTGGATATGTCTTGCGAAGGCGTCTACCAGCGGCGAATGGGTCTCCCGGGCAAACTCCACGGTGATCCCGAAGCTGGGCAAGGCAGGCAGGTCCGCCCCGGTAGCCAGTATCTGCAGGTCTCCCGGTACCGCGGTCCGTGTCATCACCGCGATCGCCTGGCCTGAGCGCGCCAGCGCGATCAAACCCGCCAGACTGCTGCTGGCGTAGGCGACATGGTGAGCACGCCCACAGTCGATCAGCGCCTGGCGAGCCCAGGCATGATCCAGATTGTCCGCGTGAGAAAGCGCCAAGGGGAGCGACTCGGATTCCATCACCGGGCAGCCGGGACACCCTACCCAAACGAGCTGCTCGCGACGAATCACCGATGCCGAACGCTCTCCATCCGGCACGGAAACCAGCGCCAGATCGATGGCGTGTCTGGCGAGCTGCTCACGCAGGAGAGAGGTCGGCGCACAGTTCACCTCTACCGAAGCGTGGGGATGGCGGTGGGCGAATCCACGCAGCAGGACGGGCAGGAACACCGCGGCATAATCGTCCGGGCAGCCGAAGCGCAGGGTACCGGCAAACCCCTGGCCCGAGAGCTCGGCCAAGGCCTCGTCATGACAGCGGAGGATGCGCTGGGCATGCACCAGCAGCTGGTCGCCGTGCGCGGTCAGCAGTACGCCACGCCCAGTGCGCTGCAGCAGCGGCTGCCCGACCGCCTCCTCCAACCGCTTCATCTGCTGACTCAGCGCCGCTTGGGTGCGGCCCACGCGGTCGGCTGCACGGCTGAGGGCCTTGGTTTCGGTGATCACGACGAACGAGCGCAGCAGGTCGATATCCAAAGATGGCCGCAAGATATAAGCATTCCTTTATGCTTGCATAAGAACTATTCGTTTTGATGAAACCCCAGGCTCCTCTATCGTGCAAGCACAACGTCACAGCGCCGGCGAGGAAGAGATATGTCGAGGAATCAAGAACCGATCTTCTGGGAAAATGCACGCAGTCACCTGATCCGCTACGGCGGTGATTTCGAGCCACTGATCATCGAACGGGCCGCCGGCAGTTTCGTCTATGACGCTGACGACCGGCCGATCCTGGACTTCACCTCCGGGCAGATGAGCGCAGTGCTGGGCCACTGCCATGCCGATATCGCCGCAGTGATCCGCGACCATGCCAGCCGCCTGGATCACCTGTTCAGCGGCATGCTTTCACGCCCGGTGGTGGATCTGGCCAAGGGCTTGGCCGATCTGGCGCCCGGAGAGCTGAGCCGAGCGCTGCTGCTGAGCACCGGTGCCGAGTCGAATGAAGCAGCCATCCGTATGGCCAAACTGGTGACCGGTGGCTACGAGGTGGTCGGCTTCGCCCAGTCCTGGCACGGGATGACGGGAGCCGCCGCCTCGGCCACCTACAGCGCCGGCCGGCGCGGCATTGGCCCGCCCGCGGTGGGCTCCTTCGCCATCCCGGCACCCAATGGCTATCGACCGCGATTCGGCAGTGGTGATCACTACGGCTGGCGAGCCGAGCTCGACTATGGCTTCGAGCTGATCGACCGCCAATCGAGCGGAAGCCTGGCGGCGTTCATCGCCGAGCCGATCCTCAGCTCCGGCGGCATCATCGAGCTGCCCGATGGCTACATGGCGGCACTCAAAGCCAAGTGCGAAGAGCGAGGCATGCTGCTGATCCTCGACGAGGCCCAGACCGGCATCGGCCGCACCGGCTGGCTGTTCGCCTGCCAGCGCGAAGGTGTCACTCCAGACATCCTCACCCTGTCCAAGACGCTCGGCGCCGGCCTGCCCCTGGCAGCGGTACTGACCACCCCATCGATCGAGGAGCGCGCCCACGAGCGCGGCTACCTGTTCTACACCACCCACGTATCGGACCCGTTGCCCGCGGCGGTGGGACTCAAGGTGCTGGAGGTGGTCGAGCGCGATGGCCTGGTCATGCGTGCCCGGCAGGCCGGGCAGCGCTTGAAGTCCGGCCTGCAGGCGCTCATGGCCAAACATGATTGCATCGGAGACGTGCGAGGACAGGGCCTGCTCCTCGGCGTGGAGGTGGTCAAGAGTCGCCGGACGAAGGAACCCGCCATCGATCTGGGCGTTGCGATCAATCGTGAATGCATGGACCTTGGACTGAGCATGAACATCGCCCGGCTGCCGGGCATGGGAAGCGTATTCCGAATCGCGCCACCGCTGACCGTGAGCGATGAGGAGATCGATCTGGGATTGGCGCTGTTGGACCGAGCCGTTACCCAAGCGCGAGTATGACGCCATGCCAGGATGAACATGTGAGTGGCGTTGTTACGGCCTTTCCCCATGCCTTGCCATATACTCGAAAGCTGAATGTTCCAGGCGGACCGAACGCATGCCGACTCACCAAAAGCTCCGGACTCGTATCCCCGTCACGCTGCTGGTCGGATTTCTGGGCGCAGGCAAGACCACGCTGCTCAGGCGGTTGCTGTCGGATCCACAGGGGGTACGCTTCGGGGTTCTGATCAATGACTTCGGCGCGGTCGACATAGATTCCGAGCTTGTCGTCGAAAGCAGCTCCGATACCGTTTCGCTCTCCAATGGCTGCGTTTGCTGCTCGCTCAGCACCGATCTCGTCGATGCGATGAGGCGTCTTCTCGATAGCCAGCCGACGCCTGAGCACATCATCATCGAGGCGAGCGGCATTTCGCGCCCGCTCCCGCTCTTGGAGGCGCTGGAGGTCGAGGCGCTCGAGCAGCGGATCATCCTGGATGGCGTCTTCTGCTTGGTCGATGGCGCGGCTTTCGACCAGCTCGATTTCGAATCGACTGAGCTAGCCCTGGAGCAGGCGACCGGCGCCGATCTGGTCATCGTCACCAAGTCAGACCTCGCCACGCCGGAGCAGCTGCGGGCGACCGAGGACACTCTGCGTTATGCGCTGCCGAGGATGCGTATGATCCGGGCCAGCGGCGGTGACCTGCCGCGAGATATCCTGTTCGCTAAGGCGGATCACCTCTCGGATTCCATTCGGGCATCCACGCTGAACGAGCGTCATCGAGTCTGCAGCCATGCAGACGATGATCAACGCAATGAACACCGACATGACCATGAACACGATCACGGGCATACCGATCGGTTCGAATCCTGGCATTGGCAGACCACGCAGAGAATCGACGAAGACAAGCTGCGCCTGGCGATCAAGCGCCTGCCCCCCGGGCTTTTGCGCGTCAAGGGCATCTTCCATACGCCGGGCAGGCCCGACGGGCGTCTGATCCTGCAGCTGGTCGGCAAGCGATCGGAACTCACCTACGAACTCAGCGATGCGCCAAAGAGAAGTGCGGCCGTCGCCATCGGCGTCAAGGGTTCGTTCGATCCAGACGTGCTCGAGGAGGTCCTATCGAGCTGCGTCATCGATGAGCGCGCGCTCTGAATCAGTTGCGGAAACCTTGCCTCGTGACCAGGCTCGCCACTACCGTGAGCAGCAGCGTGGTTGCCATCAGAACGAAGGCGATGGCGGCCGCGAGCGGCCAGTTATTCATCTGGAATTGACCGTAAACCAACGGTGCCAGCATACGGAACTCAGGCCCGCCGAGCAGCACGGGGGTTGCATAGGCATTCATCGCCAGGATGAAGGTCAGGATGGTCCCCGCGGCAATTCCCGGCATGGAGAGCGGCCAGAGCACGCGACGAAACATCGTCAGCGGCGGCGCGCCGAGGGAGAAGGCCGCCTCCTCGAGATTTCTATTCACGCTTTCCAGCACGCTCTGCAAGGTCAAGACCATGTAGGGCAGGTTGACGGCGATGATGCCGATGACTACCGCCGTCTCACTGAACATGATCTCGGTCATCGTCGAGGTGATACCAAGATCCATCAAGGTAACGCTGAGGAAACCCTGGCTTCCGAGCAGTGTCATCCATCCCGCCGCGCGCACGGCGTTGCCGACGAATAGAGGAATGACGACGGCGATGATCATCAGGTTCTTGAAACGCGACTGGGTGCGCGCCAACACATAGGCCAGCGGAAACCCCAGCAGGATGCAGGCCAGCGTACAGACGACCGAGATGCGCACGGTGGTAAAGAAAGCGCCAAGGAAATAGGGGTCGGTGAAGAAGTCGACATAGTTGGCCGGGGTAAAGGCCTCCACCATCAGAAGGCGCGGGTCATATTCGTTGAACGAGTAGCGCAAGAGAAACAGCAGCGGCACGATCACCCCGAGCGCCACGAGGATGGTCGCCGGGCCGATCAGGCTGGAGGCGCTGATGACCGTGCCTGAGCGGAGCTGCGAGGATGTATCCACGAGACGTCTCCTATCGATCTGATCGATCCGTTTCTGGCTGATTCATCATCGAGAGGCTTCTGGGCGGAAGCATGCATGCGCTCAAGCTTTGAACACGCGGTCCCACCAAGTCTTCATTTCATTGTCATGGTCGAGCAGGAAACCATAGTCGATGTTCTTGAACAGGGAGACTTCCTGCTCGGTGAAGCCGATCCGCGCACTCAGCTCAGCCGGGACATCGGCGTTGGTGACCACCGGGTTGTACCCCATGTCTTCGGCAAACGCCCTTTGGGCAGCCGGATCGAGCATGGCGTTGAGATAGGCATAGGCGCCATCCAGATGCTGAGCATTCTGAGGAATGGAAAAGCCGGAAACATAAGGGATGGCGCCCTCGCTCGGAACCACCGAGGCCACCTTGATACCGGACTCCTGCCACTGGACGGTCCTGGCTTTCCACATGATGCCGACGTCGATCTCGCCAGCGGAGAGGCCCTGTGCGAAAGCCTCATTGGTCGGATAGATTCGCGCGCCGGCCCTGCGCGCCTCGAGCAGCAGCTCCTTGCCCGGCTCGATATCGGTAATGGCACCGCCAGCCGCCAGCGCGGCTGCCGAAATGGTGTATTGATACTGGATGTCGATGAAACCGAGCCGATTGCCATGTGAAGGATCGAAAGCTTTTGCATAGCTATCGGGTGCATCCACGGCGTCCGGATTGTAGTTCACCACCATCGCCGAATAGATGTGCGGAACGCAGTAATCGAATCGAAAGCCCGGCTGCAGGTTCTGTGCATTCGGAATCCGGCTGTAGTCGATCTCCTGGGTCAATCCAAGTTCATAGACTTGGTACATGTTGGGACCATTGAGCCCTTGGATATCCGTCGACCCACGCGGCAGCCGGCGCTCGGCGATCATCTTGGCCCGACGCTCGGGATCGCCCGCCTGGTCCTGGATGACACGCCACCCCTGGGATATCAAAAAGGGCTGCTCGACATTCTGGTTGAGAAGCTGGGCATAGTCGCCTCCCCAGGTGCCGACGACGACGGTGCCAGCCGCCTGGGCGCGGGTGATCGAAGGCATGGCGAGGGCAGCGACGCCCGCTGCGGCACCGGTGAGCAAGCGACGGCGGTCGATCAGCAATCTATTCATGTGAGCTCTCCGTGCGTTATTGGATTGATTGTCAGTGCACTGCTTCCGGTTGCTTCTCACGCGGCACAGCGAAGATCGCGGCGTTGGATGACCAAGCGACATGGACGCGATTTCCGACCTCAGGCAGACGGACGCCTTCGCCGTTGGCGATCTGGGCGATGATGCGATCAGAAGGCGAAATGCGCACGTGAACGTCGGTAAGGCCTCCCATATAGGAGACGATCTCGACCTCGCCGATGAAAACGTTATCGAAACCCGCTGGGGGTTCGGCCGTCAGTGTGACGCGCTCGGGCCGCAGAGCGAGTACCGCATCGCCTACGAGGCGCCGGCCACAGCGAACGCTCAATCCGCTCTCGAGCACGAGCACGTCCGCCTTCATGCGCCCTCGCAGAAAGGTGGAGCGACCAACGAAACCGGCGACGAAAGGCGTGGCTGGACGCTCGTAGAGGTCGCGCTGGGTGCCGACCTGCTGGATCCGGCCTTCGGCCATCACCACCAGGCGGTCCGCCATGGTCAACGCCTCTTCCTGGTCGTGCGTGACCATGACGGTGGTAATACCCAGGCGCTGCTGGAGATTTCTGATCTCAAGGCGGACCTCCTGACGCAGCTTGGCGTCGAGGTTCGACAGCGGCTCGTCGAGCAGCAGCACGTCCGGCTGGAAGGCCAGCGCGCGTGCCAGCGCCACGCGCTGCTGCTGCCCGCCCGAAAGCTGGCGCGGCAGCCGATCGGCCAGATGCTCCAGCCGCACCAGCCTCAGCGCTTCCAGGATCTTAGGTTCACGCTGCGCCTTGGCGACGCCACGCATCTCCAACCCGAAGCCGACGTTCTGGGCCACGCTCATATGCGGGAAGAGCGCGTAGTTCTGGAACACGAGCCCGGTATTGCGCCGCCACGGCGGCAGCTCCGTGACTTCGCGCTCGCCGATATGGATCATCCCGGAGGTCGGCTCCACGAAGCCGGCGACCATGCGAAGGGTCGTGGTCTTACCGCAGCCCGATGGACCGAGCAGCGTCAGGAACTCGCCGTCCGCGATGTCGAGCGAGACATCCTGAGCGGCATAGAAGTCTCCATAGCGCTTGGAGAGGGTGTCGAGCTGTAGACGAGCCATTTAGACCACCCTGGAAATTTTGACGAAACGGTCGGTGAACAACATCGCGGCCACGACGATGACGATCTGGATTACCGAGACCGCAGCGATGGTCGGATCGATCCGCCATTGCAGATATTGCAGGATCGAGATCGGCAGCGTCGTACGCCCCGGACCGACGAGGAACAGGCTCATCTCCAGATTGCCGAAGGAGGAGACGAATCCGAACAGCGCACCCGCGACTACCCCCGGCAGGATGGCTGGCACCGTGATTCGCCGGAAGGTAGTGAAGCGGTTCGCGCCCAGGTTCATCGCGGCTTCCTCCTGCGCGCGATCCATGCCTTCGAGGCTGGCGACGATGAGGCGCACGATCCATGGAATGGTCAGCAGCACATGCCCCCAGACGAGCCCCCAGAACGACCCGATCACCGGCAAGCCGCTGCGAATCTCGATCTCTACCTGGAAGACGTAGAGGGCAAAACCGAGCACGATACCGGGGACGATGAGTGGCATCAGGAGGATGTTGCTGACGAGCGCGCGACCGCGAAAGCGCACGCGTACCAGGCCGAGCGCAGCGGGAAGCGCAAGCAGCAGACCAATCGCGGTGGCGATCACCCCAAGCTGGGCGGACAGCACGAAAGCGTCGATGAACTGCTGGTTGGTCGCCGCCTGCGAGTACCAGCGAAGCGAATAGCCCTGGGGTGGGTAGGATGGGATCGATTGCAAGTAGAAAGACAGCCAGGTGACGAAGACCAGCGGCGTCAATATGTAGAGAAACGCGATCAGCGCTACCCCATTCAGCACGATGGATCCCAGGCGTCGGCGCCTGGTTCGCGTCCGCAGCGCCTCCCGGGGTGCTCGACGCACCGTGCTCACGCAACCTCCAAGGCGTTCTTGTGGAAACGTCCACCCTTCATGATCACCGACATGTGTCGCCCCTGCCCTTCCAGGAGAGAGACGTCGCGTGTCGGGTCGCCGTCCACCACGATGAGATCCGCCCAGGCTTCCGCCGCGATCGTGCCGAGCCGCCCGGGTCGACGCACGACCTCGGCCGCAATGGTGGTAGCGGAGCGGATCACCTCGATCGGTGCCTGCACCTCGGCACGGATGCTGAACTCACGACTCTGGTCCATGGCCAGCGCGCCGAGCAGATCGGATCCATAAGCGACCTTGACCCCAGCCGCGCCGCACAGCTCGAGCGAGCGGTAACCACCCTCCAGCACCAACTCGTTTTTTTCCAGCATCTCGGCCGGCATGCCGTACTCGGCAGCGCGCTCCTTCATCGCCACATAGGCCACCAGATTGGCCACCAGATAGGCCCCGCGCTCAGCCATGAGAGCCGCTGCCGCCTCGTCTATCAGGTTGCCATGCTCGATGGTGCGCACCCCGTTGGAGACCGCGCGGGTGATCGCCTCGGCCGAATAGGCATGGGCACAGACATAGCGCCCGAAGGCTTCCGCCTCCTCGACCGCCGCCAGTATCTCGTCGGTGGAAAACTGCAGCGAATCCAGCGGGTCATAGGGCGACGCGACGCCGCCCGACACCATGATCTTCACCTGGTCACAGCCCTGGCGCATCTGCTCGCGCACCGCCTTGCGGACGGCGTCCTCGCCGTCGGCCACGAGGCGCAGATAGGCCATTCCGTTGCAGCACGGGCAAGCATAGCCAGGGTTGGTACGTGAGCGTCCGTCACTGTGGCCGCCCGTCGGGCCGATCGAACGGCCGGCAATGAAAAGGCGCGGGCCTGGGATTAGCCCTTTGTCCACCGCCGCTTTCATCCCCCAGTCCGTGCCGCCGGTATCCCGCACGGTGGTGAATCCGCGATCGAGCATCTCACGTAGCCGCCGCGCTCCCCGGGCGGCCGCCAAGGTCAGCGGAACGTCCTCCATCCGCCGCATGTAGACTTCGCTGTGCATCGAATGGACGTGGCAGTCGATCAGACCGGGCATCAGCACCCGACCGCCACAGTCGACGACGTGGGCCGACGAGGTCTCGATCGGGCGATCGGACACTTCGCGGATCCTTTCGCCCTCGACGAGGACCTCGTAGCCACCCCGAGGCTCGTCGAAGGCAGGATCGAGCAGTCGCAGATTCCTGAACAGCAATGCTTGCGCGGTCATGGTGATAGGGCCGTCCGTCAGTCGGATATGCAATCAGTGCAGCCTATTCTTGTACAGCCGCCCGTTTTTCATTATCAGCGGCATGTACCGCCCTTGCCCTTCGAGGAGCCCGAGGTTACGCAGCGGATCCCCGTCTACGACGATCAAATCGGCGAAAGCGCCTGGCGCGATGCATCCAAGCTTGCCCTCCTGACGCAGGACCCTGGCGGCGATGCTGGTCGCAGAGCGCACGATATCGATGGGCGAGAGGACTTCCGCGCGGATACGGAACTCCCGGGACTGGTCCACCTGGAGCTGGCCGAGCAGATCGGACCCATAGGCGACAGGCACGCCGGCGCGCTTGCAGATCTCCAGCGAGCGCAGGCCGCCCTCGATGACGAGATCGTTCTTCTCCAGCATCTCGCCATTCATACCGTACTCGGCCGCGCGCTCTTTCATCGCCACATAGGCGACGAGATTGGCGACGAGGAACATCTCCTTCTCGGCCATCAGGGCGGCCGAGGCCTCGTCGATCAGATTGCCGTGCTCGATCGTGCGCACCCCCGCTCGGGCCGCGCGAGCTATCGCCTCGGCCGAATACGCGTGGGCGCAGACGTATCGACCGAAGGCCGTGGCCTCCTCCACCGCCGCGCGCACCTCGCCCTCGGAGAACTGCAGCGAATCGAGAGGATCGTAGGGCGATGCCACCCCTCCCGACATCATGATCTTCACGTGGTCGCAGCCCTGTCGCATCTCTTCGCGCACCACCTTGCGCACCTCCGATACACCGTCCGCCCGCCCCATGGCGAAGGCCAGCGCGTCACAGCACGGGCAACGCGTCCCAGGGTCGGTGCGACGCCGGCTATCGCTGTGCCCGCCCGTGGGGCCGATCGCGCGTCCGGCGACGAAGATACGGGGGCCATCGATCAGCCCCTCCTCGACCGCAGTGCGAATTCCCCAGTCCGCCCCGCCGGTGTCACGAACGGAGGTGAAGCCACGATCGAGCATGCCGCGTAGCGACTGCATCGCATGCGCGGTCATCAGCGTCAGCGGGATGCTCTCGAGCTTGCCGATCACCACCTCGCTGAGCACGACGTGCACATGGCAGTCGATCAGACCGGGCATCAGCGTTCCTCCACGGCAATCGATCACCTCGGCCGTGTCCGCTTTGATCGGGCGCTCCGACACCTCCCTGATCGTGCAACCCTCGACCAGGAGTTCGTATCCGTCGACGACTTCGTCACCCTCGGGATCGAGCAAGCCGAAATTCCTGAATAGAAGCTGGCCCATGCTATCTCCATGTCCTGGTGTGCCGAGAGCGCTCGTCACTCCGCTAAACGAGCAGCGTTACCTCGGCGCTCGACGCTCGTATCCGAACGGGTCGCCCACGCTCGCACAGGGTTCGGTGAACCAGCGCGGCCCCTCCTCGGTCATGTAGGCACAGTCTTCCAACCGCACGCCGAACTCACCGTAGATGCAGATCATCGGCTCGACGGAGAAGCACATGCCGGAGGCCATGCTGCGCTGGTTGCCCTTCACCATGTAGGTTTCTTCATGCACTTCGAGACCGATGCCATGGCCGGTGCGATGGGGCAGCCCCGGTACCACGTACCCGGGGCCGAAGCCGGCGGTCTCGATGACACGGCGCGCAGCCGCATCGACCTCCTCGCAAGGGTTGCCGAGCACGGCGGCCGCGAAGCCGGCCGCCTGCGCACGCTTTTCGAGCTCCCAAACCTCGCGCTGGCGCGCGTTCGGCTCACCGAAGACATAGGTGCGGGTCATATCGGAGCGATAGCCGCCAACGAAGGCGCCCAGGTCCATCAGCACCATATCGCCATCCTCGAGGGTCTGTGGGTAGTCGACACCATGCGGATAGGCGGTCGCCTCTGCGAACAAGACGATGGGGGCCCCGGCAGGGAGCGTCGCCCCGAGGCGACGATGCGCTTCAACGACGAAATTTTTAACCTCGCCGGTGCTGATTCCCTTGCGCAGGATTCGAGCGGCTGCCTTATGGACTTCGAGCGTGATCGCGTTGGCGATCTTCATCAGTGCAATTTCAGCGTGCGACTTGATCGTCCGGCAGGCAGCCGTGATCGATGCGCCATTGACGAAGTCGAAGCGGCTTCCAGCCCGGTGCGAAAAACCATCGAAAGTGAAGAAGCGAGTTGCCGGATCGACAGCGACGGTGCTTCCCGGCGGCAGGCCCAGGTCCATCAGCGTATCGATGACGAGTACCGACGGGTCCTCGTGTTCCTCCCATACGCGGATGTCGTCGCCGAACTCGAGCATGGATCGGGTTTTGGGCTCCTCGAAGGCCGGGCTCAGGTAGATGATCGCGCCGTCGGCCGGCAGAATCGCGCCGTGCAAACGCTCGCTCGGCTTGAGATCGATTCCAGTGAAATAGAAAAGGTTAGGAGAGGTATCCAGGTAGAGCGCCCCGATCCCCTGTTCGCGCATCAGCGCCTGGGCTCGGACGATGCGCTGTGAATAGTCCTTGCACCCGATAGGCACCGCATCGCCTACCATGCTGGACATCCGCGAAAGCTCCGCCTCGGCGTTCGATCCCCCCACTCCCACAGTCATCGACAGCGCTCCTCTTGGTTGGCGAAGCCACTGGATAGCGGCCACACCATTTCTTTTGCGTCGCTTGCCGTTCACTGCGTATCGCTCGCAGCAGCGCCGTCAACTGCGCACAGGCGGGCCGTAAAGCAGCAGAACATGACGTCTTCTTACTACTCTGCCCGGTCAGCGCGGCATTGGCTTGTGCCGCTTCGTCGCCAAATGCGACGAAATCGGCACAGTCATGACCCGCTGCGATTTCTATGCGGAGGCGATGAATCGTAAGCGCTCCATAACCCCCATCTTCATCTGAGCTATCCGCTAGCGGATGCTGGGCTCCCGTTTTCCCAGTGGAGCCCCGTCATGATGCGTCCGGACACCAAGGTCAAAACCGTCTACCTCTATCCAAAGCCCGTGGATTTCCGTAAATCCATCGATGGTCTGGCGGCCTTGGTGGAGTTGGATATCAAGGTGGCGGTCTTCGACCCCGTGCTGTTCGTCTTCCTCAACAAAACACGTAACCGGGTGAAGATCCTTTACTGGGAACGCAACGGCTTCTGCCTGTGGCTCAAGCGCCTGCAGGCCGAGCGTTTCAAGACCAAGCCCAATGGGCAGGAGCCCTATGCCTGGCTGCGTTGTATCCTCGAACGCCTGCCGTCGGCCAACAGCGTCGAAGACTTCGAAGCCCTGCTGCCGTGGAATTGTCTGACGGCCAGCGCATCCTGATCACAAGGCATCGTCAAAGGAAGACGGGGGTTGTGGAGCGCTTACAGAGGATCTTCAAAAAGAAGACGATTTATTTTTATTGAGCATGTGTTGGCAGCCTTCTTTAGGGCAGGACCGTTGATATAGGCGAGGACGTACTAGTTGCGTGCTCGTCGGTCAGATGAACTGGGATGTCTTAGTAAGTACTTCTAGGTTCAAGGCAGGCATTCTGGTACCACCGGCCCTTCTTCACATGCCGAGGGGTTGCTTGCCGTGCGGCGGCAGAACTCAACGTCCTTCTTGGCCTGGCAATAATTGCTATCCAGGCGCCGCTCGACGCTTCGCGAGGTGGGAGCCGCATCGGGTTGGCAAGTAGCCAGATGAGGTTGTGCTGCGCACATACGATGGCTCGGCTGGGGGGCCTTGAAGCCTGCTGCCTGCATGCAATTCTCTGCTGCTGCTAATTGTTCGGGTGTGCGCGGATCCAGTGGTGGTCGTGCCGGTGAGCTGGGGCTGGCCATGCCGCACTCCAGCAGGGCTTTCTTCACCTCGAGTTGGGAGGCGCCTGGCTTTGCCCAGAGCAGATAAGAGTCCGGTACAGGTTGGAAGGGAGGAGTACTGCCGCAGGCTGTCAGGCTGATGGCGCAGAATAGGCCTGCAAATAGAAGTCGCATAACGAGCCTCTCGCTGAGGATGGTCATATTGGTATTTGTGGATGGGTACTTTCTCGTCATTGAAGATGCCGTTGACACCAATGCGAATCCGGCCGTCCGGACCAGCTTTGAGCGCGAGTTTCTCCTCATCGCTAAGCAGGCGTAGTACGGGCTTATCATTCTCCAACTTGACGCTGCCGTCTTCATTCAGCATCACCTCGTACATCGGGTGTTCCTTGACGAACATGGTGCGGTAGGCGTCGTCGCTGAACTTGAAGGCTTCCACTGCCACGGCATTCTTGATGATGCGTTCTGCCTCGGCCTGCTTTCTTTTCCAGCTCCTTGGGATCGAGGCGCTCGACACCATTGTGGCTACCCGCAACGTCACGGTTGAGGGTGGCGATGGTCTCTTCGCTGCTCTGCCCGGTCTTGTCGAGCTGCCCCTGTTCGTCACAATCTCGAGGGTGCCCGCACTGACTGCAGCGAGTGTGCGTCCGTTGTCGCTTTCACGGGCGTCACCATTGTTCAGCGCTGTACCGATAACCGCCTTGCTCAAGCCGTACTTGCCCTGGATGAGCATATCGCTGCTGAGGTCGATACCGCTGCTGCGGGCGCTGGCACTGGCATCGATGGCCGCCTGGGTGCTGGCGATGACGGCGCCCTTGAGATCGGTATTGCCTTGCACATCGAGGTCGAAGCCACCATCACCGGCGCGGATACCGCTCTGTTCGACCACGCTGGCGTAATCGCCATTGGCCTTAGATCTGGCCAGGCTCAGATTACCGCTCACGATGAATCGGACATCGGCGAGGCGTATTTCGAGGCGATCGGGAGGGAGTAGGCAATCAACGCCCGGCACGGCAGACGCGACCACCGGCATGAATCATCAGAGCGAATCATCGGCGCAAGTCATTGAAGTGACGCGCATGGGGCAACTTCGCTCGAGGTCGAATGGAGCGAGTGTCAGGAGACTTTCTGGGAGGTGTGGAAGGCGAGCGAGGAGCATGCCTTGAATTCGGTCAAGCAAATGGCCCCGTGCTCAGCGGCACGAGACAGGCATCGATCAGAAACTAACGATACTGATGTTAGACCGCTGATATGTCAGGTCGGGGATGGCGCGCCCGAGAGGATTCGAACCTCTGACCCCTTGATTCGTAGTCAAGTACTCTATCCAGCTGAGCTACGGGCGCGTGTCTTACAGTGCTTACATCCATGGCAGCGTGAGAACCGCTAGCGGCTGCCGTGCTCCGGTCGTTTGGCGGAGAGGGAGGGATTCGAACCCTCGATAGAGCTTTTGACCCTATACTCCCTTAGCAGGGGAGCGCCTTCAGCCACTCGGCCACCTCTCCTCGAGCACGGCGCGTATGTTATCCAGTCCTGGCTTAGCTGTCCACCCCAGCCCATATTTTTTTCTAGAAAAACCGTTGTAATTCAAAAACGACCGTCGACATGGAAAGGAATCTGGAAGACACCCGGTCGGTTCAGGCATCGCGGCCCAAACGCTGGAGACGATGCATCTCTTCGGTGTTGGAATCGCCCTCAACCGTAACCCACGGTCAAACGCCCGCCACTACTCCTTTTCAGAGTCGACATCGTTACGCTCGAGCTGGATTCGCTGATAGATCTCTTCGCGGTGTACGGAGACATTCTTGGGGGCATTCACACCAATACGAACCTGGTTGCCCTTCACCCCGAGCACCGTCACGGTGACTTCGTCACCAATCATCAGAGTCTCGCCTACCCGGCGAGTGAGGATGAGCATATGACCTCCTTATCGCAATGAACATCCAGTGCCGACCGCAACGGCTCGCCGCCCGTCAGCGCCTCCGCCCTGACGGGGAGAGCCATTATGCATTTCCAGGCGGGAACGACCAAGCGGTCAACCAACGGCACTTGACGAACTATAGAAGATTTTGTCCAGGCCGAAAGCAAAAGGCACCTCCGTCGAGGTGCCCTGCGTCTCATCCTTCTTGATTCACGTCTTCGCGGTCGAGGCCGAATGCGGTGTGCAGGGCGCGCACCGCCAGCTCCATGAACTTCTCGTCGATCACCACCGAGATCTTGATTTCGGAGGTCGAGACCATGCGAATGTTGATGCCTTCGTTGCCCAGCACCTGGAACATCCTGTTCGCGACCCCGGCGTGCGAGCGCATTCCCACGCCGACCAGCGAGACCTTGGCGATCTGGTCGTCGCCCTTGATCTCGCCCCCGAGCTCGGGGATCACTTTCTGCTCGAGCAGCCGATAGGTCTGCTTGTAGTCGTTCTTGGCGACGGTGAAGGTGAAATCGGTACGGTCGCCGACTGGAGCGACGTTCTGGATGATCATGTCGACTTCGATATTGGCATCGGCGATCGGACCGAGGATCTTCGACGCCACCCCAGGGATATCGGGCGTATTGAGTACGGTCAGCTTGGCTTCATTGATGCTGAAGGCGATGCCGGATATCAGCGGCTCTTCCATGTGAGACGACAAGGGTTCTTCCTCCGCGACGATCAGGGTGCCGGGGCCATCCTCGAACGAGGAGAGCACGCGCAGCGGAACATTGTACTTGCCTGCGAACTCGACCGAGCGAATCTGCAGGACCTTGGAGCCGAGGCTGGCCAGTTCGAGCATCTCCTCGACGGTGATGGTTTCGAGCCGCCGCGCGCGCGAACAGACGCGCGGATCGGTGGTGTAGACCCCATCGACGTCGGTGTAGATCTGGCACTCGTCGGCCTTCAGCGCAGCGGCGAGCGCCACCGCAGTGGTATCCGATCCTCCACGCCCGAGCGTGGTGATGTTGCCATCGGCGTCCACCCCTTGGAAGCCGGCGACCACCACCACCCGCCCCGCGCCGAGATCCTGGCGCAGCTCATCGGTATCGATCTGCTGGATACGCGCACGGGTGTGGGCGCTGTCGGTACGAATACCGACCTGGGCACCGGTGTAGGACGTGGCGGGCACACCGATCGCATGCAGCGCCATCGCCAGCAGGGAGATGGTGACCTGCTCGCCGGTGGAGACCAGCATGTCGATCTCACGCGGATGGGGCTCGTCACTGACTTCGTTGGCCAGGCCGATCAACCGGTTGGTCTCGCCGCTCATCGCCGAGACCACGACCACGATCTCGTGGCCTTGATCGCAAAAGCCCTTGACCTTCTCGGCCACCGCCTTGATTCGCTCGACCGAGCCGACCGAGGTCCCACCGAACTTCTGAACGTATAGCGCCATGATTGTCCTTCTTCGGGTCGAGGCATCGACCGTTTGAACGTTCGACGAAGCGCGACGAACGCGCTTCGTCATGACCGGCGCATGGCATCGACCGCCACACGCCCAGGCGTTTCGCAGCCAAGGTCCGCGCGAGCGTCTGGCCGCCCGACCTCGACGGCGGCCTGCGGACGCTTCTAGGCCAGCTGGCCCTCGAGCCAGCCGGGGACGCTCGCCAAAGCCGCATCGAGGTCATTCGGCCGGCTGCCGCCGGCCTGGGCCATGTCCGGACGCCCACCGCCCTTGCCACCGACCTGGTGGGCGACATGATTGACCAGTTCGCCCGCCTTGAACCGGGAGGTGAGATCCTGGGTCACCCCAGCGATCAGGCCGACTTTGTCCTCACCCTCAACCGTCGCCAGCACGATCACCCCGGAACCGAGGCGATTCTTGAGCTGATCGAGCAGCCCGCGCAGGTCCTTGCTCGAGACGTCCTCGAGGCGCTTGACCAGCAGCGGTACGCCGCCGACCTGCTTCACCTCGTCGAGCATGTCGCCGCCGACCCGGCTGGTGAGCTTGGCCTTGAGCCGCTCCACTTCGCGCTCGAGTTCACGGTTGCGCTCGAGCAGCGCGCCAAGGCGGCTCTCGAGCTGTTCCGGCCTGCTCTTGAGCTCGGCGGCGATGCGTCCGAGCACCTGTTCGGCGCCGCGCAGCTCTTCCAGCGCCGCCTCTCCGCTCAGTGCCTCGATACGGCGCACTCCTGCGGCGACCCCGCTCTCGGCGACGATATGGCAAAGCCCGATATCGCCGGTGCGCGGTACGTGGGTCCCGCCGCACAGCTCGATCGAGAAATCGCCGGTGCCCATGGTCAGCACCCGTACCGCCTCACCATACTTGGCCTCGAACAGCGCCCGGGCGCCCAGCGCCTTGGCTTCGTCCAGGCTCATCAGCCGGGTGGTGACCTCGGTATTGGCGCGAATCTCGGCATTGACCAGACGCTCGATCTCCTCGAGCTGCGCCGGCGTTATCGCCTCGAAATGGCTGAAATCGAAACGCAGGCGCTCCTCATTGACCAACGAGCCTTTCTGCTGCACGTGCTCGCCGAGCACCCTTCGCAGGGCCTCGTGGAGCAGGTGGGTCGCCGAGTGGTTGCGCATGATCCGCTGGCGACGGCCGTCGTCGACCTCGGCCTCTACCTCCGCGCCGACCGCCAGCGAGCCTTCGACCAGCACCCCTTGGTGGAGATAGTGCCCGTCGCGCTTCTGGGTATCGGTGACCTGGAATCGGCCATGCTCGGTGGCAAGCCAGCCGCTATCGCCTACCTGGCCACCCGATTCGGCATAGAAGGGCGTGCGGTCGAGCACCACGGTGGCATGCTGGCCCGCGGCGAGCAGCTCGATCGACGCGTTCTGGTCATCGAGCAGCGCGACGACGCGGCCACGGTCGCGAAGGTTGCCGTAGCCGGTGAACTCGGTCTTGCCTTCGAGCTCGAGCGCCGCGCCGTACTCGACGCCGAAGTTGCTTGCCGCCCGCGCCCGCTCGCGCTGTGCATTGAGCTCGCGCTGGAAGCCCACTTCGTCGAGATGCAGGCCCCGCTCGCGGGCGATGTCGGCGGTGAGGTCGAAAGGAAAGCCATAGGTGTCGTAGAGCTTGAACACCGTCTCGCCGTCGAGGGTGTCCCCTTCCAGGCTGCCGATGGCCTCTTCGAGCAGCCGCATGCCGTTGTCGAGGGTGCGCGCGAACTGCTCCTCTTCCTTGAGCAGCACCTTCTCGATCTGCCCGCGCGCGCGACGCAGTTCGGGATAGGCATCGCCCATCTCGTCGTCGAGCGCTGCCACCAGCTTGTGGAAGAACGGGTCACGCGCACCGAGCTTGTGGCCATGGCGCACCGCACGGCGGATGATCCGCCGCAGCACGTAGCCGCGCCCCTCGTTGCTCGGCATCACGCCATCGCTGATCAAGAACGCGCAGGAGCGGATATGGTCGGCGATCACCCGCAGCGAGGCCTGGTTCAGGTCGCGCTGGCCGGTAAGCTCGGCCGCCGCCGCGAGCAGGTGCTGGAACAGGTCGATCTCGTAGTTGGAGTGGACGCCCTGCATCACCGCGGAGATCCGCTCAAGCCCCATGCCGGTGTCGATCGAGGGATTCGGCAACGCATTGAGGTTGCCCTGGGCATCCTTCTCGAACTGCATGAACACCAGGTTCCAGATCTCGATGTAGCGATCGCCATCCTCGTCGGGAGAGCCGGGAGGCCCTCCCGCCACCTCGGGCCCATGATCGTAGAAGATCTCCGAGCAAGGGCCGCAGGGGCCGGTATCGCCCATCTGCCAGAAGTTGTCCTCGTCGAGCCGCGCCAGACGCTCAGCCGGCACGCCGATCTCGTCGATCCAGATCGCGGCGGCTTCGTCATCGGTGTGGTGGACGGTGACCCAGAGGCGCTCCTTGGGCAGCTTCAGCTCCTCGGTGAGGAAGCGCCAGGCGAGATCGATCGCGTCGCGCTTGAAGTAGTCACCGAAGCTGAAATTACCGAGCATTTCGAAGAAGGTATGGTGGCGCGCGGTATAGCCGACGTTGTCGAGGTCATTGTGCTTGCCGCCTGCGCGAACGCAGCGCTGGGCCGAGGTAGCACGCACGTAGGGGCGCTTGTCGCGGCCGAGGAAGACGTCCTTGAACGGCACCATGCCCGCATTGGTGAACAAAAGCGTCGGGTCATTGTCGGGTACCAGCGAGCTCGAAGGCACCCGGGTGTGGCCGTTGCGCTCGAAGAAGCTCAGGAACGCCTGTCGTATGTCTGCGCTTTTCATCGTCATTCCATGGTTGTTCCGAATAGCCGTTATCGTGCGCGAGACCGTGGTTGAACCGGATGCGGACAGAGGGGCATGCGAGGATGCGCAACGCGGCAGGTATCGAGCCCCCCACGTGCGAAACACCGATCGACACGATAAAGAGGCGCCTAGTATACCGCTTGGCGAGACGGCATAAAGAGCGGCGGGAAGCAACGCAGCGGGCGCAAGCCTCGCGGCAGCGGTGGTCAATCCTCCCAGGCATGCGCCATCGCGCGTCGGCTCTGCTCACCGTCGAAGCCTCGCCCGGCGAGAAAGCGCTGGCGCTGGGCGTACTCCCGCGGGTCGCGGCCGGGGCCATCGAAACGCCGCGCCAGCGCCTGGGAGGCCTGCGTCTCCCAGTCGATCCCGGCTCCCTCCAGCGCGGCCGCGATCAGGCCCGGCGCGATACCGCGTTCGCGCAGCTCCGCCTCGATCTTCCTCGGTCCCTGGAGCCGCTGCACCCTGGCACGCACGAAAGCCTCGCAGAAACGCTCATCGGACTGGAGACCGAGGCTTTCGAGCTCATCGAGCGCCTGGTTCACCTCCTCGTCCTGGTAGCCGTCGCGCCGCAGCCGCAGCGCTATCTCGGCGCGGGAATGCTCACGCCGCGCGAGCATCGCGACGGCGCGTTCATAGGCGGGGATTTCGCCGCCATCGGCGCGGGTCGTCCTCATTGCAGGCTCCTCGGGGGCGGCGCGTGCAGATGGCCAATGACCGCGCCGTAGCGGAAAAAGATCCGGGGCCCAAGAGGGCCCCGGCAGGGAAAAGCATCATCGCCTGCGCCGCGACGGCGCCACGCGCTGGGTCAGAGCAGGTCGTCCTGGTCATCCTCGAGTACGGCGGCGGCGGGTGCCGCCTCTTCCTCCTCGCTGGCCTTCGGCGTACCGAGCAGCTGGGCGCGGATCTGCGCCTCGATCTCTTCCATCATCGTCGGGTTGTCGACCAGGAACTGCGCCGCGTTGGCTTTACCCTGGCCGATCTTGCTGCCCTTGTAGCTGTACCAGGCACCCGCCTTGTCGACCAGGTTGCACTGGACGCCCAGGTCGATCACCTCGCCGGCGTGGTAGATCCCCTGGCCATAGAGAATCTGGAACTCGGTCTGGCGGAACGGCGGCGCGACCTTGTTCTTCACCACCTTGACCCGGGTTTCGTTACCGATCACCTCGTCGCCCTGCTTGACCGAACCGATGCGGCGGATGTCGAGACGCACGCTGGCGTAGAACTTCAGCGCATTGCCCCCGGTAGTGGTCTCGGGGCTGCCGAACATCACGCCGATCTTCATCCGGATCTGGTTGACGAACATCACCAGGCAGTTGGCGTTCTTGATGTGGCCGGTGACCTTGCGCAGCGCCTGGGACATCAAGCGCGCCTGCAGGCCGACGTGGGAGTCACCCATCTCGCCTTCGATCTCGGCGCGCGGCGTGAGGGCCGCGACCGAGTCGACGATGATCACGTCGACGCCGCCGGAGCGCACCAGCATGTCGCAGATCTCGAGCGCCTGCTCGCCGGTATCCGGCTGGGAGACCAGCAGGTCGTCGAGGTTGACGCCGAGCTTCTCGGCATAGCTCGGGTCGAGGGCGTGCTCCGCATCGATGAAGGCGCAGGTCTTGCCCTGCTTCTGCGCCTGGGCGATCACCGAGAGGGTGATGGTAGTCTTGCCCGAGGACTCGGGCCCGTAGATCTCGACGATCCGGCCGTAGGGCAGGCCACCGATGCCGAGCGCGATGTCGAGGCCGAGCGAGCCGGTCGACACCGAGGGGATCGCCACCCGCGGTGTTTCACCCATGCGCATCACCGCGCCTTTACCGAACTGCCGCTCGATCTGAGAGAGCGCTGCGTTGAGCGCCTTGGTACGGTTGTCGTCCTGAGCCATTGAAGGTTGTCCCGATCCTGTTTGCAGTTGGAGCCGGGGCCAGCGCCCCGATGGACGAAGATGCACCGGCGCTGTAGCCAGCCGACGATCTGTTCATATATACAGCATTATAGCCGATTCTCTAAACGCTCGCTACGCCTACCCGCGAACCGCCAGCCGAGCCGCCAGACCCTCCAGCGCGAGCGCCACGGCCTGCAGGCGAACCGCCGCCCGATCACCGTCGAGACGATGGAGCTCGGCCTCCTGCGCGGCCGCGTCGCCCCAGCCGAGCCACACCGTGCCCACCGGCTTCTCCGCGCTGCCTCCGCCCGGTCCGGCGACGCCGCTGATCGCCACGCCCAGCGCCGCGCCGCTGTCGCGGCAGGCGCCGGCCACCATTTCGCGCACGACTTCGGCGCTGACCGCGCCATGGCGCTCGAGGGTGCCGGCGCAGACCCCCAGCATTCGCTGCTTGGCGGCGTTCGAATAGGTGACGTAGCCGCTCTCGAACCATTCTGAACTACCGCTGATCGCGGTGATCAGCTGCGCTACGCCGCCGCCGGTGCAGGACTCCGCAGTGGTGATCTGCAGGCCACGATGCTGCGCCAAGCGACCGACGCGCTCGGCGAGCACCAGCAGCGCCTCCTGACTAGGTAGATCGGCCATCGGATCCTCTCCTGAAGGGGGATTGCGGGCTTCATGATCCAAGTCGAAGGCCCGGTGAGCAAGTCTTGCGCATCCTGATACGACGATGCCCGGGGCCGAAGTCCCAGGCATGCGAGCGAAACCGCGCCGGCGCCTCGATCGACGTAGTCGAGATACACCGTCTTGTTGCGTACGTAGGTCGCGTAGCGCTGCTCGCTACCCTTCCCACGACCTCGGCGTCTACGGCAGGAGCGATCTCTACTTCGCCTGGCGCAAGGCGCAGCTCGCACCCTGCGCCCGGCAGCTGGTCGCACTCGGTGCGCAAAGATCGTTCGAGACGAACCGAAACGGGGACTAGGGCTCCTCTCCCCGCCACCAGCGCAGCAGCACCTCGGGAGCGCGCTCTTCGGGCACGTCGAGCACGGTCTCATCGTCCGCGCGCTCGGCTGCGCTGCGCAGTTCGATACGGAAGTAGCGCTGGTCGCTGCGCCCGGCGTCTGCCGAGCTCTCCTGCGCGCAGCGCTCGAGCATCTCACGCAGCCGCTGGCGAAGCGCCTCGTCGCCGTCGGAGAGACGCAGAAGCCGCGGGCGCGACAGGGCCTTGATCGCAGCCAGGCCGCCCTGGCGAGAGATCCGCACCACGCTGTAGCGATCGAGATCGAACGAACCCTTCATGACCATCCTCCTCTATCAGAAGCGTCCTCAGAGGCATCGACTCGCGCAGCGTTCAAAGCACGCCAACGCCGCGCCAGGCGTCGTCGACCGCGCGCGCCTCGGAGCTCCCGGCGCCGAAACGGCCCTCGGCGTGCTCGATGGTGAGTCGGGCGAAGGCGTCGAAGTCGGCGTCGTTGGCCAGCCGGCGATCGCACAGGGTGTCGTACCACACCGGGCCGACCGTTTCCCAGGCGAGACCGCCGATCGCCACCGCCGCCAGCTGGAAGGCGCGGTTGGGGATGCCGGAATTGATATGCACGCCGCCGTTGTCGTCGCGGGTGACGACGAACTCGCGCATGTGCCCGGGCTGTGGGTCGCGCCCGACCAGCGGATCGTCATAGGCGCTGCCGGGCTCGGCCATCGAGCGTAGGCCACGCCCCTCGATCCGCGCGGTGAAAAGGCCGGCGCCGATGATCCAGTCCGACTCGGTGGCGCTCTGGCCGAGATGGAACTGCTTGGCGAGGATGCCGAAGACATCGGCGATCGATTCGTTGAGCGCACCCGGCTGGTTGGCGTAGACCAGCGCCGCCTCGTGCTCGATCACGCCATGGGAAAGCTCGTGGGCGACGACGTCGAGGGCGATGGTGAAGCGGTTGAACAGCTCGCCGTCACCATCGCCGAATACCATCTGCCGCCCATTCCAGAAGGCGTTCTGGTAGTCCTGGCCGTAGTGCACCGTACCGAGCAGCGCCATGCCATCGCCGTCGATCGAATCGCGGCCGAGTACCTGGGAGAAAAACCGATGCGTAATGCCGAGATGGTCATAGGCCTCGTCGACCGCGGCCTGATTGCTCGGCGGCTGGCCTTCGGCGCGCACCAGCTCGCCGGGCAGCTCCATGCGCTGCTGGGCGTCGAAGATGCTCCGGTCCAGCATCATCGACGCCGCTCGGGTCCCGCCCGTTCGCCTGGGGGCCTGCGCCGGCAGCGGATTGGCGAGCAGGCTGCGCACGTGGACGAGCGTGCTCGACGCGCACGAGCGCTGGCGCACGCTGCCGTGGTCGATGATCCGCGACAGCAGGTAGGGCGGGATGAAACCGGGGCGATATGAAGTGGCGCTCATGGCGTCGCCTCCTCAATCAGCGAAGTGAAACGGCCGGTATCCCAAGACCCGGCCTCGTGCCTTCAAGCATAGTGCCTATCCACCGGATACGTTCGACCCGGGCACTTTCGGCGTATCGCCTCCGCCGGAGCGCGGGTCGGGCGCGTTCTCATCCAGCCAGGTGCCGCACAATTTGCAGTAGCGCGCATCGGCTTCGTGCTTTTCGTGCCCGCAGCCCGGACAGACTTCGTCCGAGTAGCGCTCGAAGTGAATCGAGCGCATCACTTCGGCGGAGAATACTCCGGTGGGCACGGCGAGGATCGAATAGCCCAGCACCATCACCAGCGAGGAGATGACCTGGCCGAGCGGAGTGACCGGTGAGATATCGCCATAGCCGACCGTGGTCAGCGTCACCACCGCCCAGTAGATCGAGCGCGGAATGCTGGTGAACCCCGCGCTGGCCGGCTCCACCAGGAAGATGATCGAACCGAAGATCGACACCAGCGAGAGCACGGTGAAGAGGAACAACAGGATCTTGTGCCGGCTGCGCACCAGGGCTCCCTGGAGCAGCTGGCCTTCGTTGACGAAGCGCGTGAGCCTGAGCACTCGGAATATCCTCAGGATACGCAGGAAGCGGATCACCAGCAGCGCCTGCCCGCCGGGCAGTACCAGGCTGAGCCAGCTGGGCAGCAGCGCGGCCAGGTCGATCAGGCCCCAGAAGCTGAGTACGTAGTTCTTCGGCCGTTCCAGGCAGTAGATCCGCAGCAGGTACTCGAAGGTGAACAGCAGCGTGAATCCCCACTCGAGCCAGAAGAACAGCACGCCGTAGCGTTCATGCAGCGAGGCGACCGTATCCAGCATGATCGTCAATACGCTGAGCACGATGGCGCTGATCACCGCTATATCGAACGCCCTGGCGGGCCGGGAATCGGACTCGAAGACGATATGGAACAGCCTGGCACGCAGGCTCGAGGAACTGCTCGACGGCTTCATTCGACGTTTCTCCTACCAGTGCGGCTTTAGCGTCGCCGTCACCAGCATAGCCAACCAGGCGGATGGAATCGGGCGCAAACAGCGCCAGGGTACCGCCGGCCGCCGCGCTCAGTCGCGGCAGTAGCCCTCTTTTCCTGGCACCACGATCAAGCAGTCCTGCTTGTCGGCCAGCCATTTGAAGCCGGTCTCGGCGCCGCTGCCCGGGCGGATCGTTTCGACCACGCCGTGGCGCAAGAAGCGCAGCGTCTGGCCCTGGATCTCGACCCGGTAGTCGGCTTGGCTGTCGAGGTTATCCTTCAGCGTCATACGCATCTGGCCCGGCCCGCCGCTGGGAAAGAGCTCGAGAAAGATGCCCTCGGGGCCATTCCAGCGACCAACCCACGCCTGCGTATCGGCTGTGGAAAACTGCGGCACGCCCGGGTCCGGTTTCGAGCTGCAAGCGCTGAGGGCGATCGCTGCGAGGAGCAGGATGGGGCCAGGCAATCGACGCAGTTCGGCTGAGGACATCGCACTTCTCCCGTGCACGCTCAGAACAATCCGAGCTGTCGATCGATGAGCGTGGCGAAGTCATCCTGCACGAACGGCAGGATGGCGTCCGCCACCGGCTGCAGCTGGCGTGAAAGATAGTGATCGTAATCGATCGCCGCGCGCCGGACCTCCAACGGCTCAGGCCCTGCGACCGTGATCACGTAGCTGATCCAGCCACCGCGCTGGTACTGGCGCGGGCGGCCCTGCTGGTCGTTGTACTCATCGGCGATGCGAGCCGCGCGCACGTGGGGCGGTACGTTGCGCTGGTAGTCGTCCAGCCTGCGGCGCAGCCGCTTGCGGTAGACCAGCAGCTCATCGAGCTCCCCGGCAAGCAAGCGATGCACGAAGTCACGCACGTACTGCCGGTAGGGCTGGCGGAGGAAGATACGCTGATAGAGCGCCTGCTGGAACTGCTGGGCCAACGGCGACCAGTCGCTGCGCACGGTTTCAAGCCCCTTGAACACCATTTCCTCACTGCCGTCCGCGCGCATCGCCAAGCCAGCGTAGCGCTTCTTGCTCCCCTCCTCGGCGCCCCGGATGGTCGGCATCAGGAAACGACGGAAGTGGGTCTCGAACTGCAGTTCGAGCGCACTGTCCAGACCGTATTCGCGCGTCAGGTGCTCACGCCACCACTGGTTGACCCGCCGCGCCAGCGCCTGGCCGATACGCTCGGCCTCCTCCCATGCATGGGCGCGCTTGAGCCACACGAAGGTGGAGTCGGTATCGCCATAGATCACCACATGGCCCTCGGCCTCGATCAGCTCCCGCGTTCGCCGCATGATCTCGTGGCCGCGCAGAGTGATCGACGAGGCCAGGCGCGGGTCGTAGAAGCGACAGCCGCTGGAGCCGAGCACGCCATAGAAGGCGTTCATGATGATCTTCAGCGCTTGGGAAAGCGGCCGGTTGCCTTCACGCTTGGCCGCTTCACGACCCTGCCAGACCCGCGCCACGATCGACGGCAGGCAGTGCCCGGTCCGCGAGAATCGCGCCCCGCGAAAGCCAGGGACCGACTCGCCGTCATCCGGATACCGCAGGCCTTCGATCAGCCCCACCGGATCGATCAAAAAGGTCCGGATGATCGACGGATACAGGCTCTTGTAGTCGAGCACCAGCACCGAGTCGTAGAGCCCGGGGCGCGAGTCCATCACGAAACCGCCGGGGCTCGCCTCCGGCGGCCGCTGGCCCAGGTTCGGCGCCACGAAGCCCTGGCGGTGCATCAAGGGTATGTAGAGATGGGAGAAAGCGGCGACCGAACCGCCGCTGCGGTCGGCTTCGAGGCCGGTGACTGTGGCACGCTCGAGCAGGAAGGTCAGAAGCTCGGTAGCGGCGAAGATCCGCGTCACCAGTTCGCAGTCCTTGAGGTTGTAGCGCGCCAGCGCGGGCTTGTCCTCGGCGAACATCCGCTGGATCTCGTCCAAGCGCTGATACGGGGTATCGATCGCCTTGCCCTCGCCGAGCAGCGTCTGCGCGACGTGTTCGAGGCTGAACGAGGCGAAGCTCCAGGTAGCGGAGCGCAGCGCCTCGATGCCATCGATGATCAGCCGTCCAGCGGCGCCGGCGAAGAAATGGCTGCCGCGGCCGGCATGCTCACGCCAAGTCATCGCCGAGCCGTCGCGACCAAGCCGCAGCGCCACCCCCAGGCGCTGAGCATGCTCGTGCAGCACGCGCAGGTCGAACTGGACCAGGTTCCAACCGATGATCGCATCGGGATCGTGGCATGCCAGCCACTGGTTCAGGCACTCGAGGAGCTCTGCACGGGTGTCGCAGTAGTCGAGCCGGAAATCGAGCGCATCATCGCTGCCGTTCGGCGGTCCGAGCATGTAGACCTGGCGCTCGCCGCAGCCTTCGAGCGCGATCGAATGGAGCTCGCCACGCGCGCTGGTTTCGATATCGAGCGAGACCAGCCTGAGTCGAGGACGATAGTCCGGCGCCGGCTTCATCTGCGCATCTGCCAGTGTGCCGCTTGGATCCGGGGTAGCGCTGAACGCGACCGGCGCAGTGATGAACCGCTCCATCAGATAGCGCTCCGGCGGGCGGATATCGGCTTCGAAGACATCGATACCCGCCGACCTCAGCCGCTTGTCCAGCTGCAGCAGCTGGCGATACTGCCGGCAATAGAGACCGAGCATCGGGCGATGGTCGAAATCGCGCAGATCCAGCGCACGAAGCTCGACGTCGCGCTCGCCGTGCAGCAGTTGCTCCGCCTGCTGGCGCTGCGCCGCAGGAACGAACGCCACGCACCGCTGGCGAAGCAGGCGAAGACGCCGGGGCCCATCGTCGGTCGCCAGCCAGAACTCGACCTCAGTGCCCTCGGCCGTGTCGTACCAATGGCGGGTCAGCACGAACCCCTGCCGTAGCTCCACCGCAGCGACCCCCGACATCCGTTTCATCCCCCTATTCTACTGGCCATCGTCCGGTACGGCGCAGATGATCTGCGCGAGTGGGTTGGCGCAAGAGCACGTGCCCCCCAATTTCCGCTCGTGGTGAGCCGGTGAGGAACGAACTAGCCACCCCCGCTCGTGGTGAGCCTCCTGTGCCATCGCGATGGCACTGCGCATGGACCTTGAACCCGAGTAGCATGGCTATGTTGCCGCAAGCAGCGTGGCCGCATGTCTTTTGGTGCCGGGTGCCCGGTGGTGAGAATGGCTCTGGTCGTGGGCTGCTGCGCATTTTGGTGAGCCTGGCTTCCCGTTGGAAAGATTTGTCTTCCCAGAACACGACCGGGCTTGCGGTAACCCCTTCTCCATCGACCCGTTCCCAGGAGCTATGAGATGGCCCACTTACCGGTATTGGATCCATTGGCAGCCTTCGTGGATGTTGGCAGCGAGCAGATG
>NZ_JHYY01000043.1 GCF_000621205.1 Halotalea alkalilenta DSM 17697 | reverse complement strand
CCAGCGCGCTCTCGGAGGCGGCTGGAAGCCATCGTGGCATCTTCAAATACTTTGTCAGCAGCCTGCGAAACGGGCCGCCGGTGAAAACCGGCGGCCCGTTTCTTGCGCCACGTTCAAGCGGCGGCGCGGCGCAGGCGCAGGGCGTTGGCGAGCACGAACACGCTGGATAGCGCCATTGCCCCGGCGGCGAGCTCCGGTGACAGCAGCGGCCCGCCGAACAGGGTCAGCACGCCCGCGGCGACCGGAATCAGCGCGACGTTGTAGGCGAAGGCCCAGAACAGGTTCTGTCCGATGTTGCGCATCACCGCCCGCGATATCTCGATCGCCCGTAGCACCCCTCGTGGCTGGCCGTTGACCAGTACCACATCGGCTGATTCGATCGCGATGTCGGTACCTGAGCCCATCGCCACGCCGACGTCGGCGCTGGCCAGGGCTGGAGCGTCGTTGATGCCATCGCCGACGAAGGCGATCGAGCCCATGCGCTGGCGAAGCCGCTCTACCGCCGCCACCTTGCCACCGGGCAGCACTTCGGCGATCACCTCATCGATGCCGAGCTGAGCGGCGATCGCTTCACAGGTGCGGCGGTTGTCACCGCTGACCAGCGCGACCTTGATACCGTGGGCATGGAGGCCATCGATCGTCTCCCGGCTGCTCGGCTTGAGCGGATCGCTGACCGCCAGTACGCCGGCGAGCCGACCGTCGACCGCCGCGAACAGCGGCGTTTTCCCCATCTCGGCCAGCTCGGTGGCGCGCGCACTCAGGGCCGCTGGGTCGATGCCCAGTTTGGCCATTAAACTTCCAGTACCGATGGCGATCTCGCGACCGTCGACCTGTGCGGTCACACCGAGTCCGGTGAGCGATTCGAATCTTTCCAGCGTTCCACGGCGCAGGCCACGCGCATCGGCGGCGGTGACGATCGCTTGGGCGATCGGATGCTCCGAGCGCACCTCCACCGTGGCGAGATCGGCGAGCAGCTGCGCTTCGTCGATGCCTTCGATGCACTCCAGTTCGGTCAGGGCAGGCCGGCCTTCGGTCAAGGTGCCGGTCTTGTCGAGTGCCACCACCCGAACGTTCCTGAGGCGTTGCAGCGCCTCGCCCTTGCGCAGCAGCACCCCGAGCTGGGCGGCGCGGCCGGTGCCGACCATGATCGAAGTCGGCGTCGCCAGTCCCATCGCGCAAGGACAAGCGATGATCAGCACCGCCACCGCATTGACCACCGCAAGACCCAGCGACGGTGCTGGTGCCAGCAGCAGCCAGGCGAGGAAGGTGATCAGCGCCACGCCCATTACCGCAGGTACGAACCATAGCGTCACTCTGTCGACCAGTGCCTGCACCGGCAGCCTGGCGCCTTGGGCCTCTTCCACCATGCGCACGATCTGGGCCAGGAGGGTGCCTTCGCCTACCTCTGTAGCGCGGAGGATCAACGCGCCGCGCTGGTTGAGGGTACCGGCGGCAAGCCGGTCGCCTGGGCGCTTGTCGATCGGCATCGGCTCGCCGCTGAGCATCGACTCATCGACGAAGCTCTCGCCCTCGAGCACCACACCATCCACCGGGATCCGCTCGCCGGGATGGACCAGCACCCGCATGCCGGTCTCGATTTGGTCGATGGGCAGCATGGTGACGACTCCGTCGCGTTCGATGCGTCCTTGCCGTGGACGCAGGCCGATCAATTGGCGAATCGCGCTGGAGGTGCGCCCACGTGCGCGTATTTCCAGATAGCGTCCGAGCAGGATCAGCGTGACGATCACCGCGGCCGCTTCGAAGTAGACGTTGGCGGTTCCCGCTGGCAGCCAGCCTGGCTGCAGGGTGCTGATCAGCGAGTAGAGATAGGCCGCGCCGGTGCCGACGGCGACCAGCGAGTGCATGTCCGGCGCTGCGCGCAGCAGTGCGGGTATGCCCTGGCGGAAGAAGCGCCTGCCGGGCCCGGCCAGTACCAGGGTGGCGAGTATTGCCTGGAGCAGCCAGAGATTGCGCTGCCCGACGGTGGAGACCAGCAGGGCGTCGAGGCCCGGTATCAGGTGCCCGCCCATCTCCACAACGACGATCGGCAGGCTGAGCACGGTTGCCACCAGCAGCGCCCGATGCAGCGATCGCTGCTCTTCGCGCTGGCGTGCCTCCTGGTGTTCGCTCGCGTTGGCCGTGAGTGGCTTGGCCGAGTAGCCCGCATCTTGCACTGCGCGTATCAGGCTGGCGTCATCGACCTTGGCATCGAGCTCGACGGTCGCTCGCTCGCTGGCGAGGTTGACGTAGGCGTGTTTCACGCCGCTGACGCGGCCAAGCGCTCTTTCTACGCGGGATACGCAGGAGGCGCAGGTCATCCCTTCGATCTCGAATTCACGTCGCGTCGAAGAATGCCCGTCGCCCTCCGTCATTCCACCATGGTCGCCCGCCGGTTGCGCAGGCGTGGCCGGCTGCTTGGCGAGTTCGTCATCGTGCAGCGGGCGGGCGTGGTAGCCCGCGGCCTCGACCGTGGCGATCAGCTCCTGGCGTCCCAGCACGGTGTCGATTTCCAGGCGCGTCTTGTCCAGTGCGGTGATCGAGGCCGCTGGGTCGGCGGCCTCGATCCCTTGCCTGGTGCGCTGGATGCAGTGTCCGCAGCTGAGTCCGCTGAGGCTCAGCGACCAGTGATGCCGTGCGGGAGCGATGGTTCGTTGCATGAGTGAAGCCTCCTGGAGTAGGCCCCGGATGCCGGTGGATAGCCTCAGTGGGAGGCTTCTTGTGCGTGCTGCTTCGTCACTCGGGCCGGACAGCAGTCGTCCGCCCCGTCGTTCCAGTGCTCGATCAGCTGGCAGATGGTGTGTCCGTCGGGCGAGCCGTCGGGCATGGTCGACCAGGCGGCGAGCGCCTGCTCCATACGTTCGGCGAGGCTTTGCAGTTCACGAATGCGCGCCTGAACTTCAGGCAGTCGCGCGCTGAGCATGTCGCGGACCAGCGGGCAGGGTGAATCACCCTGGTCTGCGTGAGCGACGATGTCGCGGATCTCCTTGAGGCTGAACCCCAGGGTGCGCGCGCGAAGGATGAAGCGCAGTCGACCGAGCGCGCCTTCGTCGAACAGCTGATAGTTGTTATGAGGGTCTCGCGCTGGTTCGAGCAGGCCTTCACGGACATAGTGACGAACCGTTTCGGCGGTCACTTCGGCGCGACGCGCCAATTCGCTGACTTTCATTCTCGCCTCCAGAGGCTGCTGCGACTTCCTGTATCTCGCAGTCTAGAACCTGTGGGTAGCACTTAGGTCAATGGCAAGGGTGGTGAGACGGGAAGGATGAGAATGGTGCGGGAGGAGTAGTGGCGAACAGGAGGAGATGAAAACATTCCGCCCCGGCGAGCCGGGGCGGAAGGAAGCCGAACTAAAGCGTTGCCTTGCTTGGCAACTCAGTAGTTGTAGCGGACCAGGATGCCGGTGACGTCGTTGTCGTAGGCGTCGGCGCCGGTCTCCGACTTGTCATCCATGATCATGTGCTCGAGGGAGACGATCAGCTGTTCGTTGAAGGTGATCGCGGCTATACCGAAGATCTTGCGATCCATGCGAGACTCGCCTTCTTTGTCCTTGGCGTAGCTGTACTGGCCGAAGAGCTGCAGGTCGCCAAGTTCACCAAGCGCGCCGGGGAAGGTGTAACCGGCGAAGGTGTCGTAGTTGCGCGCGGACTGCATCACACCATCGCCTCGGCGATCGGTGGCGATCAGGTTACGCGACTCGCCGCCGAGAGCGGAGAGATACCAGTTGCCCGGCGCCCAGTTGACACCGACCTCCCAGCTGTTGACGTTGGGATCCTCGTCGTACTGCTCCCCATCACTGTTCAGGCCCTGCTGGTTGACCCGAGTGTAGTTGTAGCCGCCGAACAGGGTGACGTCGTAGCCCGGCCGATAGTTGAATGCGACCTGGCCGATGTATTTGCGCTCGGCGCCTACATCGTAGCCCTCGCCCCCACCCGGTACTACGATTTCCTGGCCGCCGACGTTGTAGGTTCGGTCGCGGTTACGGCCATGGATATTACCGTAGCTGGTGCCTGCCATCGCACCCAGGGTCCAGTCACCCACGTCGACCACGTACTTGATCGTCCGATCCGGACGCTGCAGCCCCAGCCAGTCGCCGTCGTAGCCCATCCAAGTCTGCGAGGTGTAGTCGGTATAGAGCCACGGTTGGTCAGTGTAGACGTCGACCAGGTCGTACATCACCGAGTACTGCTTGCCGACGGTGATGGTCCCATAGGTGGGGTTGCTCAAGCCGACATAGAGGTGGCGTTTGAAATGCGCATCGTCGCCATCGGCGAAGAACGGGTCGAAGCCCCATTCGGTGCGCGCCAGCGCAGTCCAGTCATTGGCGAAGTAGTGCTCATAGATCAGGTTGATACGCGAGCCGACGTTGTTGAAGTTGTCTTCGTCGCTGCCGCCGTCGTTCCATTCGTAGGCACCGGCGATACGGCCATTGATCACGAAACGGTTGTTGGGCGTTTCGAAGGCGGTGAAGGCGGCCGCGCGCTCGATGGTTGCCATCGAGGCAAGGCCGACGGCGACGGCGACGGCGATGGCGCTGTGCTTGAAGATTTGTCGATGTGCTGAACGCTGCATTGTCGTAGTGTTCCCGAATGTTTTAGTGGAGCCAACCGCGGCAAGCTGCGAGAACCTTGCGCGGGCAAGCACTGCTTTTTGTCGGTGTCGAGCGAGCTTGCACTCACTTAGAACACAGTCTCCGGGTTGGGAACGGCGCCGATCGACAGGTATGTGCGTGGGGTCGTTGTCGTCGCCAATATCACCAATCCGGTCCCGCGACCCGCATGGTGCCTAGCTCATTGGTGCTACAGCTGCTGCCAATGGCTGGCCCGCATGAGGTTAATTCACCTAAACCACTGTTATTCTGAGAATTGTGTATGTGCCGATTCAGGTGATGTGATCTTTATACCGAAAAATGGCGCGCACCTCATCATCGACTGTTGGTTAGTTCCATTTAATTACTCAATTAAAAATTGTTTTTTGAACTATTTTCTATATCGATGATTGGGTGGCAAGCGTCTTTCCGGCGCAAAAAAGCCCCGCCTGGCGCATCGAGCCGATCCATGTGCTGGAGCGGTCGAGACCAGGAGGGGCCTTCGCTGCGTTGCCTGACGGGATCAGTAGTTGTAGCGGACCAGCAGGGCGGTCGAGTCTTCGTCCGCGGTGGTGTTGCTGCCGCTGGCCGTCTTGTTGTCGTTGAACCGGTGCTCGAGAGCCAGGATCAGCTGGCTATCGAAGGCGACCAAGGCGGTTCCGAGCACGTAGTAGCTTGCGCGTTGGCTGGTGTCCTTGTCCTCGTAGCGGTTGACGGCGCCATAGAGCTGGACGTCGCCGAAGCTCGTGAGCTCGGGGAAGGTTGTACCTCGCCACGCCCTCATAGCTGCGCGCGCTCTGGTAGGCCCCATCGCGCTGGCCGCGCAGGTTGCGCTGCTCGCCGGCGTTCGCCGCAAGGTACCAGTTGCCCGGGGTCCAGCTGGCGCCGAGCAGCCAAGCGTTGACGTTGGGGTCTTCGGTGATCTGGCCCGCGTCGCTGGTGACGTAGTTCTGCTCGATTCGGCTGTAGTTGTAGGCCGCGGCCAGGGTCAGGTCCTCGTTGGCTTTCCAGCTCAATGCGGTCTGGCCGAAGTATCTGCGCTCGCCGCCGCGGCTAACGTACTCAGGGTTGCCGGTAACGAAATCGAAGCCGACCAGATCGGATTTGCTCTCGCCGGTCGAGGTGCCGTACATCAAGCCCCAGGTCAGATCATCCCAGGTGTTGCGATAGGAGATCGACTGGTTAGGACGGCTCAGGCCCTGGAAGCCGTTGCCCATGTTGCCATTGAACGAGCCCTGCGCCTCGGCGCCATAGACCCACAGCTGGTCGGTCATGATGCCGACCATGTCGTAGTAGATCGACCACTGCTGGCCAACCAGTACGGTCCCGTAGACCGGGTGCTTGATGCCGACGTACTGGTGGCGCTTGGTGTGGCTGTCGTCGCCATTCTCGAAGAAGGGATCGAAGCCCCACTCGGTGCGCGCAAGCGCGGTCCAGTCATCGGCGAAGTAGTGTTCGTAGACCAGGTTGATACGCGAGGCCTGGTTCTTGAAGTTGTCTTCCCCGTCGACGCCGCCGCGGTTCCAGGTGTAATTGCCGGCGATACGACCGTTGATGATGAAGCGGTTGTTGGCGTCTTCGTAGGCGGTGAAGGCAGAAGCCTGCTCGATGGCGCTGAAGGAAGCTGCGCCGATGGCGGCGGCGAGCAGGCTGAGTTTGAAAGTATGGTGTGCGTGAGATGTTGCGTTATGCATTATTGGATTCCTGATGATCCTGACGGATATGGCGCTTTTGTAGTTGTGGGTCGAATGGTTGTGGATAGGCCCGTGGCGATGATGCGATCGATTGGTTTGTTCTAGTTGTGATCCTTTCGATGAGCGCAGGAGATGCCCTGCTGCTCGTTCGTCTTGGGATCGCTACCACTGGCGGTCGACGGGCCATGGGCGCATCCGCGCTCTTTTATACTGAAAAAGTTTCATCAAAAATAGTTATTTGAACAGGTATTTTTATTTACAATGCCAATCATTGTATTGGTATTTAAATGTTTGAAAACTAATAATTATCCGGGTTTATAGCCGTTACGCCCGGCTCTGGATCTTATTTCCCGGACGAGATCGCAGAATTCATTCATGAAGAAGTCGCCGGCCCCATCGGAGGCCGGTTCGGATAGCACTAATGGAAAGCGTGTGAAGTGAAGAGCGCCGATACAGGGACCGGCCTGAGTCGTCAGCCTTGATCCCGGGTTTCGGGTGTCAGGCCGTCGGCGCGATTGAGGAAGGCGGCCTTGAGCAGCGCCTGGGTATAGGGCTCGCGCGGTGCGGAGAATATCCGCTCGGCCGGGCCTCGCTCCACCACCTGGCCATCCTTCATCACCAGCACGGTGTCGGCCAGTGCCCGTACTACCGCGAGGTCATGGCTGATGAATACGTAGGTCAGCCCATACTTGCGCTGGATGTCGCGCAGCAGCTCGACCACGCGCACCTGTACCGAGCGGTCGAGCGCCGAAGTCGGCTCGTCGAGCAGCAGGAATTCGGGTTTCAGTACCAGGGCGCGCGCGATGGCGATGCGCTGGCGCTGTCCGCCGGAGAACTCATGCGGGTATCGGCCGCGCATCCGGGGGTCGAGAGCGACCTCCTCCAGCGCCTCGACCACCCGCTGGTCGCGCTGGCGGCGATTGAGCTCGGGATGATGGACCTTGAGCCCTTCGCTGATGATTTCGCCGACGTTGAGGCGAGGCGAGAGCGAGCCGTAGGGGTCCTGGAACACCACCTGCATGCGCGAGCGCAGCGGCCGCATGCCGCTCTTGTCGAGCCGCTCGAGGTCGGTGCCGTCGAAATCGATCGATCCCTTGCTCTCGACCAATCGCAGCAGCGCCCGGCCGAGGGTGGACTTGCCCGAGCCCGATTCGCCGACGATGCCGATGGTCTGGCCACGTCTTACGGTCAGATCGATCCCTCGCACCGCCTCGAAATACTCGTCGGCGCGAAACAGGTGCTTCCTGGTGGCGAAGCGCACCCGTACGTCCTTGGCCTCGAGCAGCACCGGCGCGGACTCCTCGACCGGCGGTTTGCTGCCACGCGGCTCGGCGGCCAGCAGCATACGGGTGTAGTCATGGCGAGGCTTGGTGAACACCTCCTCGACCGAACCCGACTCGACCAGCTCGCCATGGCGCATCACACAGATGCTGTCGGCGAAGCGCTTGACCAGGTTGAGGTCGTGGGTGATGAACAGGATCGCCATGCCGAGGCGAGCCTGCAGCTCCTTGAGCAGCTCGAGGATCTGCGCCTGCACGGTGACGTCCAGCGCGGTGGTCGGTTCGTCGGCGATCAAGAGCTTCGGCTCGCAAGCCAGCGCCATCGCGATCATCACGCGCTGGCGCTGGCCGCCGGAAAGCTCGTGCGGGTAGCTGTCGATCCTTCGCGCGGGATCGGGAATGCCGACCTGTTCGAGCAGCGCCAGCACGCGCTGGCGCACCGCTGCTCCATGTGCCTTGCGGTGCTTCTTCAGCACCTCGCCGATCTGCTTGCCGACCCGATGCAGCGGGTTGAGCGAGGTCATCGGCTCCTGGAAGATCATCGAGATCGCGTTGCCGCGAATCCGGCGCATCCGCTTGAGCGGCATCGAGACCAGCTCCTCGCCCTCGAAGTCCGCCCGGCCGGAGATCTGGGCCAGATCCGGCAGCAGATGCATCAGTGCGCTCGAGGTCACCGACTTGCCCGAGCCGGACTCGCCGACCAGTGCCAGGGTTTCGCCGCGCTTGAGGGTGAAGCCGACGTTCTTGACTGCGTTGACCGTGCCGGTATGCAGCGCGAAGTCGACGCTCAGGCCCTCTACCTTCAGCAGTGGGACGTTGCCCTCTTGGAGGTGAGAGGAGTGCTGGGGTGCGTTCATCTTGGTTCCCTTGGTATCCATCGTCGCGGGACGTTCAGCGGGTCTTGGGGTCGAGCGCATCGCGTAGACCGTCGCCGAGGAAGTTGAGACAGAACAGCGTCACAGCGAGGAACACCGACGGGGTGATCAGCAGCCAAGGGGCGCTCTCCATCATTTCTCGGCCCTCCGAGATCAGCACCCCCCAACTGGTCAGCGGCTCCTGCACGCCGAGGCCGAGGAAGGAGAGGAAGCTTTCGAGCAGGATCACCTTGGGCACGGTCAGGGTGACGTAGACGATCACCGGGCCGATCGCGTTGGGGATCAGGTGGCGGGTGACGATCTTCGAGTCCTTGACCCCGAGCGCTTGGGCCGCCTCGACGAACTCGCGGCGCTTCAGCGCCAGCACCTGGCCGCGCACGATGCGCGCCATGTCGAGCCATTCGACCGCACCGATCGCGGCGTAGATCAGCAGGATGTTGCGGCCGAACACCACCATCAGCAGGATCACCATGAACATGAACGGCAGCGAGAACATGATGTCGACGAAGCGCATCATCAGGCTGTCGATACGCCCGCCGAAATAGCCGGCGATGGCGCCGTAGAGCACGCCGATCACCAGGCTCACGGCGGTGGCGACCAGCGCTACCGAAAGCGAGATCTGGCCGCCGTAGAGGGTGCGCACCAGCAGATCGCGGCCGTTGGCGTCGGTACCGAGGTAGTGGGTCGACTCGAACGACGGCGGGCTCATGAAATTCTCCCAGTCGACGTCGGCCAGGCCCCACGGCAGCAGCAATGGACCGATCAGGCAGACGATCGCGAGCACTACCAGGATGATCAGGCTGCCCATCGCGGCCTTGTTCTGGCGCAGCCGGTGCCAGGCGTCCATCGCCAGGCTGTCGCCGGCGCCGAGGAAGGTTTGCGGAGCGACGCTCTTGGCGACGCCGGGTAGGTTGTCTTGGCTCATCAGTTGGTCACCGAATCTGGGTCGAGGAGCGGGCTCAATCGTCGTAGCGGATCTGTGGATCGAGGACGCTGTAGAGCAAATCGACGATCAGGTTGAGCAGCACGATCAGTACCCCATAGAACACCACTACCCCCATCACCAGGGTGTAGTCGCGGTTGAGCGCGCCCTGGACGAAGTAGCGTCCGATGCCGGGCAGGCCGAAGATCTGCTCGATCACGATCGAGCCGGTGATGATGCCGGCGATCGCCGGCCCCAGGTACGAGATCACCGGCAGCAGCGAAGGCCTGAGCGCATGGTGGAGGATCACCTCCCATTCGGAGAGCCCCTTGGCGCGGGCGGTGCGGATGTACTGGCTGCCGAGCACCTCGATCATCGAGGCCCGGGTGAGCCTCGCGATCGCCGCGATCTGCTGGATCGACAGCGCGATCACCGGCAGCACCATGTTGGCCCAGGCACCACCATTCCAGCCGCCGGCGGGCAGCCAGGCCAGCATCACCCCGAACACCAGCGCCATGATCGGCGCGATCACGAAATTGGGTACCGCGATGCCGCCGAGTGCGATCCCCATCACTACGTAGTCGACCGTCGAGTTGCGTTTCAGCGCGGCGATGATCCCGAGCGGCAGGCCGATCGCCAGCGCCAGCACGATCGCCCAGGCACCCAGCTCGAGGCTGACCGGGAAGCCCTGCATGATCAGATCGGTGACGCTGAAATCCTTGTACTTGAACGAGGGGCCGAAGTCTCCCTGGAGCAGGCCGCCCATGTATCGCAGGTACTGCGACCACAGCGGCTCGTCGAGGTGGTAGGCCGCCATCAGGTTGGCTTCGATCTCCGGTGGCAGCTGGCGCTCTCCGTCGAAGGGGCCGCCCGGCGCCAGGCGCATGAGGAAGAACGAGACGGTGATCACGATCAAAAGCGTCGGGATCGCCTGGCCGAAGCGCTTGAGGATGTAGGTCAGCATGGCGTACGTGCATTCCAAAGCCGGGGGATGGAAGAGTCTTCAGAGCCTGGCGCGTTCACTCGGTGATGCTCATGTAGCGAAGCGGATGGACATCGAGCGGATTGCTTTGCCAGCCTTGGACCCTGTCGGAGACGAGCTTGGTCGAGACGTAGTCATAGAGTGGCACCATCGCGTAGTCGTCGAGCAGTAGCTGCTGGGCCTCGGTCAGCAGCTCAGCGCGGCGTGCAGGGTCGAGCTCCGCGGTACTGCGTGCGACCAGCTGGTCGTAGGCCGGGTTGGCATAGCCGCTGTAGTTGCCGCTGGCGCCGGTGACGAAGGAGCTGAGCAGATCGAACGGATCGTCGACGGTGGCGATCGCGCCGTAGCGGCCGACTTGGAAGTCGCCCTGGCGCAGGGTGGCGAAATGCACCGCCGTCTCGCGGTTGGTCAGCCGAGTCTCGACCCCGATCGCGCGCCACATCGCAGCGATCGCCACCGCCACTTTACGATGGTCCTCGAGCGTGTTGTAGGCGATCTCCAGTTCGAGCGGCTCGCCGGGGCCGTAGCCCGCCTCGGCGAGCAGCGTGTGAGCACGCTCCAGGCGCTGCTCGAGCGGTTCTCGCATGAAGCCCATCGTGCCGCCCGCATCGCCGGACATCGCCCGGGGCAGGTACCAGTAGGAGGGGATCTGGCCCATGCCGAGGATGGTATCGGTGATCACCTCGCGACGAACGGCGAGGTTGAGCGCCTCCCGCACCCGCTTGTCGGCAAGCTTCGAGCCTTCGCGCTGGTTGAGCACGTAGTAGTACTCGCCGAGGATCGGATTGATCCGAAGCTCGTGCGCGAGGTTCTCTCTGGCCCAGCCGATCTGGGATGACGGGACGCCGAGGTAGGAGATGTCGATCTCCGCGGTGCGAAAGCGGTTGAGCGCCGCCTGGGCGTCGTCGAGAGGGTAGAGCACCGCGGTATCGAGCTTCACTTGGTCGGCCGCGTAGTAACCGGGGTTCTTCTCGAGCCGGATTTCGCTCTGTGGCGTCCAGGCGGTGAGCTGGAAGGCGCCGCTCACCACCAGTTCGCCGGGGGTGACCCAGCGCGCTCCCGGCTGGTCGAGGGCCTGATCGATGTAGTGCTCGGGCAGCGGCGCGGATTCAGTCATCGCCATCGCCTGGAGGAAATAGGCGGTGGGCTGGGTCAGCCGTATCTCCAGCGTGCGTTCGTCGAGCGCTTCCACCCCGAGGGTGTCGGGCGTGGCTTCACCGCGGTTGACCGCCTCGGCGCCCTCGATCGGGTAGTAGAGGTTGGCGTTGTAGGCCGCGGTCTGGGGCGCGAGCAGCCGACGCAGCGCGAACACCGCATCCGCGGCGGTGATCTCCCGGCCATCCGACCATTGCGCTTCGCGCAGGTGGAAGCGATAGGTCTTGCCATCGTCCGATACTTCCCAGCGGGCGGCGAGCCCGGGGATGAGTTCACCCTGGGCGTCGTATCCCAGCAATGGTTCGAACAGCTCGCGGGTAATGCGGGTTTCCCAGTCGCCCGAAGCCTTCTGCGGGTCGAGGGTGCCGGGTTCGGCGCCATTGGCGATATGGATGGTCGCCGCTTGGACCGAGGCGAAGGGGAGCAGGCCGAGCAGCAGAGCGCCGGTGATTGGACCCCTGAGTGATCGGGCGCGAGAGGATAGGCCCGAGGACAGTCGATGAAGCATGCGTCGCTCCTGGAACGGCTTTGCCACCGGCGCCGGATCGCGGCCCCGATACGGTGGATGATCAGGCAACTATCGTGCCATGCACGCTATGACGGCAGCCTGGACAGCGCTGCCTGCCGCGCGTGAAGTGCACCGAGCTTCCAAGCGCGAGTCGGCATCGATGCGTCTCATCCCCTGGTTCACTGCGCTTGCAGCGATAGCCAGCGGGCGAGATGTCGGTTGAGTACGTTGTCCTGCCACCCCTTCACCCCTTCGGCGACCAGATTGCGCGAAGCGTCGAAGTAGAGCGGCAGCAGCGCATAGTCGCCGAGCGCCTTGGCCTCCGCGGCCTGGAGTATCGCTGCCCGGCGCTGCTGGTCCTGCTCGGCAGCCGCGCGCTCGAGCAGGGCATCGAACTCGTCGTCGCGATAGCCGCCGTAGTTCTTGGCGTTGCCGCTTTTCAATATGCCGAGGAAGTTGTCGGCGTCATCGTAGTCCCCGATCCAGCTTGCCCGGCCGATGCCGAACTGACCGCCGGCTAGATTGGAGAAATGCACGCTCGCCTCGGTGTTGACCAACTCGGTCTCGACCCCAATGGCACGCCACATCGCCGCCGCCGCGATGGCGATGCTGCGATTGGCGCGGTTCTCGTTGAAGGCCAGGCGCAGCTCGAGCGGCGAGGCTGGCGAGTAGCCGGCATCCGAGAGCAGCGCACGTGCCCTCGCCTGGCGCTGGTCGAGCGGGGCGTCCAGCCCAGGCATCCGCGCGCCTCGATAGTGATCGACGCCCGGGGGGACGAAGCCCTCGGCGGGGACCACCGTGCCCTGCATGATCTTGTCGGCGATCACCTCGCGGTCGATGGCCAGGCTGAGCGCTTCGCGCACCCGCTCATCGCTCGTCGGCTGGCCCTCGCGCTGATTGAATGCGTAGTAGTAGACGCCGAGCTCGGTCGAGAGCCTGACCTCTTCACCCAGCTGCTGCGCGAGCCGCGGATAGTCTCCAACCGGGAAGCTGCGTACGACGTCGAACTCGCCCGCGCGGAAACGCTGTACCCCGGCTGCGGGATCCTCTATCGGATAGTAGTCGATACCCTCTAGGGCTACGCTTTCGGCCGCGTGGAAATAGGGGTTCTTGACCGCGCTCAGGTGGTCGTGGGAAACCCAGCTGCGAGGTGCGAAAGCGCCATTGGTGACGATCTCATCGATATTGCTCCAGTCGTCGCCCAGGCGCTCGATGAGATGGGTCGGCAGCGGAGAGGCGGCGATGTGAGCGAGCAGCGCCGGCAAGTAGGTGATCGGCTGGACCAGCTCGATGCGCAAATGACGCTCGTCTTGCGCGCTTACGCCGATCGACTCCAGCGCCGTCTCGCCCCGGGCCGCGCGCTGCGCGCCTTCGATCGGATAGAACAGGCTGGCGTAGACCGAAGGCGACTTGGGATCGAGCGCGGTGCGAAAGGCGGTGACGAAGTCCACGGCCCTGACCGGCTCGCCATCGGACCATCGGGCGTCTTCGCGCAGTTCGAAAGTATAGACCCGCCCGTCGTCGCTGACCTGCCAGCCGCTGGCGACACCCGGGATGTAATCGCCTGAGGCGTCGAGCGTCACCAGGCCTTCGTAGAGATCCCCCAGCACGTCATTGTCGAACACGGTGCCGTTGACTTTGGCCGGTGCCAGCGAGGCCGGCTCGCCCTGGATCGCCATGCGTAAAGTGGCCGCCTGGAGCGGCGGGGCGAGGGCGGTGAACAGCAGCGCGCTGCAGCCGACGGCGAGGATACGCTTGAGACGGGAGGATGGGATGAAGAGCAGGGATGTCATCGGCAAACTCGATCTGGCCGGCACCGCCGCTCGGCGGTGCCGGATACTGAAGGCAGCCCGGCGGTGTGCCGGGCGATCGCGGTGGTTTACTCGGCGAAGCTCACCCAGCGCGAGGGGTGGTTGTCTTGAACGTTGTCTTCCCAACCCCGGATCGAGGGATCGACCAGGTTGCGCGAGACGTAGTAGAGCAGCGGAATCAGCGCATAGTCGTTCATCGCCAGTTGCTCGGCCTGTTCGAGCACCCTCTCGCGGGCGTCGAGATCCTGGGTGTTGGCGGCCTGCGCCATCAGTTCGTCGTACTCAGGATTGGAGTAGGCGCCGTAGTTGTTGCCCACCCCGGTGCGCAGCAGGGTGAGGAAGTTCTCGGCGTCGTTGTAGTCGGCGATCCACCCCGCGCGAGCGATATCGAAGTCGCCCTGGGCGATGGTCTGGTAGTGGACCGTGGCCTCGGCGTTGACCATGTTGACCTCGACCCCTATCGGGCGCCACATCGCTGCGATCGCCACCGCGATCTGGCGGTGCTCATCGGCGGTGTTGTAGCGCAGGTCCACCCGCAGCGGGTTGGCGGGGGTGTAACCGGCATCTTCCATCAGTGCCTTCGCCCGCGCGAGGCGATCCTGGTAGTCCGCATCGCCGAGGTCCATTTCCTGGGGCTGGTAGTGGCTGACCCCGGGTGGTACGAAGGAGAGCCCCTCGGCGAAGCTGCCGGCCATGATCTGGTTCGACAGTACGTCGCGGCGAACCGCCAGGTTGAGCGCCTCACGCACCCGCGGATCGGCGGTCTTGCGCCCTTCGCGCTGGTTCAGCACGTAGTAGTAGCTGCCGAGATAAGGCGCCATGTGGGTAGCCTCGGGCAGGTTCTCTTTCAACCAGGCGTAACGGCTCGAAGGGTAGTCGGTGATGATGTCGAACTCACCGGCGCGGAAACGGGTGATCGCCGAGTTGCGATCCTCGGTGGTATGGAAGGTGACACCATCGAGCGCGACCTGGTCGGCGTCGTAGTACTCGGGGTTCTTCACCGTGTCGATGCGCGACTGCGACACCCAGCCGACCGGCTTGAACGCTCCATTGGTGGCGATGTTGGCAAGATCGATCCATCTGCGGCCATATTCATCGTAGAGATGCTTGGGCTGCGGATAAGCGGTGTAGTGGGTCATCAACTGCAGGAAATAGGGCGTTGGCGCATTGAGGCTGACCTCGAAGGTGCGGCCCTCGTCGAGCGAGCGTATTCCCAACTGCTCCAGCGGCTGGTCGCCGGTGTTGACCGCCTCGGCGTTGACCACCGGGTAGAGCATGTAGGCGTATTTCGACGCGTTCTGCGGGTCGAGCAGGTGCTGCCAGCCGAACACGAAGTCCTCCGCGGTCACTGGCTGGCCATCCGACCACTTGGCGCCTTCGCGGAGATGGAAGGTATAGGTCTTGCCGTCCTCGGAGACCTCCCAGGAGGTGGCCATGCCCGGCAGGGGCTCGCCATCCGGCCCCTTCTTCAATAGTCCCTCGTAGACGTCCATCAGCACTTGCGATTCCCAGACGCCGCCGGAGACTTGGGAAGTGTCAAAGGAGGCGAGTTCGCCCATCACGCCGATGTTGAGCGTACGCGCGGCCGCGGGGCCGGCGAGCAGCAGCGAGGCGATCATGCCGCCCGAGAGCGCCAGGGCTTTGAGGAGGTGTTTGGATGAGCGCATGTGGTGGTCCGGGTTGTTGTTGAGATGGAGCGTTGCTGATCAGGGCGGCGGCGATCCTCGCCGGAGAATCGTCTGCAGATCGCGTAAAACGTGCAAGCTGTAATGAACCTTTGTTCAAGGGCACCAATCTACGGGCTTGAACCAGCATCAACAAGAGGGCGATACGATGGTCGCAGGGTACCGACCGGCAGCCGCCGGTCGGTAGGGAGCGCTACTGGGCCCCGATGCTGATCCACCGCGCGGGGTGGATGTCGAGGGCGTTGTCCTGCCAGCCTTCGACGTTCGGTTTGACCAGGTTGCGTGCCGTATACAGATAGATCGGGGCATGCACGAACTGGGACGACAGCTGCCGCTCGGCCTGCTCGAGCAGCTCACGCCGCTTGGCCACATCTTGTTCGACGTTGGAGCGGGCGAACAGATCGCGGAAGGTCGGGTCCTGGTAGTCGCCGTAGTTGTTGCCGGCGGAGTAGACCAGCTGCAGGAAGTTCTGTGGGTCGTCGTAGCTCGAGATCCAGGCGGCGCGTCCGACCTGGAAGTCGCCCTGGCGGAGGTTGGCATAGTGCACGTTGGCCTCGGCGCTGTTCATCCGCACCTGGACGCCGAGCGGTTGCCACATCGCCGCGACTGCCACCGCGATGCGCTGCTGCTCTGTGCCGGCGTTGAAACTCAGGGTCAGCTCGAGCGGCTGGTCGGGACCGTAGCCTGCTTCCGCGAGCAGCTCCCGGGCACGCTCCAGGCGCTGCTCGATCGGCTGGTCGAGACCCGGCTGGGGCTGCGGGGTATAGTCGCTGACGCTGGTTGGCACCAGGGCATTGGAGGGCGAGACCGCACCTTCGAGCAGCTGGTCGGCGATCACGTCACGGCGAATGGCGAGGCTCAGCGCTTCGCGCACTCTCTGATCCGCGGTCGGCTGGCCGTCGCGCAGGTTGAAGGTGTAGTAGTAGCTGCCGAGGTTGGGGGTGATGTGAACCGCATCGGGCAGCGTCTGCTGGAGGAAGGTATGGCGTGAAGCGGGGAAGTCCCGCAGCACGTCGAGTTCGTTGGCGCGGAAGCGGGTGATCCCTGCCTCGCGGTCCTCCATCGGGAAGTAGCGCACGCCGTCGAGCGCTACGTTCTCGGCGTCGAAGTATTCCGGGTTCTTGACCGTGGTCAGTTCGGTGCCCGATATCCACTGGGTCGGTTTGAACGCGCCGTTGACCACGATCCGGTCGGGGCGGCTCCAGTCGTCGCCATACTGTTGCACTGCGTGCTCTGGCAAGGGATAGAAGATCGGCAGCACCAGCATCTTGAGGAAGTACGCGGCGGGTTCGCTCAGGGTGAGCTCGAGGGTATGGTCGTCGACCGCTCTCGCGCCGAGGGTGTCCGGCTCGGCCTCGCCTTCGGCGATGCGCTGGCCATTGACCAGCGGGTAGAGCCGCTCGGCGCCGGTGGCGGCGTTGCTCGGGTCGATCGCATAGCGCAGCGCGAAGACGAAGTCGGCGGCGGTGACCGGCTGGCCGTCGGACCATTTCGAGTCGCGCAGGTGGAAGGTATAGGTCTTGCCATCCTCGGAGACCTCCCAGCGCTCGGCGACGCCGGGGATCACCTGGCCGTCGCTCGAGACGTCGATGAGCCCGGCGAACAGATCGCGCAGCACATCTTCTTCCCATACGCCGCCGGTGATCTTCGGCGGACTGAGCGATGCGGGATCGCCGATGATCCCGACCCGGAGGGTTTCTGCCTGGGCGAGGGCCGGCAGCCCCAGCATGGCGGTGAGCAGCGTGGCGTGGAGGACTAAAGAGCGCTTCATCCGGTTGGTGTTCCCTTCTGATTATCGTTCGACGAGATGATCCCGATGCTTCAAGGTCACTTTAGCCCCCGTCTCGGGCCTGTTGCCACTTTAGCCAGCCTTCGAGTGTCCCGGCCAATTCACTTCGGCGCTTTGCTTATAGGGCCGGGGGGCGGCTCGATCGCCCCGGCGGTCGCGCACCGTCGCTATGGCGCGGATGACGCTGCGCCGGGCGATGCCCTACAATGCTCCCCCTCTGATGCGCCCCGGGAATGTTTGGTGAATGCCAACTGCCGTGGGGCGCCGACGTTTTCTCCTGCGCCGCCCGTCTTGGCGTGCGTACAGACACCACGGTAGCCAATATGCGAGAGATCAATCCGATCAACGCCCAGCTCAAGGATCTGGCGCAACGCGCCGACGTCCTGAGGGGGTATCTTTGACTACGCCGAGAAGAAGGATCGGCTAGAAGAGGTCAACCGCGAACTCGAGAACCCGACGGTCTGGAACGATCCGGAGTACGCTCAGAAGCTCGGGCGCGAGCGCGCCCAGCTCGAGCAGGTGGTATCGACCATCGACGCCCTAGACGCCGGGGTTGGCGACAATGCCGAGCTGCTCGAGCTGGCGGTGATGGAAGGCGACGAGGCCACCGTCGAGGAGATCGTGGTCGAGATCGACCGCCTCGAGGAGCGCCTCGCCGCGCTCGAGTTCCGGCGCATGTTCTCGGGCGAGATGGACGCCAACAACGCCTATCTCGACATCCAGGCCGGCTCCGGTGGCACCGAGGCGCAGGACTGGGCCAACATGCTGCTGCGCATGTACCTGCGCTGGGCCGAGCATCACGGCTTCGACACCGAGCTGGTCGAGGTCAGCGCCGGCGAGGTGGCGGGGATCAAGTCGGCGACCGTGCACATCCGCGGCGAATATGCCTTCGGCTGGCTGCGTACCGAGACCGGCGTGCACCGGCTGGTGCGCAAGAGCCCGTTCGACTCGGGCGGGCGTCGGCATACCTCGTTCTCTTCGGTGTTCCTCTCCCCCGAGGTCGACGACAATATCGAGATCGACATCAACCCGGCGGACCTGCGCACCGATACCTATCGCTCGAGCGGCGCCGGTGGGCAGCACGTCAACACCACCGATTCGGCGGTGCGGATCACCCACGTGCCGACCGGCGTGGTGGTCTCCTGCCAGACCGAGCGTTCGCAGCACAATAACCGCGACCGCGCGATGAAGATGCTCAAGGCGAAGCTCTACGAGCGCGAAATGCAGCTCAGGAACGCTGAAAAGCAAAAGCTCGAGGATTCGAAGTCCGACATCGGCTGGGGTAGCCAGATCCGCTCCTACGTGCTCGATGACCAGCGGATCAAGGACCTGCGTACCGGGGTGCAGACCAGCAACTGCGATAAGGTGCTCGATGGCGATCTCGACGAATTCATCGTCGCCAGCCTCAAGCAAGGGCTTTGAGCCGCTATGATCCGCCCGGCGATGCCCTCTAGGCTCGCCGGAACTCGTTTGGATTTCCATTACCATCGACTGCTTTGAAGCTATCGAGACAGGATACGCCATGCCTCACCAGGACCCCTCTGAAAGTACCGCGCTGCCCGGCCAGGAGCCGGAAAACCATCTGATCCAGGAGCGCCGCGCCAAGCTGAGCCAGCTGCGCGAGCGGGCGAGCGAGCGGGGCACCAGCGCCTTCCCCAACGATTTTCGCCGTGACAGCCTGGCGTCGGAGCTCGAGCTCGAGCTCGGTGGGTACGACAAGCCAGCGCTCGAGGCGCTCGATCGCCAGGCGGCGGTCGCCGGGCGGGTGATGCGCAAGCGGGGCCCGTTCATCGTGATCCAGGACGTGAGTGGCCAGATCCAGCTCTACGTCGACAAGCACGGGCTCGATAGCGAGACGCTCGAAGAGGTCAAGGGGTGGGATATCGGTGACATCGTCGGTGCGCGTGGACCGGTGCACAAATCCGGCAAGGGTGATCTCTACGTATTGATGCGCGAGGCGCGCCTGCTGACCAAGGGGCTGCGGCCGCTGCCGGACAAGTTCCACGGTCTCACCGACCAGGAGAGCCGCTATCGTCAGCGCTACGTCGACCTGATCATGAATCCGGAGGTACGTGAGACCTTCCGGGTTCGCGCCGGGGTGATCGCGGCGATCCGGCGCTTCCTCACCGAGCGTGCGTTCATGGAAGTCGAGACGCCGATGCTGCAGCCGATTCCCGGCGGCGCTAGCGCCAGACCGTTCGTCACCCATCACAACGCGCTCGATCTCGATATGTACCTGCGTATCGCCCCCGAGCTCTATCTCAAGCGCTTGGTGGTGGGCGGCTTCGAGCGGGTCTTCGAGATCAACCGTAACTTCAGGAACGAGGGGCTTTCCACCCGGCATAATCCCGAGTTCACCATGCTCGAGTTCTACTGGGGTTACGCCGACTATCGGGACCTGATCGATCTCACCGAAGAGATGCTGCGCCAGGTCGCGCTCGAGGTGCTCGGCAGCACCAGGATCATGCTCGGACACGATGATGCGGCGATCGAGCTCGATCTGGCCGAGCCGTTCGACCGGTTGAGCATGAAGGATGCGGTACTTCGATATGGCGAGGGGATCGAGGCTTGCGAGCTCGAGAGCCTCGAAGGCATCACCGCGCTCGCCCAGCGCCTCGGCGTCGAGCTCAAGCCCAGCTGGGGCCATGGCAAGCGCCTCACCGAGGTGTTCGAGGCGGTCGCCGAGCATCGCTTGATCAAGCCGACCTTCATCACCGAATACCCGGCCGAGGTCAGCCCGCTGGCGCGGCGCAGCGATCGCGATCCCGAGGTCACCGACCGCTTCGAGTTCTTCGTCGGTGGGCGCGAGATCGCCAACGGTTTCTCCGAGCTCAACGACGCCGAGGACCAGGCGGCGCGCTTCCGCGCCCAGGCAGCGGAAAAGGACGCCGGAGATCTCGAAGCCATGTACTATGACGCCGACTACGTGCGCGCGCTCGAGTACGGCATGCCGCCGACCGCGGGCGAGGGCATCGGCATCGACCGCCTAGTGATGCTGCTCACCAATAGCGCTTCGATTCGCGACGTGCTGCTGTTCCCGGCGATGCGTCCCATTGCTGATTGAAGTCCCGGCGGCATATCGCCAACGTCCACCTCCCAGGTGAGGAGTTTCAAGATGAGATTGGTCAATCGTTCGGCGCTGAGCGTCAAGCCGACCCAGGCCTTCGTCGACTGGATCAACCTGCTGGAAGCGACCGAGGGAGAGGATGATCTGAACCTGGCGGACGTCGAGCGCGAGAGCACCGTCTACCTGATCGGTGAGATGGATACCGAGGAAGCGCTCCAGGCCTACGTCCGCGAGCGCTATCTCGACATCCTCGAGAGCGAGCTGCGCGCCTGGGAAGAGGATTCCCGGCTGTGGCCCGAGACGCTCGATTGGGCATTGTTCGAACGCTTCCTGCGCGTCGAGCACAGCTATCTGGCGCTCGATCTCGAGGACGACGAGGTGCTGGACGCCCAGCCCCTCGACGAGGACGAGGCGTGATTCGAGCCGTCGCGCGCGATGTGGTGCTGCATCGCCGCGCAGCATAGATGAAGGACGGCCTGTTCTCCTCCCGCCCGGGAGATGATGGGCTGCCGCCCGCGCATCGCCTGCCGGCTATGGTGTCGGTACTGCTGGCGACGCTGATGGTGGTGCTCGACACCACCATGGTCAGCGTGGCGCTGCCGACGATGGCGGACGCGCTGTCGATCGACTCCGCTTCGGCGGTGTGGATCAGCAACGTCTATCAGCTGGTCGCCGCCGCGGTGATTCTCTCCTGTGCCGCGCTCGGTGACCGGATCGGTCGCTACCGGCTCTATCTCGGCGGTCTCTCGCTGTTCGTGGTTTCCTCGTTGGGCTGTGCGCTGTCGAATTCATTCGAGGCCCTGGTGTTCTGGCGTGCGGTGCAGGGACTGGGGGCCGCGGCGGTGATGAGCATCGGCCCCTCGCTCAATCGGCGTATCTTCCCCTCCCGGCTGCTCGGAGCCGCGATCGGCATGGTCGCGATGAGCGTCGCCACGGCCCTGGCCGCTGGACCGACCCTCGGTGGGGTGCTGCTGACGATCGCCGACTGGCGGTGGCTTTTCTACATCAATCTGCCGGTCGGGCTGGCGGCGCTGGTGATCGCCGCCCGCTTCCTGCCGCGAGAGAGCGGCAATGGTCGCCCCTTCGACCTGCTCGGCGCGATGCTGTCGGCGCTGGCGCTCGGCCCCTGCGTGATCGGCGTCGATCGCCTGCGTGCCGAGGCGGGAGAGAGCAGTGCGCTGCCCTGGCTTGCACTCAGCGCGGTCGCGGCGCTGGCCTTCCTGCAGCGCCAGCGACGTACGTCCCATCCACTGCTGCCGCTGTCGATGTTCCGTGAACCGCGTTTCTCGCTGGCAGCGCTGACCTCGTTTTTCAGCTTCGTCGCCCAGACCATGGCTTTCGTTGCGCTACCCTTCTTGTTCCAGAGCGCGCAAGGGTTCTCGCCGCTGGTGTCCGGGCTTCTGTTCACCCCCTGGCCGCTGGCGATCATGATCGCCGCGCCTCTGGCCGGGCGACTGGCCGATCGGGTGCCTGCGCCCAGGGTGGCGACCTGCGGGCTTTTGCTCTTCTTCGCGGGGGTGCTGTCGCTGGCGTTGCTCGCTGCAAATCCCGCTCCTCAGGTCGTCGACGTGCTCTGGCGCTCTGCGCTCTGCGGACTGGGGTTCGGTGCCTATCAGGCGCCGAACAATCGGGAGATGATGGGCAGCCTGCCGCTGGCGTTGAGCAACCGGGCATCGGGTGTCCTCGCCACGGTGCGTACCTTTGCCCAAAGCGTAGGGGCCGCCTTGGTCGCCCTGGCGCTTTCTGGAATAATCTTCTCAAGCCATGCCGCGACGCTGCCGGTGGGGCTGGCGCTTTGGGTCGCCTCGCTGTTCGCGGCAGTGGCGCTGGTGGTGAGCCTTGTGCGAATGGCCGCTCTGCGCGTGCTCCTGCGAGGCTGATCGCTGAATCCCGCGCGCAATGCCACTAACCGCGCCTCCACCCTCGGCGCATTCGCTGACATTCGCTCGATCCGGAGAATCCATGAACGTTCAACAACGCATCGAAGCCAGGCTCGGTCAGCTTTCGCCGCGGTTCTTGCAGGTCGAGAACGAAAGTCATCTCCACCATGTCCCACCTGATTCCGAGACCCACTTCAAAGTCACCTTGGTCAGCGAGGCGTTCGAGGGCCTTATGCCGGTGAAGCGCCACCAGCGAATCTATGGCCTGCTCGACGAGGAGCTCGCAGGGCCTGTCCATGCGCTGGCACTGCATCTCTACACGCCTCGCGAATGGGAGCGCCGGCACGGCGAGATTCCCGCATCGCCCAATTGCCGCGGCGGTGGGCGCATTGCCTGATAACGCAGCGCCACAAGCCCCCCTGCGCACGCCTAGGAATCCGCCCATGTCATGCCCGAGCGCAGCCGCCCTCCATCACCAGTTGCAGTATCTCGAGGCGATGGGGCTGACGTTTTGGACCGCGCGCTATCGGTTGCCCAACGCACGACCCACCGACGCTTGCGAGTGGCCGGTGGCGCCAGCCGAAGAGCAGGGAGTGGCGCCTGCCACCCGCCTGCAGGCGCTGTTGCGCGAATCCGAGTCGGTAGAGCGATCGCGCGGTGAGGAAGCCATCGTCGCTGACGCTGCCCCGGCCACGCCTTCTTCCCCGCCAGCCAGTGCGCGTGCGTTGCTCGGCGAGGGGCTGGCCGAGACGCCAGCGCCCACAGCCACGGAGGAGCCGGCACCCGCAGCCGTGGCCCAGGCGCCGCTGCGGTTCTCCTTTACCGCCATCGTGGTCGAGCGGCGCTGGCTGGTGATGAGCGTCGGAGGCCGACCCGATCCACGACAGCTCAGCCTGCTCGATGCGCTGTTCTCGGCGATTGGGGCGAACCAGCGGCAGCTGGGCGAGCTGGTCGAGTTCCACTGGCCGATGATCGAAGGGCTGAGCGTCGAGGATCCGCTGCTCGAGGCGCGCGAAGGGCTGCGCGCTTTCCTCCAGGGGCGTATCGGCGCGAACGCATCGCCCGAGTGGCTGCTGCTGTTCGCCGACGATGGAGAAGAAGCCGCGCGGCTGCGCGAGGTGCTCGGCATCGATGATGTTCGAAGCGAGCTGCTCGAACTGCCCGCGCTGGCCGCGCCTGGTCTCGCGACGCTGCTCGGGAGTGCCGAGGCGAAGCGGGGTCTGTGGCCTGCGCTGGCGCGCTTGCGTGACGTGCTCGCGAATGGATGAACGATGATCGAGCGTCTCGAGGCCGGTGCGCTGGCGCAGCTCGATGCGCTCGAGCGAGCCGCCAGCGCCGACTCTACCTGGTCGCGCTCGCTGCTCGCGGCCGCGCTCGAGGACCCCGCGCGCGAGGTGTGGGGCTGGCGTGAGCGTGAGTTTGGAGTGGTTCGTGGCTACTGTGTGCTAGGGATCGGGGTATTCGACCTCGAGCTCGAGATCATCGGCGTATCTCCCGACTGGCGCAGGCGCGGCATCGCGCTGGCGCTGCTCGAGCACTGTGCGTCTCGGGCCGTTGCGCTGGGCAAGGAGCGGATCCTGCTCGAAGTGCGGGTGTCGAACCAAGGCGCGATCGCGCTCTATCGGCGCGCCGGCTACGCAGAGGATGGAGTGCGCCGCGGCTATTACCCCGATGCGGGCGGCGGGCGCGAAGATGCGCTTTTGATGTCGAGGGGAACCGCGGTGGGTCGAGCGCCGCTATAGCGTAGCGGGGGCGCGATGATGCGGCGCGCCCCCGGATGGCGCTCAGTAGTGCTGCTGCTCGCTCGGCTGCGTCGCTTCCTGGTTGGGCTGGAAGCCCTGGGCAGGATCCTGGGGAGCGTTCGCGTTTTGCTGCTCGATCTGGTTGAAGCGCGCGAGAATATCGTTGAGGCGTGATTCGCCCTGCTGGCGCTCGTTGAGAAGCCGCTGATTCTCTTCGCGGAGCTCCTCTACCTCCATGCGCAGCATCTCGATGGTATCGAGTGCATTGCTGACCTTCTGTTCGAGCTGGTCGAAGAGTTCGGTGCTCATCTTGGGCGTGCCTCCTGGCATTCACTACGGATAATTGCTGCGGTTGGTTCGGTCGTGAGTTTGGCTGGATCGCCGCGTCGCGCCAGCATGCCCGAAGGGCGGGCAGGTCAGCAAGCGCCGATCAGCCCGTCGGCGCACGACGATAGAGCCGGGCTTGTGTCTCGCCCGCGCGGGTGTCGCGCAGCGCCTCCCAATTTGCCGGTACCGGCGTCGCCAGGCTCGATTCACATTCGAGATAGATCAGCGCCCGCTGGGTGAGCCAGCCATGCCGTTCGAGCAGCGCCGCGGCTTCGGCCGCCAGTCCCTGGTGGAACGGCGGGTCGAGGAAGACCAGGTCGTAAGGTTCATCCGGCGTCCGCGCAAGCTGGGCGAGCGCATCCGCCTCGCGTACCTCGACCTGCTCGCCGATGCCGAGGCGGCGAGCGTTGTCGCGCAGCAGTCCGGCGACTCGCCGGTCGCGCTCGATCATCAGCACCTTCGCGGCACCGCGGGAGATCGCCTCGAAACCGAGCGCGCCGCTGCCGGCGAATGGATCGAGCACGCGGACTCCGGCGAGTTCGAAGGCGAGCCAGTTGAACAGGGTCTCGCGGACCCGGTCTGGCGTCGGTCGAAGGCCGGGGCTGTGGAGCACTTCGATCACGCTGCGTTTGAGGCGGCCGCCGATCAGGCGTACCCGCCCTGCGGGTCGAGTGCGGTGGTGGGAAGGCGGGCGTTTTGGGCTCATGGCGCGCGATTGTACCCGTGTCAGGGCCGCAAGTGATAGGATGCCGAAACGTTTAGGGCGCGACCATTTTCGCCTGCGCCATGCCCGCCGAGGCGCGGCGTCACTGGGTCACCGAGCGGTGATTCGGCCCATCTCCTTTACAGGCATGATGATTTCCCATGTTCGGTTTTTTCAAACGCAATAAGCAGCAAGACGAGCGCTCCTCGCAGCAGTCGGAGCCTTCCCAATCGCCGCAGACCGCCGAGCCGAAAGAAGGCGAGGGGTTGCCGTCGGCCGAAATCCCCCCGCTCGCCGAGCCTGAGTCGGTAGGGCACGATGACCTCGCCGAGGGCGAACCTTCGCCGCCGCCTGCCGATGTGCCGGATACGAAGCAAGTCGCGACTGCCGGGCAGCCGCCACAGCGCGATGGTGCGCCCGACGGGCAGGTGAGCGAGACGCCAGCGAGCGATGAGCCCCCCTTGATCGCCGGCCGCGAGGTGCTCGCCGCGCCGCCGCAGGAGGCGCTGGACGACGAGCCGGTCGAGTCGGAGGAATCCCGCGGCTGGTTCTCGCGGATCCGCCAGGGGCTGAGCAAGACCCGCAGCAACCTGACCGGCGGCATCGCTACTCTGTTTCTCGGTGAGAAAGAGATCGACGATGAGCTGATCGAGGATCTCGAGACCCAACTGCTGATGGCGGACGTCGGGGTCGAGGCGACGACGGTGATCATCGACCGGCTGACCGAGCGCGTGTCCCGGCGCGAGCTTTCCAGCGCCCAGGCGCTCTATCGCGCGCTGCAGGAAGAGCTCGCCGCCATGTTGCTCCCGGTGGAGCGGCCGATGCCCTTGCCGCCGAAGGGCCAGGGGCCGTTCGTGATCCTGGTGGTCGGGGTCAACGGCGTCGGCAAGACCACTACCATCGGCAAGCTCGCCCGCCGCTTCCAGCGCGAGGGGCGCTCGGTGATGCTCGCGGCTGGGGATACCTTCCGCGCCGCCGCGGTCGAGCAGCTCCAGGTCTGGGGCGAGCGCAACAAGGTGCCGGTGATCGCCCAGCATACCGGTGCGGACAGCGCCTCGGTGATTTTCGATGCGCTGTCGGCGGCGCGTTCGCGCGGTACCGACATCCTCATCGCCGATACCGCAGGACGGCTGCACAACAAGAGCCACCTGATGGAAGAGCTGAAGAAGGTCCGCCGGGTGATGGCCAAGCTGGACGCCGATGCGCCCCACGAGGTGCTGCTGGTGGTCGATGCCGGTACCGGGCAGAACGCGATCAGCCAGGCGCAGACCTTCGGCGACGCGGTGCCGATCACCGGCATTGCGCTTACCAAACTCGATGGCACGGCGAAGGGCGGGGTGATCTTCGCCCTGGCCAAGCAGCTCGAGATCCCGATTCGTTTCATCGGCGTCGGGGAGACCCTCGACGACCTGCGCCCATTCGAGGCCAAGCCGTTCGTCGATGCCCTGTTCGATCAGCGGAGCAGCTAGCCGATGGCGATGATCACCTTCGAGCACGTGGGCAAGCGCTATGGCGGTCGCTTCGAGGCGATCGCCGATCTCAATTTCTCGATCGAGCGCGGCGAGATGGTGTTCCTCACCGGCCACTCCGGGGCGGGCAAGAGTTCGGTGCTCAAGCTGCTTACTTGCCTCGAGCGACCGAGCCGGGGGCGGGTGCTGGTCGCTGGGCGTGACCTGGCCTCGCTCAGCGCTGGGCAGGTGCCGTTCTACCGACGCCAGATCGGCGTGGTATTCCAGGACCACCAGCTGTTGTTCGATCGCAGCGTGTTCGACAACGTCGCTCTGCCGCTGCTGATCCAGGGGGTGCCGCCCTTGGATGCCGCGCGCCGGGTGCGCGCGGCGCTCGACAAGGTAGGGCTGCTGCATCGCGAGCGGGCGCTGCCGATCGAGCTTTCCGGCGGCGAGCAGCAGCGTGTCGGCATCGCCAGGGCGGTGGTCAACAAGCCCGCGCTGCTGCTCGCCGACGAGCCGACCGGTAACCTCGACCCCCAGCTCTCTGCCGACATCATGCGGCTTTTCGAGGATTTCAATCGGATCGGCACCACGGTGCTGCTGGCGAGCCACGACCTGGCGCTGATCGCTCGTCTTCGCCACCGCATCCTGCGGCTGCGCGAAGGCCGCCTGATCGCCGATGAGGAGGCTGCATGAAACCTACGCCGAAGGCGGCTGCGCGCGAGCCGCGTCCGCGCAAGGGCGCGCGCGCCCAGCGGATATCCCTCGACAGCCGCTATCAGGCCTGGCTGCGCCACCACCGCCAGGTCGCGCTGGACAGCGGGCGGCGGCTCGTGCGCCAGCCTTTCTCCTCGCTGTTCACCATGCTCGCGATCGCGATCGCCCTGGTTCTGCCGGCGATGCTCTGGCTCGGACTCGGCAGCGTGCGTGCGCTCGATCATAGTTTCGACGACAGTGCGCGAATGACCCTCTATCTCTCCCCCGGTAGCAGCAGCGAGCAGGTCATCGGGCTGGCCGAGCGGGTACGGGGCGAGCCGGGCGTGTCCGAGGTCGAGGTGATCACCGCCGAACAGGGGCTCCAGGAGTTCCAGCAGGCTCTTGGCGTAGGCGATACGCTGTCGCTGCTCGACGCCAACCCGCTGCCGGCGACGCTCTTGGTCACGCCGCTCGAGCGTGATCCCGCGGAGGCCGAGCGACTGGCCGAGCGCTTGGGGAGGCTCGAAGGCGTCGACGAGGCGCGTCTCGACCTCGCTTGGCTCGAGCGCCTGCGCGAGCTGGGCGCGCTGGGCCAGCGCCTGACCTTGGGCCTGGCGGTGCTGTTCGGTTTCGGTGTGCTGCTGGTGGTCGGCAACACCATCAGGCTCGCGGTGGAGAATCGGCGCAAGGAGATCGAGGTAGTGACGCTGATCGGCGCGACCCGGGCCTTCGTGAGAAGGCCATTCCTCTACAGCGGGGCTTGGTTCGGGCTGGGCGGCGGCGTGCTCGCGGTAGTGCTGCTGACCCTGGGGCGTGGCTGGCTCTCCGCGCCGATTGGTGCGCTGGCGCGTAGCTATGGCAGTGACTACGCTTTGCCCTCGCTCGGGGGTGGCGGTTCGCTGCTGATGGTGGCGTGTAGTATACTATTGAGCTTGATTGGCGCCTGGGTGGCGGTAGGTCGGCATCTCGCCGAGATTCGTCCGCGCTGACCCGGGGAACTCAGGACAGCTTCGATGGTCCAACTCGGTGGCTTCCAGAGCAGCCACGATCGAGTCGTCTTCATCCACGTGTCATAGGGTTACGCTCTTTTATTCGGCCAGTTCATCCGGCCAAGTCGCAAGGAGACAGCCAAACATGGGTAATAGTCTTCAGGCCATCGGTCATCTCTCTCCGGGCCATGATCTCAACGGTTACATCCAGACCGTCAACAACATTCCCGTCCTCTCGGTAGAGGAAGAGCAGGCGCTTGCAACGCGCCTGCGCGAGCACGGCGATCTCGACTCCGCCCGCCGGCTGGTCATGTCCCACCTGCGCTTCGTGGTCCACATCGCGCGCAGCTACTCGGGCTATGGCCTGCCCCAGGCCGACCTGATCCAGGAAGGTAACGTCGGCCTGATGAAGGCGGTCAAGCGCTTCGATCCGACCCAAGGGGTGCGCCTGGTATCCTTCGCGGTCCATTGGATCAAAGCCGAGATCCACGAATTCGTGCTGCGCAACTGGCGCATCGTCAAGGTCGCTACCACCAAGGCGCAGCGCAAGCTGTTCTTCAACCTGCGCAGCGCCAAGAAACGGCTTGCCTGGCTCAACACCGACGAGGTCGAGGCGATCGCCAAGGATCTCGACGTCAAGCCGCAGGTGGTGCGTGAAATGGAGGGGCGTCTCGCCTCCAACGATGCCGGCTTCGATGCGGGCCCGGGCGACGACGACGAGCAGAGCTATCTGGCCCCGGCCAACTACCTCGAAGACGACCGTTTCGACCCGGCGACACAGCTCGAGGTCGCGGACTCCGAAGAGGATGCCTCGCGGCGGCTCGCGATGGCGCTCAGCCGCCTCGATGAGCGCTCCCGCGACATTCTCCAGCAGCGCTGGCTGGGCGATCAGAAAGCCACCTTGCATGAACTCGCCGATATCTACGGCGTTTCGGCCGAGCGGATCCGTCAGCTCGAAAAGAGCGCGATGAAGAAACTTCGTACGATGATGGGCGAGGATTCGCGCGAACTCGCCTGAGCCGCTTTCGAACCTCGCTGTGAAGAAAAGCCCCGGCGCCGCAAGATGAACTGCCCCCGAAGGTTGGACACCCGATCCAACCTTCGGGGGCAGTTCGTTGCGGCGGGGCGCAGCCCGAAAGCCCGGCGGCGAAAACGCCGACACGACCGAACCAGGTGTCATTCGATGCTTCAGTTTTTCTACCTGCAATTCCTCGTAGGGAAGTAGGATTGCGAACCTGTGTGCCGATTCCTTGTCAGGCCGCGTTTCTATGTGGAAAAACAGGATGGCTAAAACAACAACACCTTACGATTGGGTTCAGCACGCCACCCGACCGGGAAAGATCGAGCGCATCGAAGCCTATTTCGGCGGGTACGGTTACGCCCCGCATCGACACGACACCTATGCCATTGGCCTCACCCTGGCGGGCGTGCAGAGCTTCCAGTATCGCCGCGCCCAGCGCCATAGCCTGCCCGGAACCATCCTGGTGTTGCATCCAGATGAACTCCATGATGGCGAGGCGGGCACCGAGGTCGGCTTTCATTACCGGATGGCGTACATCGAGCCTTCCTTGATCCAACAGATTCTCGGCGGCAAGCCGCTCCCCTTCATCGAGGGCGGTCTGTCCAGCGATCCACGGCTCCAGGCCGCACTGGCGCCCTTGCTGCAAGGCATGGATGCGGGCATCGACCCGATGGAAGAAGAAGATGCGCTGCACGACCTGGCGCATGCCTTGGTCGCCGTTGCCGGGCAGCGCCGTATCCGGCGTCATCCCGATTTCATCGCAGTGGAACGTGCTCGGGCCTATATCCATGACGCGCTGGATCAAATCATCACGCTGGATACGCTGGCAGAAACCAGTGGCTTGGATCGCTGGCAGCTATGCCGGGATTTCCGGTCGCTCTACGGCACCAGTCCCTATCGTTATCTGACGATGCGCCGCCTCGATTTCTCCCGGCGGCTGATGCTGTCGGGCCTGACCATCGCCGAATCGGCGCTGAGGTCTGGTTTCTTCGACCAGAGCCATATGGCGCGCCAGTTCACCTCGGCCTATGGCGTTCCTCCGGCGCGATGGCTGAAACGGATCAAGCGGCCCCGGTAGGTTCATGGCAGCGACCTGCACGATCGTGCAAGACCCGCAGGCGGTGCTTTTCTAACATGCTGACTTCTGGCTTTCATCAGGATTTCAGCATGACACCGACACCCGGCACAGGCCGCCAACACGGCATCAACTTTGCGCAGAAGTTCGCGCTTTTCAGCGAGCAATGGACGCCCAAGGTCGTCGCTGAAATGAACGACTACCAATTCAAGATCGTTCGCCTGGAAGGCCACTTCGTTTGGCACACTCACGCAGATACCGACGAAGCCTTCCTTGTGCTTGAGGGCGAGCTGCGCATTGACTTCCGCGATGGCAACGTCTTGCTGCGGCAAGGCGAGCTGTATGTCGTTCCCAAAGGGGTCGAGCACAAGCCCTATGCTGAGCATGAAGTCAAACTGATGCTGATCGAGCCGCGCGGCGTGTTGAACACGGGCGACTGGACGGGAGAGCGGACGGCCCAGAATGATGTGTGGATCTGAGAACGTGCATGCTATGGCTACCGTAGCTTCACCGCCGTTTTGCGGCAGACAGGCGCTGACCCAAAGCATGTCACGCCAGGGCAACTGCCTGGACAATGCCGCGATGGAGAGCTTCCTTGGTACCCTGAAGGCCGAATACTTTCACCTGAGCCGTTCGATAATGTTGAGAAGTTGCAGCGAGGTCTCGATCGTTACATCGATTACTACAATCACGAGCGGATCAAAATGAAACTAAAAGGCCTGAGCCCCGTACAGTACAGGACTCAGGCCATGGCCACCGGCTGAGAGAACCAACCGTCCAACTATTGGGGGGCAGTTCAAAGGCGCCGGGGCTTTTTCTCACGCCCGTCCAGTGGCTGTCACGGGCGGGAGTGAGCGAGGCCGGTGAGAGGGGCCGACAGCAGCTGCCACTGGTCTTCCCATAGCTCGGTGGGCGCACGGCGGAAGCCGCTGCGCACGTATTGGCCGATGCGCCCCTCGATCACGCTCAACAGCAGGTTGGCGTAGGTCGTCACCGTACTCGGCAGGCGCAGCCCCTGCTGGATCTCGGCCTCACGCAGCACCTGCTTGAGCTGGGTCTCGAGCCGCTCGAAGAACTGCGCCATGCGTGGGCGAAGGCGGGCGACGTCGCCACTGAGGATCTCTCCATTGAGCAGTCGGCAGAGGCCGGGATTGCGCGCGGCGAAGGTGAGTACCAGGGTGAGGATCAGGCGTATGCATTCGCTCGCCGGGGCCTGGTCGCGCCTGGTGCCTTCGATGATCGCCTGGATGCGCTCGAACACCGACTGCTCGATGAAGCCGATCAAGGCTTCGAACATCTTGGCCTTGCTGGGGAAGTGGCGATAGAGAGCTGCCTCGGAGACGCCGACCTGACGGGCGAGTGCCGCAGTGGTGATCCGTCCACCGTTCTCCTGCTCGAGCATCTCCGCGAGCGTCTGTAGAATCTGCTCGCGGCGGGAGGGCGCTTGGGTTTCCTGCGTCATGGCGTCGATTCGTTATGGTCGCTTCGTGGATGTGCTCAGCTTCGCGGCGTAGCACTGATCAGGGTTCCCGCGCCTGCATTGGTGAAGATCTCGAGCAGGGTCGCATGAGGCACGCGTCCATCGACGATCACCGCGCTGTCGACGCCACCTTTCACCGCGTCGAGTGCGCAGCGGATCTTCGGCAGCATACCGCCGTAGATCACACCCTCCTCGATCAAGCGGTCGACGTCCTCGACGGTCAACCCGGTCATCACCTTGCCATCGGCGTCGAGCAGCCCAGCGACGTTGGTCAGCAGCATCAGTCGCTCGGCGCCGAGCGCCTCGGCGATGCGGCCGGCGACCACGTCGGCGTTGATGTTGTAGGAGTTTCCTTGGTCATCGACGCCGATCGGTGCGATCACCGGGATGTAGTCCGCCTGGGTGAGCATCTCGATCAGGTCGGTCGAGATCCTGGTGATCTCGCCGACATGGCCAATGTCGATGATCTCCGGCGCGCTCAGCTCGGGAGAGCGACGCTCGATCTTCAGCCGGCGGGCGCGAATCTGGGCATTGTCCTTGCCGGTCAGGCCGATCGCCTTGCCGCCGGCGAGATTGATCTGGTTGACGATGCTCTTGTTGACCTGGCCGCCGAGGACCATTTCGACCACGTCCATGGTGGCGGCGTCGGTGACGCGCAAGCCGTCGACGAAGCGCGACTCGATGCCCAGCCGCTCAAGCAGGATGCCGATCTGCGGCCCGCCGCCGTGCACTACCACCGGATTGAGCCCGACGGTCTTCATCAGCACGATGTCTCGGGCGAATGAGTCGACCAGGGTGTCGTCGGTCATGGCGTTGCCGCCGTACTTGACCACGATGGTCTTGCCGGCATAGCGCTGGATGTAGGGCAGCGCCTCGGAGAGTATCTCCACCACCGAGGCCGGGTCATGTCCTTGTTGGTACATTGCGATGATCTCTTGTGTCCTGGCCTTCGTCAGTGGCGACCGGAATGGCCGAAACCACCCTCTCCGCGGGTGCTGGTCTCGAACGATTCGACCACTTCGAGCTCGGCCTTGAGCACCGGCACCAGTACGTACTGGGCAATGCGCTCGAAGGGTTCGATGGTGACCGTTTCCTGGCCACGGTTCCATACCGAAATCATCAGTTCGCCTTGATAATCGGCATCGATCAGCCCGACCAGGTTGCCGAGCACGATGCCGCGCTTGTGGCCCAGGCCCGAGCGTGGCAGTACCAGGCCCGCGTAGGCCGGGTCCTTGATGTGCAGGGCAAGCCCGGTGCGCACCAGTTCGCACTCCCCGGGCGCCAGCGTCAGCGGGGCATCGAGCAGGGCGCGCAGGTCCATGCCGGCGCTGCCAGCGGTGGCGTAGTGGGGCAGGGGGTGGTCCTTGAGTCGAGGATCGAGAATCCTGACTTCAATGCGTGGCATCGAAGTGCTCTCCTGGTTCTGGGTATGGGTTCAGGCGCTTGTCGCGCTGCGATAGTGAGCGACGATCCGCAGGATCAGTTTCTCGGCCAGCGCGCGCTTGGGCTGGGCCTCGAAGCGCTCGCTGCGTATCTGCTGCTTGGGTTCGCGCCAGTAAAGCGTCGCGGCGTTGTCGTCGCGGTCGAAGCCGAGGCCGCCGCCGACCTGGTTGGCAACGATCATCATCAGGCGTTTGCGCTCGAGTTTGTCGAGCGCGTGGCGCTCGAGCGCCTCGGTCTCCGCGGCGAATCCTACGGTGAAGGGGGCGTTCTCGCGTGCCGCTATGGTGGCGACGACGTCTGGGTTCTTGATCAGGCGCAGGACCAGCTCGTCTTCACTGCCTTTCTTGATCTTCTGCTCCGCGGCAGTGGCCGGTCGGTAGTCCGCCACCGCCGCGGCAGCGATGAAAATGTCCGCCGTCGCGGCTGCACGTTCGGCGGCATCGAGCATCTGCTCTGCGCTGTCGACATCGACTCGCGCCACGCCGGGCGGGGTGGCCAGCCGCACCGGCCCGCTGATCAGCGTGACGGTGGCGCCGAGCGCTTGGGCGGCGGCGGCGAGGGCGTAGCCCATCTTGCCCGAGCTGTGGTTGGTCAGGTAGCGAACCGGGTCGATGGCTTCCCGCGTCGGGCCGGCGGTGATGACGATCTCGAGACCCTGCGCCGGACGCTGGCCCGGCGAGGCCTGGAGCGTATCGATGATCGCTTCCGGCTCCATCATCCGTCCGCTACCGATGTCGCCGCAGGCCTGCTCGCCCGCGTCCGGGCCGAGGATCCCCCAGCCTTGGGTCTTGAGCCTGTCGACGTTCTCCTGCACCGCGGGATGGGCCCACATCTGCTGGTTCATCGCCGGCGCAAGCATGCGCTCGGCGCCGCTCCCCAGGCACAGCGTGGTGAGCAGGTCATCGGCATGTCCCCTCGAGAGCCGGGCGATGAGATTGGCGCTGGCAGGTGCGATCAGGATCAGTTCGGCCCAGCGAGCGAGCTCGATATGCCCCATGCCCGCCTCGGCCTCCGGGTCCAGCAGCGACGTTCCCACCGGTTCCCCGGTAAGCGCCTGGAAGGTCAGCGGCTTGATGAAAGCTTGGGCGCCTTCGGTCATCACCACCCTCACCTCGGCGCCTGCTTTTTTCAGCAGGCGCGCGAGCACCGCGCTCTTGTAGGCGGCGATGCCGCCGCTGACGCCGAGCAGGATGCGAGTGCCGAGCAGGGTGCCGGTGCGGTGAGAGGCGAACATCTTTATCTCCCAGGGCCAGGGTAGAGCACGACGTCGGGCTGCTCAGTCGCGCTCGAGGTAGTACTTTTTCTCCACCGCGAGGTCGTCACTGAGCTCGTAGACCAATGGCACGCCGGTGGGGATGTTGAGGTTCATGATCTCTTCGTCGCTGATCGACTCGAGATACTTCACCAGCGCCCGCAGGCTGTTGCCGTGGGCGGCGACCAGCACGGTGCGGCCTTCGCGAAGCTCTGGGGCGATGCGATCCTGCCAGAAGGGGATCACCCGTTCCAGGGTCACCTTGAGGTTCTCACCGGACGGCAGCGAGCGTGGATCGAGGTCTTTGTAGCGCGGATCGTTGGCCGGATGATAAGGGCTTTCGCGGTCGAGCAGGGGAGGCAGCTCATCATAGCTGCGGCGCCAGATATGCACCTGCTCGGCACCGTATTTCTCCGCCGTCTCTTTCTTGTCGAGTCCTGAGAGGCCGCCATAGTGGCGCTCGTTGAGCCGCCACGACTTATGCTCCTCGATCCACAGCTGATCGAGTTCTTCGAGGGCATAGTGGAGCGTCTTGATCGCCCGCTTGAGCACCGAGGTATAGGCGATGTCGAAACTAAGCCCCGCCGCCTTGAGCCGGCGACCGGCGCGTTTGGCTTCTTCGACGCCCTGTTCCGAGAGGTCGACATCGACCCAACCAGTGAACAGGTTGGCCTTGTTCCACTCGCTTTCGCCGTGACGGACGAGTACCAGCTTGACCATGTCTCAGCTTCCTTCGTTTCGTGATGGAGCGTTCTACCTGGATGAACGCAGGGATCATTTGACGCGCGTCCGCCGGAGTATATCAGCCTGTCGGCTTGTCGCGCCTGCGCGTCATCTATGGGAGCGGCCCAGGGGTCAAACGCCCCGTGGCGATGCCGATGAAGGGGTATCGAGTCGCACCGGGGGAAATGCAGATGAGCATCAAGCAGTGGCCGCTGGCCGAACGGCCCCGGGAAAAACTTCTCCGCCACGGGTGTGCGGCGCTATCGGATGCGGAGCTGTTGGCCATCTTCCTGCGGGTCGGCGTCGCCGGGCGCTCCGCGGTGGATCTCGCCCGCGATCGTCTGATCGAGTTCGATGGCCTGAGGCCGCTGCTGGACGCCGATCGCGCTCGCTTCTGTGCCGGCCATGGCTTGGGCGAGGCGGCCTACGTGACGCTCCAGGCTGCGCTGGAGCTCGCCAGGCGGCACTATGAAGCGCAGCTGATGCGTTCGAGCGCTTTCGATTCGCCAAGCGCTGTGCGTCAGTTCCTGCACGCGCAGATGCGTGATTTCGATCATGAGGTATTCGCGGCGATGTTTCTCGACAACCAGCATAGGATGCTGCGTTTCGAGCGGCTGTTCAGCGGTACGCTCGATGCCGCCGCGGTCTATCCTCGCGAGGTGGTCAAGCGAACCCTGGCGCTGGGTGCCGGTGCGGTCATCTTCGCCCATAACCACCCGTCCGGCGTGTCTGAGCCGAGCGAGGCGGACCGGCGCATCACCCGCCGGCTGTGCGAAGCGCTTGGCTTGGTCGATGTGCGGGTGCTGGACCACTTCGTCATCGGGGATGGGGAGATGACCTCGTTCGCGGAGCGTGGCTGGTTGTGACATCCCAGGGTTGCCGCTTGGCCTGCGTTCTGCTATAAAATGCGGCCTTTGATATCTAAGGTGCCCGTAGTGAGTTCCTCTCGGCGTTCATCGACGCATTGGTTCCCATGGCATCATCAAGGTCAATTTGGTATTCGAATCTTCCCGTGCGTCGCGACGATCACCGCCCCTTAGTGTTTGCGTTAGTGGTCGAGTATCCCCGTAGATACGTCCGTGACGAGGCTTCGCGAAAGCGATCGATCGAGATTGCTCGACCGGGCCGTTGCGGGTTCGCTTCGAACAGACGATTTCTGGTTGGACCCGTCACCCACGAGTTCGATCGGCCAGGCTAACGGTTGGAGGCACGCATGTCCCAGGTATGTCAGGTCACCGGCAAGCGTCCGGTGACGGGTAACAACGTTTCACACTCCCAGCGCAAGACGCGTCGCCGGTTCGTTCCGAACCTGCACACCCATCGCTTCTGGGTCGAAGGCGAGAAACGCTTCGTCAAGCTGCGCGTATCCTCCAAGGGAATGCGCATCATCGACAAGAAAGGCATCGAGCAGGTCCTCAGCGAGCTGCGTGCCCGCGGCGAGCGCGTCTGATCCTGCCATTGGGTCGCATTAGGCGGCCCTATAATGGCATCAGCGCCCGCCGGGCCGAGTCTCGTCCACGTTCATCAAGCTCGTTGAGAGCCGGAGAGCATCATCATGCGTGACAAGATCAAGCTGGTCTCCTCTGCAGGTACCGGTCACTTCTACACCACCAACAAGAACAAGCGTAATACGCCTGACAAGTTGGAATTCAAGAAGTTCGACCCGGTCGTGCGCAAGCACGTGATCTACCGCGAAGCGAAGATCAAGTAAGCCGCTGCGGTCCTTCGGATCGCGAGCCTGAGCTCGGCGCCGCAAGGCGCTCGCTTGGCTTTCGTCGGTGACGCGGAACCCGGCCCAGCGCCGGGTTCTTCGTATCTGGTCGTTCACCGGGAGCAAAGAGCCCCATGCCCGAACTGCCCGAAGTCGAAACTACCAGGCGCGGAATCGCTCCCTTCGTCGAGAACGAGCGTATCGAGGAAGTGACGGTGCGCGAGTCGCGCCTGCGCTCGCCGGTACCCGCGGACCTCGCCGAGCGGATCGTCGGTGAGCGGGTGGGAACGATCCTGCGCCGGGCGAAGTACCTGCTGCTTCCGGTCGCTGGAGGGCACTTGCTTTGGCATTTGGGTATGTCCGGCAGCTTGCGCCTGACGCAAGGCCAGGACGCACCCAAGCGGCACGATCACATCGAGCTGCGGATGAGTTCGGGCTGGCTGCTGCGCTACCATGATCCTCGCCGCTTCGGCGCGCTCGATTTCATCACCGGCGACCCCTTGACCGATCGCCGCCTGATTCGCCTCGGTCCAGAGCCGCTCTCCGACGACTTCGATGGAGATCGCCTCCACCGGCTGTCGAGAGGCAAGCGTGCGGCGGTGAAGACCTTCATCATGGACAACGCGGTGGTGGTCGGCGTCGGCAATATCTATGCCGCCGAGGCGCTGTTCATCGCCGGCATCGACCCGCGCCGCGCGGCGGGCCGTATCTCGCTCGAGCGCTACCGCTTGCTCTGCGCTGCGATCAAGCAGGTGCTCGCCGCGGCGATCGAGCAGGGTGGTACCACACTGCGCGATTTCGTCAGCGGCCAGGGTGAACCGGGCTACTTCGCTCAAAGACTCAACGTCTACGGTCGCGCTGGCGAGCCTTGTCGCCGCTGTGCGGCCCCGCTGCTCCAGGTGACCCTGGGGCAGCGGGCCAGCGTGTTCTGCGCGACCTGCCAGCGCTGAACCATCGCTCTCCTTTTTCAGGAATTCCTTGTCGTGACTCAACGCCTGCGCTTGAAGAAAAATGCCGATCGCCGCCTGAAAGCCGGTCACCTGTGGCTCTACTCCAACGAAATCGATATCGCGGTGACGCCGTTGAAAGGTTTCGAAGCCGGTGCCCAGGCCCTGGTCGAAGAGGCCAACGGACGCGCGATCGGTGTCGCCTACGTCAATCCCAATTCGCTCATCTGTGCGCGAGTGGTATCACGCGACCCCTCTCTGCGGCTCGATCGCTCGCTGCTGGTCCACCGCTTCAAGCAGGCGCTCGGGCTGCGCCAGCGCCTGTTCGACAAGCCTTTCTACCGGCTGATACATGGCGAGGGCGACCTGTTGCCGGGCCTGGTGATCGACCGTTTCGGCGATGTCCTGGTGGTGCAGCTCAATACCCTGGGCATGGATCGGCTGCGAGACGAGATCGTCGATGCACTCGAAAAAGTGCTCAAGCCCCGAGTCATCGTGCTGCGCAACGACTCGAGCGGTCGCCGTCTCGAGCAGCTCGAGCAGGGCGTGGAAGTGGTCAAGGGCGAGTTCGATGGAGAGATCGAGCTCGAGGAGAACGGCGTACGCTTCCGGGCTTCGGCCGTCGAAGGGCAGAAGACCGGCTGGTTCTATGATCACCGCGCCAATCGCGCCTGGCTCAACGGTCTGGTCGAAGGGCAGCGGGTGCTCGATGTGTTCAGCTACGTCGGTGGCTGGGGCGTACAGGCCGCAGCGTACGGCGCCTCACAAGTGGTCTGTGTGGACAGCTCCGCCCGAGCGCTCGAGGCGGTCGCCGGCAATGCCGAGCTGAACGGTGTCGCCGAGCGGGTCTCGACGCTCGAGTCCGACGCCTTCGAAGCGCTGGCTGCGCTCAAGGCTGCCGGCGAGCAGTTCGACATCGTGGTGCTCGACCCTCCCGCCTTCATCCGTAAGCGCAAGGACATTCCCAACGGGGAGCGCGCCTATGGACGGCTCAACCGCGAGGCGATGCGCCTGCTTGGGCGTGATGGCCTGCTGGTCTCGGCCTCCTGCTCGATGCATCTGGCGCCCGAGCGGTTGGTCGACCTGGTGCGGGGCGCTGCTCGCCATCAGGATCGCCATGCGCAGATTCTCTTCGATGGCCGCCAAGGGCCGGACCATCCCGTGCATCCGGCGATCCCCGAGACCGCTTATCTCAAGGCGCTGGGCGTGCGCGTCTTCCGCGACTGAGTCTTTCCGTAGCGCGGCCGGTGAGTCGGCCTGGGAACAGGCTCGGCCTATGCCTGGGTGGCGCCTTCGGGCTCGAGGCGATCCGCCGGTACAGCTGTAGTACACTGGCATGAGTCTCCGCCGGCCTTTCCGGCTGGCGGTTCGAAACTCGTCCAGACTTGGGTAAGCGACAGCGTTCTCCAATGACCAAGACCCGCGTTCTCACCGGCATCACCACCACAGGCACGCCCCATCTCGGCAATTATGTCGGCGCCATCCGCCCGGCGATCGAGGCAAGCCAGGATCCAGGCGTCCAGTCCTATTACTTCCTCGCCGATCTGCACGCGCTGATCAAAGCCCAGGATCCGGCCCGGGTCCAGCGCTCGCGGCTCGAGATCGCCGCGACCTGGCTCGCGCTCGGGTTGGATACGGACAATGCGATCTTCTATCGGCAGTCCGACGTCCCTGAGGTCAATGAGCTGACCTGGCTTTTGACCTGCGTTTGCGCCAAGGGACTGATGAACCGCGCACATGCTTACAAGGCCGCCGTCGCCGACAACGAGAGCTCTGGCAGTCCGGATCCTGATCGCGGCATCACCATGGGGCTGTTCAGCTACCCGGTGCTGATGGCCGCCGACATTTTGCTGTTCAACGCCAATCGCGTGCCGGTCGGTCGTGACCAGATCCAGCATATCGAAATGGCGCGCGACATCGCGGGACGCTTCAACCACATCTACAAGGGCGATTTCTTCACCTTGCCAGAGGCGCAGGTCGATGAGCGGGTGCAGGTGCTCAACGGGCTCGACGGGCGCAAGATGTCGAAAAGCTATGACAACACCATCGCGCTGTTCAGCACCGAAAAGCAGCTTTTGAAGCTGGTGCGCAAGATCAAGACCAACTCGCTCGAGCCTGGGGAGCCCAAGGATCCCGACGGCTGCACCCTGTTCCAGATCTACAGCGCTTTCGTCGACCGCGACGCGAGCGATGCGATGCGCCAGCGCTATGCTGAAGGCATCGGCTGGGGCGAGGCCAAGAACATCGTGTTCGAGACCCTCAACGAACAGCTGCGGGCTCCCCGTGAGACCTATCAGGCACTGCTCGAGGACCCGGCGCACATCGAAGCGGTCCTGCGCAAAGGCGCTGATCGCGCCCGTGCACAGGCGGCACCGTTCGTTGACCGTCTGCGCAACGCCGTGGGACTCGGACGCTTCGTCTGAGATTCCCCCCCACCGTTAGCGCTAGTCTTTATCGACAGCTAGCCAGTTCTCGCAGGAACATTGAGCCATGAGTACATCGATCGCTGATTCCATCACCCGTCCTCCGCTGCGGCCTTTGGTCATGGCGACCGTCGCGCTGTTGATCGTCGGGGCGCTCTGGCTTGGCGAGCAGGTGGGGCCGGCCCAGGGGGCGCTGCTCATCGTCGGTGGTGCGCTCGGGCTGGTGCTCTATCACGCCGCGTTCGGATTCACTTCCGCCTGGCGGGTATTCATCACCGAACGGCGCGGCCGAGGCCTGCGTGCCCAAATGGCAATGCTGTCTCTCGCGGTGGTCCTGTTCTTCCCCGTGCTCGCGTCTGGCACTCTGTTCGGCCAGCCGGTCACCGGGCTGCTGGCGCCGATAGGCGTGTCGGTGGTCTTCGGGGCGTTCATCTTCGGTATCGGCATGCAGCTCGGTGGCGGCTGTGCGTCCGGGACGCTGTTCACCGTGGGGGGAGGCAATGCGAGGATGCTGGTGACGCTTGCCTTCTTCATCATTGGCTCGCTGCTGGCGACGATCCATTTCGACCGGTGGGCGGCACTCCCGCACTTCGCGCCGGTCACCTTGGTCGACACCCTGGGTCCGGTCGGCGGGATCGGTTCGAGCCTGGCGCTCTTCGCGCTGATCGCGCTGCTTACCGTGGTGCTTGAAAGGCGTCGGCATGGTTCGCTCGAGAAGGAGCCCGAGGTTCCTCGCCATGGGGGCTCTCGATGGCTGCGCGGTCCCTGGCCGCTGCTGTTCGGTGCGCTGGCGCTGGCAGTGCTCAACTTCATCACTCTCGCACTTTCCGGGCGCCCCTGGGGCATCACCAGCGCCTTTGCACTATGGGGTGCCAAGGGTGCGCAGTGGTTGGGTATCGATCCGAGTGCGTGGGCCTATTGGCAGATGCCCAACAACGCTCGAGCGCTGTCCCAGAGTGTTTGGTATGACATCACTACGGTGATGGATGTCGGCATCATCATCGGCGCGATGCTGGCGGCTTCGCTGGCCGGGCGGTTCGCGCCGAGCCTGCGGATTCCCGCGCGCTCGCTGGTCGCCGCGGTGGTGGGTGGCCTGCTGCTCGGCTATGGGGCGCGTCTCGCCTATGGTTGCAACATCGGCGCCTACTTCAGCGGCATCGCCTCCGGCAGCCTGCACGGCTGGGTGTGGTTGATCGCTGCTTTCTTCGGTAATGCCGTAGGGGTCCGGCTGCGACCGTTCTTCTTTGGTCCTCGGCCCGGCGCGGGAGCCGCACGCTGCTGATCCGCGCTCGGCGCGTCGCCCTGTCATGCCTGGCCGGATCTCTCAAGGCGGGCCGTGACCATCGGATTCGCGGGCACGCCTGCCCATGCGTGACGTCTCATCAAGGTATGGATATCCTGCATGCTGGTTATTCTGGTTCGTCGCCTGGTGCGATGAACCGCTTCCCGCTTCCTCATCGAGCGAGGCGGGCGTGATTTAAAGGAACAGTTTTCATGTCGCATGACCCCAATGAGCGTACTGATGCATCCAGGCCGGAAGCACAGTCAGAGGATGCGCCGAATCGCTGCAAGCCGAGCGATCCTTTTCGTGATTTCCGCGAGGACACCGAGGTCGTCGAGGAGGTCGTGCAGGATGGCAAGACGGTGCGCCGCAAGGGGATCTATCTGCTGCCCAACCTGTTCACCACCTCCGCACTGTTCGCCGGGTTCTTCGCTGTCGTTTCCGCGCTCAACAACGATTTTTCCACCGCTGCGATCGCGATCTTCGTTTCCATGGTGCTCGATGGGTTCGATGGCAGGGTGGCGCGGATGACCAATACCCAAAGCGCCTTCGGGGCCGAGTACGACAGCCTTTCCGATATGCTCTCCTTCGGTGTCGCGCCGGCGGTGGTGGCCTTCAGCTGGTCGCTGCAGTCGCTCGGCAAGTTCGGCTGGATCTGTGCGTTCATCTTCGTCGCCGGTGCTGCGCTGCGTCTGGCGCGTTTCAACGTCCAGATCGGCAGCGTCGACAAGAAATGGTTCATCGGCCTGCCGAGCCCTTCGGCAGCAGCCATGGTGGCCAGCTGCGTATGGGCGTTCGATAGCTTCGAAATCGACGCCTTCGCCTTCGATCTATTGATGGCGCTGATCGTGGCGGTGATGGGCATCCTGATGGTCAGCAACATTCGTTACTACAGCTTCAAGGAGATCGATTTCCGCAGCCCAGTGCCCTTCGTCGCGCTGCTGGCCATCGTGCTCGCTTTCGTCGTCATCTCCCTGCAGCCTTCCGTGGTACTGCTGCTACTGTTCAGCGGCTATGCCCTTTCAGGCCCGATCATGGCGCTGGTGCGTAACGTTCGTAGGCAAGAAGAGCGCTAACTGCTCCAGTCTCCATTGATTCTCCATGCTCGAGACGCCCCGCATTCCGGGGCGTCTGCTGCTTTCAAGGCGGTGAGATTGCCCCTTCAGCTCGAAAACTTGGCGAAAGCGCTTGCCAAGTGGCGAGTGGGTCTATAAAGTACGCCCTCGCTGACCGGGGTTAACCCGCAGCGGGAAGAGCAAGTCATTGATTGTTTTGGTGTTTCAGGTCGGCTCGGATGCGGTGGTCAGTATGCTCCGAACGACACGCTTCTCGAAGAAGTGATTGACACCAAAGCGTTTCTGAGTAGAATGCTCATCCACTCGACGCAGGGCA
>NZ_JHYY01000042.1 GCF_000621205.1 Halotalea alkalilenta DSM 17697 | reverse complement strand
CGAAGACGACGAGGTTGATAGGCACGGTGTAGAAGAGCGGTCAACGCTTTGAGCTAACGTGTACTAATGGTCCGTGAGGCTTGACCATATAACCCCAAGTGGTCAGGTCATCGAAAGACGAAGCAACGGATACGACGAGACGATCTCGGCCAGCATGATCCACGAATCAGTGAAGTTTGCCTGGATAGGCGGGCTTTGCGCCAGAATATGCTTGACGACCATAGCGAGCGGGTCCCACCTGACCCCATGCCGAACTCAGCAGTGAAACCGCTCAGCGCCGATGGTAGTGTGGGGTCTCCCCATGTGAGAGTAGGTCATCGTCAAGCATTCATCCCGAGGACCCCCGCACCGACTGGTGCGGGGGTTTTCACTTATGGGGGGACGAAATTCCGGGATCGAAACGCTGTCGCCATTGTCTTAAGCTGAAACGAAGAGTCCCGCTATTGCGGCGCGGACGCCAGCCACAGGAGCGATTCCATGCCACGATCTCGCCCGATTGACCAGGCGGCGAGCAGTTCGGCTTCTGCCATCACGCAAACCTTCATGGCCCAAGTATACGGCTGGATGGCCTGCGGACTGTTGCTCACCGCATTCGTCGCTTGGTACACCGCCAATTCGCCAGCGGTGCTGGAGATCATCTTTTCCAACCAGTGGGTGTTTTTCGGCCTGATCATCGTCCAGCTGGGGCTGGTGATCGCCCTCTCGGCGGCAGTGTCCAAAATGAGTCCGAATGTTGCGACGGCGCTATTCATGCTCTATGCGGCGCTCACGGGGCTGACGATATCGAGCATCTTCATCGTCTACACCTACTCGTCGATCGCAGCCACCTTCGTCGCCGCCGCCGGCATGTTCGCGGTGATGAGTCTTTATGGTTTTACCACCAAGCGTGATCTCAGCGGGCTTGGCAACATGCTGTTCATGGGGCTGATCGGGATAGTGCTCGCTTCGCTGCTCAACCTATGGCTGCAGAGCGAAGCGCTGATGTGGGCGGTGAGCTATATCGGCGTCGTGGTCTTCGTCGGTCTTACCGCCTACGACACTCAGCGGCTCAAGCTGATCGGCGCACAGCTCGAGGGCAGCGGGCACGCCCAATTGCGTAGATCATCGATCCTGGGGGCGCTCACGCTCTACCTTGATTTCATCAACCTGTTCTTGATGCTGCTGCGGATCTTCGGCTCCCGCCGCTGACAGAACGAGGCCGGCAAAGCACGCGGAGCGTCGTCGGACGCTCCACGCTCTTCTCGAACCGCCGCCTCGCTAGTAGGAGGCGCGGCGATAGCTGCGATAGCGCGGTAGCCAGAAATTCTGCTCGATCCGCGCTTCGATCTCGTCATCGCTGATCTGCAGTGCCACCCCGTCCTCCTGTGCTCGCTTGGCCACTGCGAAGGCGATCTTGCGGCTCACGCTCTGGATCTCGCGCAGTGGCGGGAGCACCGCACCTTCACCCTCCAGCGCCACCGGCGAGCAGTCGGCCAGCGCACGGGCAGCCGCCATCAGCATGCCGTCGGTGATGCGCCGGGCTGACGCCGCCAGGGCGCCGAGGCCGATGCCGGGAAAGATATAAGCGTTGTTGCACTGAGCGATGGGAATCTCATGGTCACCCAGTTTGACCGGCCGAAAAGGACTGCCCGTAGCGACCAGCGCTTCTCCGTTGGTCCAGGTGAGAATCTCCTGGGGAGTCGCCTCTATCCGGGAAGTGGGATTGGAGAGCGGCATGATCAGCGGGGAAGGGCAGTAGCCGTGCATCGCCCTGATCACCTCCTCGGTGAACAGGCCCCGCTGTCCCGAGACACCGACCAGGATGGTCGGCTTGGCGCCGTGTACCACATCGATCAGAGCCAGGTCCTTCTCGTTTCCCTGCCAATGCGCCAGGTCGGCTCGTTTCTGGGCCAGCCGCCGTTGGAAGTCCGGGACGTTGGTCATGTCGTCGGTGATCAGGCCGTAACGGTCGACCATGAATATTCTTGCCCGGGCCTCGGCCTCATCGAGGCCCTCCTCGATCATCGCCGTGACGATCCGTTCGGCGATGCCGCAGCCCGCCGAGCCCGCGCCGACGAAGGCCACGCGCTGGTCCGAGATCTTCTCGTTCTTCGCCTTGCAGGCCGAATAGAGCGTGCCCAGCGCCACAGCCGCGGTACCCTGGATGTCGTCGTTGAAGCAGCACAATGCATCTTTGTACTTCTCGAGCAGCGGCAGCGCGGAGTGTTGGGCGAAATCCTCGAATTGCAGCAGTACGTTGGGCCAGCGACGAATGATTGCACGTATGCACAGGTCGACGAACTCATAGTACGCCTCACCGGTGATCCGTTCGTGCCGCCACCCCATGTACATCGGGTCGTCGAGCAGGTCGGGGTTGTTGGTGCCGACATCGAGTACCACTGGCAAGGTATAGGCGGGGCTTATTCCCCCGCAGGCGGTGTACAGCGACAGCTTGCCGATCGGGATACCCATGCCGCCGATACCTTGGTCGCCGAGGCCGAGGATGCGCTCGCTGTCGGTCACGACCACTACCTTGACGTTGTCCTTGGTGGCGCTGTTGAGGATGTCGTCGATGTGCTCCCGGTGGGGATAGGAGATGAATATGCCGCGGTGGGAGCGGTAGATCTGCGAGAAAGCCTGGCAGGCTTCGCCGACCGTCGGGGTATAGATGATCGGCAGCATCTCTTCGAGATGCTCCTCGAGCAGACGGAAGAACATCGTTTCGTTGCTGTCCTGCAGGGCACGCAGGTAGATATGGCGGTCGAGGTCGCTTTGCTGGTCCGAGTACTGCCGATAGGCGCGTTCGACCTGCTCCTCGATCGTCTCGATGTTCTGCGGCAGCAGGCCGACGAGGTTGAACGCTACCCGCTCATCGAGAGAGAAGGCGCTGTCTTTGTTGAGCAGCGGGGTCTCGAGCAGGGTCGGTCCGGAATGAATGATGTACAGAGGGCGCTGCGTGGCTTCGGTCATCTGGGACTCGCATCTGCTGACTGGAAGATACCGCGCCGGAATGAACGAGACCGACGAGCAAGACCGACGAGCGCGTCCTGCCGCGACCTTGCCCCCCGAGAGTGCGCGATCTCCCCAACATAGCACTCATCCTCGAGCGGCGAACATTCTACCCTAGGCGTGTGATCGTCCTTTGTACGTTGCACTGACGCCATAGCGATCCGGGCAGGCTTCCGGTCGTGGCTTGCAAGCCGGACCCCCCTAGTCCTAGCCCTGGGCGGGGCGCTGCGCGCTTTTGAAGGCGCCTCGGTCTCCATGCTTGGCTTGCGCTGGCTTGAAGTAGTCGCATCGCTTTGAGTGAAATAAGCTCTGGGCGGCGGTCAGCGCTGGTGATCTAGAGTAAAGTGGCGACAACTACGGGCGATGGTCAATGGCGATGTCGTCGTGCATGCGTAAGTGAAAGGCGTGAGACTCGATGGAAACCTTCTATAACATCTTCATGGCGATCCTGAGTCAGGATTATGAAATGATCCGCTCCGCTCGCTATCTTTGGATGCTGCCGCTGATCCTGTTTTTGATCATATCGCTCGAAAATGGCGTGCTGCCCGCTGCGTTCTTCCCTGGGGATTCCTTGCTGATCCTGGTCGGTGTGATGGCAAGCCAGGGCGCTTTCTCCTTCTGGGGAATCAATCTGGTGCTGATCGTGGCTGCGAGCGTGGGGTCATGGCTGGGCTTCATCCAGGGACGATGGCTGAGCGACACGCCATTGATAAAGCGCTGGATGGCCAATCACCTGCCACCGCATCGAGTGGAGCAGACCCATGCGCTGCTCCACCGCCACGGGCTACTCGCGCTGCTCGCCGGGCGCTTCATGCCCTTCGTGCGTACGCTGATGCCGCTGGTGGTCGGGATATCGCCGCTGTCCACCGCCCGCTTCCAGATGTTCAACGTGCTCAGCGCGACGCTGTGGGTGGGGCTTCTCACCTCGCTTGGCTACCTGATCAGCAATACCGCCTTCTTCTCCCGTCACCAAGAGATCCTCACTACCTGCATGCTGCTGCTGCCGATCCTGCTGCTGACGATCGGGCTGGTGACCTCGCTTTTCTATTTCGCCAAGCGTCGCTTCGGCAGCGGGCGCGACTGAGCCTGCATTCATTCGTCGCGACCGAGTGCCAGGGTGGTGATGTGGGCATGCAGGGCCGCATAGGGCGATGTCGCCAGCGCGCCGTACCCGGGCAGGGTGCGGGCCTTGAGCTGGGTCAGAAGGGGCGAGCTCAGGCCGCAGAGAAAGCGGGCCAGCAGGGTTGCGCTGGGTGGGCGCCCGCTGCCGCGCTCGGCCAGTCGGGCATGCAACGGCGCGCATAGCGCCGAGAGCTCCGATCGATCCGGCAACGGCTGCGGTCGAGGGCTGGGCAGACGGGCGATCCTGCCGTGGCACACCGAGCAGTGGCCGCAATGCTGTGGTGCACGTGGGTCGCCGAAATACGCCGCCAGCCGATGGCTGAGGCAGTGCTCGCTTTCCAGTAGCGCAGGTACTGCGCGGAGCCGCTCGAGCTCTGCATGTTCGCGTTGAGTGAAATAGTCGTGCAGCCGCAGGCTGAGACCTTCGACGTCCAGCGACCCGGCATGCACGGCGTATACCTCCGTCAGCTGCTTCGCCTCGAGTTCGATCCAGCCGCGCTGGGCAAAGAATTCAAGCGCCGCGATTACCCGCCCCCGTCCCGCATCCAGGCCTGCCGCCCGGCCGGCTTCGTCGATCCTAGCGAAGTCGACGCTGGCCCAGCGTCGCGCACGCTGCACGTTCTTCAGCAGCAGGGCGACGAAATCGCGCCGCTCACCGTGGAAATGTCCCGCCAGCGTCGCGTCGTCCTCGTACTGGGCGAAGCGGTAGTCGGCGAAGTGGGAGAAGCGCGGCGTCGCCACTCCGAGCAGCTCCAGCTGCACCAGCAAGGTCTTGAGCGGCAGGGGGCGGATGTCGGTGCGCTGTGAAAGCGCGCTCAGGGTGAAGCGCCAGTCACGCTCTCCACTGCTTGCACGCGGCAGCGCGTCCAGTTCTTCCAGCAGGCAGCGGATGCCGCTGCGCTCCGGCGTGTCGCCGTAGATGAAGTTCTCGAGCACCCCCAGGCCCTCCCGGCTCGCCAGCGTCAGGCAAGTGGAGGGTGCTCCGTCGCGTCCGGCGCGACCGATCTCCTGGCTGTAATTCTCGATCGACTTGGGTGGATCGAAATGGATCACTTGGCGAATGTCGCTTTTATCGATGCCCATGCCGAACGCGATGGTGGCGACGATGCAGTTCAGCTCCCCTTGCTTGAAGGCCGCTTGGATCCTTTGCCGCTCATCGCTATCCAGCCCCGCATGGTATGCGCGAGCCTCGATGCCGTTGCTGGCCAGTAGCTTGGCGACCTCTTCGGCGCTGCGCTGCTGAGTGACGTAGACGATGCTCGGCTGTGGCACGGCAGCCTGGCGACCGGCTCGCGGAGCGAGCCATTCGACCAAGCGCTGCGGGCGCTGTGCCTGTGCGGTGGGCAGCACTTCGAGTTCGAGATTGGGACGGTAGAAGCCGGTGGTGATTACGTCATCGGCGGTGATCGAGAAGCGCTCGCGCATCTGCTCGACCACCGGCGGGGTCGCCGTGGCGGTGAGCAGCAGCGTACGTGGCATGCCGAGGCGTTCGCGCTCCTCCGGCAGCTTCAGGTAGTCCGGACGGAAGTTGTGACCCCATTCGGAAATGCAGTGGGCTTCATCGACCACCAAAAGCGAGATCGGTACCTGCGAGATGAATCTGCGAAAGCGCTCGTTGCGCAGCCTTTCCACCGAGATCATCAGGATCTTGAGCTCTCCGGCCTGGACCCGACGCATCACGTCGCGGCTCTCGTCCGGGGATTGGCTCGAGTCGATGCTCGCCGCTGAGATGCCGTGGGCATGCAGGAAGGCGAGCTGATCCTTGATCAGGGCGAGAAGCGGCGATATCACCAGGGTCAGGTGCGGCAGCATCAGCGCCGGCAGTTGGTAGCACAGCGACTTGCCTGCGCCGGTGGGAAAGATCGCCGCCGCGGACCGGCCTTCCAGCAGCCGCTCGATCACCGCTCGCTGCCCCGGTCGGAGGCCCTCGAAGCCGAAGTGACGAGCGAGGGCGTGATCGAGCGTCTCAGAGCTCATCGATGGATCTCCTCGAAAGGCGAATTAACGCAGTTCAGGCGGGTAGGGCGATCAAGGTCAGCACGCCCCGATCGAAATCGAGTGCGCGTACCTCGACGCTGAAGCCGTCCGGGTGGTGCGCATCCAGCGACTTGACCAGTCCGAGGGTGAAGCGGCTCGGTCGAGTCGGGTCGAAGTCGGCGATGGCGTCATGGATGTAGAACGGCCGTTTGACCCGTGGATAAAGCGCTTTGTAGAGACTTTCCTTGGCCGAGAACACTCGGGTGAGCCAAGCGCCTCGCGCCAGCTCGGGCAGCTCGCGCCAGCGGTCGAGCTCCGAGTCGCAAAGGATCATCTCGGCGAGTCGATCTGCACGCGCACTGTGGATCCATCCCTCCGCATCGATTCCCAACGCACTGATTTGGGACCCCGCAGCCACCGCTGCCGCAGCGAAACCCTGGCTATGGGTCAGCGCGCCGATGCAGCCTCCCGGCCACTGCGGGCAGCGTTCTCCCTCGGCCGTCCAGGGCAGGCCCTCGATCGCGTGCGCGGCCAGCGCTCGCCGCGCGCACAGGCGCGCGGCGAGGTATTCGGCGCGTCGTTTGTCGATGGCCTTGGCCAGGGCGTCGGGTGCTGGTATACGCAGCCGCTCGAACGCTTTCGCGTCGAAGTGACCGGGGGTGAAGCGCAGCGCCGCGATCGCCAGCGGCAATTCTCCGATCAGCTCGCCTTCGATACGCAGGAGTTGCGAAGGAGCGAGGGGTTGGAGGAACTGCTCCGCACCGACGATCGACGGCGAGACTGCGCTGCCCGACATTTCAGATCAGCCAGATCAGGAACAGCAGGACCGCGGGGATGAACAGGAATACCGTCCACTTTACCAGCTGATAGAGCGGCTGGTTGAACTGCTTGAGCTGCTTGCCTTTGCCGCGGATCGCGTAAAGGTACTTGAACGCCCGGTTGAGTCCACCCGTGCGATCGTTATCGTCGTTGGGCGAGGCTGCCGCCGCCATCACCTTGCGGCTGAACCAATGATTGACCGCGGCGGCCCAGCGGTACTTCATCGGGCGTTCGACGTCGCAGAACAGGATCAGACGATCGCTCTCACTGCCATTCTCGGCGTAGTGGATGTAGGTTTCGTCGAACAGTACCGCTTCACCATCGCGCCAGCTGTAGGGAACGCCGTCGACATCGATGAAGCAGCGATCGTCGTTGGGCGTGCGCAGTCCCAGGTGGTAGCGGATCGATCCTGCGTAGGGATCGCGGTGTTTCATCAGCTTGCTGCCGACCGGCAGCTCGGCGAACATCGCGGCCTTGATCGATGGAATGCCCGCCAGGATCTCGGTCGTTTTCGGACACAGAGTCTTGGCGGATGCATGGCTCTCGCCGTACCACTTGAGATAGAAGCGCTTCCAGCCGCGGCGGAAGAACGAGTTGAAGCCCGCATCGTCGCGTTTGTCGGAGCCCTTGATGTGGTTTTCGAGCGCCTCGGCCTCGGCGCGAATTTCCTGCCAGCGGCTGGTCAGCGCCTCGAGTTCGGGAAAGTCCTGCTCGCGATGGTAGGGACGGTCCGGGAGTCGCGAAAACAGGTACATGAAGGTATTGATCGGCGCCATGAAGGTCGAATGATCCGAAAGCTGGCGGGTCATTCGATGGCGTTTCTTACCGCGGTAATGCACATAGATGATACTGAAAGCGATATAGGCCAGTACGAGGCCGACGAGGGTCCACTTGATCATGGAAGAGTCCTGGCGGGATGGTGCATGCGTCGTATCGCACGGGCATCTACGATGGCGCGCGACGGTCGACACGGTCGAAATTCAGCGCTCCAGTCTCGCATCTCACCGTTTCAGTGTCGATCCTGGTGCGCGGGCCTGCGCCCGCGCGAGGGTCAGTCGCTGAGCAGACGAGCGTCGAAGCTGATCGGAATCGTATCCGACAGACGCTGGAAGCCCAGCGCGGCGAGAATGGTCTGGGCGTTGTCGAGCTGCATCAATTCGCGGGTATCGATCGAGACCGGCTCCGCGGTACGTACGCGGTACTCGGTTTCCCCTACCCGGGTGAGCGCCAGCGCCACCTCTTCATGACGAGTGAAGCGCTCTCCCTGGATGGTCAGCGGCAACCGCCGTGTAGCGGACTCGCCAATGCCGAGCGCATTGAACCATCCTGGATCGACCTGCGCGGTGATGGTCGCCACCTGTCCCGTCGCCAAGCCGCTGAGCCAAGAAGGAAGCTGGCTGATCAGATCGAGCTGGTCGAGGGCGAGCGGGAGGGTCAACTGCCCCTGTTCGTCGATCGTGCCGGCCAGACGCTCGACCCTGTGCTGTTGGACCACATCGCCGCTCGTACGTTGGTCAGTGAGCGTCGCATCGATATAGCTGTGCATGGGATCGAAGCGCCACGCAGCCTCTGCATGGGCGCTGAATGCCAAGCTGAAGCCGATGCCGAGGAGTCCCGCTACTAGTCCGTTTCTACGCATGGAAATCCCTTTGCAGCGAAAACTGGGTAGCCCTGGAAAAGGCTTTGATTATCATACGCCTCCCATCATTGGCCGCTATAGCTCAATTGACTCGAGTGCGGCGCTCGAGGTTCCCGGAGCGGTATGTCGCAAGCCCCCTTGGTGCGAGGGCATGCGCTTGATCTCGCTAGTAATAGACTGATACTTGGCGGTTTTCGCCAACATTCACAGCCTGCCGGGCTTTACGGATACGATCGGTCCGTGTCGGCCCGCCCCTACACCTGGGTTGGAAGGCGCCATGTAGCCCAGGATAGTCCAAGATGCCCTAGCTCACGCGTTCCTTGCCGCTACGGCAACCAGCGCTGAGTCCGGACGCCCGGTATGACGCTGGTCTCAATGGCGTTCGTTTCGCCTGCGGGTCAAATGAAGCCGATCCAGCGGCCAGCGATGACCGCCGCGATCCAGATCGCGAACGACAGCGCGGCCATGAGTTTGATCGACCAGGGGGCCCTGCCCTCGGAAAGCGCACGCCGCCAAGGCGACGCGATACGCAGCAGCACGACGTTGGCGATGCCGGCGACAAGCAAGCAGCCCCATCTTGGTCAGAAAGGCCGGGTTGGCGACGTATTCGCTCGCCCTGACGGTGAAGAGCAGCATGCCAGTGAGGATCGCGAGTACGGCACCGGTCGCTGCAGTCCGGGAAAGAAATGGCCCGAGCAGCTGGAGCGGAGTGCGTTTGAATAGCCCGAGGAGTCGAAGGTCGAGTGGCAGGATCGTCCCCACGAGTAGCCCGATCGACAGGATGTGCGCGGCATTTACGAGCATGTAGAGCACGGGATACACCGTCAGCGCGCGCGAGACAGTGCCGCCTGAAAGCCATTCGAGCAGGCTCGTCACGCCGAGCTCAGCCTTCGATCCGTCCTGGGTACATGTCGTAGTTCTGGCCGTCGATCGTAATGCGAACCGCCTTGATCAGGTTCTCGCTCTCGTCGAGCGAACGGTTGCCGAGGATCGTGACCTCGTCGCCGACCTCCGCCGACCCTTGGGCGAATCCGGAGCGCTGTGTCTGGTTGGGATTACCAAGGTCGACCTGCCAGACTTCGCCCTCTATCTCCACCTCGAGGGAAGGATGCGGCGGCGCGAAGGAAACTTCCCTGATCGTCCCGGTCAGCTCGCTCAATTCGCCTTCGGCCCAGCTCCAGCCATGGTGGGCCGCGGCTTTCGTCGCGAGCAGGGCGCAGACACAGAGACCGGCAAGGATGGCACTTGGTTTCTCGATCCTCATGAATCTTCTCCTCTGCTCAGGGGAGGGGTAGATACCGCACGGCTCAACGCCGCCGTTTCAGGGTGGTCGCATGGTTTCGTGATTGCAACGCGGCGTCTTTGGACACTTGGTTCGATTAAGCTGGGCGCTCGAACAAGGTCATTCGTCCTTTCGTCCGGGACGCAGGCGATAAGGGTCACCATCATCCATGCCCAGGGATCGCCAAAGCGGCTTTCGCTCTTGGAGCGGGCGGACATAGCCTGGATCGTCGAATAGCGACGCCTGCGCCGAATGGGCGCAGGCCATTTCTACTCGAAGCCGTGTCAGGCAGTGATCAGCTTGGTTGTGAATGCCCCACATACCGATTACGGCCCGCCAGGACCGCGAATACGATCTGTGCGCATGCTGACGCCAGCAGCACCAACAGCGGTGCGTGCCACCCTCCACTCAGGTCGTGCAGCCATCCTGCGAGGAAAGGCCCGGTAGCGCCGAGGCCATAGCCTACGCATTGGGCCATTCCCGACAGTGAGCTCGCCTGGTGATGGTCACGGGTACGCAGGCCGAAAAGCGTCAGGCAGGTGACCATCGACATTCCAGCGCCGACGCCTGCGAACAGAAGCCAAAGAAGCGCCCAGGTCGGTGCCCATAGAAGGCCGGCGACACCGCAGCAAATGCACAGCGAGCAAATGAACCCGAGCAACCGCTGGTCGTGCAGGCGCCTGATCGCAACCGACGTCACAAGGTTCGCGACCACGGCGATGGCTTGGTAGGCGAACAGATAGGTACCCGCCTGAGCCGCGCCGATGCCTACGCCGCTGACCATGGAAGGGAACCAGTCGATCAGGGTGTAGAACACCAGCGTTTGCAGGGCCATGAACATCGATACCTGCCAGGCGATCGCGCTTCGCCATACCGGTGCCGGTGCGTGGCTCGCATGGGTTCCCGACATGGCCGGGGTAGGGGCGGGAGCCTCTTTGAGCTGGGGCCACCAGCAAACAGCCGCCAGGATTGCGAGCACGAACCAGATACCTAGCGGCAATCTCCAGGCATAGCTCGTGAGATCCGACAGCGGCGCGGCGAGCCCGCTCGCCAGAGCCGCGACCAGCGCCATGGTCGCAGCGTAGAGGCCGACGCATAGCGCCGTATGGTCAGGGAAATCCCGCTTGACCAGCGGTACCACGAGCACATTTGCCACAGCGATACCACCGCCGATCAGCACCGTGCCCAGCCACAGGCCGGGATAAAGGCCGCTGGAGCGCAGCAGGCACCCCATGGCGATCAGGCAAAGCGCGCCGAACAGCGCGCGCTCGAGTCCCAGGCGCCGTGTCAGCCAGGGAGCCATCGGTGAGCCGCAAGCGAAGATCAACAAAGGTAGCGCATTAAGCAGACCGGCCACCGCCGGGGTCATGGCGAAATGCAGTTGCAGTTCCGATAGCACTGGCCCAAGCGCTGTGATGGGGGCACGCAGGTTGGCGGCGATCAGAACGATGCCGAGAAGCAGGGAAGAGCGCCAAAAGGATTTTTCGGCACCGGCGGCCGTAGGGGAGAACGTCATGAACGCAACGCCTGACGAGGGGACGCGAAAGTCCCGTTGTTTGCGTTGGCTGACGTTAACGCTTACGCATGATGCCGAGGTGGCGCCATGTCTGCCGGCCATGCTAGCAAACAGACGGTTTGCCAAACAAGACATTGTGCGTCGAGAGACCGAAAGCCGGGCTTTGATGGATCCGGATGAGTTCGCCAGCGGGTAGAGAAGTCGCCGTAGATGAAATTCAGTTCGCTCGTTGCTGGCACATGTTCAATGTGCGACAATCTCGATCTGTGTGGGCCGTTAGCTCAGTTGGTTAGAGCAGAGGACTTGACTGGGGGCATCCCTACCCCTCGTATAGCGCGAGGCACGGGGTGGACCTGCATGGGTTGCTCAAGGTAAGTTCGCTCTGCCTTGAAGTAGAACTTCTCAAATTCGGTGAACGCTAAGGCGCCTTCGTAGCGCTATGCCAACGCCGAGCGAAGCCCCTGCGAGGGGGAACGTGTAGAGACTCGACGGGAAGGCCGAAAGGCAAGACAGAGTCCAGACCACGAACCGGAAACGGGCGGCGAAAGCCGAAGTGGTAAGCATAATCCTTTGGTCGTTGGTTCGAGCCCAACACGGCCCACCATCCCCATACCGTGACCCTCCTGAACGGCTGCGCTTCCAGCGGCCGACAGGAGGGTTCGCTTTTTGGACTCCAGTCGAATCGCCTCGTTCGGTGGTTCGAACCGTACCGCTGGCGGGATCGGGCCTCTTTTCGTCTGCCTCGCCGCCCCGCTCGCTGACGGCGTCTCGCCGCAACGAGTGGCGAAATTTTCCCTTGGAAGTCAAAACGCTGTTCATTAATGCATGCTAAGGATTCGCTAATTCATCCGGCCGGCGCTAGTGCGAGGATGGGGCTCCACTATGGCGGTACAGGAGAGTCATACATGCTCGTCGATAGACCTCTTTCCCCTCGTCGCTCTACTCATTCCAAGCTCTCTCGGTTCGCTGCGGCACTGTTTCTTTTCGCCTCCGCATGCGGCTTGGTGGGGGGAATGACCTTTCTCTCGCAGATCTAGGCTCCGGCCTGATCAGGCGATGGGTTCGAAATGCGCGAAAGCGCTCTAGCGCTCGTCGCGCATCGGCTGGCGCCTGCGCTCGAACGCAGTCTTTTGACTGATGAAGCCGCAGCGTTGGTAAAAGCGCAGAGTGCCCGCGTCTTGGGCGCCGGTCATCAGCATGACCTTGTAGCAGCCGGCCTCCCTGAAGCTTAGCATCATGCGCCTCGACGCAGATTACTCGGCGGCGTTTGCCTGCGTCGCCGAGCCGGGGTCGCCGCACGCGGTGTCGCCTGGCGAAGTCCGGTGATGCGCGAGGCACTCGCTCGGCGGCTCGAGCGGGTGGCATCGCGTTGTCGTCCTTCGTCGTGAAAGGCGAGCAATACGCAGGCGAGCATCGCCACCGCATTGACCGTCCACGCCCACCAGCCACCGATCGTCGCCAAGCAGGCAATGACCACCCCGAGGGCGGCAAGGACGACGGTCTTGCATACCGTGGGCGAATACCCTCGCAGCAAGCCGTGTCCCCCCAGCAAAGCGACGATGACCGCCATCCAGAGAAGATTTGTCACTGGCAGCCCCCCGTTCGTTCTTTCATCCCTGTGTTTCCTTCACGCCGTTCGAGCGTGCATGCCGCTCACTATAGCCGCTTCGGTGCGTATTGGCTGCTGGGAAGGCGTTTCGGGCCTATGCTTTACATGTGGCGCCCTTTCGCCCTGTCACCGCGCCAGAACGGTGGGCTGGAGCCGGGTGGCGGGTCTTCGTGCGCAGCACAAATTGCCGAGTTCGCATCCATTGACTATGTTTAGCTTCGGGTCCAGAAAAAGGAGATTCATGATGCGACTCAAAGTGTTGGCTTCCGCTGGCGCTCTCGCCGCTTTGACTGCACTGGCCGGCTGCGCCAGTTCGCCCCAGACGCCCTACGGAAAGGTCGCGGGCGATTACGCAGGGGTATTGCCTTGCGCGGATTGCTCGGGCATCAGTACCCAGCTGCAAATGCGTAACGACGACGATGTCGCGGGCACCTACGAGCTTCGTAGCGTACGCGAAGGCAAGAGCGATCAGGTCTTGGTCACCCGTGGTAACTTCCTCGTCCTCGAGAACGCAGGTCCGCAGCAGCTGCCGCTCGTTTATCAGCTCAAGGGCGCTGACGGCAATACCATCTACAATCTGCGCCCGCTGGACGATGGTAACCTGCTGGTCCTCGATAACGAGATGCGTACTTCCCAGACCGGTGCTGACATGACCCTCAAACGCCGCTGAGTCTCCTCCCGGCAAAGATCGATATGGTGGCCGGTATCTGGCTCACCATCGTAGGGCCCGGCTTCCAGCCGGGCTTTTTCGTCGGCAGCGTCGAGCTCATGACAAAGGAGGATGGATTCGATGGACCAGAGTGAGAACGCCAGCCTCGAGGGGTTCGAAGCTTCACTGAGAATGGACCAGGCGCCACCGGGGCTATCCGCGCCGTTGCGCGCGCTGTGGTGGGTCGGCCGTGGAGACTGGCAGGCCGCGCATGACGAGGTCGAGGCCGAAGCCTCGCGCGATGCCGCCTGGGTTCATGCGCACCTGCATCGTCGCGAGGGAGACCTCGGCAACGCGGGCTATTGGTATCGGCGCGCGGGTCGTGATCCTGTGGAAGATGACTTGGACGGTGAATGGCGCAGCATGGTGGAGGCGCTGATCATCAAGCGCATGGAGGAGAGGAGTGGTGAATGATGACGCGATCGTTCGTGCGCTGCTTGGTCGACCGCGCAGCATAGCATTGGTTGGTGCCAGCGATGACCCAGTGCGTCCAAGTCATCAGGTCATGCAGCGATTGCTGGCCCACGGACACCGGCTGTACCCGGTCAATCCATCCGGGGCAGGGCGAATGATTCTGGGCTGCGAGGTGGTGGCGAGCCTGGCCGACATCCAGCAGCCGATCGATATCGTCGATGTCTTCCGGCGCAGCGATGCGGTCGCCGCCCTGGTCAACGAAATGCTCATGCTGTCGCCGCTGCCGGAGGCGCTATGGCTACAGCTGGGAGTGCGCGATCCGGTGGCCGAGCAGCGGGCGCGTCAGGCGGGAGTGACGGTGATCGTAGATCGCTGCCCGGCGATCGAGATCACCCGTCTAGCGCTCTGAAGGAAGAGGAAGAGCCCAGCGTAGTCGAGCGGATACGCCACCGCCGCGGCCCAGGGGCCGCGGCGGTGGCATGTCATGCGTCACGTTCAGCTGTCGTCGCTGGCGCCGCTGCGCTGAAGGTTGGCATAGGCGCGACCCTGGCGGGCGTCATTGAGCTTGGCCAGCATCTCGCCACTGCGTTCGCGGAAATTGGCCAGCTGCTGACCGCTCAGGCTCTGGCCGCCGGGTAGTTTCAGGCGCATTGCGTCGACCGGGCGATTGTTGACCAGGATCTCGTAGTGCAGGTGGGGGCCGGTGACTCGACCAGTGCTGCCGGAGAGCGCGATGCGATCGTTCATGGTGATCTGCTGTCCATTGCTCACCAGCGCCCGCGACAGATGCAGATAGCGAGTCTTCATTCCGTTTCCGTGATCGATGACCACATAGCGTCCGGCGAAGCGGTTGCTGCCTACCTGGACCACTCGTCCATTCGCCGGTGCTTTGATCGGCGTCCCGGTCGGCATCGCGAAGTCGGTGCCATGGTGGGGCGCGACCCGCCCGGTGACCGGGTGGCGACGGTTGAGGTCGAACGGTGAGCTGAGCCGATGGTTGCCGGCGAACGGGTATCGTTCGAAGGCGGGATCGAGCCCCTTGCCGTCCGGGGTGTAGAACTGGTCGTTATAGCGGATCACTGAGATCTCGGTCTGCGAGCCCTGGTACTGGGCGGCGAGGATGCGCGAGCTCATCGGCTTGCCGTCGATCACGTCGGATTCGACCAGGACCTGGAAATGATCGCCATCGTGCGCCTGGCGGCGGAAGTTGATCTTCTTCGACAGCGTGCGGGTCAGCTCGGCGACCTCGCCGCTCGAAAGCCCCGTCGCCTGCGCCGATTGGCTGAAGCTGCCCTGCACGGTACCGGCGAACAGCCTCTGGGTGGATTCCACGTCGCGCGCGATGTTGGCGTAGTCGAAGCCGTTGCCTTCGGCCTTGCGGGTGAGCTGCACCCCTTCGCGAAGGTTGCGCATCATCTTGAGACCGACGAGATGGCCGTCTTCATCGAGCTTGTAATCGAGCGTCGAGCCGACGCGCATATTGACCAGCAGGCGGCGGGTCTCGGCATCCGGCGCGGCATCGAGCAGATTCATCACCTCGGAGTAGCCGAGTCCCAGGCTTTGGCTCGCGATACTGGTGAACGAATCCCCAGGCTGCACGGCGTAGGTCTGCCATTCAGCGACATAGGCCGAATGGGAGTCGATCTCTTCGCTCAGGCCGGGGTAGCTGTCCATCTCGGAGAGATAGAGTGGGTCGGCTGAGAAGCCATCATCGTAGTGTGGATCGTCTTCGCCGACCCTCCCCAGAGAAGCGAACAGGCGTTTGCGAATGTCGCTGCGCGCCTGGGATTCTTCCTGGCTGGAAGGGCCGGCATTGGCCGATGCGACCAAGTTGGGCGGAGGTATTTGTTCGTTCTGCTTCGGCTGGCGTTGGGCCAGCGCCGCCTGGAGCGCGAGAGCGCTGGCTACATCGACACTGTAGCCCTGTGCCGGAGCGATCTCGGGGCCTTCCGCCTCGGCGGACCGGATGGGCATGAGGCTACTGGTTTGAACGATGGAAGAAACTTCCGGGGAAGAGGGAGATTCCTCTGTCTTGAGCAATTCGTGGGCTCCCAGGACCGTGACCATGGTGGTCACCGGTAGCAGCAGGAACTTATGGCTGCGTGGGAGCGAACTGAAGATTCGCAACATATTGAGTAAAGGCCGTAAAATGAAAAAGTTGTAAGGGTAAAGATTGGCTCGGCAACATTACCCTATAAGACTTCGGGTGCCTAGCGCGTCCATGACTGCCTTATCGGCCGCCGAAGCGCATGGTTGAGCCATTTTTCAAGATCGTTTCCACGTTTCGCGGGGGCTGTGGAGGGGTGTTTTAAGAAATGTAAAAAAAGTGCAAATAAAAAGGAATGCTGCACCCGCCCGCTCTGGGTCGCGTATCGCGACGTTAGTGGTCGCTTTCTTTCCTTCTCAAACCGTCCCGGAAGCAGAAATTCATGTCACGTATCACCCTCGCGCAATGGCAGATGCTCGCCGCCGTCGCCGACCACGGCGGCTTCGCCAAGGCGGCGGAAGCCATCCACAAGAGTCCCTCGACGATCAACCATGCGGTGCACAAGCTAGAGCAGCAGCTCGGGGTACGACTGCTGGTCACCAACGGTCGTCAAGTGCGCCTCACCGAGGCGGGCTCGACGCTGCTGCGGCGGGCGCGTCAGCTGCTCGAGGGCGCGCGGGCATTGGAAGCGCTGGCGGTCGATTTCTCCGCCGGTACGGAGGCCGAGATCGCCGTGGGGATCGACCAGATATTCCCAGTGGAGGCGCTGGCCCGGGCACTCGATGCTTTCTCCCAGCGGTTTCCGCAGACCCGCGTCCAGCTCTATGAGTGCGTGCTCAACGGTGGTCCTGAACTACTGTTGCAGGGGCGTATCGATCTGCTGGTCACCGGCATCACCGTGCAGGGCTTTCTCGGCACGCCGCTGGCGAGCATCGAATTCATTGCTGCTGCCCATCCCGCGCACCCGCTGCATGCGCTCGGGCGTCCGCTGGATCTGCGCGACCTGCGCGCCTACCGCCAGATCGTGATTCGTGACTCGGCCCGCCGTGAGCCGCTCGATTCCGGCTGGCTCGGCGCCGAGCAGCGCTGGACGGTCGGCCATGCCTCCACCGGCCTGGAGATGCTTCGTCGCGGACTGGGCTTCGCCTGGGTGACCCGGCCACGGCTCAACGAGCTGAGTACGCGGGGTGAACTACTGGCGCTACCGCTCACCGAGGGAGCGCGACGCGAGGTGCCGATGCAGCTCTATTTCAAGGAGTTCGACGGTGCCGGGCCTGCGACCCGCGCAATGGCCGAGCTTTTGACCGAAACGGTCGCGGGTTGCATGGAGTCGGGCGAGGTCCATTGAGCCCGCTGTACTAAGCTTTGATGTCATCGCACCGATCGGTGCGGGCTCGAGGAGATAGCCATGGGCATGCTGGTTAATGGGCGTTGGAGCGATGAGTGGTACGACACCGCCTCGACGGGCGGTGAGTTCGAACGCGAGCGCGCGCAGCGCCGGGACTGGGTCGTGCCACCGGGGGAGGTCGACCTCGAGGGTGGCGACAGTTGGCCGGCGCAGTCCGGACGCTATCATCTGTACGTCTCGCTGGCCTGCCCGTGGGCGCACCGCGTGCTGATCATGCGCAGGCTCAAGGGGCTGGATAACCACATCGGGGTGTCGGTCACCAGCCCTTTGATGCTCGAGCAGGGGTGGAGCTACGACACCTCGACCGGCTCGAGCGGCGATCCGATCAATGGGGTCGAGTTCCATCACGAACTCTATACGCTCGACGATGCGCACTACACCGGACGGGTGACCGTGCCGGTGCTGTGGGACAAAGCGCGCGGCAAGATCGTCAACAACGAGTCCGCAGAGCTCATGCGGATGTTCAATCGCGCCTTCGATTCGCTCACCGGCAACCGACTCGATCTCTATCCGAGCGCGCTGGCGGGCACGATCGACGAGCTCAATGCCTGGATCTACGACACCGTCAACAACGGTGTCTACAAGAGCGGTTTCGCCACCGAGCAGGAAGTCTATGCGCGTCACGTCGAGGCTTTGTTCGAGACCCTCGATACCCTCGATGCGCGTCTCGAGGAGCGGCGCTATCTCACCGGGGAGTACCTGACCGAGGCCGACATCCGACTCTTCACCACGCTGGTGCGCTTCGATGCGGTCTACTTCGGCCACTTCAAGTGCAACCTCAGGCGAATCGCCGATTATCCCCAGCTGGCGCCCTACCTGCGCGAGCTGTACCAATGGCCGGGAATCGCGCAGACGGTCGATTTCGACCACATCAAGCGCCACTACTATGGCAGCCATCCATCGATCAACCCGAACCGCATCGTGCCGCTGGGGCCACTGCTCGATCTCGATCGCCCCCATGGCCGCGACCACCTGCCCGGGCGCGGCATCTGCATTCGCGGTGAGGGTGGCGGGACGCAGTGATTCGGGGCGCGTGAGCGCTCAGCCGCTCAGCTGCGCGAGCGGAGCATTCGAGCCAGGGCGCGGTCGAAGGCGTTGGCGAAGGCGCGCACTTCCCGCTCGCCCAGAGGTTTCGGTCCGCCGCCGTGCTCGCCGCTGGCGCGCAGGGTTTCCATGAAGTCACGCATGTTGAGTCTGCCGCGGATGTTCTCGGCGTCGAGGCTTTCGCCCCTAGGGGTCAGGACCACCGCCCCCTTGGCCAGCACCAGGTCGGCCAGCGGTATATCGGAAGTGATCAAGAGCTCGCCCGCCTCGATGCGCTCGTGGATCAGCGCGTCGGCGGCGTCGGCGCCGCTGGGCACGGTGATGGTGGCGACGAATGGGGAACGCGGGACCGGCAGCGCGTGGTTGGCGACCAGGCGCGTTTGGGTCTTGGTGCGCTCGGCGGCGCGCAGGATGATCTCGCGAATGCTCTTGGGGCAGGCATCGGCGTCGACCCAGACGACGGACATAGCGGCCTCGATCATTGAGGTAAATGAAATAGGGCATGCATGCTAACGGATTAGCTGATAGAATGCGCACTCCTCGCATGTGAAGACCCTTCCATCTCAGCTGATTCGCCCCCTCGTATTGGATTCACTGACTCAAATGTTGTGTCAGGAATCGCCACGGCGGCCCGTAGCTGCTCCGAATGCCTCCGAGGCTTCGGTGTATGCCGGGCGACGCCAAGCGCTCGGGGACGACTCCCGACGTGTGCCGACAGGCAACGATGGATGCTTCCGGGCCTCAGGCACCGGTTGCGTGATGGTCGCCACAGGTGTGTGTGTCGGCAGGGGACGCCGTGAGGCGCCGCTTCCCCCGACACCAGGTGCGACCCGTTCGCCGCGGTGGAATACCACCCCTGCGAAGACTCTCCGTATCGCCGTGAATGCCGCCCCGTCCGTTCGCGCCGCCTTATTGTGGCCAGGCGCGATGACGCGGATAGCACGGCTCACTTAAGGTGTGAAATGACTTCGATCTCCGACGTCTCTTCCAAGGTTCAGTCCGAAATTCAGCCCAGCACTCAGATCGAGAGCTTCAGCGAACTGGAGCTGCTCCCCGATCTGCTCAAGGCGCTCGATGGCCTTGGCTACGAAACCCCTTCGCCGATCCAGGCGCAGACCATCCCGCCGCTGCTCGAAGGTCGTGACCTGCTCGGTCAGGCTCAGACCGGCACCGGCAAGACCGCAGCGTTCGCGCTGCCGCTGCTGACCCGCATCGATGTCGCCAAGCGCCAGACCCAGGTGCTGGTGCTCGCGCCGACCCGCGAGCTCGCTCAGCAGGTCGCCGTCAACTTCGGCCGCTATGGCCAGCACATGGCTGGTCTCGAAGTCCTCACCATCACCGGTGGTCAGGAGTATCGCGACCAGCTGCGCGGCCTGCGCGGCGGTGCCCAAGTCGTGGTCGGCACCCCGGGCCGGGTGATCGATCACCTCGAGCGCGGCTCGCTGCACCTCGAAGGGCTGCAGGCGCTGGTCCTCGACGAAGCCGACGAAATGCTGCGGATGGGGTTCATCGACGACGTCGAGCGAGTGCTCAAGGACACGCCGAAGAGCGCTCAGCGAGTGTTCTTCTCCGCGACCCTGCCGCAAGAGATCGAGAAGATCGTCAATCGCTACCTGGTCGATCCGATCAAGGTACAGATCGAGGCCAAGGCGGTCACCACCACCATCTCCCAGCGCCTGTGCCGGGTAGAGGGGGGCGCTAAGCTCGAAGCGCTGTCGAGGATCCTCGAGGTCGAGGAAGTCGACGCGGCGATCGTTTTCGTTCGTACCCGTGCCGCTTGCACCAGTCTGGTCGAACAGCTCACCGCGCGCGGCGTCTCCGCCGCCGCGCTCTCCGGTGATCTCGATCAGAGCCTGCGCGAACGTACCGTGGCGAGGCTCAAGCGTGGCAAGGTCGATGTGCTGATCGCCACCGACGTGGCCGCCCGTGGTCTCGACGTGCCGCGGATCACCCACGTGATCAACTACGACCTGCCGCACGACACCGAAGCCTATGTCCACCGCATCGGTCGTACCGGTCGCGCGGGCCGTGCCGGTACTGCGATCACCTTCGTCGGCGGCCGCGAGATGCGCAAGATCCAGTGGCTCGAACGTGCCACCGGCCAGCGTATCGAACAGATGGAGCTGCCCGATGAGCAGGCACTGCGTGCCCATCGCGACCAGCTATTCATCGCCCGCGCCGAAGCGGCGCTCGCCGAGAGCGACGAACGCCAGCGTGCGCTGGTCGAATCGCTGGTCGAGCAGGGTCACGACCCGCTCGAGCTCGCCATCGTGTTCGCCCAGCTGGCGCGCGCCGACGAAGCGCCGATCCACGCGCTGCCGCGCGGCGACTCCCGCCGCGAGCGCACTCCGCGAGAGCGTGAGCGCGAGGGTGCTCGCGCACCGCGTCGCGGCCGGGAAGGTGGCATGTCCACCGCTCCTCGCGAAGGGATGACCCGCTACCGCGTTGCGGTCGGCCATCGTGATGGGGTGAAACCGGGGCAGTTGGTCGGTGCGCTGGCCAACGAAGGCGGTATCGAAGGCACCCGGATCGGTCGCATCGACATCCGCCAGTCGCACAGCATCGTCGAGCTGCCGGCAAGCCTGCCTGCCACCATCCTCGGCAAGATGGCCCGCGCCCGCGTCGCTGGGCGCCCGCTCGAGATCAGCGAGGATAGCAGTCGGCCCGAGCGTCGCCGCGACGAGCCGGAAGGTCGCCGCGTCGGCTGATCCCGCATCCCGCAGGGCCACGCGCCCCCGTCGCCTCCCGGCGGCGGGGGCGCGCTCTTTTCTGCTTTCCCCAAGTCATCAGCGGTTAGCTGTCATCCATCCTCCCGCGTTCTTCGCCTCGCAGGTGCTGTCATCGTCGCATTTATACCGTTTTCATGTAGTGATCACTGACCTGTTGCGATGAGCCGTGAAGCTTGGTGCGGACGCTGAGCCCGGGCGATGTTCCCATGTGGCATGGCTGGCTGAAGAATGCTTCGAAGGCCAGATGAGCAGGTAGAGCCCTACTTTTCGATGACGAGTGCTCAGCGGATGGCGCTTCGAGCCTCAGGTGTGTTCGATCAGCATGACGGCGGTGGTTCCTGCTTCGAGGGCCTCGAAGATATGCGCCTCGTCGGCCGAATAGCTCGCATAATGGCAGGATCCAGAAGGTATCGACCTCGCTGGTGGGTGTTCTTTCGTTCGTCTATCCGATCATCGCCATCCTGGTCGATGCGTGGGCATTCGGTCATTCGCTGGGCCCGGTGCAGATTGGCGGGGCGGTCGCGATTCACCGCGCACGAGCGCTAAGCTTGCTAAGATGAGCATCGATGGATCGACGCACCGGCGAGACCAGGGAGAGGGCATGCTGCATCAATGGACGCAGGAACCCAGCGAGGCGATCGCGCTGCAAAAGCGTCTCGCCGGCCGGGTGGAACGCCGGGATCGGATCGGTGAGGTACGCCTCGTGGCCGGCGTCGACGTTGGGTTCGAGCGTGACCCGGTCGAGCCCGAAAACATCCTTACCCGCGCGGCGGTAGTGGTGCTCGAGTACCCGACGTTGACGTTGGTCGAGCGGGTGCTCCATCGCGCCCCCACCACCATGCCCTATGTGCCGGGCCTGCTCTCCTTTCGTGAGCTGCCGGCGGTGCTCGAGGCGTTTGCACAGCTCGAGCGACGACCTGACCTGGTCATGGTCGATGGCCAGGGAATCGCTCATCCGCGCAGGCTCGGAATCGCCTCCCATCTGGGCCTTTGGCTCGACCTGCCCACCATCGGTGTGGGCAAAAGCCGGCTTTGCGGCCAACATGACGAGCCGCCTGCGCAGCGTGGCGCCTGGACCGAGCTCATCGACCGCGGCGAGGTCATCGGCGCGGTGCTGCGCTCTCGTGAAGGGGTCAAGCCGCTCTATGTGTCGATCGGTCATCGGCTGGGACTCGAAAGCTCATTAGGCTGGGTGGTCGCCTGTCTGACCCGCTACAAGCTGCCCGAGCCGACCCGGCAGGCCGACCGGCTGGCATCGCGGCGTACGCTCGCCGAGCGCGCGGGACAGCGTGCGCTCTCTCTCAACCCTAGCGATACGGAGCCAACGTGAGCGAACGACGGCTATTGATCGGAACCTATACCCATGGCTCCAGCCAGGGTATTCATCTCTATCGCTTCGACACCGATGGTGCGAAATGGCAGGCCGATGGAGTGATCGAGAGCGAAAGCCCTTCCTATCTGGTGGCGACTCGTGATGGTCGTTACCTCTATGCCGCCAACGAGATCGGCGCTGAGCGCCCCGGCGAGGTGAGCGCCTTGCGCTTCGATGCGGCCAGCGGAGAGTTCACGCTGCTCGGTCGGGTCTCGAGCCAGGGCGCCGATCCCTGCCATCTATTGCTTTCTCCCACCGAGCGCTATCTTTTCGTCGCCAACTATTCCGGGGGATCGCTTGCCGTGTTCGAGCGTCGCCAGGACGGCGGGCTTAACGATGCCGTGCAGGTATTCGGCTTCGGCGGTGGCAGTGGGGTGGACCCCGAGCGCCAGCAGGCGGCGCATCCACACTCCTGCGAGATCTCTCGTGACGGGCGTTTTCTCTACGCCTGCGACCTGGGCAACGACTGTCTCTACCGCTACCCCCTCGACGAACTTATCGAGCCCGGCGACAACGCACCGCTGGACCAGCGTGGCTTCGCCCGACTGCCTCTCGCGCCCGGCAGCGGGCCGAGGATGATGCGCTTCGGCGCCGACGGCCGCTTCGCCTATGTGATCGGCGAGCTCGACGGGGTGGTCGAAGTCTTCCGCTACGCCGAAGGCGAACTCGAGTCGCTGCAGCGGATATCGCTGGCCCCTCCCGTGCTCGACGATGAGGAGATCGTCCACGGCGCGGCGGAGCTGGCGCTGTCCCCCGATGGGCGCTTCCTCTACGCCTCCAACCGCGGCTCGCGCGATGAGATCGTGGTGTTCGCGATCGATGCCTCGAGTGGCCTGCTCACTTTCGTCGGCCACCAGGCGAGCGGGGGGCGTACGCCGCGCCACTTCAACTTCATCGAGGAGGGGGGCGGGCTGCTGGTCGGCAACCAGGACAGCGGCAGCGTGGTGCTGCTCGAGCGCTCGGTGGCCAGCGGCCGGCTCGCGGCGCCCAGTGCGAGCATCGCCGTCGACCAGCCGGCCTTCATCCTCAGCCTGCCGCTGCGCTGAAGATTGCGTCGCGTGTCGGTATCCGCCTGGTCCCGGGGCCTGAAAGCCATGCTGGAAATCCATGTCCGCCGATAGATCCTCCCCCGCGCCCACTGACCGCAGACCGAGGGTGGTGTCGCTGCCTGGCTTCGCCGCCTTCCTCGGCGCGCGCCTGGCCGCCGTGTTCTCGATGCAGATCCAGGCGGTGGTGGTCGCTTGGCAGGTCTACGACCTGACCCGTGATCCGCTCGCCCTGGCCTATGCCGGGCTCGCCCAGTTTCTGCCGATGGTCGTGCTGCTGTTGCCGGCGGGCGATTTGATCGACCGGTTCAACCGCAAGCGGATCCTGATCCTCAACTGGGCGCTGCAAGTGCTCTGCAGTGCGCTGCTTTGGTGGCTGTCGATCCAGCAGGCGCCGCCGCTTCTCGGTTTCTACGCGGTGCTGGTGCTGTTCGGCTGCTCGCGGGCCTTTGCCGGGCCGACCTTGCAAAGCCTGCTGCCGCAGATCGTACCGCGCGACCAGCTGGCACGCGCGATCGCGGTCAATGCCTCGATCATGAAGGTCGCAGTGATCGGTGGCCCGGTGCTCGGAGGATTGCTCTATGCCTTTGGGGGGGCTGCGGCCTACGCGGTCTGCTTCGGCTGCACCCTGGGTGCGATCGCGCTGCTCGCACGGGTGCCGGTTCGCCATGCCAGCGGTGCGAAGGCGCAGGAAGCGTCCGCTTGGGGACGCTTCGCCGCCGGACTGCGCTATATGCGCTCGCGGCCGATCATTCTCGGCGCGATCTCGCTCGATCTGTTCGCCGTGCTGCTCGGGGGTGTGGTTGCGCTGCTGCCGATCTACGCTCAAGAAGTGCTCGAGGTAGGTCCCGCCGGGCTGGGCGCCTTGCGCAGCGCCTCGGCGATCGGCGCCCTGGGCATGGGGCTGTACCTGGGGGCGCGATCGCTCGACCATCGGGTCGGACGGGTGATGTTCGCTGCGGTGGCGCTGTTCGGGCTCTGCAACTTGGTATTCGCGCTGTCGACGCTGTTCTGGCTCTCCTGGCTGGCGCTGCTGATCGCCGGTGCCGCCGATATGATCAGCGTCTATGTTCGTACCACCTTGATTCAGCTCGCGACCCCGGATGAAATGCGTGGCCGGGTCAACGCGGTGAACATGCTGTTCATCGGCTCGAGCAACGAGCTCGGCGAGTTCCGGGCAGGAATGAGCGCTGCCTGGCTGGGCGGGGTGAGCGCGGCGCTGCTCGGGGGCGTGACCACCTTGGCGGTGGTCGGGCTATGGATGTGGCGCTTCCCGGCGCTGCGCGAGGTCGATCGTTTCGAACAGGTGACCACGAACGATCGCAATGCAATAAAGTGAAGTCAGTGACCCACGATAGGCATGGACGAGGAGAAGCGTAAATGGAAAGCCAATCGGTGCACTACGCCGGCGGGCCGCGAGAGGCTGGTCGCGGTCGGCAGGTCGGAGAGTTCATCTTCACCGTCGTGCTGTGGCTTGTGATCGGGATATTGGTGCAGTGGCTGATGCCGGCGAGCGCGACCTTGCCGCTGGACGCCGCTGCCGGGGTGGTGGGTGGATCGTTTTGGAGTGCGCTGGGGCTGGTGGCGCTGTTCTTCACCGTGCTCGCTTTCATGCTTCGTGACTTGGCAGCCACCAATCCGCTCGCCAAGGCGTTGCGTCTCATCGCCACCCGGGTGCTTGCCACTACTTTCGATATCGGCCTGTTCGGCTTCGGCGGCTATCTCTTCTACGTGCTGCGCGATGCGTTCTCTAGTTCGGTCTTGCCGATCGAGCACGCCACGCTTTGGCAGCAGCTGTTCATCGGTAGCCTGCCGCTGTTCGTGATCATCCTGGTGGTGCTCGGTGCGCTGTTGTTCATCCTGCGCTGCACTGGGCTCAGTCTGCTCTCCATTCCTCGACTCGAATATCGTCCGCTGTGGCGGGTGGGTATCTACCTGCTGCTCTGCGTGCTGCTGGCACTGGTCGCTTGGCTTGCGATGTGAGCATTCTCTGGGGCGGCGGCCTTCGTCCGCCGCTTTTTCGGTCGTTCTTTGGTCGTAAACCGTCGCTCGCCCGCGTGCTCGTGGTTTACCTCGCTCGAGCAGCGGCGTAAATTCCCTCAGCTTGAATACAGTATGGGTCCTACGCATTTCTTGAGCAGGATCGATTCATCGGTGAGGGAACGTGCATGAAGAAAAGAGAGATTGGTTATTGCATCGCCACGCTCGGCGCTTGCGCGCTGGCGGGGCAGGCCCAGGCATACTCGGCGTTCGATCCTGCCTCCCCCTACATGTTCGGCGATTGGGGTGGTAATCGTACCGCGCTCGAGCAAGCCGGCATCTCGTTCGACTTCGACTACGTCGGCGAGGCAGCGAGCAACGTCGGTGGTGGGTACAACAGCTCGAACACCACCAAGTACGCCGACCAGTTCGCGGTCGGTGCACTGTTCGACCTCGACAAACTGGTAGGCATTCCCGACGCCGAGTTCCAGATCACTGTCACCAACCGCAATGGCCATAGCGTCAACGATCGGATCAACCATCCGGGTGCGTCGGTCGGTGGATCCTCGGTGCAGGAGGTCCAGGGGCGTGGACCGGTCACTCGTCTCACCCAGTTCTGGTATCGCCAGCGCTTCTTCGACGACGCTCTGGTACTCAAGCTCGGGCGCATTCCGGTCGGGGATGATTTCGCCACCATCGATAGCAATTTCCAGAACCTTGCTTTCGGCAGTGGCCAGCCCGGCAACTGGGGCAACCACATCTATAATTGGCCGATCGCCCAGTGGGCCGCAGTGGCGCGGGTCAATTTCACCGACCAGGTCTATGCCCAGGTCGGCGCATTCAACGTCAACGACAGCAACCTCGACAACGACAACGGCTTCGACCTGCGCACCAGCGGCACCGACGGCACGCTGTTTCCGATCGAAGTCGGCTATACCCCGCAGGTCAATGGGCTGCCGGGCGCCTACAAGCTTGGCTATTACTACAACAACGTCGACAGTGTGTCCTGGGGTGGCCGCGAGCAGAGCGTCAACGATACCAACTCAGGGCTCTACTACGTGGCCCAGCAGCAGGTCACCGCGCACGACGGCAACCCGGATCGCGGGCTTACCCTGTTCAGCATGGGCAACGTGAACCACGGCGACACCGCCGGGATCGATCGCTATCTCTCTGTCGGCGCGACCTACAAAGGGCCGTTCGACGCCCGTCCGCAGGATGATCTCGGGATCGGCGTGGCCTACCTGCACGTCAATGACGACGTCAACGAGTACGTACGCTACTACAACGACACCCAGCCTGGTCGAGTGACGCCGCTGCCGGAGCAGGGCCACGAGATCGATGTCGAGCTCTACTACGGTTTCCACCTGACCAATTACCTGACCATCCGGCCCAACCTGCAGTACGTGAAGAATCCCTCGGCGGTCGACTCGGTCGAGAATGCTTGGGTGGTGGGTACCATGGTCCAGGCGCATTTCTAACGCCTTGCTTCTCCGTCCTGAGCGCTTCATGCCAAACGATACGGGCCGCCCAGAGCCGGGCGGCCCGCGTCGTTTCATACTGCTGACAAAGTCTTTGAAGATGGCACGATACTTTGTAGCCGCCTCCAAGAGGGCGCTGGCCGGCAATCGATTGCACCGGGGTTTGCGACATGGATGTCGCAAAAGGCGCGCCCGGACAGGGACGTCCATGCGCGCCGACCCGAGGGCAAGCGATTGATCGGCCAGGGTTTCGCGCTCTTGTGGCGGCGCGTCCCCCTGAAGGGGGAGCGCGAGGGGTCCGCCCCTCGCATCTAAGCGAGCAAGAGGCGCGTTAGGACCCAAACGGTTCTCGACTCACCAGGATCGAGAGCGTCGCTGGGTCAAAAGGGGTTTGTCATTAATCTGAACGATACGGGCCGCCCAGAGCCGGGCGGCCCGTATCGTTTCGGCGCCGAATCGGCCGTCGTCGCTCAGATCACCTTCGAGTAGCGCAGGTTTCGTTCGGGGCTCAGATAGCGGTCGAACGCCATGCATACGCGTCTTACCAAACGTCGCCCGCGCTCCTCGACCGCAAGTCGGGTGCCGTCCCAGCTCACCAGGCCATCCTCGATCAGCGGCGAGAGCTGGTCGAGGGCCTCGGCGAAGTAGTCGACGAAACCTGCGCCTTGGAGCAGCGCTCGCTGGCTGGTCTCGAACTCGCCCACGTTCACGCCCAGGTTGCAGATCAACGCGCGGATCGCTGCCCCGCGGAGCAAGTCGTCGCGATCGAGGGCGATGCCACCCCACAGCGCGTGGCCATCGCGTTCGATCATCGTTCGGTAGGCCTTGAGCGACTTGTGGTTCTGGACGATGGCGTGGCCGACGGTGCTGATCGAGGAGCTCCCCAGGCCGAGCAGGTCGCAGTCGCCGAAGGTGGTGTAGCCCTGGAAGTTGCGATGCAGCCTCCCTTCGCGCTGGGCGATCGCCAGCTCGTCGCTGGGGCGGGCGAAGTGGTCCATGCCGATATGGCGATAGCCGGCTCGCTCGAGCGCGGCCCCGGTATCGGTGAGCATCTCGAGCCGCGCGGCGGCGTCGGGGAGGCTCTCGGCGGAGAACAGCCGCTGGGCTGGAAAGCGCGAGGGCAGGTGGGCATAGCCGAACACGCTCAGCCGATCGGGAGCGAGCGCGATCACCCGGGCGACGGTATTGGCGAAGCCCTCGCGACGCTGCATCGGCAGGCCGTAGATCAGGTCCAGATTGATCGAATCGAAGGCCAGTGCGCGGGCCCGATCGATCAGCGCCTCGATCAGCGCCTCATCCTGGACGCGGTTGATCGTGCGCTGGACCAGCGGGTCGAAGTCCTGGACGCCGATGCTGATCCGATTGAAACCCTGCGCGCGCAGCGCTTCCAGCCGCTCGACGGCGAAACCGCGTGGATCGATCTCGATCGAGCGCTCGGCGCCGGCGGCGAAGTCGAAGCGCTCGCGCAGCAGCGCCATCAGCCGGGCGACCTGGCGATCGTCGAGATAGGTCGGCGTGCCGCCGCCCCAGTGCAGCTGGACCACTTGCCGCCCGGCGAACTGTAGCGCCCGGGTGGTGACCTCGCGCTCGATCAGATCCAGATAGCGATCCGCGCGAGTTGGATCGTGGCTGATCAGTTTGTTGCAGCCGCAGTAGTAGCAGAGCTTGCGACAGAACGGCAGGTGGACGTAGAGCGAGAGCGGGCGCGAAGGGTGGCGCCGCGCCTCGCTGGCCAGCAGCGGTTCACCATGCTCGGCGGTGAAGTTGAGCGCGGTCGGGTATGAGGTGTAGCGCGGGCCGGGACTGTCGTACTTGGCGATCAGTGCGGCTTCCGATGGGGCGTTGGACGACTGCATCTCGATGCTCCTTGCCATTGTCGCCGCGCGCATCGCGCGCGGCACCGACTCAAAGCCGCAGCTCCCGGTACAGCGCGCTGAGGCGGCTATCCGGGTCGAGCATCAGCGCACGCGGTGCACCGGCTTCGATGATCCTGCCCTGATCGACGATCACGCAGCGGTCGAAGGCATCGAGATCCTGCAGGCGATGGGTGATCGCGATCAGCGAGCGATTCCGGCAGCAGGCATGGACGTGCGCCATCACCTGCGCCTGGGTGACCCGGTCGAGCCCTTCGGTGGGTTCGTCGAGCAGTACGATCGGTGCCTTGCTCAGTAGCGCTCGGGCGAGACCGAAACGGCGCAGCTGGCCACCCGACAGCGAGCTTCCGCCCTCGTCGGGCCAGCTGTCGAGGCCCTCCGGCTGGTCGCGCAGCCAGCCGCCGAGGCCGAGCGCCTCGAGCATCTCGACCAAGGCCCTGTCGTCAATGTCCCGGGCACCGAGGCGCAGATTGTCGCGATAGGTGGCGCTGAAAATCTGCACTTCCTGAGGAGCGACGGCGAAGCGTTTGCGCAGGCTCGCTTCGCTCAGCGAGGCGAGCGGTACGCCGCCGATCCGCAGGCTGCCCGCATCGGGGTCGATGAACCGGGTGAGCAGGTTGAAAAGCGTGGTCTTGCCGCCGCCGGAAGGGCCGATCAGGGCGAGGTGCTCGCCAACGGCGAGTTCCAGGTCCACGCCCCGGAGGACAGGGTGGCCGTCGTAGGCGAGCTCGACGCCGCGCAGGCTGAGGCGCTGGTCGCTGGGTTCGGCGAGATCATGGTCGGGAAAATCTATCGTCGGTACCGATTCGCTCAGCTGGTTGAGCCGGCGGGCGGCGCGGTTGACCTTGCCGAGCTCTTGCCAAGCCTGTGGCAGCATCATCAGCGCTTCGAAGGCGGCGAGTACGCCGAGGCCGATCAGTGCTACCAGGCTTGCATTCAGACCGTAGTGAATCGACCACCAGGCCGCCAGCGCCAGGGCGCCGGTGACGCTCACGCCCAGCAGCAGCTGCGAGAGCAGCTGCGCGTCCCCCCAGCGGCGGGCAAGGGTCAGCTGCTCGTCGTCCCTTTCGCGCTGGCGGCTTAACAGCTCGTCGCGCTCGGCTCCCCAGCGGCCATAGAGACTCAGCTCGGCGAAGGTCTCCAGGCGCTCGAGCAAGCGTGCCCTGAGATTCGTGTCGAGGCGCTGCCAGCGGTCGGCGTGGCGGCTGCCACGTCGCCAGGCGAGCCAGGGGCCGAGCAGTGCCGAGATCGACAGGGCGACGGCGACGAACAGACCGATCATCGGCGCGAAAACGCCGACCAGTACCGCGCAGCCGACGATCGCCAGCGCCGCTACCAGCGAAGGCACCAGGACGCGGACGTAGAGGGCATCGAGGGCGTCGACGTCGGCGGTCAGCCGGGTGCTCAGCTCGCTGCTGCCGATGCGCTGCAGGGCGGCCGGGGAGAGCGGTTCGATCGCCAGGTACACCTTGCGGCGCAGCCGCGACAGCAGCCGCAGGGTGCCTTCATGGGTGGCGACCCGCTCACCGTAGCGTCCGAGGGTGCGGGTGGTGGCGAACAGTCGCACGCCTGCCGAAGGCAGCATGTAGTTGAAGACGGTGGCGGTAGCCACGCTCAGGCCGGCGAAGGCCGAAGCACTGAGGAACCAGCCCGAGAGCGCGATCAGCCCGATGCTCGAGGCGACCGCGACCAGGTTGAGCGCAAGCCCAGTGGCGAGCAGCAGCAGGTGGGGGCGCATCTCGGCGAGATAGGGGGCGAGTTCGGCCAGCGTGCCGCGAGTGGGGGACGGGCGCGATTCAGACATGCTGGAGCCCTCTTGGCTGCGCTAGGTAGGCGAGCGGGCCGTCCGGCGCGCTGAGGGTGGCGAAATCGGCGCACGCCGAGGCGCGGCCGTTCTCGAGCACCAGGATACGGTCGGCGAGGCGCAGCAGCTCCAGCCGGTGGGTGAGCATCACCAGCGTGCGTCCTCGCCGCAGACGGTCGAGCGCGTCGATCACCAGCTCTTCGCTTTCGACGTCGAGGCTCGCGGTCGGCTCGTCGAGCAGGGTGAGCGGCGCATCGCGCAGGAACGCGCGGGCCAGCGCGATGCGCCGCGCCTGGCCGCCGGAGACCGGCTGGCCACCTTCGCCGATCGCGGTATCGAGTCCCCAGGGCAGCGCCCGTGCCCAGGGCTCGAGCTGGGCCTGCTCGAGGGCCGCCCAGAGCGCGGCGTCGTCCACCTCGCGGTTCGCGGCCAGGCGCAGATTGTCGGCGAGGCTGCCCTTGATCAGTGCCGGGCGCTGACCCACCCAGCCAAGACCCCGCTGCCACTCCTCGCGGGCGAGGTCGGCGAGTGGCTCGCCGGCATCGCTCGCAAGGCTTCCCGACTCGATCGGAAGAAAGCCGAGCAGCACGTTGAGCAGGGTGCTCTTGCCGGCCCCGCTGGGCCCGATCACCGCGAGCGTCTCGCCGGGACGGAGTTCGAGATCGAGGCCATCGAGCGCCGGGCGCTGCTGGCCGGGATAGCGTGCCACTACCTGGTGCAGACGCAGGCCAAGGCGCTCGGGCGGGCGCCAGCCGCGGGCGGGCGGATTCTCGCCGTCGGCGGCGTCCCGGGCGAGCAGCGAAATCAGGTCCTCGGCCGCGGCCTCGGCCTCGGCCTTGGCGTGATAGTGGGTGCCGAGGTCGCGTAGCGGCTGGTAGTACTCGGGTGCGAGCACCAGGATGAACAGCCCGATGAACAGGCTCAGGCCATGATCCCAGGTACCGAAGCTGAAGTGGCCGAGGTAGCTGAAGCCGATGTAGATCGCCAGCAGCGCGATCGATACCGAGGCGAAGAATTCGAGCGCGGTGGAGGAGAGGAAGGCGAGCCGCAGCACCTTCATCGTGCGGCGACGGAAGTCCTCCGAGACCCGCTCGACGCTGGCCGCCTGGGCGCGGCCGATGCCGAAGAGCTTGAGCGTCGGCAGCCCGCGCACAGTGTCGAGGAAATGGCGGCCGAGCCGATTCATTTCACGGAACTGAGCCTCCTGCAGGCTCTTCGCTCCCCAGCCGATCATCGCCATGTTCAGCGGGATCATCGGACCGGTGATCAGCAGGATCATGCCGGCCGCCCAGTTGAGCGGGAACACCGCGACCAGGATGATCAGAGGAATCAGCGCACAGAGCATCATCTGTGGGCGGTAGTCTGCGTAGTAGCCGTGCAGCGCGTCGACCTGGTCCCAGATCCGGTTGCCCAGCGTCGCGCTGTGCTGGCGTCGTGCCCACAGCGGGCCGCGCTCGCCCAGGCGCTGGAGCAGTTCGGCGCGGATCGACTGGCGTACCAGGATGCCTGCTCGGGTGCCGGCCAGGGTCTTCAACCGCGCGCAGAGGCCGCGGGCGATGAAAGCGCAGGGCAGCACCAGCAGCGGCACCAGCAGCGTGGAGAAGTCGGCCGCGTCGATCACCATTCGCTGGGCGATGGTGGCGATCGCCCAGGCCTGGACCAGCAGCAGCAGCGTGGACAAGGCTCCCGCCAGGATCGCCACGCGGGGCCAGTAGCCCGAGCGAGCAGCATTGGCCCGCAGCCATTGTGCCGGCGTGGGGGAGGCGGAAGAGGGCGAGCCGATGGGCGCGGCGGGTGAACTCGGGTTAACGGAGGCCATGGGTACTCCAATGCGTCGCCGACATGGTAGGCGATCACGGTGATGTAGAGCAGGCGACCAACTGTCGCACGCTCACCCTGGTGGGACGTTTTTCAGTCAGCCCGTTGGACCAAGGTGACTGACGCCAAGCTTGACGAATGACGTCGAAGCTGTATTCGCGAAGACGGATGCCGTTGTCCACACTTTCTGTGGATAACCTTGTGAAAAAGCTGTCCTGGAAGCCCGCTAATCGCCGAAAGACAAGGGCTGAAGACAGATTGTCTGTTTTTTGACCACGTATAACATATTGATTTTTAAGAATATATTCCCAGGGAATGGGGTCGTGCTGCTGCCGCGTCGATGCGTGAGGAAAAAAACAGTAACAGTGAAGACGCGGTGGAAAAGTCAAGGGTCCGTTAATCCGCTCAGGGCGAAAAATGACCATCGCAAGGCGACGACTAGGCGGGAAATGGCGTCCCGTAAGGGGTTCGAACCCTTGTTACCGCCGTGAAAGGGCGGTGTCCTGGACCACTAGACGAACGGGACGTAATGGATGGTGGAGCCTATCGGGATCGAACCGATGACCTCAACGCTGCCAGCGTTGCGCTCTCCCAGCTGAGCTAAGGCCCCAGAGTCGAACTAACTATCGACCGAGAAAGGAGTTTCGAACGAGAGTCGCTCGAGAACGGGGCGCATGATACGCAGCACCCCGCGGCTCGTCAACCCCTCAGGGGGTGATCGAGCGATACTCCTTCTCCAACGCTTTGGCCCGCTTCTTCGACACCCCTCCCAGCACCTCGATCGCGTTGCGCAGCCGCGCCCGGGTCAGATCGGAGCCGATGATCGCCATCGCATCGAGCACCGAGGTGGAGGTGAGGCTGCCGGTTATGGCGACGAACACCGGCGCGAGGAACACCTTCATTTTCAGCTCGAAGTGCTCGGCAAGCGTCCTGGCCTGGGCCATTAGCGCATCCTTGCTCCACTCATCGAGCGTTTCTAGCCGCCAGGCCAAGAACTGCAGCAGTGCGACCTGGCGCTCCTGGTCGATCGCGATCGCCTGGAAGTCGTCCGCCTCGAGCTTGGGCACCCCGGAGAAGAAATGGCCGGCGAGGGGGATGACCTCCGAGAGCGTCTGCACCCGGGGGCGGACTTCGGGAAGTAGCTTGGCGATGTAGTCATCGTTGAACGCCCACTCGCGCATGGCCTGGATGAACTGCTCGTCGCTCAGATCCTCGCGCAGGTAGACGCCGTTCAACCAGGTCAGCTTGTCGAGATCGAACACCGGGCCGCCCAGCGAGACGCGCTGGATGTCGAAATGGGCCTGCATCTGTTCGAGGCTGAACTTCTCGCGCTCGTCCGGCATCGACCAGCCCATCCTGCCGAGGTAGTTGAGCAGCGCCTGGGGGAGATAGCCCATCTTGCGGTAGTAGTTGATCGACGTCGGATTCTTGCGCTTCGACAGCTTGGTCTTGTCCGGATTGCGCAGCAGCGGCAGGTGGCAGAGCACCGGCATTTCCCATCCGAAGTACTGGTAGAGCAGCTTGTGCTTGGAGGCGGAGTTGATCCACTCTTCGCCGCGCAGCACGTGGGTGATGCCCATCAGGTGGTCATCGACCACATTGGCGAGGTGATAGGTCGGCATGCCGTCCGACTTCATCAGGATCTGGGCGTCGACCTGGGTCCAATCGAGCTCGATCGGCCCACGCAGCAGGTCCTCGACCACGCAGACCCCTTCGCTCGGCACCTTCATCCGCACCACGTAGGGCTCGCCCCTCGCCTCGCGGCGGGCGACTTCGTCGCTGGGCAGGGCGAGATCGTCCTGCTTCAGGGCGCTGAAGTTGCCTTCGGCGCGGCGCGCCTCACGCAGTGCTTCCAGTTCTTCAGTGGTGCGGTAGCACTTGAAGGCGTGGCCTGCGTTGAGCAGGCGCTGGACGTGCTCGACGTAGATGTCGCCGCGCTCGCTCTGGCGGTAAGGCGCGTGCGGTCCGCCGACGTCGGGTCCTTCGCTCCACTCGATGCCGAGCCAGTGCAGAGAATCGAAGATCACCTGTTCGGAGGCACGGGTCGAACGGGTCTGGTCGGTGTCCTCGATGCGCAGGATGAATTCGCCCCCGTGCTGCTTGGCGAAGCAGAGATTGAACAGCGCCACGTAGGCGGTGCCGACGTGGGGGTCGCCGGTGGGAGAGGGGGCGATGCGGGTGCGTACGGTCATTGCAGGGTGCGCCTTGTCTTACGGTGACGGTATCGGCGGGGGTGCCGCGGTAACGGCGAATAGTATATCGCTTTGCGGCGGTATGTCTGGAGGGAAGTCTGGGCGCCGGCGTGGTTCGCCGGCGCTCTGCACTCAGCGCCCGTGCGGCGCCGGTGAAGGGGTCAGTCCTGTTTCGCCGGGTAGTGGCGCAGCTCGGGACCGGTGTAGAGCTGGCGGGGACGGCCGATCTTGGTGCCGTTGGCGATCATCTCGTTCCAGTGCGAAACCCAGCCGATGGTGCGGGCCATGGCGAAGATCACCGTGAACATGTTGGTCGGGATGCCGATCGCGCGGAGGATGATCCCGGAGTAGAAATCGACGTTGGGATAGAGCTTGCGCTCGACGAAGTATTCGTCTTCCAGGGCGATCTGCTCGAGCCGCTTGGCGATCTTGAGCTGCGGATCGTCGCCGAGGCCGAGCTCGCTGAGCACCTCGTCGCAGGTCTCCTTCATCACCTTGGCGCGTGGGTCGAAGTTGCGATAGACGCGGTGGCCGAAGCCCATCAGCCGGAACGGATCGTCTTTGTCCTTGGCGCGGTCGACGAAGCGCTGGATGTTCTCCTCGGAGTCGTCGCCGATCTCCTCGAGCATGGTCAGCACCGCTTCGTTGGCGCCGCCGTGGGCGGGGCCCCAGAGCGCGGCGATCCCGGCGCTGATGCAGGCGAACGGGTTGGCGCCAGTGGAGCCGACCAGGCGCACCGTCGAGGTGGAGGCGTTCTGTTCATGATCGGCATGGAGCATGAATATCCGGTCCATCGCCTTGGCGAAGATCGGGTTCGGCACGTACTCCTCGCACGGCGTGCTGAACATCATGTAAAGGAAGTTCTCGGCGAAGCTCAGGTCGTTGCGTGGATAGACGAACGGTTGGCCGATGCAGTACTTGTGGCACATCGCCGCCAGCGTCGGCATCTTGGCGATCAGCCGATGCGCGGAGATCTGCCGGTCGCGCTCCGCGGTGATGTCCAGGCTGTCGTGGTAGAAGGCGGCGAGGGCGCCTACGGTGCCGCACATCACCGCCATCGGGTGGGCGTCGCGGCGAAAGCCTTTGAAGAAATTCACCAACTGTTCGTGGACCATGGTGTGGTAACGAATCGTCTTGGAGAATTCATCGTACTCCTGCGGGCTCGGCAGATGGCCGTTGAGCAGCAGGAAACTGAGTTCCAGGTAGTTGGAATGCTGGGCCAGCTCCTCGATCGGATAGCCGCGGTGCAGCAGCACCCCTTTCTGGCCGTCGATGTAAGTGATCTCTGAATTGCAGGAGGCGGTAGAGACGAAGCCCGGGTCGTAGGTGAAGTAGCCGGAGCCGCCCAGAGCGCGCACATCGATGACGTCCGGGCCCAGGGTGCCGGAGTAGATCGGCAGTTCGATGGACTCGTCCGAGCCATCGATGGTCAAGCGTGCCTTCTTGTCAGCCATTCAAGGCCTCCTCTTTGCGGATGCTAGGTCCTTGTTAGGGAGTGTCTTCCATGCCGGTGCCGGGGAGCGTCGCGTCGATGCTGCGCGCTGACCGTGCCCGGATCATCTCGCCGCTGGCAGCGCAGCCGGTTCGATCGTGCCACTCCACATCGATCGATCATCGCCTGGTGACGCAAGTCTAGCGCCCGGCCGGCCGCCTCGCTCGCAAGGCTTCGAACGCGTATGCGTCGTTGCGCAGGCGTCGTGTTCCACCTCGCCGCTTTCGGGGCCGGAAGGCGGCTCGGGCGGTGGCGCGGTCGGCATCACGGGCGTAGGATGCGCATGGCGAATACGGCGTCGCGTACACGGAGTGTTGTCAAGCTCCGCGGTAGTGTGCGCGAAAGTGCGTCAATTTGTCATCTTGCTTTCTCGGGACTATAATTTTTGCCCGTTAAATCAAGACAAAGGAGCCGTGCCAGGTTCCCTATTTCACTGGCGTTCAGCGTTTGTTGGCGAAGCTAGGCGCAGCGATACGGGGGCGTTGGATGCGGATTCCGTAAAAGGCTTTCCAAAACCAACCCCGGCGTCGCAGTCATGCGCAGGTCGGGTCGAGAGAGTGAAAGAAAACCGTGACTACCCAAAAGCCGCTACAGACTGCAAAGCGTCCGGTCAACCTGGACTTGAGTACGATAAAGCAGCCGCTCCCCGCCCTCGTTTCGATCTCCCACCGCATCACCGGCGTCATGCTGTTCGTTGGGCTCGTCTTCGCGCTCTGGGCCTTCGATGCATCGCTCTCCTCCGAGCGCGGCTTCGAGGCGGTGCGTGATGCCCTGGCGCACAACTTCTTCGCCAAGCTGGTCGCCTGGGGTCTGCTCTCCGCGCTGTCGCTGCACTTCGTCGCCGGCATCCGCCACATGGCGATGGACCTGCACTTCGCCGACGACCGCGAGGGCGGCATCCGCACCTCGAAGATCGTGATCATCGCGAGTGCCGTGCTGATCCTGCTCGCGGGGGTATGGGTATGGTAACCAACGTCACCAACCTCGGGCGCAGCGGCCTCTCCGACTGGCTGGTCCAGCGCGCCTCCGCAGTGATCCTGGCGCTCTACACCGTCTTCATCGTTGGCTACCTGTTGCTCCATCCCCAGCTTGACTACCTCACCTGGTCTGGGCTTTTCGAGCGTACCTCGATGCGCGTCTTCACCCTGCTCGCATTGCTCTCCATCGCGGCTCACGCCTGGATCGGCCTGTGGACGGTGGTCACCGACTACATCAAGTGGACCAATCTGCGCCTGGCGCTCCAGGCGTTCGTGATCCTGGCGCTTTTCGTCTTCGTGGTGTGGTCCGTACAAGTTCTCTGGGGAGCCTGATTCGATGGCACAAATGCGTAGCATGAATTTCGACGCGATCATCATCGGTGGCGGCGGAGCGGGCCTTCGTGCGGCCCTTGAACTGGCCAAGTCGGGCAAGAATACAGCGGTACTGTCCAAGGTCTTTCCCACCCGTTCCCACACCGTGTCCGCCCAGGGCGGGATCACCTGTGCGATCGCCAGCGCCGACCCGAACGATGACTGGCGCTGGCACATGTACGATACCGTCAAGGGCTCCGACTACATCGGCGACCAGGACGCGATCGAGTACATGTGCCAGGAGGGGCCGAAGGCGGTGTTCGAGCTCGAGCACATGGGCCTGCCGTTCTCGCGCTTCGACAACGGTCGCATCTACCAGCGCCCGTTCGGCGGGCAGTCGAAGGACTTCGGCAAGGGCGGCCAGGCGGCTCGCACCTGCGCGGCGGCCGACCGTACCGGCCATGCGCTGCTGCACACCCTGTACCAGAACAACCTGAAGAACCACACCGTGTTCCTCGACGAGTGGTACGCGGTGGATCTGGTCAAGAATGCCAAGAACGACGTGGTCGGCGTGATCGCGATCTGCATCGAGACCGGCGAGACCGTGATGATCAAGTCCAAGGCCACGGTGCTGGCGACCGGTGGCGCGGGCCGTATCTACGCCTCCACCACCAACGCGCTGATCAATACCGGCGACGGCATCGGCATGGCGCTGCGCGCGGGCTTTCCGGTCCAGGACATCGAGATGTGGCAGTTCCACCCGACCGGTATCCATGGTGCCGGGGTGCTGGTCACGGAAGGCTGTCGTGGTGAGGGCGGCTACCTGATCAACAAAGACGGCGAGCGCTTCATGGAGCGCTATGCGCCGAACGCCAAGGACCTTGCCGGTCGGGACGTGGTCGCTCGCTCGATGGTGCTCGAAGTGCTCGAAGGGCGCGGCTGCGGTCCGAATGGCGACCACGTGCTGCTCAAGCTCGACCACCTCGGCGAGGACGTGCTGATGAAGCGCCTGCCCGGTATCGTCGAGCTGTCCAAGACCTTCGCTCACGTCGACCCGGTCAAGGAGCCCGTTCCGGTCACGCCGACCTGCCACTACATGATGGGCGGCATCCCGACCAACGTTCACGGCCAGGCGCTGACCGTGGATGCGGACGGCAACGACCGGGTGATCAACGGGCTGTTCGCCTGCGGCGAAGCCGCCTGCGTATCGGTCCACGGCGCCAACCGCCTGGGTGGCAACTCGCTGCTCGACCTGGTGGTGTTCGGCCGCGCGGCGGGGATGTACATCGAGAACGCGCTCAACGACGGGGTCGAAGCCCTCGAGCCGAGCGATTCCGACGTCGAGACTTCGATGAAGCGGCTGAGCCGCTGGAACGAGTCGAGCGGCGGTGAGTCGGTCGCCGAGCTCAAGCGCGAGCTGCAGACCATCATGCAGAACAACTTCGGCGTGTTTCGCAAGGAAGAGACCATGCAGCAGGGCGTCCAGGCGCTCGCCGAGCTGCGCGGGCGCATCGCCGAGGCGCATCTCAGCGACAAGTCCGAGGTGTTCAACACCGCGCGCGTCGAAGCGCTCGAGCTGGACAACCTGTTCGAGGTCGCCGAAGCCACCGCGATCGCCGCGCTCAACCGCCGCGAGAGCCGTGGCGCGCACTCCCGCGAAGACTATCCCGATCGCGACGATGAGAACTGGCTGAAGCATTCGGTCTACTTCCCGACCGAGAAGAGACTCGGTCAGCGCGAGGTCAACTTCGCGCCGAAGACGGTCGAACGTTTCGAGCCCAAGATCCGGACCTACTGAGGGGGAGGCGAGTCAGATGTCAATGCTCAACGTATCGGTTTATCGCTACAACCCGGAAACGGACGACAAACCCTACATGCAGGACTTCCAGGTCGATACCCACGGGCGCGACCTGATGGTGCTCAACGTCATCCAGCTGATCCAGGAGCAGGACCCGAGCCTCGCGTTCCGGCGCAGCTGCCGCGAAGGCGTGTGCGGCTCCGACGGGCTGAACATGAACGGCAAGAATGGGCTGACCTGCGTGACCGCGGTCTCCGAAGTGACCAAGAACGGCAAGCTCACGCTGCGGCCGCTGCCCGGCCTGCCGGTGATTCGCGACCTGGTGGTCGACATGGCGCTGTTCTACCACCAGTACGAGCGGATCCAGCCCTATCTGCAGACCACTGGTCCAGCGCCTGCGATCGAGCGGCTGCAGTCACCGGAGGAGCGCGACAAGCTCGATGGGCTCTACGAGTGCATCCTCTGTGCCTGCTGCTCGACCTCGTGCCCCTCGTTCTGGTGGAACCCGGACAAGTTCGTCGGTCCCGCCGGGCTGCTGCAGGCCTATCGCTTCCTCGCCGATAGCCGCGACGACGCGACCAGTGAGCGTCTCGCCGGTCTCGACGATCCGTTCAGCGTGTTCCGCTGCCGTGGGATCATGAACTGCGTCAACGTATGTCCGAAGGGGCTCAATCCCACCCGGGCGATCGGCAAGATCCGCGAGATGTTGATGAGCAACGCCACTTAAGTCGCAGCGTGACCTTTGGTACCATGGGGGTCGTTGGCGAGTGCGACAATTTGCCGCAGCGAGGTGTCGAGCGGATCGACACCCGACTGCGGCAAAGCGGCATATGGCGAGTTCCGTTTTCGCCCGTCAGGATAAAGGGCAATTGCCGGTTCGCTCGTAGTGAAACGCACTGGCATCGGCGCGTGATACGGATCACACCCCGTGGCTGGCACGATGCTAGGCTGTTCGAGAGAGGCGTCGCAGCGGCCTGCCCGCCGTGACGCGGATCCACCCCTCAAAATGTAGGGTGATGAGATATGCAAGAAGGCACAATGGATTTGATGTGGCGCACCTCCCACATGAGTGGGGGCAACGTTCACTACGTCGAGGAGCTCTACGAGCAGTATCTCGCCGACCCCGCCTCGATCCCCGCCGAATGGCGCGAGTATTTCGATTCCCTTCCCAGCTACGAGGGCAGCCCGGCCCAAGACGTCCCCCTCGCTCCGGTACGAAATCAGTTCGAGCAGCTCGGCCGCCAGGGTCAGCGCGTGATCGCCGCGGGCAGCGAGAGCGACGAAGGCAAGCAGCAGGTGCGGGTGCTCCAGCTGATCAACGCCTACCGCTTCCGCGGCCACCAGCGCGCCGACATCGACCCGCTCGGCCTTCGGGTGCCGGAGTCGGTGCCCGATCTCGATCTCTCCTTCCACCAGCTGTCGAAAGCGGACATGGACACCGAGTTCCAGACCGGCTCGCTGTTCATCGGCAAGGACAAGGCCAAGCTCTCGGAGATCGTCGAGGCGCTCGAGCAGACCTACTGCCGCTCGATCGGCTGCGAGTTCATGCACATCGTCAACACCGAGGAGAAACGCTGGCTGCAGCAGCGCTTCGAGTCGGTGCGCGGCAAGCCGAACTACTCCGCCGACGTGCGCCTGCACATCCTCGAGCGGCTCTCGGCCGCCGAGGGGCTGGAGAACTATCTGGCGAGCAAGTACCCGGGCACCAAGCGCTTCGGCCTCGAGGGCGGCGAGTCGTTCATTCCCATGCTCGACGAGATGATCCAGCGTGTCGGTGGCTACGGCACCAAGGAAGTGGTGATCGGCATGGCCCACCGCGGCCGCCTCAACCTGCTGGTCAACATCCTCGGCAAGAGCCCCTCCGAGCTGATCGACGAGTTCGACGGCAAGAAGATGATCGAGCGCGGCTCGGGCGACGTGAAGTACCACCAGGGCTTCAGCTCCAACGTGATGACCCCGGGGGGCGAGATCCACCTCGCGCTCGCCTTCAACCCCTCGCACCTCGAGATCGTCTCGCCGGTGGTGGAGGGATCGGTGCGCGCCCGCCAGGAGCGGCGCGGTGACCTGAGCGGCGACCAGGTGCTGCCGATCGCGGTGCATGGCGACGCCGCCTTTGCCGGCCAGGGCGTGGTGATGGAAACCTTCCAGATGTCGCAGACGCGGGCGTTCAAGACCGGCGGCACCGTGCACATCGTGATCAACAACCAGGTCGGCTTCACCACCTCGCGCCCCGACGATGCACGCTCCACCGAGTACTGCACCGACATCGCCAAGATGGTCCAGGCGCCGATCTTCCACGTCAACGGCGACGACCCGGAGGCGGTGCAGCACGTCACCCAGGTGGCGATCGACTATCGCCAGCAGTTCCACAAGGACGTAGTGATCGACCTGATCTGCTACCGCCGTCGTGGACACAACGAAGCGGATGAGCCTTCCGGCACCCAGCCGCTGATGTATGCCGAGATCAAGAAGCACAAGACCACCCGCGAGCTCTATGCCGCCCGGCTGATCGACGACGGGGTGATCTCCGAAGCCGACGCGCAGGGGCTGATCGACGACTATCGAGGCCACCTGGACAGCGGCAGCCATGTGGTCAACTCACTGGTCCAGCAGCCGAATCCATCGCTGTTCGTCGACTGGAAGCCCTATCTGGGCCACGAGTGGTCGGGCGACTACGACACCTCGTTCGATGCCAAGCGCCTGGGTGAACTGGCCACTGCGATGTGCCTGATTCCCGAGCGCATCAGCACCCAGCGCCAGGTCGCCAAGATCTACGACGACCGGCGCAAGATGATCACCGGGCAGGCGCCGATCAACTGGGGCTTCGCCGAGACGCTGGCGTACGCCACGCTGATCGACCAGGGCCATCCGGTCAGGATCACCGGCCAGGACAGCGGCCGCGGCACCTTCTCCCACCGCCACGCGGTGATCCATAGCCAGACCGATGGCAGCACCTGGATTCCGCTGCAGCACCTCAAGGAAGGCCAGCCCAGCTTCGAGATCTACGACTCCTTCCTGTCGGAGGAGGCGGTGCTGGCATTCGAGTACGGCTACGCCACCACCACGCCCAATGCGCTGATCGCCTGGGAGGCGCAGTTCGGCGACTTCGCCAACGGCGCCCAGGTGGTGATCGACCAGTTCATCTCCTCCGGCGAGACCAAGTGGGGACGTCTTTGCGGTCTGACCCTGCTGCTGCCGCATGGCTACGAGGGCCAAGGGCCGGAGCACTCCTCCGCACGCCCCGAGCGCTTCCTGCAGATGTGCGCTGAGCAGAACATGCAGGTGGTGATGCCGACCACCCCGGCGCAGATGTTCCACCTGCTGCGCCGCCAGGTGGTGCGCCCGCTGCGCAAGCCGCTGGTGGTGATGCAGCCGAAGAGCCTGCTGCGCCACAAGGATGCGACCTCGACCATGGAGGAGCTCGCGACCGGGCGCTTCCAGCAGGTCATCGAGGACCAAGGGGAGCGCGATCCCTCCGCGGTCAAGCACGTGATCCTCTGCTCCGGCAAGGTCTACTACGACCTTGCCACCTATCGCGAGGAGCAGGGGCGCGACGACGTGGCGATCATCCGCATCGAGCAGCTCTATCCTTTCCCGGAGGAGAGCCTGGCTGCGGCCTTGGCGCCCTTCGAGCAGCTGGAGTCGGTCTGCTGGTGCCAGGAAGAGCCGCGCAACCAAGGTGCCTGGTACTCGACCCAGAGCGATCTGAGAAGCGTCGTCGAGGCCCACCGGCCCGGCCTGGGCGCGCGGCTCGGCTACTCCGGACGGGCCGCTTCAGCGGCTCCGGCGGCGGGATACATGGCGGTTCACGTCGAGCAGCAGAAGTCGCTGGTCGAGAACGCCTTCAAGGCGTGAAGCACTGGCGCAAGGCGGGCGGCAGCATGACCGCACCGCCTTGCGCCGGTGGACGGCGCCTTCGCATCGCGGCACCGTCACGTGTCATGGGTGGCACCCCACAGGCCGGCTATCGAGAGAAGAGATACTTAAGGAACCTACATGGCAACCGATATCAAAGCGCCCAGCTTTCCCGAGTCCGTGGCCGAGGGCACCGTGGCCGCGTGGCACAAGCAGCCGGGCGATGCGGTCAAGCGCGATGAACTGATCGTCGAGATCGAAACCGACAAAGTGGTACTCGAAGTCGTCGCGCCGAGCGATGGCGTACTCAGCGAGATCAAGGTCAACGAAGGCGAAACCTGCGATTCGGAACAGGTGCTCGGCGTGCTCGGGGAGGCCGGTGCGCAGCTCGAGAGCAGTGCACCGCCGGCGCCCGTTACCGAGACCGCTACCGAAGAGCCGCAGCAGCGGCCGGTCGACGCCCCCGCGGCGAGCGGCAAGGTGCATGAGGTTAAGGCACCCTCGTTCCCTGAGTCGGTCGCCGAGGGCACCGTCTCCACCTGGCACAAGAAGCCGGGAGAGCCGGTCAAGCGTGACGAGCTGCTGGTCGATATCGAAACCGACAAGGTAGTGCTCGAGGTCGTCGCTCCCGCCGACGGCACGCTCAGCGAGATCAAGGTCGAGGAGGGCGCCCAGGTCGCCTCGGAAGAGGTGCTGGCACTGTTCTCAGAAGGCGGGGCGGCAGCGGCTCCCGCCCAGGCCGCCGGCGACGAGCCGGCCGCGGCCGAGGAAGACGAGGCCCAGCAGGTCGGCAGCAAGTGGCTCTCGCCGGCCGCGCGCAAGCTGGCCGCCGAGCACGATCTCGACATCGAGAAGCTCCACGGCAGCGGCAAGAGCGGCGTGGTACTGAAGCAGGACGTGCTCGCCGCGGTGGAATCCGGCTCGGCGAAGAAGGGGGCTGCGCCTGTGGCGGCCAAGCCCGCGGCGGCGCCTGCCGCGCCGGTGTTCGAGGGCGCACGTCCGGAGCAGCGCGTGCCGATGAGCCGGCTGCGCCAGACCATCGCCAAGCGCCTGGTCCAGGCGCAGCAGACCGCGGCGATGCTGACCACCTACAACGAGGTGGACATGAGCGCGGTGATGGCGCTGCGCGCGCAGTACCGCGACGT
>NZ_JHYY01000041.1 GCF_000621205.1 Halotalea alkalilenta DSM 17697 | reverse complement strand
GACGAGCCCTTCGTGGTGATGCTGCCCGACGTGCTGGTCGACGCCGATGGCTGCACCTTCGCCCACCAGGTGCCCAACGACCTCGGCGGGATGATCGACGCCTTCGATCGCACCCGGCACGCCCAGATCATGGTCGAGAACGTACCCAGGGAAGTCGCCTACAAGTACGGCATCGTCGCACTCGAAGGCGACGCCCCCGCTCCCGGCGAGAGCGCGATGATCACCGGCATGGTCGAGAAGCCGAAGTCCGGCGAGGAGCCCTCGACGCTCGCGGTGATCGGCCGCTACCTGCTGCCCGGCGAGATCTTCGCCCTGCTCGAGCGCACCGCCCCAGGGGCCGGCGGCGAGATCCAGCTGACCGACGCGATCGACCAGCTGCGTGCCCAGGGCGGGGTCGATGCCTACCGGATGGTCGGTGACACCTACGACTGCGGCTTCCAGCTCGGCTATCTCGAGGCGACGCTGTCGTTCGCCAAGCGTCATCCGAAGTTCGGCGAGGGCTTCAAGGAGATCCTCGCCAAGTACACCGACTGATATCTGCTCACAGAAAAAGAACGTCCGTGGTGAGCCGGGCCTACCATCGTTCGCGGTAAGCCTGGCCACCAGCCGTTCGTCTCCTTCGACTCGCATCGCTTGCTTCATCCAGCAGCGAATCGCGCAAGGCTTCGATGCGCAGCGCAACGGCGCGGCCCGGCGATGTTGCTGGCCGGGGACGCAAATGAATGCTTGTTTCGGGCTCGAAAGCTAAAATTGCCAGCGATCCAGAAGATGGCTGTTGCCGAGACACCACATTTTTTAAGCACAATTTGCGAGCACCGTATGGACGTCGACCTCGAAACGATGACTAGCCGTCCGAACCGTGTGGCCCAGCGCAGCGATACCCAAGCATTCTGGCGCGATCCGGTCCTGCCCTTCGTCGAGAGCCGCCGGGCCTGTCAAAGCCGGGCCTGCTACAAGCGCCACCATCACCCGACCTTTTCGATTGGCGCCGTCGATGGCGGCACCAGCGTCTTCACCGGCGCTACCAATGGCCCGGTTTCCCTGACGCCTGGAACGCTCGTCTTCGTGCCCGCATCGCGGGTCCATGCGTGCAACCCGGCTCCCGATACCGCTTGGAGCTACCAGATGCTGCACCTGGACACAGCCTGGCTCCAAGCTGTTCGGCGGGAGTACGCCAGCACCGACGCGATGGAAGACGAGCCAGTGCGCATCGTGACCGCCCCGGCGGTCTATGCGCGCTTCTGCCGACTCAACGCGCTGCTGTTCGAGGAACACGATCCGATCGAGAAAGAAGCCGCGCTGATCGAGTTCGTCGGGGACTACGACACCGAACAGGGGCTCTCCATCGAAGGCCCGACCGCACCATCGGACCTGGCGGAGCAGATTCGGCCCGCCCTGGACCATCTATATGCTTCGCCCTCCGCCAGTACCCCTTTGGACGAGCTGGCAGGCCTGGCAGGCATGAGCCGCTATCAGGTGATCCGGGCGTTCCGCGCCGTCACCGGGATGACGCCGCACGCCTGGCAGCTCAACCATCGTGTCAATCTCGCCAGGGACTGGATCCACAGCGGAGACAGTCTCGCAGACGTAGCCCTGCACCTCGGCTTCGCCGACCAGGCCCATTTCCAGCGGGTGTTCAAGGCGCATGTCGGGGTGACCCCCGGCCGTTTCCGAGCCTGACGCCGCAAGCGGCGTGGCTGCAATTTTCTTCAATACAGAAAGTGCCCCGACTTGCACACTGCGTGGAAATGCTACGAGTGTGTCCTGAATGCAGCCTTTCCTGATGATTGCCGCAGCGCATTTCCTGGCGCTGCTTTCTCCCGGCCCCGACTTCTTCCTGATCGCGCGCACCTCGTTGTCCGCCGGCTGGCGGGTCGCCAGCGGCGCCTGCCTAGGGATCGCCGTCGCCAATGGCGTATTCATCGTGGCCGCCTTCGCCGGCACCGCCGCAATGAAACCAGACAGCGCCTGGTTCATGACTCTTCAACTGGCCGGCTGCATCTACTTGCTCTATCTCGGTATGCTGTTCATTCGCTATGCCGGCACCAGCGACCTGGCAAACGTACCGGCCAAGGATAGGCACGCCGCACGATCCAGCCTTCGCTTGGGCGCGTGGCACCGCGCCGCCGGCATGGGCTTCCTGTCGGGCATCCTCAACCCCAAGAATGCGCTGTTCTACGCCAGTCTGGCCGCGATGCTGACCGGGCCACACGCCAGCACCGGCTGGAAGATGATCTACGGCACCTGGATGTTCAGCGTCGTGCTGCTGTGGGATCTGCTGGTCGCGGTCATGATCGGCAACCACGCCGTCCTGCAGCGCTTTGCGCGAGCGCTGCCGTGGCTGGAACGCATTTCCGGCGCCATGCTGATCCTGCTGGCGGTGGGCGTCCTCGTCCTCCTGGTACGTTGAGAAGCACGCGATAATACAGGCGCGAAGTCTCACCCTCAGGCAGCGCAGCAAAATGGCCCGCCACCGCAAGCAGGACGCCGAAGGCGCCATCCACATGCCCCCATGCACCGGCCTAAAACCCACGCCAGCATCAGCCGTTCCGCCGGCGCTGCGGCACCAAACTGAATTCCATGCCGTCATCGAGCATCGCATAGCACTCGCTGTACGTCTGCTGGCGGGCGATGTTCCAGGCAGGTGTCGGCGGCGAGATCCTTCACGACCTGCGCCAGTTCCCGATTGCGCACCGGCAAGCCGATTCAGCGCATGGCGCTACAAGCCAAAGATGGTTCTATGCTGCTGCCTGCCGCCACCGAAGTGCGGAGGATAATGTTGCTGCTGGAGCTCCATCACGCGCTGCCCCTTGTCAGCCCACCCGACCGCTGAGTTCTCGCCAGCATCAGCAAAAGCGTACAGACCAGCAGAGCTGTGCCCAGGTTGTAGAGCATTCCCGCGACGAAGGCCGAGGCATACTGGCCCGCTTGCGCTGCCACGCCATCACCTATGGCAAGGGCTGAGCTGAACAGGATCCCGACCGCCGCCACACCCAACGCCGCACCGACCTGCTGAACGGTTGAGATTACGCCTGACGCCATGCCCGCCTGGGCCTCATCGACAAAGCCAAGCACCAAGTTCAGCAGCGGCGTCATGATGAAGCCCTGGCCCGCACCGACTACAACCAATACGGGGATCAGCCGTGTGGGTACCAGCTCGGCACCCACCATCCGAACCTGCGCGATCAGCAATCCAATGGAAACGGCATAGACTAGCGCACCCGCGACGATTGCACTGATTCCCCAGCGCGCCACCAGCCGCGGCGCTGCCAGCGATGCCAGCACGAAGCCCACGCTGCACGGCGCGAAGATGCTGCCGGCGACGAAGGGGTCAAGCCCCAGCCCGGTCTGCACCAGCAAGGCGAAGCACAGGAAGAACGAACTGGACGTGGAATAGACCAGCAGCACCAGCAACGCGCCCAGTGCGAAACGGCGCTGGGCTAGCAAGCGCATGTCCACCAGGGGCAATCCGCCCGCCATGCGCCGCTGCTCCTGCTGCCGATGGAACAGCGCAAGCAGCACCATCGCCGCGCCTAGCGACCACAGGCTCCAGACCGGCCAGCCTTGATCCGGCCCCTCGATCAACGGCACCAACAGCAGCGCTAGCCCAGCGCTGACCAGCACCACGCCCGTCCAGTCCAGCCCGAGGCGCTGCGGCGTGCGGGATTCAGGGATGTAACGTGCCACCGCGATGGCGAATAGCCCGATAGGCACGTTGATGAGAAAGATGCTGCGCCAGTCCAACCCGAACAGGTCGGCATGTACCAGCCAGCCACCGAGCACCTGACCGGCGATGGCGGCCAAGCCCAGCGTCATGCCCAACAGGGCGAAGGCGCGTCGGCTGTCGTCACCGTCGAAGTTGACGCGGATGGACGCATAGACCTGCGGGAACAGCAAGGCGGCCGCCAGCCCCTGTACTACCCGCGCACCGATCAGAAAGCCGGCGCTAGGCGCTAGTCCGCACAAGGTCGAAGCGATGGTAAAACCCGCCATGCCGATGACGAACAGGCGACGGCGGCCAAACAGATCGCCCAGCCGCCCACCGGTAATCAGCAGCATCCCGAAGGCTAACTCGTATCCGGCCACGATGAAGCCAATCTGCGCGAAACTCGCGCCCAGCCCAGCCTGCATCCTAGGGATGGCCACATTGATCACGAACAGATCGAAGATCGTCACGAATCCCGCCAACAGCAGTACAGATAGACCGAGCCAGGGCGGGCTATTGACAGTGCGCTCAGGCAACACTGATGGGTAGGAATTTGAGTTCATCTTGTGTATCCAGGGTAGAGAGGCAATCATTTTCAAACCCCTTTTAAACGATTACAATTTAATCATTTATGCTATTACCAAAAGCAACGAGATAAACAATGCGAACCTTGGAACGAACGCGCCCCGATCTGGCGGCTTTCCTGCTGGCGCACCGTCAGCGGCTGTCGCCCGCCGACGTGGGATTGCCCAGCGGTGGCCGCCGCCGCACGCCGGGACTGCGACGTGAAGAAGTCGCCGCGCTCGCTGGCGTCGGATTGACCTGGTACACCTGGCTGGAACAGGGGCGCGACATTGGCGTGTCAGCCACTTTTCTGGACAATCTTGCACGTGTACTGAAACTGGATGCCGCCGAGCGGCGGCACCTATTTCTGTTGGCTCACGAACGCCCGCCCGCCGAACAGGGCAAAACATGGTGCGTGCTGCCGCCGCTGGTACGGCGTCTAATGCATGACCTGCCGCATCCAGCCTTCGTACTCAACCTGCGCTGGGACGTGCTGGGCTTCAATGCGCCGGCCGACCAGATTTTCGGCTTCGGGACGCATACGCCCGAGCGGCGCAATCTGCTCTGGCTGCTGTTCACCGATCCCGCCCTGCATGCCCGTTTCCACGAATGGGAAAAACAGGCTCCACTGATGCTGTCGAGCTTCCGCCGCGACTTCGCCCGCGCCACGCAGGAAGCCGACATTCACGAACTGGTGAACGAACTGGAACGGGTGTCGCCGGAGTTCAAGACGTGGTGGCGCAAGCACGACGTTCACGGCTCCTGCAATGGCGTGCGCGAGCTGATGATCGACGGCAAGGCCGAGCCGTTCGAACACACTTCGCTGACCATCGACGAAGACCGGCACCTGCGGCTGGTGGTCTATGCCATGCCACAAGCTCGAACGGCGCAGAAGCATTGATCGAGGCCATATCGACCGCTCGATATGCAGCCGCTCGGCGGCGCGGGCGAAGTGCAGTTCTTCGGCCACGGCCAGAAAACGGCGAAAGTATCGTAGCTCCCTCGCGCCTTACCTCCTCGCCGCCGGAAAGCCATGCTGGTCGGCGGCCCACACCACGACCAGCGTCGCCGCCAGCAGCACCAGCAGCGTCGGAGAGAACGCCACGGCACCGGCGTAATCCAGCAACACGCCGCCGACGATACCACCGCCTGCAATCGCCATGTTCCAGGCCGTGACCAGCATCGACTGCGCCACGTCGGCCGCATCCCTGGCCGTCTTGGCGATGGCGGTCTGCAACAGCGTCGCCGCACCGCCAAACGCAATCCCCCATGCCGCTACTGCGGCATACATCACGATAGGCTCAGCGCCTGCCACGCTGAGCGCCAGCGCGGATAGGCCGAACAATGCCGTGTTCATGAGCATCAGCGCACGCAGGTGGCGGTCGATCAGCACACCGATGGCCCAAATACCCAGCAGCGACGAGACACCAAACACCAGCAGCACCAAGCCCGTCCGTTCGGCCATGCCTACCACCGCGAGGAAAGGCGCGATGTAGGTGTAGAGGATGTTGTGCGCCAGCACGAAGGCCAGCACCACGAACAATACCGGGCGCACGCCTGCCATAGTGAACACACGCCCAAGAGGCAAGCGTTTGCCCACCGCCTGCCCGGCGAAGTCCGGGACCTGAATGCGTACCCACACCATGAGCGCCAGCGCCAATGCGCTCATGATGCCAAAGCACATCCGCCAGCCCATCAGATTGCCCAGAAACGTCCCTGCGGGCACACCCAACGACAGCGCCAAGGGCGTGCCGACCATCGCAATGGCGATGGCACGACCCTTCTGGTGCTCGGGCACCATGCGCGCGGCGTAACCTGCCAGCAATGCCCATAGCAACCCAGCCGACACGCCTGCCAGGAAGCGCGCCACCATGGTCACGGCATAGCTGCCAGAAAGCGCCGTCACAGTACTGGCAATGGCGAATCCCGCAATGGCCATCAGCAGCAGCGGGCGACGCCGCATGCCCTGCGTGGCGGCGGTCAGTGGAATCGCGGCCGCCAGCGATCCGATCGCGTAGATGGTGACGAGCTGCCCGGCCAGCGCTTCGGAAATGCCTAAACCCGCACTGATTTGCGGGAGCAGGCCCGCCGGCAGGGCTTCGGTCAGGATCGTGACGAATCCAGCCAGCGCCAAAGCCAGCAAAGATGCAAGGGGGAGACGGGCATCTGGAGGATTCGTGCCGTCGAGCGTGATGGTTGAGCGAGCCATGAGATGCCTTTTCAGGTGCCGATCACGGGCGAAAAAGACGCGAAAACGACAGGGGTGGGATTCAGGCAGTCATGTTGATGGCCCCTCCAATTCAAGACAATAATGCTATTATTCAAAACACATCGGACAAACATTCCTAAATCGGCGGAGCGATGGAATCTCTCAGTGGCATCGCATTCTTCGTGCAGGCAGCGGAAACCCGCAGCTTTTCCGAAGCGGCTCGCCATCTCGGCGTGTCCTCATCGGCGGTGGGTAAAAGCATGTCCCGGCTGGAAGAACGCCTGGGTGTGCGGCTGTTTCATCGCAGCACGCGCAGCATCACGCTGACCACCGAGGGTGCGCTGTTCCTCGAACGCTGCCGCCGCATCCTGTGCGAAGTCGAAGCGGCTGAGCTGGAACTGTCCGAGACCCAGCGATCACCCAAGGGACGGCTGCGCATCAGCCTGCCCCTGGTTGGCATGTTGGTCATGCCCGCGCTGACTGCCTTCATGCGGCGCTATCCAGCCATCGAACTGGACGTAGATTTCTCCGATCGCTTGGTGGACGTGATCGAGGAAGGCTTCGATGTGGTGATGCGCACCGGCGAGCCGACGGACTCGCGCTTGATGTCGCGCCCACTTGGCAACTACCGGCTGCAACTGGTCGCCGCGCCCGACTATCTGGCGAGTCACGGGACGCCCGAGACACCCGCCGACCTGGTACATCACATCTGCTTGCAGCACAAATTTCCCAGCACGGGAAAACTCGAGCCGTGGCCATTGAAGTCCGCCGCAGGCACCTCCGAATGGTCGCTGCCGACCTCGATGGCTTGCAATACGTCCGCAGCCCTGATGGACGTGGCCGCAGCGGGCCTGGGTATCGCGTGCCTGCCGGACTTCATGGTGCGCCGAGCCATCGAGCGTGGCGAACTGGTACCCGTGCTGGACGCGCATATCGAGCATCAGGGCACCTTCCGGCTGCTGTGGCCGTCGAGCAAGCACCTATCGCCGAAGCTGCGTGTGTTCATCGACTTCATGGTCGAGACGCTTTTTGCGAATACGGCAGCGATACCGTGACGGGTCAGAGGTTGATGATCCCCAGCACGCCATAGCCGTTCCGACACACTTCTCGGGCTTGGGTGAAGATGTGTCTTCCAAGGTTCGTAGCGTCGAGCACCCTGTGGTATCCACACCGTCATATGTGCTGCATCTGAAATTCGTCGCCGACAACCAGGGAAACGAGCCAAAAGCGATCAAGTTGACTGGATAGGGAAAATAGTTGACTGGATGTGACGTTTTCAAAAATTCATGCAGCCCTAGAATTCCATACCGCGCTCAGCCTTTAACATCGGCATCTTTCATCAACGCATAGGACGAAAGCTCAGATGCAACTCATCAGCCACAGCTTCCAGGACGGCCAGGCGATCCCTGGCGAATTCGCTTTTGGGGTATCCGATGCCGCTGCACACGTTGCACTGTCGTCGAACCGGAATCCGCACTTGGCATGGAGTGACATCCCCGAAGGCACGCAATCCTTCGTGCTCATCTGCCACGACCCTGACGTTCCAAGCCAAGGAGACGATGTGAACCAGGAAGGCCGCGAGGTGCCTGCCGAGCTACCGCGCATCGATTTCTTCCACTGGCTGCTGCTCGACATTCCCGCCAGCATCACGCGGATCGAGGCCGGCTCGCACTCCAACGGTGTGACGCCACGCGGCAAGCCTGGCCCTCTTGCTGCCGATGGCTTGCGCCATGGCATCAACGACTACACCGCCTGGTTTGCCGACGACGCGCAGATGAACGGCGAATACTATGGCTACGATGGGCCATGCCCGCCCTGGAACGACAGGTTGGTTCATCGCTACATCTTCACGGTCTATGCGCTGGCAACGCCTACGCTCGCCGTGGACGGACCGCTGACGGGCGCCAGCGTACGCGCGGCCCTGGCCGCCGCGCCGGTGCTGGGGCAAGCCAGCCTGACTGGCCTGTATAGCCTCAACCCATCCATACCTCTTGATTGACCTGTGAGCAAGCGCAAGCCGGCCCCGGTATCACCGCGAAAGACTGCTTCCGTCCTGGCGGAAGCAGTCATCCGCACGCACTGGTCGTCGCCATCTGGCGCACCGGTGCTGCGGCGTGGCCTGTGCACTCTTGCGCAGCCTGTCCTGATGCATGCCCAGCACACGCCACGATTTCTGTTCCATGACGCCACCGTGCTTCTGGTCGTCGCGGGGCGGCTCTATCTCGATGATGCCGTCAGTCCACTGTCGGTCGACGCGCAGACGTCGCTGCTGCTCGTCGAGCCGGGCACATGTGCCGATTTGCTGAAAACGCCGGGCGGCCCCGAGAAGCGCTTTTGCTCCATTTTCCTGACGCTCTCGGCCAATTTGCTGGAGGCGTTTCACCGTGATCACTCCCCGCCCCCGCCGAACGACGGCAACCAGGTGTCTTGTAGGCAGGCATGGTTGGATGACGATCTGGAATCGACGTTCCGGCGAGTGATCGAAAGCGTGGAAGCCAAGCCTGTGAGCGACGAACGGCTCCAGTACCGGCTAAGGGACTTTCTCCTCGCCCTCACTGAACGAAACCATGCCTTCAAGGATGCAAAGCTAGGCGGCACGGCCGGGCGCTTGCGCAGATTGATTGGCGAAGCGCCGGATCAGCGCTGGACAGCGCACGAGGCAGGACGTGCATTGGCGATGAGCGAAGCCACGCTGCGACGCCGCCTGGCAGGCGAAAGCGTGCGCTTCGAGAAGCTACTGGTCGACATCCGCATGCACCATGCCATGATGCTGCTCCAGACGACATCCTGGAGCATTCCCCGCATCGCGCAGGCCTGCGGATACCAGTCTCGCGCGCGTTTCGCCGACCGATTCCGCGCACGCTTCGGCTACCTGCCTTCTGCGGTTCGTTGACAGCAGAACGGCCCTGTCGCCATCGCGGCGGGCACCGCTACCTTGGCGATATCCCGGATTCGTCTCTTCAGACCAATTCCGCAGACCAATTCCGCAGACCAATTCCTCAGGCCAATGAATGGCCCGCGGCCCCCTCCTCGTAGCGATCAAGCGCCTTGGCCGCCAGGTAGCGGCCAAGCACGATCAGCTCCGCGGCACGATGGAATTCGTAGCTGCCGCACACGGTCTTGGGGATCTCGATCAGCACGTCGGGCGGGCTACCGGCGATCTTGTAGCTGGCAAGCGATGCCTGGGTGATGTCGAAGGAGCGCAGGATCAGCTCGATCCTGCCCAGCGCCTGCGCGCGGCGGCGATGGATCGGGCGTTCGCTGGACGGTACCTTTGGTGCATCCAGCGCCTTCTTGCGCCGGCGCCAGGGGAAGAGCGTGCGCCGGTCGTCGTCCAGCTCTTCTCGCAGCGCTGCCGGCAGCAGTTGGTCGATGCTCACGTTCTGCGGCGAGAGCGCAGTGACATTGACCGCGATCACCAGGTCGTTGCGCACCGAAAGCGTCGGCAGGATCGGCAGCGGATTGACCAGGCCACCGTCGACCAGCAGCCGGTCGTCGATGCTCACCGGCGTGATCACGCCCGGGATCGCGATCGATGCGCGAATCGCACGCATCAGCGAGCCGCGCTGGAACCACACCTCGCGCTGGCGGACCAGATCGGTGGCGACGCTGGTGAACGGGATCGGCAGCGATTCGATGTCGATTCCCTCCAGCCACTGGCCGAGATGCCCCATCACCCGGCCGGCACGCATGGTGCCGGCGCCGCTCCAGGTCAGATCGACCAGACGGAGCACGTCGAGATAGCCGAGCCGGCAGACCCAGTCGCGATAGCCGTCGAGGTGCCCGGCGGCATGAATGCCGCCGATCACCGCGCCCATCGAACAGCCGGAGATCGCGGCGATCTGGTAGCCACGCGACTCGACCTCCTCGATCACACCGATGTGGGCATAGCCTCGCGCTCCGCCGCTGCCGAGCGCGAGCACCGCGCGGGGGCTCATGAGACGCCCCCGCGCGTCGCCGGCGCCGCTTCTAAGCTCGAATAGCGAGAGGCAGCCGCTTCATCTTTACGTCTCAGCTCGGCCATCTCCATGCGGTTCTCCCCAACGCTACCCCGGAGGGACGCGGGGCGGCTCGTTCCGGGTAGTGAAATCGTCTACGATGGTCGCCTTGACCCAGCCGGGCAAGGCGTCTCTCCCACAGGCGGCCCATGTTAGAACGTCGGTCGCGCAGGGGCGAGCTTCGCCCGCCCGCCGTCATCGCCATCCATACAACAACCAGGACGATATCGTGTCACGACCCTCTTCCTCGCGCCGCTGGCGCTCGCCGCTCTTCCTGCTGATCGCCGCCGCGGCCCTGCTGTTCGCCTTCCTGACCCTCTAGGTAGAAGCCTGCGCCCACGCCGCCCCGGGCCGCGGCGTGGCTCTTCATTGCTTTTCACCCCGTAGGCAGCGCCGGACGGGGCTCGAGCGCCCGCGAGGAAAATCACCATGAGCCTGCTGGAAACCCTTGCCCGTACCCTCGACGTCACCCTGCCGATCTTCTCGATGCTGATGCTCGGCGTGGTCCTCAAGCGCTGGCGCTGGATCGACCGTGCTTTCATCGATACCGCCTCGGCGCTGGTGTTTCGCGGCGCGATGCCGGTGATGATCTTTCTCAACACGCTCGAAGCCGATCTCAGCACCATCGAGCCGTGGCTTCTGGTCTACTTCGCCATCGCCACCTTGGCGACGTTCCTGCTCGCCTGGCTATGGGCGCTGCGCTGGGTGGAGCGCGCCGACCGCGGCGCATTCGTCCAGGGCGCGTTCCGGGGCAACGGGGCGATTCTCGGCCTCGCCTTCGCCGGCGGCATGTACGGCAGCTACGGATTGAGCGTCGGCGCCCTGCTGATAGCGACGCTGATCCCACTCTACAATGCGCTCTCGGTGCTGGTGCTTTCGCTCTATCGGCCGCAGCGGCAGGTCAGCGTCGGCAGCATCCTGCTCGGCATGGCGAAAAATCCCTTGATCCTCTCGGTGTTCGCCGCTTTCTGCTGGCGCTCGCTCGGCCTGCCGATGCCTTCGTGGGTCTCCACCACCGGCCATTACTTCGCAAGCCTCACCCTGCCGCTGGCGCTTTTGTGCATCGGCGGCACGCTATCGCTCGCCGCCTTCCGCGATACCGGACGGGCAACGATCGAAGCCAGCTTGCTGAAGATGGTCTGGCTGCCGCTTCTTTCCATCCTCGGCGCCTGGGCCTGCGGATTTCGCGGCGCGGAACTCGGCATGCTGTTTCTCTACTTCGCAAGCCCCAGCGCGGCGGCCGGCTTCATCATGGCGCAGTCGATGGGCGCCAATGCACGGCTCGCCGCCAGCGTGATCGCGCTGACCACGCTGATCTCGGTGGTAACGATCACCTTCGGGCTGTTCGTGATCCAACTGGTCGGTTAGCGAGCGCGTCACGGGCTCGGTAGCGGACTCGGTAGATAGTAACGCCCAAGGGTCGCACAGCCGGCAGCCCAGACATCGGCCTCCAGCTCGACGACCTCGGCGGTGGACATCGGCCGCCGTGCGCGCGTATTGCCATCGACCAGCCGGCCGACCAGTTCCGCGACCAACGGCATATGGCTGACCACCAGCCGGTCCCCCTCCCCCGGCTGCTCGCCCAGCCACTCGATCACCGCCTCGACCGGCGCATCGGGTGTCAGCAATGGCAGCACCAGCGAGCGCTCGATGCCAAGCCCGCGCGCCACCTCGCGAGCGGTGCGCTGGGCGCGCTCATAGGGGCTGGAGACGATCTCGAGCCGCGACGCCGCCTCACCCAGCACCTCGACGAGCCAACTGGCGCTGGCGTTCGCCTCGCGCACGCCGAGTTCACTGAGCCGACGCTCGGGATCGGGGCTGCCCGACAGCGCTTCGCCATGGCGCATCACATAGAGCTTCATGCGGTTCTCCTTTCGAGACCGGCCCGACGTCGGGCCGGCATTCATGGATTCGGGCCTTGGTCGAGCCGTTGATGGGCACGACGCGCCTCCTCCCTGGACAGGGTGAACTCGACATCGCTCGAATGGTCGCTACGCATCAGCGCTCGTGCCATCTCGGAGGCAGCGACGCCTTCGAACATCACGTGATAGAGGCCATCGACGAGAGGCATGTAGATGCCTTCCCTCTGCGACTTGGCGTAGATCAACCGCACCGTGTTGACCCCTTCGGCGACTTGCCCCAAGCCTTCGACCGCAGAGTCGAGGCTCATCCCCTCGCCCATCGCAAGCCCGACACGGAAGTTACGTGAAAGCCTCGATGAGCAGGTGACGATCAAATCGCCCACCCCGGCGAGCCCGAGAAAGGTCATCGGATTGGCGCCCTGGCTGACCGCGAAGCGGCTCATCTCGGCCAGCGCCCGGGTGATCAGCATGCTCTTGGTGTTCTCGCCCATGCCCAGCGCGTGGGCCATGCCGGCGGCGATCGCATAGATGTTCTTCAGTGCGCCGCCGAGCTCGACGCCGTAGCGATCGTTACTGGCATAGACACGGAAGTACTCGCAGCTGAGCACCCGCTGCACCTGGGCGCGGGTGAGATCGTCATCGCTTGCGATCACACTGGCGGTGAGCTGGCGCCGCGCCACCTCGGCGGCGAGGTTGGGGCCGGAGAGCACGCCGATGTGGCGGCTGGCGGTCTCCTCGGCAAGGATCTCGCTCATCAGCCGGAAGCCATGCTCCTCGATCCCCTTGGTGGTGCTGACCAGGATGGTCTCGGCCCCGATCCAGGGCGCGGCCTGACGAACGACCTGGCGAAACGCCTTGGAGGGAATCGCCACCAGTACCAGGGTGGCCTGCTCGAGCACGAACTCGAGCTCGGTCGAGGCGACCACGCCGGGGTCGATCTCGAAGTCGGGCAGATAGCGGTCGTTGCGCCGCTCGCGGTTGATCCGCTCGACCAGCGACGCATCGCGCATCCACTGGCGCACGGTGGCGCCGCCCACCGAAGCGATGCTCGCCAGCGCGGTGCCGAAGCTGCCGCCGCCGAGGACCGCGACCCGTAAAGTCTCTTTGCTCATCGACTCGTTTCCATCGTCATCATCGACCGGAGCGCACTGCCTGCGCGCTCAAGATGAGCACGACAGGCAAACCGGAGCGCCCGCGGGAGGCGCCGAGGCATACGCCTCGGCGCCAGGTTGGGGGGTGAAGGGCGCGCTCAGGCAGGCACGCAGGCGCACGAGCTCGGCGGTGTCCGCCGAGGTTTCGATCGCCTCGATCGCACGCTGGGCCAGATGAGTCCTGAGCACATAGAGTGGGTTGACCGCATCCATCGCGGCGATCCGGGCAGACTCGGCGCGGGTCTCCATGGCGAGCCGATCACGATAGCGCGAAAGCCAGTCGCGGCTCGCCGCGCCGTCGCCGAGCGCGGCCCTGAGCCGCTCGCCAGGCTCATCGCCATGCCAGTCGGCGAGTGCACGAAAGCAGAGTTGATAATCGCATCGTCCGGCCTGCAGCAGGGCGAGGAAGTCGCCCAAGAGCCGAGGGTCGCCGGGCTGCTCGAGCTCGAGCCCGAGCCGTGCGCGCATACGCTCGCCATAGCGCAGGTTGAGCCGCTCGCCGTAGCGCTCCAAGGCGCCGGCGAGCGCATCGCGAGCGCGCTCCTCGCCGCCGAGCTCTTCGCCGATCGGCCCGAGCAGCGCCGACGCCAGCCGGCTGAGATTCCAAAGCCCGACCGAGGGCTGCTCGGCATAGGAATAACGTCCTTCCTGGTCGGTGTGGTTGGGGTTGAAAGCCGGATCGAAGGCGTCCTGGAAGGCGAAGGGGCCATAGTCGAAGGTGAGCCCGAGGATCGACATGTTGTCGGTGTTCATCACCCCGTGGACGAAGCCATAAGCCTGCCAGGCGGCGATCATCTCGGCGGTGGCGGCGACGACTTCGTCGAACATCGCCGCGGTCGGCGACTCGTACTCGCGCAGATGCGGCCAATGGCCATCGATCACGTAGTCGATCAGCTTGCGCAGGCCGGGCTGGTCGCCGCCGAAGGCCAGCCATTCGAAATGACCGAAGCGGACGTGGCTCGGCGCCACCCGCAAAAGCGTCGCCCCCGGCTCCCAGCGCTCACGGCGCACCCGCTCCTGGTTGACCGCCACGGCCAGCGCGCGGCTGGTCGGCACCCCGAGCGCGGCCATCGCCTCGCTGGCCAGGTACTCGCGCAGCGAGGAGCGCAGCACCGCCTGGCCATCGGCGAAGCGTGAATAGGGGGTAACGCCTGCGCCTTTGAGATGGAGGTCGAAACGTGCGCCGTCGGGTGCCAGCCACTCACCGAGCAGCAGGCCGCGGCCGTCGCCGAGCGACGGGTTGTAGATGCCGAACTGGTGACCGGTGTACTTCTGCGCGATCGGATCCATCCCCGGCCACAGCCGCTCGCCACCGAGCAGCGCGGTGAGCGCTTCGGCTCCCGGCCGGTCGGCGTCGAGGCCCAGCAGCGCCAGACAGCCCGGGCTGACGTCGAGCAGTCGAGTGCCCTTGCGCGGCGTCGGTGCGACCCGGGTGAAGAAATGCGCCGGCAGCCGCGCATAGCGATTGTCGAAACACGCAGCGAAGCCTTCGAGACCCGCGTCCAGCCCGGCTCCATCACCGTGCTCTCGCTGATACCCTGTCATTGCCCTACCTCCCGAGGCCCTTTCCACTTGGCCCGAAGCCTGCATCATAGCTGGCGGCGAACCCCAGCGCTCGCATGCGGTCGAATCAAGGCTTCGCCGCTGATCGCGGGGTCGACGGCCAGCGCTTTGGATAGACAATGAGGGCGATGGCCGCCCGGTACAATCGGGCATCATCCAGATCGGCGCCATCGAAGCACGCGACTATGTCGATGGATGGCGCATGATGGACGCAGTAGCATCCGAATCTTGGTACGGATACCCAGGCGCGGGGCCATGGCCCAGCAATCGACGAGCGATAGCGATGCTTGCTCGACCATAGGACAAGACAAAAGGGAAACAGATGAGAATTCTACTCGTCGAAGACGATCCACTCTTGGGTGACGGCGTCGAGACCGCGCTCAAGCGCGAGGGCTACCAGGTCGAATGGCTGCACGATGGGGCCAGCGCGCTGGAGGCTCTGACGCAGGGCGAATTCGGCGCGGTAGTGCTGGATCTCGGCCTGCCGGGCATGGATGGCATGGAAGTGCTGCGCCGGCTGCGTGAAAGCCAATCGCTGCCGGTGGTGATCCTCACCGCGAGGGACAGTCTCGATGACAAGGTGATGGGGCTCGACGCGGGCGCCGACGACTACGTGCTCAAGCCGTTCGAACTCGAGGAGCTGCTGGCACGGCTGCGGATGGTGATGCGCCGCGCGGTCGGGCGGACCACCCAGGTGCTCACCGTCAACGACCTGACCATCGATGAGTCGCGCCACGAAGTGACCTGGAAGGACAAGCCGGTCAAGCTCGGGCGGCGTGAATACGCCCTGCTGCTGGAGCTTGCCAACAATGCAGGCCAGGTGCTCACCCGCCCTCACCTGGAGCAGCTGCTCTATGGCTGGGACGACGAGGTGGAGTCCAACGCGCTCGAGGTGCACATCCACCATCTGCGCAAGAAGCTCGCTCCTGAGCTGATCGTCACCCTGCGCGGGATCGGCTACCGGCTGGAGGACAACGCCCGGTGAGCGGGAAGCCGCGCAGCGAAAGGCGGCGCGGCATCGGTTCGATCCGTCGCTACCTGACCCGAGCGATCCTGGTGATCCTGTTCGCCAGCTCCGCCGCCTCGCTGGTAGTCTCCTACGTCATCATCGACGACGAGATGGATGAGATCTTCGATGCCCAGCTGTCGATGCTCGGGCGTATCGTCACCGGCATGACCACTGCCGAGACGAGTGCGCAGGAGTACCAGCGGATCGCCGACCAGCTCACCGATCGGGAGAACATCGCGCGCTTCTATTCGCTGACGATGTCCCATGGCCGCCTCGACGACGACGCAGCCGATCCCGACCAGCCCTCTCCCGACGAGCCGGTGCTCGCGCTGGGATTCTGGAACGACGACGGTACTCCGCGCTTGCTCAGCGGCAGCTGGAGCGCCGATCCGCCCTTCCCCGCCCCCCAGCGGACTGGCTATGCCTGGGTCGACTACCAGGACCACAGCTGGCGGGTCTATACCCGCTACGACGAGGCGAGCCGGATATGGGTCTCGATCGGGCTGCGCGAACGCTTCCAGACCCTGCTGTCGCGCAAGATCGCCTTCGGCAATACCCTGCCCGATGCGATCAGCGTGATGCTCGCCGCGATCCTGATCTATTTCGTCATCCGCCATGGGATGTCGCCGCTCGGCAATCTTTCCCGCCAGCTGTCGCGCCGCCATGACCAGGATCTTTCGCCGATCGAAGGCGAGGTTCCACGCGAACTCGCCGGGTTGCACAATGCGCTCAACGCCTTCATCGAGCGACTGCGCGAGGCGCTCGAGCGCGAGCGCAGGTTCACCGCCGACGCCGCCCACGAGCTGCGCACGCCGCTGGCGGCGCTGAAGATCCATCTCGACAACGCCCGCGCGAGCGACGGCGTACAGAGCGAGGACTCGTTCGACAAAGCGCGCCTCGGTATCGAACGGCTGCAGCGCGTGGTCGACCAGCTTTTGACGCTCGCACGGCTCGACCGCCACCGGCCGAATGCGCCCGCCCGGGTGGATCTTTATCCCATCGCCGCACAGCTGGCCAGCGAGCTATGGCCCCTCGCCGAGGCGCGAAGCCAGCGCCTGGCGATGAGCGGCCTGACCAGGCTCGACATCTACGCGGACCCCACCGAGGTCGGCGTACTGCTGCGCAATCTGCTCGACAATGCGCTGCGCTATACCCCCAACGGGGGCAGCGTCGAAATCCGCCTCGAACGCATCGACGGCATGCCCTCGCTCTGCGTGGTCGACGATGGCAGCGGCATCGAGCCCGAGCTGCTGGACAAGGTGACCGAGCGGTTTCGCCGCGGCTCGGCGCCGCGCGCCTCGGGCAGCGGGCTGGGGCTGTCGATCGTGGCGACGCTGATCAAGCAGCAGCGAGCGCAGCTGCACCTGCGCAATCGAGCCGAAGGCGGGCTAGAGGCACGCATCACCTGGCCTGCGACGCCGAGCGATCCCGCCATCGCGCAGGATCACTCGCCCCGTCGCTGAGCACCATCCGGGAGTCAAACGAAAAACGCCGGCGACCATCGGTCGCCGGCGTCGATTCACATGCGCTTCAGGCTATGACTTCAAGCCGCTGGCTCGTCGACCTGTCCACGCAGGGATTCGATCATGTCGGTGTTGATGTTGAGCAGCAGTCGGAGCTGGTCCATGTAGGCGGTTCCGCGCACCGAGTAGCGGCCGAGCGATGCGATCAACGCCTCGGCGGTGACCTCGCGGCCCTGGCCGCGCAGCGCGGCGCGCTGCTTGCGCAGGTTGTCGTACGCCTTGTGCCCGTTGAGGTTGAGGAAATAGGCGTGGACGCCATCCTCGACCGAAGCGAACTGCTGGTAGCGGTCGCCGGTGCCGCGCTGCTCGACGCCGCACTCGGCACCGAAGCAGCGCATACCGAAGAGGTTGTTGCTCTCACGCGCGAAGCGGGAGGTGCCCCAGCCGGATTCCTCGATCGCCTGTACCAGCACTAGCTGCATCGGCAAGGTATCGACCCGGCTCAGCAGTTCGTCCCAATCGGTGCGCTGGGGATCGGCGCAGTTCATCCGGTAGTCGTCGCAGATACGCTTGAGCCGCTCGCGGGCCGGGCGCGTCCAGGTATTGCGCTCGCGGGCGGCGAGCAGGAATTCACGATCGTCTCGAACCATGGCGTTCTGCCGTTCGATGATCGGAATCAGCAGGTTGAAGAAAGCGATCTTGCGATCCGGCCCGGCGCGTTGCTCTCGCAGGTCCGGCATACTGGTGACGACGCTGTCATCGAGGAGTGCTTCTCCACTCGTTTCACTATCGGCGGCGAGCGAGAACTGCAAAGGAAATGCCGAAAGAATGAGCGTCAGCACGAGCGTCCTGGGATCAAACGTTCGTGTCATCGAGGATGTACTCTAGTTCATGTCGCGCAGAGACTAACAGCATCAACGCGAAAATGCACCCAACTGCGCCCAGCATCGCCGATCTGTACACAAAACGGCGTTCTATATAAACCTGAAAAAAACCTTCGCTCACAGTCGGTTAGCAAGAGAAACGGGCGCGTCCCGGCAGGCGGCTCGCTACCCGACCAGGATGTCGAACCAACCATCGAAATACGCCCGGCAGGTGCCGCCGCGGGCGCGGCGGCACCTGCCGGCGAGGCTCAGCCGACCAGCAGCGCGTTGAGCCGTTTGACGTAGGCCGCGGGATCGTCCAGCTGCCCACCTTCAGCGATGATCGCCTGGTCGAGCAGCACTTCCCCAAGGCGGCCGAACGCCTCTCCCTCGAGCCCCTCGAGCCGCGCGATCAGCGGATGATCGGGGTTGATCTCGAGGATCGGCTTGCTCTCCGGCACCGGCTGCCCGGCGGCCTCCATCAGGCGGCGCATCTGGAAGCCCATGTCGTGCTCGTCGAGCACCACGCAGGCCGGAGAGTCGGTCAGGCGGTGGGTGACCCGCACCTGGGCGACGCGTTCACCGAGCTGCTCCTTGAGTCGTTCGACCAGCGCCTGCTTGGCCTTGGCGCTCTCCTCCTGGGCCTTCTTCTCTTCTTCATCCTCGACATCGCCGAGATCAAGATCGCCCTTGGCCACATCGACCAGCGCTTTGCCGTCGAACTCGGAAAGATGGCTCATCAGCCACTCGTCCACGCGATCGCTGAGCAGCAGCACTTCGATGCCTTTCTTGCGGAAGATCTCGAGATGCGGGCTGTGACGCGCGGCGTTGAAGCTGTCGGCGACCAGGTAGTAGATCTTCTGCTGGCCTTCCTTCATGCGTCCGACGTAGTCGGCGAGCGACTGGTCCTGCACTGCGCTATCGGTATGGGTGGTGGAGAAACGCAGAAGCTCGGCGATCTTCTCGCGGTTGGCGTAGTCCTCAGCGGGCCCTTCCTTGAGCACCGAGCCGAACTGGCTCCAGAACTCCTGGTAGCGCTCGGGCTCCTTGGCCAGCTTCTTGAGCATGTCGAGCACGCGCTTGGTCAGCGCGCTCTTCAGCTTCTCCACCTGCGGGTCCTGCTGGAGGATCTCGCGCGAGACGTTCAGCGACAGGTCGCGGGTGTCGATCACCCCCTTGACGAAGCGCAGGTAAAGCGGCAGGAACTGCTCCGCATCGTCCATGATGAAAACGCGCTGGACATAGAGCTTGAGCCCGCGCACGCCCTCGCGCTGGTAGAGATCGAACGGCGCCCGCGCGGGCACGTAGAGCAGGCTCGTATACTCGAGCTTGCCCTCGACCTTGTTGTGGCTCCAGCTCAGCGGGTCGGTGAAGTCGTGGGCGATGTGCTTGTAGAACGCCTTGTAGTCGTCATCGGAGAGCTCGCTCTTCGGCCGGGTCCACAGCGCCTGGGCCTCGTTGACCGTCTCCCAGCTGACCACGCTGCGTTTCTCGCCGTCTTCGCCTTCCTGCTCCTCGACCTTCGGCATCTGCACCGGCAGATCGATATGGTCGGAGTACTTGCGCACCAGCGTGCGCAGGCGGTACTCATCGGCGAATTCCGCCGCGTCGCTCTTGAGCGCGAGCTTGATCTCGGTGCCGTGGCGCTCGAGTTCGATCGGCTCGATGGTGAACTCGCCCTCGCCGCGCGAGACCCACTGGGTACCCGCAGAGCGCTCGCTGCCGGCCAGCCGGGTACGCACCGTCACCTCGTCGGCGACGATGAAGGCGGAATAGAAGCCGACGCCGAACTGACCGATCAGCTTGGCATCCTTTTGCTGTTCGCCGGAGAGCTGCTTGAGGAATTCGGCGGTGCCGGAGCGCGCGATGGTGCCGAGGTTGGCGATCACGTCTTCGCGGCTCATCCCGATGCCGTTGTCGCGCACGGTAACGGTGCGCGCCTCGGCGTCGAACTCGATCTCCACGCGCAGCTCGCTGTCGCCTTCGAACAGCGAATCGTCATCGAGGGCGCGATAACGAAGCTTGTCGCAGGCATCCGCCGCATTGGAGATCAGTTCGCGAAGGAAAATCTCGCGATTCGAGTAAAGCGAATGGATCATCAGATGCAGAAGCTGCTTCACTTCCGTCTGGAATCCTAGCGTCTCTTTCTGGTCTGCCGACATCTGCAAAACGTCCCTAGGTCAACGGTGGAATATGCGCAAAGATGGGGCGAGCGCGGCGATTTTCAAGAGTCCCGACGCGCATCCCGCGCCCGTCGCCAGGCGCGATAGCCGTCGAGATCCTCGTCGAGCTTGGCCAGCAGCCAGCCGCTGATGATCAGATCGTCGAGCTGCCCCCAGAACGGGATGAAGTCGGGCACCAGATCGAAAGGAAAGAACAGATAGACCAGCGCCACGACCAGCAGCGCCATCGCCCGCTTGGGTAGCGGACGGTAGTCACCGCGCAGATAGTCATGCATCATCAAAACGATCGTACGCAGCGCCTTGCCGATCCTGAGCAGCACGTTGCCGCGCCCGACCAGCAGACCGAACAGGTTGAACTTTCGTCGTTTCATCGCGTGCACTCCTATGCGCAGGCCAAGCCGGCCAAGGTATCTTCGCCGCCGAACAAACGCCCCAGGCACCCATGGAGATGGGGGCCCCGCGTCGTAAACGCAAGCCCGTGCACCGCCGCACCTGGTCCGACGACAGGAGTTGATGTGTCCAGAACGCCCCCCGCCCCACCCTCGCCCCTGCGCCACCTTCTCGGCCTCGGTATCGCCACCGCGCTCTGCGCCGGCCTCTTAGCGCCGCACCCCGCCCAGGCCGACGACATGGCGATGCGCCAAGCGCTGGCCGATGCCCGTCAAGGCAGCTGGAGCCGCATCGACCAGCGCACCGACCGCGTCGACCACCTGCTGGACGGCTACATCGAGTACCATCGCCTGCGCCACGCCCTGCCCGACGTGGCACCTCAATCGATCAACGATTTCATTGCCCGCCACGACGACTCCCCGCTGGCCGGCTGGCTGCGCGGCCTGGCCCAGACCGCCTACGGGCGGGCGGGCAACTTCGCCGCTTTGCTCGCGGTCAGCGACGGCGAACCGATCGGCACCGAGCGCCAGTGCTACTACTACACCGCGCTGCTGGAGCGCGAGCCGAGCGCTGCGGCGGCGGGAGGACGTGCGCTATGGCGGGTCGGAAGTTCCCAGCCCAACGCTTGCGACCCGCTGTTCCAGCGGCTGCGAGCGAGTGGCGCGCTGACCACCGAAGACGACTGGACGCGGCTGATGCTGGCGTGGGAGAACGGCAGCACCGGCCTGGTCAACCACCTGCGCCGTCTGATCGATGACCCAGCCTGGCGCGATGCGCTCAATGCCTTCGACCGGGTGAACGCCGATCCCTCCCAAGTGGCGACCCTCCCTGCCCGGCTCGGCCCCGACGGCAGCGCGGGCCCGAGCCTGCTCGCCGCGACCTTCCATCGGCTGACCCGCGACAATACCGCCGCGGCGCTGGCCGCCTGGCAGCGCTTGGGCGAGCAGGCCACCCTGGACGCCGAGCAGCGCCGATCGATCGAGCACGACCTCGCTTTCTACGCGATGGCACGCGGCGTGCCCGGTAGCCAGCCATGGGTCGATCGCGCCCTGCCCCGGCTCGAGGCCGACGATCTCTACGAGCTGCGGGTACGTAACGCACTGGCCGCGCGCGACTGGCAGGCGGTGTTCGACTGGGTGCCGAAAATGCCGGACAGCGTGCGTACCGAGTCGCGCTGGCAGTACTGGCTGGGCCGCGCCAGCACCGAGCTCGGAGACCCGACCACCGCACGCAGCGCCTTCGAGGCCGCGGCCCAAGGGCGCAATTTCTTCGCCTTCGCCGCCGCCGACAGGCTCGGGCGCCCCTATGCGCTCAACGACGCCTCGCGCCCGGTGCCGCCCGAACGCATCGCGCAGGTCGCGCAGACCCCTGCAGTGCAGCGCGTCGCCGCGCTCTATCGGATCGACGAACCCGGCCTCGCCCGCAGCGAGTGGGTCGCGCTGCTCGAGCGCTCGGACCACGCCCACAGCGAAGCGATGGCCGCCTACGCGATCCAACAGGGCTGGTACGAGCTCGCGGTGCAGGCCTCGATCAGCGCCCGCGCCTGGGATGCCCTGGCCTGGCGCTTCCCCCATGCGTTCGAGCCCGAGTTCGTCAAGTGGGGCGCCTCTCGCGGCGTCGACCCGTACTTCCTGATGGGCATCGCCCGCCGCGAGAGCGCCTTCAACCAAAGGGCACAGTCCCCGGTCGGCGCGCGCGGACTGATGCAGCTGATGCCGGACACCGCGCGCCACTTGAGTTCGCGTCGCAACATCCCGTACGCCGGGGTGGAGAGCCTCGAGGATCCCGAGGTCAACGTCGCGTTCGGCTCGGCCTACATTCGCGATATGCTCGATCGTTACTCGAACAATCGCATCGCCGCCGCCGCGGCCTACAACGCAGGCCCCGGGCGGGTCGATCGCTGGCTCGCCAATGGCAACCAGCCGTTCGACCTGTTCGTCGAAAGCATCCCGTTCCGCGAGACCCGCGAGTACGTGCTCGCGGTGCTCGCCTATCGTGCGATCTTCGAAAGCCTGGCCAAGGGCTCGAGCGAAGGTGTGAAGATGCTCAGCGACGCCGAGCGCAACGCCTACTACGACGCCTCGATGCGCTCGGGCTGAGGCGAGGGATCAAGGGGCCGGGGCATTGAGATCGACCGCGAGCGCATCGAGCGGCTGCTCGCGTTCGATCAATCCGTGCTCGAGCAGAAACCGCTGCATGCCGAGATAACGCCCGCTGTCGAGCGCGGCGGGACTGGGCGAAAAGCGCCCCAGCGTGAGCTCGAAGGCACGCTGGTTGACCTCGCTGTCGAGGCTTGGGTCGTAGCGCCTGAACGACTCCCAGGCCTCCTCGGGGTGGTTGTCGATCCAAAGCGTCGCCTCCTCGACCGCCTTGATGAAGGCGCGCAGCGCATCGCCTTTGGCAGCGATGGTGGCGGGGCTGGCGACGAAGATCAGCTCATCGTAGACCGGCACGCCGTGCTCCTCGACGAAGAAGCTGCGCGGCTCGACGCCTTGGGACTCGAGCTGGGCGGCTTCGACGTTGCGGTAGGCGCCGATCACCGCATCGACCTGGCCGCTCAGCAGCGCCGGGGCGAGCGAGAAGTTGACGTTGACCCGCTCGACGTCGTCGATCCCGATCCCCGCCTGCTCGAGCATCGTGCTCAGCAGCGCCTGTTCCACTCCCGCCACCGAATAGCCGATGCGCCTGCCGCGAAGCCCGGCGAGGTTCTCGATACCGCTGTCGGCACGCACCATCACGGTATTCAGCGGAGTGGCGACCAGCGTACCGATGCGCTTGAGCGGCAGGCCTTGATCGACCTCGAGGTGCAGCTGCGGCTGGTAGCCGATCGCTACGTCCACCTGGCCCGCCGCGGCGAGACGCCCAGGCGTGGAGGGATCGCCCGGCGCATCGATGGTCACCTCGAGCCCGTGCCGGGCGAACAAGCCACGCTGCTCGGCGATGACCAGCGGCGCATGGTCCGGATTGACGTACCAGTCGAGCATCAGGTGCAGCGGCGTGGGTGGCGCATCGGCCGCCCAGCCCGGCGCCGCGGCGATGGCGAAGAGCAGCGCGCAGACCCGGGTCAGCGGCCAGCGGGCGAAGCGCGTGAAGGTGGTAGCGGGTTTCATCGAAACGTCCTCGTGGTTGAACGCAGCAAAGCGCGGCGGCGGCGATGGCTCAGCGATGGCTGACCGCCCGCCAGGGCAGCAGCCACCTGGCGACCAGCTCGGTCGCCGCGTAGAGCAGCAGGGCGAAGACGATCAGCACCAGCAGCGCCGCGAACATCAGCGCGGTCTGCATCTGCGCGTTGGCCTGGATCATCAGGTAACCGAGCCCGGCGCTGGCTCCAGCCCACTCGCCGATCACCGCGCCGATCGGTGCGCAGATCGCCGCCAGGCGTAGGCCGGAGCAGAACGACGGCAGCGCCGCGGGCAGGCGCACCAGCAGCATGATGCGCAGAGGGCTCGCGCGCATGATCAATGCCAGGTCGAGCCAACCGCGCTCGGTCTGGCGCAGGCCGTCGTAGCAGGTCGAGGCCACCGGAAAGTAGATGATCAGCGCCGCCATCAGCACTTTCGGCGTCATACCGTAGCCGAACCACAGCATCATCAACGGCGCCAGGGCGAACAGCGGGACCGCCTGGGAGGCGATCAAGAGCGGCAGCAGCGGACGTCGCAGCAGCGCGCTGGAGGCCAGGGCGAGCGCGGTGAGCACACCACCGCTGACCCCCACCGCGAGGCCGAGCAGCATCTCGACCAGCGTGACCCAGGCATGGGGCGCGATCAGCGAGATCCGCGCGATCAGAGTCTCGAATACGCTCAGCGGATCGGGCAGCAGATAGGCCGGCGGACGCAGCAGCATGACCAGCAGCTGCCAGGCGAGCAGCAGCACCAAGATCGTGACCGGCGCCCAGATCAGCGCGCCGCGTTCAGGCTCACGCATCGGTACGCTCCCCGCCGGTGCCGCGCAGTCGCTCGAACAGCGCGGCCTGTACCCCGGCCACCGCGACGTCGCCCGGCGTGCGGGGCGGATCGCCGGGCGGCAGCGCCATGGCATGGAGCCGGGCGTCGGCGCCGAACACGTACAAGGTATCGGCGAGACGCAGCGCCTCGAGCGGATCATGGGTGACCAGCAGCACGCTCTGCTCGGCCAGCACCTCGGCCGCGAGGTCCTGCAGTTCGAGGCGGGTCAGCGCGTCCAGCGCCGAGAAGGGCTCATCCATCAGCACCACGCCACCGGCCTCGAACAGCGTACGCGCCAGCGCCACCCGCTGGCGCTGGCCCCCCGAGAGGCTGTCCGGCCAGCGCGCGCCCAGGCCGGCCAGACCGACGCGCTCGAGCAGCGCCTCGGCACGCTCGCGTGCATCGCTCCAACGCTGGCCGCGCAGTGCAGCGCCGACGGCGACGTTTTCGACCGCCCGGCGCCAGGGCATCAGCATGTCGCGCTGGGGCATCCACGCGATCGGTACCGAGAGTTCTCCTCCCTCGCCGTTGCGCCGCTCGATGTGCGCATGGCCTTGGCGACCGACCTCCACCGGCAGGCCGGCGACCATCCGCAGCAGGCTGCTCTTGCCGCAGCCGCTGCGCCCCATCAGGCAGGTCCAGCCGCGTCCGGGCAGCGACAGCGAAAGCGCCTCGAACAGCGGTCGATCGCCGGCGAAGCACAGCGAGGCTTGGGAAATACGCAGGATTTCAGCGGGGGGAACAACGGGGACCATGGGGGCGCGCGACGACCTCGTGATGCGAGCGGCTCGAGCGAGGGGCGCGGTGATTCGATCAGCGCTGGATTCCCTCCGCCGGTATTCAGCCGGATCAGGTTCAAGGGGTTGTGCCGAGCACTCTCAGCGCGCCGAACGAGACGCGCACCCCCATCCAAGCATCGAGTCTATACCCTGCGCCGTCGCGCCGATAGCGGCTCAGCGCAGCGAGCTGCCATAGCTCTTGCGCACGTTGCGCATCGATATCTGGTCGTTCAGGGTCCAGAAGTCATAGAGCACGCCGAGCAGGAACAGCCCGCCGGTGAGCAGATAGATCACCCCGGTCACCCATTTGCCCATGTACATGCGGTGCAGGCCGAAGATGCCGGTGAACGTGAGCAGCACCCAAGCCAGCGAGAAGTTGATCCGGCCACTGCGGAAGCGAAGATCGGCCTCGCGGTCCATCCGGTGGATCAAGAACAGGTCGATGATCCAGCCGATCAGGAACAGGCCGAAGGTGAAGAACCATATCGTTCCGGTGACGGGCTTGCCGTAGTAGAAGCGATGCGCCCCGGTGAAGCCGAACAGCCACAGCAGATAGCCCAGCAGTTTGCTGTGCGTGTCGTTGAGTGTTGGAGAAGCGGAATAACCCATCGTGACTCCCAAAGCTTGATGACATCCCCGTATCGCTGCTGGATACGGGCACGCGACACTCTTTACACCACGGGATGGCGAACGCCCAGGCGCTCGCGCCCCTTTCCGTTCCGATCAGACCGTTCGCTGCATGTCGAGCAGCCCCTCGATGTCCGGGTCGCCTCCGGACACGTCGAAACCGACCCGAGCGTAGAGCTCGCGGGCAGGGTTCTCGGCGAAGACCTTGAGCCGCAGGCCGTGCACCCCTTCGCTGCGCCGACGCGCGATCCACGCCTCGAGGATCAACCGTCCACGCCCCTGCCCGCGCACCGCTTCGCTCAGGTGCAGCTCGCGCAGATAGGCGTACTCGCCCTTGATGTCCCAAGCGATCACGCCGGATGGCACGCCGTGATGCTCGAGGATCAGCGCATCCAGCCCCTGCCACTGCTGCATGAACATTTTCGGACTGAAGCGCATCTGCCGGCGCGCCCAATAGGGTGACATGGTGCGTTCCACCAGCCGACAGGCGAACTCGGCATCCTCTTCCCCCTCCGCCCGGCGCCAACCTCTGGGCAGGATGAAGGGTGAGACTGCGAGGTCGAAACGATGGGGTAGTCTCTGGCTCATCGACGACTCCGGCGAAGTAGGGGTAGCGAATGCGCTACGCGCAAGAGGGTATCGCGATTCGGCTTTCGCGGCGCCTCCTCTTCTTTCTTTATCAGAACTTTGCATGAGTGTCTCCACGCGCCGGCATCATCTCGCGGCCAACCACCGCCGGGGCTGCAACGCGCGGGAGGAAGATTGAACCGAACACGCAGCCCAAAGGGAGATTTCGTCATCTCCTGGCTATGGACCTGGGTCGAATTTCGCTCTATGTTGCTCTGGCGGGGCTAGGTGGCGGTGGCAAAGAATCGACTTGACGCTTTGCCTGCCACTGACGCATCCTGCGAGCGTAGGTTTGCAGGTTGGATGTCGTTGGTAGCGGTCGATCTTTCGATTTCCGAGCGTCATTCCCCCCTGATAAGCCCCACGCAATATCGAGCCCAGGCTCGTTCATTACTCAGGTATGTAAGGAAATCGACATGGCAACTGGTACTGTCAAGTGGTTCAATGACACCAAAGGCTACGGCTTCATCTCCCCGGACGACGGCGGTGACGACCTGTTCGCTCACTTCTCCGAAATCCAGGCTGAAGGCTTCAAGTCCCTTCAGGATGGCCAGAAAGTCTCCTTCGACGTCACTCAAGGCAAGAAGGGTCTTCAGGCAGCCAACATCAAGGTCGTCAACTAAGCGACGCTTGATCGCCCGGCTCTCCTAGCGCCGGCAAGAACATCGAAAGCCCGCTCATCAGAGCGGGCTTTTTTCGTATCGCTCCGTCATAAGTCCCCCGACGGCGCACCCTCCCGCCGGGGACCGAAGAGCGGACCGGAGCTGCCTTGCAGCGCCCCGCCCCCCCCCCGCTCATCCTATAACGCTAGGGCGTGGTGGTGGTGTCGTCTTCCGAGGAAGCACCGCCATCGACGTCACCTTCGAGGGTACCCGACTGCGGGTCCGCCTCTGGCACACTGCCGGCGTCATCGGGGGTCGACTCAGGCATGGGCTCCTGGGTCGCGTCGCCACCGGGCGTCGGGCTGTCGCTGCTCGGCGGAGCGGTGGTCTCCGGAGCCGGAGGCGCCGTGGTTTCCGGCGGCATGGTCTGCTCGGTCGGGGCCGGTGTGCTACCAGACGGCGCCTGATCGACCGGCGGCGCATCGTCATCGCCACCGCCACAGGCCGTGAGGCCAAGCGCTGCCACCAGCGTGATGCCTGCAAAAGCGAGAGTCTTCCTGCTCACGTTCCGCCTCCTTGTCATTGCGTATCCTACCGTTATGCCCAAATAGTGATCACAGAACGCCTTACATTGCAGCAGAGGCACTAACTCGGGGCAAGTAAAGGCGCAATACGTTTTGTATCCATGCACCTCGAATCGATCTCGCCCAGCACCGGGATCATCACTCGCCGATATCTTCATTCCACACTTCAGGGTGCTCGCGAATGAACCTCGCCATCAGCTCGATACACTGCTCGTCCTGCAAGACGCTCACCTCGACGCCTGCATCGCGCAGGCGCTGCTCCTGCCCGAGGAAGTTTCGATTCTCGCCGACCACTACCTTGGGGAAGCCGTAGAGCTCGATCGCTCCAGCGCACATCGAGCACGGCGAGAGCGTGGTGTAGATTACGCTGTCTCGGTAAACCGAAGCTGACTGCCGCCCGGCGTCCTCGAGCGCGGCCATTTCACCGTGCAGGATGGGACTGCCATTTTGCATCCGCTGGTTGTGTCCGCGGCCGATGATCTTGCCCTGGTGGACGATCACCGATCCGATCGGTACACCACCAGCCTCGTAGCCCTTGAGCGCCTCATCGAAAGCCGCTTGCATGAAAGTGTCCATTCATACCTCCGCCAGTGATCACTCGTCGCTGCCGACCAGGGCATGCGTACCATTGCGTTCGAGCAGCTTGCTGTCTTCCGGCAGCACCACCTCGATCGCTTTCGGCACCACTTCGATGCGGGCCTGCTTGATCTCGCGCATCTCGCCGTCGAGAGTCACCGGCAGCGACTGCTCGCACTCGATCTCGAGCCAAGGCACCTGGAAATAACGCACCAGGTCGCCACGCCCGGAAAGCTGCTCCAGCTCGCGTACCAGCCGGGGCACGTCGCGCAGCCGGAAGGCATCGATCACCAGCACGTCGAGCAGACCATCGTCGATGAAGGCCTTCGGTGCCAGCTCCTGCGAGCCGCCGGCCTGGCGACCGTTGCCGATCGCGATCACCACCATCGCGGCCTTGCCTTCGTAACCCGGCATTCTCAACCGCCCTTCGTAGGGCGAGAAGCTCAGGATGCGTGCCGCACCGACCAGGGAATACGCCCCGCCGCCGAGCATCCGCTTGAGGATCGCCGGGGTGCTCGCGGTGACCGAGGCACCGAAGCCGCCGGACACCACATTGATGAAGTAGGCGTCGCCGATCTTGCCCAGGTCGATCGGATAGGCGTTCTCGCGTACCGAGAAGGAGAACGCCTCGGTGGGTTCCAGCGGAATACCCGCCGCACGGGCGAAGTCGTTGGCGGTACCGAGCGGAATCACTCCGAGCGCGGGGCGACGCCCGAGCGGCAGCTTCATCAGTGCGTTGGCGGCGCCGTGGAGGGTGCCGTCACCGCCGCCGACGATCACCCGCTCGACCCCGTTGGCGCTGGCCTGATGGATGAAATCCTCGATGTCGCTGCCTTCCCAGGTGACGCGAACGTCGACACCGATACCCTGCTTGCGTAGCCGGGTCACCATCTTGCGCAGCTTAGGCTGGTCCGATGACTTGCCGTTGAGGATCAATCGAATACTCAAGTGCGCTCCTTAACCGGCGACCGGGGTCAGGCGAAAACCGACCAAGTGCTCGAGACTGAGAAGCCGTTCGCTGAGCCGGGTGAAATTGTCGCGCGAATACGAGCGCAGCATCATTTGGTACTCGAAGGTCTCGGTGGAATGGCTGAGATGGTAGCTGATGCTCAGCACCCGGCAACCGTACGACTCGATCAGCGTGCGGACGAACTTCTCGTCCGGCGTGCTGCTGGCCGGAAAGCGCAGGGTGTGAGTGGCGAACATCTGGCTGCGCATGCGCGACTCGACCTGGCGAAACAGCGCCAGCGTCACCAGCGTCGCGACCGTGGTCAGCACCGCCGGCCACCAGAAGCCGATGCCGAAGAGGATACCTATCGAGGCGGTGATCCAGATCGACGCGGCGGTGGTCAGCCCGCGCACGGTCAGTCCCTCCTTGAGGATCACCCCGGCACCGAGGAAGCCGATCCCGGTCATGATCCCCTGGGCCATGCGGGTCGGGTCGGTCTGGACGTGACCGACCATCCCACTCGGCAGCCATTCGGCCTGGTAGGTGGTGATCAGCGTCAGAAGCGAAGAGGAGATACACACCAGCGCATGGGTGCGAAACCCCGCCGGACGACCGTGAAAGCTACGTTCCAGCCCAATCAGGCTGCCTGCGAGCCACGCCGTGGCGAGGTGCAGGACAACGCCCGTGGGATCACTGCCCATCCAGTCACTCAAGGTCGCAAGTCCTTCGATACAAGTCGGTTTCCAAGTTGACGAGATTAGCCTTTTTCCCTCTCCGCCAACATAGCGAGAGCGTTACCAGGCGAGTCGAAATGTAGATGTAAACCAAATACACCTGACAAGGTTGACATATTCACGATCGAATCGAGAAACTGTGACCGCCTTCCCTTCGATAAAAAGCGAATTCCATGACCGAGCCCAGACACGATTGGCGACGCGATGAGATCGAGGCACTGCTCACGCGCCCGTTCAACGACCTGCTGTTCGACGCCCAGCGCGTGCATCGTGCGCACTTCGACCCCAATGCGGTGCAGGTGTCCACCCTGCTGTCGATCAAGACCGGCGCCTGCCCGGAGGATTGCAAGTACTGCCCGCAGTCGGGGCACTACAACACCGGCCTCAGCCGCGAAAAACTGATGGCGGTCGAGCGCGTGCTCGAAGAGGCGCGCCAGGCCAAGGCGGCCGGTGCCACTCGTTTCTGCATGGGCGCGGCGTGGAAGCACCCCAGCGCCCGCGACATGCCCTACGTGATCGAGATGGTCAAAGGAGTACGCGCCCTCGGGCTCGAGACCTGCATGACCCTCGGCCGGCTCGATGCCGACAAGGCACGCGCGCTCGCCGATGCCGGCCTCGATTACTACAACCACAATCTCGACACCTCGCCTGAGTTCTACGCCAGCATCATCACCACCCGGACCTACGCCGAGCGCCTCGAGACGCTCGACCACGTACGCGATGCGGGGATGAAGATCTGCGCCGGCGGGATCCTCGGCATGGGTGAGTCGATACGAGACCGCGCGGGGCTGCTGCAGCAGCTGGCCAACCTGCCGGTACATCCGGAGAGCGTGCCGATCAACATGCTGGTCAAGGTCAAGGGCACCCCGCTCGAGCATGCCGAGGATCTCGACCCGTTCGAATTCGTGCGTACCGTGGCCGCCGCCCGCATCCTGATGCCGCGCTCCCACGTACGGCTCTCAGCCGGGCGTGAACAGATGTCCGATGAGCTCCAGGCGCTGACCTTCCACGCCGGGGCGAACTCGATTTTCTATGGCGAGCGCCTATTGACCACGACCAATCCGCAGGCGAGCCGCGACCAGCGGCTGTTCGAACGCCTGGGCCTGCATCCCGAGCGGCGCGAGGCGTTCGATGACGACACCCTCGACCTGGCGATCCAGCAGACCCTCGGTGCCCAGCGAGTCGCCGAGCTGAGCGTCGATGCGGCGGCACGTTGAGGACGCCACGTTGAACATGTCGGCAAGCCTCGACGCCCATCTCTCCACGCGCCTGCAGCAGCGCCATGCAAGCGGGCGTCATCGCTGCCGCACGGTGCGCGAACTGCCCGAGCGTACCCTCGACTTCGCCGGCAACGACTATCTCGGCCTCGCCCTCGACCCGCGCCTGCACCAGGCGCTGGCCGAGGGGGCGCGCCGCTATGGCGCCGGAGCCACGGCATCTCCATTGATAGGCGGCCAGCTCAAGATCCACGAGCGGCTGGAGGCGGCGCTCGCCGAACTGCTGGATCGTCCACGCGCTCTGCTCTTTCCCAGCGGCTTCCAGGCCAACCTCGGAGTGATCGGCGCGCTGGCCGGACGCGGAGACCACACGTTCCACGACCGGCTCAACCACGCCTCGCTACTCGATGGCAGCCGGCTGAGCGGCGCCCGGCTCGAACGCTTCCTGCATGCCGATGCCGGCGACCTCGACGCCCGCCTGTCGCGCACGAAGGGGACGGGGGCGCGGCTGGTGGTCAGCGATGCGGTGTTCAGCATGGATGGCGACATCGCCCCGCTCGCCGAGCTCGCCCGGGTCAGCCGCGCCCACGGTGCCTGGCTCGTGATCGACGACGCCCACGGCGTCGGCGTGCTCGGTCCGCGCGGAGGCGGTGCAGCGAGCGCCGCCGGGCTTTCCCTCGAGCAGGTGCCGGTGCTGGTCGGCACGCTGAGCAAGGCATTCGGCGTTCAGGGTGCCTTCGTCGCCGGCAGCGAGAGCCTGATCGATGCACTGATCCAGTTCGCCCGCCCCTACGTCTACTCCACCGGGCTCGCCCCGGCGCTGGCGAATGGCGCGCTCGAGGCCGCGAGGATCATCACCACCGAGCCGGAGCACCGCCAGCGGCTCGGCGCCAACATTGCCCATCTGCGCAAGATGGCCCAGGCGGCTGGCCTTACGCTCGCGCCCAGCACCACACCGATCCAGCCGCTGCCGATCGGCGATGAGCGCGCGACGATGGCACTGGCCCAGGCGCTGGCGCAGGATGGCACTCGGGTCGGCGCGATTCGCCCGCCGACCGTACCGCTCGGCGGCTCGAGGCTTCGTATCACGCTCAGTGCGCGACACCGCGCCGACCAGATCGAGCAGCTGGTCGAGCGGATCGTTCACCACCGCCGCGCTCTCGGTCTCAACCCGCTGACGGAGAAGCCGTGATGCATCCACAGCGCCTGATTCTACTGCCCGGCTGGGCGATCGGCCCGCGAGCGCTGGCCCCTCTCGCCGCGAGCCTCGAGCGCGCGGCGGGCTGGCTCGAGGTCGAGACCCCAGAGTTGCCGCCCTACGGGCACGCCCGCCCGGAGGTCTGGCTCGAAGCGCTGGGCCTGGCGCTGGGCCTCGACGACAGCCGCGAGGACCCGCGTCCCACCTGGATCGGCGGCTGGTCGCTCGGCGGCATGCTGGCGGTGGCGCTCGCAGCCAGGCGCCCCGAGCGCTTCGCCGGCGTGATCGGCCTCGGCGCCAATGCCCGCTTCCTCAGCGCCAGCGACTGGCCGCAGGCGATGCGACCGGCGACCTTCCAACGTTTTGCCAGCGAGCTCGAACACAGCCCCCACGACACCCTGCGTCGCTTCGGTGCGCTCGCCGCCCAAGGCAGCCGCGATACCCGACGGCTGGCGCGGGTGCTGGTGCAGGCGCTGCTCGACGTATCGCTGCATGAAACCCGCGCCGGGCTCAAGCTGTTGCGCTGGCTGGATAACCGCACCGCGCTTTCGACCCTTACGCTTCCGCAGCTCTACCTGTTCGCCGAGCACGACGCGCTGGTGCCTTTCGCCTCGCAGCAGGAGGTGCAGCGGCTCTGCACCCGCCAGGCCACGTGCATGCGGATCGAGAATGCGGGCCACGCCTTCGTGATCGATCAAGCCGCGCTCAGCGCCGAGCGGATAAGCGCCTTCATCGCGGCGAACCCGACGGAGCGCGAGCGGTGACCCAGCCCGCCGCGGTTTCGCCGGCGAGCGGCGAGAAGCGCCGGATCGGCGCCTGTTTCGCCGCCGCCGCCGCAAGCTACGACCACGCCGCTGCGCTGCAGCGTGAGATCGGCCTGGCGCTGCTCGACGAGCTCTCGGGCCATGTGACGATGCCACCGAACGGACGTTGCCTGGATCTCGGCTGCGGCACCGGCTTCATCCTCGACCAGCTGGCCGCCCGCGGGGTGGCGGCGGACCACCTGTTCGGTGCCGATCTGGCCATGCCGATGCTCGAGCAGGGGCGACGCCGCCGGCCCGGGGCGCGGTGGCTGTGCGCCGACGCCGAGCGGCTGCCGTTCAATGACCGAAGCTTCGAGCTGATCATCTCCAATCTGCCGGTGCAGTGGCTCGATGGGCTCGAGCGGTTTCTCGCCGAAGCCGCGCGCACCCTGCGCCCTGGGGGCTGGCTCGCATTCACCACGCTGGGAACCCGGACGCTCGCCGAATTCGAACGCCTGTGCCGCGACGCCGCCCAGCCATCGCGGGTCAATCGCTTCATCACCAAGGACAAGCTCAAGGCCTGCCTCGAGCACGCCCCGCTGCGCCTGGAAGCCCAGCGCCGTTCGCGCCATGTGCGACGCTATCCCGGCGCCTGGGCGCTGATGCGCGAGCTCAAGCAGCTCGGCGCGCACCATCTGGCATATCCCACCCACCCTCACCTACATGCCCGCGCAGCCGGCCTCGGCGGCCGCAGCCGACTCGTCGCCCTGGAACGGCTAGCCGGCCTTCGCTATCCCGAAGGCGTACCGGCCAGCTACGACACCCATTTCATCATCCTGCGCAAGCCCGATTGAGCCAAGCCATGTCCCATCACGCCTATTTCGTCACCGGCACCGACACAGACGTCGGCAAGACCCGGATCGCCTGTGCGCTGCTCCACCTCGCCCGCGCCCGCGGCCTCTCCACCGCCGCCGGCAAGCCGCTCGCCTCAGGAGCCGAACGATACGCCGAGGGCCTGCGCAACGACGACGCCCTGGCGCTCGCCGCCGAATGCCGGCCGCGCCTGCCCTATGCCATGGTCAACCCATTCACCTTCGCCCCGGCGATCGCGCCGCACATCGCCGCCCAAGAGGCGGGAGCGGCTCTGTCTCTGGCTGCGGTGGCCGCGCCGATGCGCGCGCTGCTCGCACAGCGGGCCGACTTCAGCTTGATCGAGGGCGCCGGCGGCTGGCGAGTGCCGATCGACGATCGTCATACCCTGGCCAACCTGGCGCAGACGCTGGATCTCGACGTCATCCTGGTGGTCGGCGTGCGCCTCGGCGCGCTCAACCACGCCCGACTCAGCTTCGAGGCGATCGAGGCCGACGGTCTGCGCGTCGCCGGCTGGGTCGCCAACCTCGTCGACCCAGGCATGGCGTCCGCGCCGCAAGCGTCCCGTCTGGACGCCAACCTGGCGAGCCTCGCCCACTGGCTGCCCGCTCCCTGCCTCGGCGTGGTACCGCACCTGGACGCCCCGACTCCCGCCGCCGTCGCCGCCCATCTCACCCTGACGCCTCTGCTCGAGGCAGCGCCGAGGAGAGCCGAATGAGCCTCAACGCCCAGTGGACCGAACGCGACCTGCGCGCGGTATGGCACCCCTGCACCCAGATGAAGGACCATGAGCGCCTGCCGATGGTGCCGATCCGCCGCGGCCGTGGCGTGTGGCTCGAGGATTTCGACGGCAAGCGGTACCTCGACGCGGTGAGCTCGTGGTGGGTCAACGTGCTCGGCCACGCCAATCCCGAGATCAACGCCCGGGTCAAGGCCCAGCTCGATGAGCTCGAGCACGTGATTCTCTCCGGCTTCACTCATCGTCCGGTGATCGAGCTCTCCGAGCGCCTCGCCGAGCTCGCGCCGCCGGGCCTCGGCCACTGCTTCTACGCCGACAGCGGCTCGGCCGCGATCGAGATCGCGCTGAAGATGAGCTTCCACTATTGGCGCAACTGCGGCCGCCCCGAGAAGCGCCGCTTCCTGACCATCGCCAACGGCTACCACGGCGAGACCCTCGGCGCGCTCTCGGTCAGCGACGTCGGCCTCTACACCGACACCTACCGCGCGCTGCTGCTCGATGTGATCAAGGTGCCGACGCCGGACTGCTTCGGCCTGCCGCGCGAGCAGTGGGAGGCCCACGCCGAGACGATGTTCGCACCAATGGAGGCGGCGCTCGCCGAGCACGCCGACGAGCTCGCCGCGGTGATCCTCGAGCCGTTGATCCAGTGCGCGGGCGGCATGCGGATGTATCCACCCGGCTACCTGCGGCGGCTGCGCGAGGCCTGCGACCGCCAAGGCGTGCAGCTGATCTTCGATGAGATCGCAGTCGGCTTCGGTCGCACCGGCACGCTCTTCGCCGCCGAGCAGGCGGGGGTCAGCCCGGACTACCTTTGCCTGTCCAAGGCGCTCACCGGCGGCTACCTGCCGCTGTCGGTGGTGATGACCACCGACCAGGTATTCGACGCCTTCTACGACGACTACGAGCGGATGCGTGCCTTTCTCCACTCGCACAGCTACACCGGCAACCCACTCGCCTGCGCGGCGGCGCTAGCGACGCTCGAGCTTCTCGAGCGCGACCAGGTGATCGAGACCAATCGGGCCAAGAGCGCGGCGATGGCCCGGGCGAGCGCCCCGCTGCGCGATCACCCCCAGGTCGGCGACGTGCGCCAGACCGGCATGGTGGTGGCGATCGAGATGGTCGCCGACAAGGCAACGATGACCCCTTACCCCTGGCAGCAGCGCCGCGGCCTGAAGGTGTTCCAGCATGCGCTGTCGCGAGGCGCGCTGCTGCGCCCGCTCGGCAGCGTGATCTATTGGATGCCGCCCTATGTGATCAGCGAGGAGGAGATCGCGTGGCTGGGCGAGCTGACCGCGGAGTGCATCGAGGTGGCTACCGGCGAGCGGTAGCCCGAGCGGATACGGGCGTCCTTTTCGAACCTCCAATACCACAACGGGACCAAGCAAAGATTATATTCAAGTTAATCGGACTGCGAATAGCGGGCAAAAAACCACTTTATTTAGTCACAAAAATCCCCCCTACCAAAGCACAACACAGATTGGCGTCCGCGCCCGTATCGCCTCGACCGAGCATCGATTAGGGTTCCTCCGTCCTCGCCCCGAACGCCGCTCTAGAGCGCATGCGGCGATTCAACGATGCCGAATAGAAGATCAAAAAGATGCGCATCGCTTCCCCTTCGATTTGGAGAACCGTGAGATGTTGACGACGCTTGGCTTTGGCATGGTCGCTTCCTTCATGTATCTGATCATGAGCAAGCGGCTGACCCCCGTGCTCGCGCTGATCCTGGTGCCGATCATCTTCGGCCTGCTCGCAGGCGCCGGCGGAGAGCTCGGCGCGATGATGCTCGATGGCATCCGCAACATCGCCCCCACCGGGGTGCTGCTGATGTTCGCGATCCTCTACTTCGGGATCATGATCGACACCGGCCTTTTCGATCACCCGGTGCGGCTGATTCTCAAGCTGGTCAAGGGCGACCCGCTCAAGGTGGTGATCGGCTCGGTGGCGCTGGCGCTGCTGGTCTCGCTCGACGGCGATGGCTCGACCACCTACATGATCTGCTGCGCGGCGATGCTGCCGCTCTACAAGCGCCTCGGCATCAATCCGCTGATCATGACCTGTCTTTTCATGCTCGCCAGCGGCGTGATGAACCTCACCCCTTGGGGCGGCCCGACCGCGCGCGCGGCGAGTGCGCTCTCGCTCGACCCGGCCGACATCTTCGTGCCGATGATCCTGCCGATGGTGGCGGCGATCGCCTGGCTGTTCCTGCTCGCCAGCCTGTTCGGCCTGCGCGAGCGCAAGCGCCTCGGCGTGCTCAAGGAGCGCCTGGTGGAGAACGACACCGAGGTGTTCGTCTCCCCCGACGAGCACGCACGCCGGCCGAAGCTTCTGTGGTTCAATGGCCTGCTGACGCTCGGGCTGATGGCCGCGCTGATCAGCGGCATACTGCCGCTGCCGATCCTGTTCATGATCGGTTTCTGTATCGCGATGGTGGTCAACTACCCGAGCCTGGCGATGCAGAAAGCGCGGATCGATAGCTACGCGCCCAGCGTACTGGCGGTGGTCTCGATCATCTTCGCCGCAGGCGTGTTCACCGGCATTCTCGGCGGCACCGGCATGGTCGAGGCGATGTCGACATCGCTGATCAGCGTGATCCCCCCGTCGATGGGCCCCTATCTGGCACCGATCACCGCCCTGCTCGGGCTGCCGTTCACCTTCTTGATGTCCAACGACGCCTTCTACTTCGGGGTACTGCCGGTGCTCGCCGAGACCGCCAGCCACTATGGCATCTCGACCGTCGAGATCGCCCGCGCCTCGATCATCTGCCAGCCGTTCCACCTGCTCAGCCCGCTGGTGCCCTCGACCTATCTGCTGGTCGGCCTGGCTGGGGTGGACTTCGGCGATCACCAGCGCTTCACCTTCTTCCTCGCGATCATCACCTCGCTGGTGATGATGTTCACCGCCATGGCGCTGGGCATGTTCCCGCTGCTCGCGGGCTGAGCAGGCGCTCAGATCCCAATTGACCTTGGCGTGGAGAGCGTGGTTCGACTCGGCGAGCCTTACACTGCTCAGAGCTCGCGCAGCATCACGCTGACCCATTCGCCAAGCCACTCGCGCCGGTCGATCTCGCGCCAGCCAAGTCGAGCATAGAGGGCCTGCTGATCGGGCGTATACAGATAAAGCCGCTCGAGGCCCGCGCTGCGGGCCCGCTCGGCAAGCGTTGCCACCATCCAACCGGCGAGACCTTGCCCGCGCGCTTGGGGTGCGATGAAAACCGAGGCAAGCCAGGGTGTCCAGGCCGGCTCCAGATCCATGTCGTAGGCCAGCAGTTGGATGCCGCCGAGTATCTCGCCGTCCAGCTCGAGCACGTAGCTGGAGGGCACCGGCTGGCCCGGTGCGCCACACTCATCGGTGAGCGCCGCCTCCCAACTGCGCGCATTCTGATGAGGGTGCAGCCCGCCCCACTGCTCGTACTGCCACCCACTCAAGATGCCCAAAGCGCGCTCTCCGCGCGCCAATCGGCGCAGCCGCAGGTCGCTGGGCTGGTCTACCCGATGGGGATCTCGCTCGCCCGCTGCACTCATCAATGAAAACCATTCCCGACAAAGATAAGGGGTATTGAAAGCTTGGATAAGAAGGCCTGAATAGTGCCTTACCAATGGCTGGGATACCATCGCGGTCAAGATCCATGCGCCCTCGGTTCCCATCGGGGGCTCGTCGCGTGACTGACACCCGAACCAACCATCACGCTATAAGAAGATCTCTTTTCATACCTTCTAATTCTAGTCGCTCCTCGTTAGCATGCTCGCCCGCGACCTGAGGACGACGATGAGGAAAGACTATGTCCAGTGGCCCCCTGCTCGACACCAATAGCCCGCTGAGCGCGGCTCAGGCGGAGCGTCTCAATCAGGCCCTGGCAGGCCTCGACGCGCGCCAGCTCACCTGGCTCTCGGGCTATCTCTCCGGGCTCGGCGCGGCCGGGACGCTGTCGGCGCCCGTGCAGGCTCCCGCCAGCGGCGCTGACACCGCGTTTCCCTTGGTGATCCTCTACGGCAGCCAGACCGGCAACGCCGAAGGGGTAGCCGAGATGGCGCTCGAGCGCGCCAAGGCGCGTGGCTTCGAAGCCCGACTGGCCGATATGGCCGAGTTCGGCAAGAAGGACTTCAAGGCGCCCGCCAACTACCTGATCGTGGTCAGCACCCAGGGCGAGGGCGATCCACCCGACACCGCCGAAGGCTTCTTCGAGCTGATCAACGGCCGCAAGGCGCCGGATCTCAAGGGCTCGCGCTTCTCGGTGCTCGGCCTTGGCGACTCCAGCTACGAATACTTCTGCCAGATGGGCAAGCTCACCGATGCGCGGTTCGCCGAGCTGGGGGCGGAGCGCATCCTCGACCGGGTCGATTGCGACGTCGATTACGATGAGCCCGCCGAGCGCTGGATCGAGGCCACGCTGGATGCCTATCAGGCGCTCAAGGGCGAGTCCCAGGCGCCCCAGCCGGCCGCTGGCTTCGCCATGCCGGCCGCCGCCGCGGCGCCGAGCGCCTACTCGCGCAAGAACCCGTTCGAGGCCGAGGTGCTCGAGTCGATCCAGCTCAACGGCCGCGGCTCGCTGAAGGAGACCCACCATATCGAGCTTTCGCTCGAGGGCTCCGGGCTCAGCTACCAGCCCGGCGACGCGCTGGGCATCGTGCCGCAGAACGATCCGGGCTACGTCGATGAGATGCTCGATACCCTGGCAATGGATGCCGAGCATGACCTCGGTGAGGGACGACTGCTGCGCGATGCCCTGCTCAAGGAGCTGGAGGTCACCACCCTCACCCGGCCATTCGTCAAGCACTGGGCCGAACTGAGCGAGGCATCGGAACTCAAGCGCCTGCTCGCGGAGGATGCCAAGGACGAACTGCGCGACTGGCTCTACGGCCGCCAGCTGATCGACATCGTCCGCGACTATCCGGTCACCGGCATCGACGCGCCGACCTTCGTCAGCGCGCTGCGCAAGCTGCCGCCGCGGCTCTACTCGATCGCCTCCTCGCTCGACGCCAACCCCGACGAGGTCCACCTGACCGTCGGCATCGTGCGCTACGAAGCCCACGGCCGCGCCCGCGGCGGCGTCACCAGCACCTGGCTTTCCGATCGCGTCCGGCCGGGCGACACGGTGCCGATCTACATCGACCACAATAAGAACTTCAAGCTGCCAGAGAGCGGCGATACACCGATCATCATGGTCGGGCCGGGTACCGGCATCGCGCCGTTCCGCTCGTTCATGCAGCAGCGCGAAGAGGACGGTGCCAAGGGCGGCAACTGGCTGTTCTTCGGCGATCAGCACTTCGAGTCCGACTTCCTCTACCAGGCCGAGTGGCTGAACATGCGCGCCAAGGGGCTCCTGACCCGGCTCGACGTGGCGTTCTCCCGCGATCAGGCGGAGAAGATCTACGTCCAGGACCGGATGCGCGAAAAGGGTCGCGAGCTTTACGAGTGGCTGGAAAACGGTGCCCACTTCTACGTCTGCGGTGATGGGGAGCGCATGGCGGTGGATGTGCACAATACGCTGATCGAGATCGCCAAGACCCACGGTGGCCGCGACGAGGAGTCGGCGACCGCCTGGCTGCGCGAACTGCAGCAGGCCAAACGCTACCAGCGGGACGTTTACTGATGACCGATATCATTGCCAAACTGCGCGACGAGGACCTGACGACCTACGCCGCCAACGAGAAGCTCAAGGTCGATAGCGACTACCTCCGTGGACAGCTGATGGAGGACATGGCCGACATCGCCACCGGCGCGGTCTCCGATGGAGACCTGCAGCTGACCAAGTTCCACGGCTTCTACCTCCAGGACGACCGCGACCTGAGAAGCGAGCGCCGCCAGCAGAAGCTCGAGCCGCTCTACTCCTTCATGGTGCGGCTGCGCATCCCGGGCGGTCGGCTGAGCACGGCCCAGTGGCTGGTGATGGACCGGGTCGCCACCGACTACGCCAATGACACCCTGCGCGTCACCACCCGCCAGACGCTGCAGTACCACGGTGTGTTCAAGCGCAACCTGCGCGCGCACCTGAAGACGATCAACGACGTGATGGTCGATACCATCGCCGCCTGCGGCGACGTCAACCGCAACGTCACCTCGACCGCCAACCCGCACCGCTCGCGGCTGCATCTGGAGCTCTTCAAGCTGGCGGCGAAGATCAGCGACCATCTGCTGCCCCACACTCGCGCCTACCACGAGATCTTCCTCGGCGAGGAGCGGGTCTACGGCGGCCCGGACGAAGTGGTCGAGCCGCTCTACACCAAGCACTACCTGCCGCGTAAGTTCAAGATCGGCCTGGCCCTGCCGCCGGACAACGAGATCGACATCCACACCAACGACATCGGCTTCATCGCCATCGTCGAGGGCGGTGAAATCGTCGGTTTCAACGTCGCGGTGGGCGGCGGCATGGGCTCGACCCACGGCGAGCCCGATACCTATCCGCGGATCTCCGACGTGATCGGCTACGTGCCGGTCGACAAGGCGGTCGACGTCGCCGAGAAGATCATGCTGGTCCAGCGTGACAACGGCGACCGCAAGAGCCGCAAGCACGCGCGGGTCAAGTACACCGTCGATACCATGGGCCTCGAGGGCTTCAAGGCCGAGCTCGAGAACTACCTCGGCTACGCGCTCGAACCAACCCGTGACTATCGCTTCGACACCACCGGCGACCTGCTCGGCTGGTACCAGGGCGAGGACGGCCTGTGGCACTACGGGCTGTTCGTCGAGAACGGCCGGGTCAAGGACTATCCCGAGGACAGCCCGATCCACGCCGGAATGAAGCTCAAGAGCGGACTGAAAGCGATCGCCGAATCGTTCGATGGCGACATCGTGATGAGCTGCAACCAGAACGTGATCATCAGCAACGTGCCGGAGGCCGCCAAGGCTTGCATCGACGAGCTGCTCGACAAGTTCAACATGGTCAAGAGCGCCACCCCGCTGCGCCAGCACTCGATCGCCTGCGTCGCATTGCCGACCTGCGGCCTGGCGATGGCCGAAAGCGAGCGCTACCTGCCGACCCTGCTGGACAAGCTCGACGCAGTGATGCGCGACGCAGGGCTCGAGCAGGATCCGATCGTGCTGCGGATGACCGGCTGCCCAAACGGCTGCGGCCGCCCGTTCATGGCCGAGATCGGCTTCGTCGGTAAAGCGATCGGGCGCTACAACCTCTATCTCGGCGGCAACTTCACCGGCACCCGGTTGAACAAGATGTATCGCGAGAACATCGACGAGAAGACGATCCTCGAGGAACTGACCCCGATGATCCACCGCTACGCCCGGGAGCGCGAGCCGGGCGAGTGCTTCGGCGACTTCGTGATCCGCGTAGGGATCATCAAGGCCACCGTCAACGGCCTCGATTTTCATACCCAATAGGCAGCTACGCCGCTGACGGCATCGACGAAAAAACGCACGCCCCGGGGCGTGCGTTTTTTCGTTCGTTTGGATGAATAGCCAAGCCACGCCACTCAGTACGGCTGCGGCGGCGGATGATCGAAGAAGTCGTTGAAGCGCGCGAGTTCCGCTTGCATGGTCTCCACATCGATCGGGGCGAAACGCACCTCCTGGCGCGCCGGCACCTGGGACAGACGGCCGAGATCGAGCGGGTGCAGCCAGCCGAACAGCGGATAGCCCCCCATCGTCTGGCAGTCGGACATCAGCACGATCGGCTCGCCATTGGGCGGTACCTGGATCGCGCCCGGGCAGATGCCGAGCGACATCTTGCGGCTCGGCACCTCGCGCAGCGGCCGTTCGTGGCAGAGACGGATCCCCATCCGGTCCGAGCTGGCCGAGACCTGCCAACGCTGGTCGAAGAATCGCTCCACCTGGGCGGTGGGAAAGAGATGATGATCGCCTCCCGGCAGCACGCGCAGCAGCGGCACCTCCCGATAGTCGGGAATCATCTTCCACGGTACCCGTGCCCCGAGGCGGAAGGCGTCCCCACCCGGAGGATGGGGCAGCAAATCGCCGCGGGCGAGCGGCCGCCCGTCACCGTGCAGGCCGCCGAGGCGGTTGCGCGCGTGGGTGGCTACCGAGCCCAGCTTGGGTTCGACCAGGAATCCGCCGCGCACCGCCAGGTAGCCGCGCTGGCCGCTGGAGGCGAAGCCAACGCTCAGGGTCTGCCCGGCGCGGATGGCGAAGCGGCTCCAGCCGGAGAGCGGACGCCCGTCGAGGTGCAGCGCCATTCCCGCGCCGGTGAAGGCCAGCCAGGTATCCTCCCGGGCACGCAGCCGCAGGCCGCCGAGGGTGACCTCGATCAAGGGGCTGCCGGCCGGATTGTCGAGCATCCGGTTGGCCCAGGCCGCCGCGTGGGGGTCCATCACCCCGGACCGGGAGACGCCGAAGCGCTGGCTGCCGATCCGGCCGCGATCCTGGATCAATGACAGCACCCCCGGTTCGAGCAGTTCGAGCGCCCCCGTCCCGCCCTTCTTTCGCTGGGTCATTTCACTCTCCCCACCGGCATCTCCCACTCGCCGTCGAGGGCGTGGAACTCGTTTTCGTCGATGGCGTAGAAGCGCACCGCATCGCCCACCTCGAAGCGTCCGGGTGGCCAGCGCGAGGGGTCGTAGAGCCGGGTCGGGCAGCGCCCGATCAGATTCCAGCCCCCCGGCAGGGCCTGAGGATAGATCCCGGTCTGGTGCTCGGCGATCGCCACGCTCCCCGCCGGCACCAGGGTCCGCGGAGTGGCGCGACGCGGACGCACGAGCAGCGGATCGAGCCCACCGAGATAGGCGTAGCCGGGCACGAAACCGACCGCGCCGACGTAGTAGTCGCCGGCGGCGTGGCGTTCGATCACCTCCTCCACGCTGAGCCCGCAGGCCTCGGCGACCTCGGCGAGGTCTTCGCCGACGTACCATACCGGCATCTCGTGGCGGCGCGCGGTGCGTACCTGGCCGGTATCGAGCTCACGCCAATCGGAGAGCATCGGCCCGAGCAGGCGCTCGAGGCTCGGGTAGTCGATGCGACGCAGCGAATAGTGGATCAGCAGGGTATCCCAGCCGGGGATCATGTCGAGCACCGCCGCTCCGAGGCGGGCTTCGACCCGGCGGGCGAAGTCGATGATCGAGCTCGAAAGCAAACGGCTCGGCGGGCGCTCGAAGCTGATCAGTGCGGCCTCGGCCCCGGCGGGTTCGATCCGGATCACTGGGCCTCCAGCGCTGCGCGCAGCCGGGCCAGCACCGCCCGCGACTGCGGATTGTCACCGTGCACGCAGAGGGTGTCGGCGGCGAGCTGCATCGGCTGGCCGTCGATGTCGTCGAATGCCTCGCCGCGCGCGATCGCAAGCGCCTGGGCGACGATCCGCTCCGGGTCCTTGTGCACCGCATCCGCACGCGAGCGCGGCGAAAGCCGCCCATCGGCGAGATAGGCGCGATCGGCGAAGGCCTCGAACAGCACCGGTACACCCGCCGCTTCGGCCGCCGCGAGCACCGGCGCGCGATCCGCCACCGCCAGCGTCATCAGCGGTAGGCCCTCGCGGTAGAGCCGGCAGGCGCGCAGCGCCGCGTCGAGCATCTCCGCCCGCTGGTAGATCGCGTGGTACAGCGCACCGTGGGGTTTGACGTAGTCGACCTGGGTACCGTTGGCGCGACAGAAGGCGTCCAGCGCACCGATCTGGTACAGCAGCAGGTCGGTGACTTCATCGATACGCATCTCCATCGCCCGGCGTCCGAAGCCTTGCAGGTCGGGATAGCCGGGATGGGCACCGATCGATACCCCATGCTCGACGGCAAGCCGCACGCTCTGCGCCATGACGCTGAAATCGCCGGCGTGGAAGCCGCAAGCCAAGTTGGCCTGATCGACCAGCGCCATCGCCGGCGCCTCGTCGGCGATCCGCCAGTTACCGAAACTCTCACCCATATCGCAATTGAGCAGCAGCCGGGCCATGCGGGGGTCTCTCCTGTAGCTCGTCGTTATTGAATGCTGTTGTCGAAGCTTGGACGACGAGTCTGCGCAAGCCACGCGCGCGGTGTCCAACAAAAAAACCAGATCACCGGCGATAAGCCGATGGCCCGAATGGGCGTGATCAGGCCTCGATCCGCGGGTGGTCGTGGAGCACCACGTTGAGCAGCGAGCTGTGGATCTCGATGCCGCCGTTGTAGGAGATGAAGCCGAGCTCGCGGAAGCGGTTCATGAAGAAACTGACCCGCGAGCGCGTGGTACCGATCATCTGCGCCAGCGTCTCCTGGCTGATCTTCGCGATCACCGGCTCAGGCCCACCCTCCTGGCCGAAATTCGCCAACAGCAGCAGCGTCCGGGCGAGGCGCTTTTCGCTCGAGTTGAACAGCTGGTCGACCAGGTCGGCCTCTACTCGAATGGCGCGGCTCAGCAGATGGGCGATGAACGCTTCGGAGAACTCCGGCTGCTCGCGGATCAGCCCAACGATCGCCGGCTTCTCCAGCCGCACGATCACCGCATCGGTCATGGTCGTCGCCGTCGAAATGCGCAGCGCCTGCCCGGCGAGGCACCTCGCCGATCCTCGACAGCACCAATGCGGCCTCGAACGATGGCGGATGACGGATCGTCATGACACGACCTCCTCTGGTGGCGCACCGCTGGCTATCGCTGGAGTCACCGATGGCGTCGGCGCCATACGGCGGCCGCTGGAACCACACTGAACGAGCGTAGCACGCCGGCGGTGATCAATAATGCTCAGACATCGGGCGGCGCACGGCGCAGAATGGACTCACAGGAGACCCATCGTCGAACTTCCCCTCGGCATGCCCCCTACCCCGGACAGGCGCCCGGCAATCGGCTCAACGGTTGCCCGGCGAGCATCCTAGCCTCTCAGGAGCCGCGCTATGAAACCTCTGGCCGCGCCAATCGATGCCAGCGCACGGACCCGCGCGCTGATACGCGCGCTGGGTGGCTACCGCGTAGCGCATCTGCGCCGAAGCCTGGCGGAGATCGCGATCACGGTGATTCCCTTCGTCCTCGCCTGGGCGCTGCTCTGGTACTGCGTAAGCCAGGGCTACTGGATAGGCCTGGCGCTGGTCATCCCCGCGGCGGGACTGCTGGTACGCATGTTCATGATCATGCACGACTGCAGCCATGGCTCGTTCTTTCGCTCCCGGCGCACCAACGACTGGGTCGGACGGGCGATCGGCGTGCTGACCCTGACCCCGTTCGACTTCTGGCGCCACACCCATGAGCTCCACCACGCCAACTCGGGCAATCTCGACCGCCCGCGGGTCGGCGGCATCGACACCCTGACCGTGCGCGAGTATCGCGCGCTAACGCCGCTCCAGCGGCTGCGCTATCGCGCCTACCGCCACCCGCTGGTACTGTTCGGACTCGGCCCGGCGTACATCTTCCTGCTCGACAACCGGCTGCCGGTAGGCTTCATGCGTGCAGGCGCGATGCCATGGCTGAGCACCATGGCGACCAATCTGGCGATCGCCGCCGTGACGGCGGCGATGATCTGGCTGGTCGGCGTCGTCCCCTTCCTGCTCGTGCAGCTACCGATCATGCTGCTGGCCACCTCGATCGGGGTATGGCTGTTCTACGTCCAGCACCAGTTCGAGGAGACCTTCTGGGCCCGCGACGAGGAGTGGAACGTGCGCGTAGCGGGGCTGCACGGCAGCTCGCACTATGACCTGCCGGCAGTGCTGCGCTGGTTCACCGCCAACATCGGCGTCCACCACGTCCACCATTTGTGCTCGCGCATCCCTTGCTACCGCCTGCCTGAAGTGCTGCGGGAACATCCCGAGCTCCGCGACATCGGCCGGCTGACCCTGGGTCAGAGCCTCGTCTTGGTGCGCCTGATGCTGTGGGACGAAGACCAACGACGGCTGGTCTCCTTCAAGCAGGCACGCCCTGCGCTGGACGCGCGGGACTGAACGCTCGCCGGGCGGGTCGCGCAGTGCGCATCAACGCAGTTCGACCGCATGGCGCCGCTTCGCCACCAGCTCGCCGAACGAGACCAGCGCAAGGCCGAGCTCCGCGGCCATCGCCAGGAACGCCCCCTCCTCGCGCGGCTCGACCGCGACCAGCAGCCCACCGCTGGTCTGCGGATCGCAAAGTACCAGCCGCTGACGCTCGCTCAGCCCCTCGATGCGCTCACCGTAGCTTGCGAAGTTGCGAGTCGTCCCGCCCGGCACGCAGCCGCGCTCGATGTACTCATCCACCCGCTCGAGCACCGGCACCCTGGCGGCATCGATGCTGGCGGTGAGCTCGCTGCCATCGGCCATCTCGACCAAATGCCCGAGCAGGCCGAAGCCGGTCACATCGGTCATCGCCCTGACCCCTTCGAGCCGCGCGAAGCGGCTGCCCGCGCGGTTGAGCGTGCACATCAGATCCCGCGCCACGCCGACGTCCTGATCGAAGAGCGCGCCCTTCTTCTCCGCGGTGGTGAGAATGCCGATGCCCAGCGGCTTGGTCAGGTAGAGCCGGCAGCCCTCGGTGGCGGTGTCGTTGCGCTTGATCCAGCGCTTGTCGACAAGGCCCGTGACCGAGAGACCGAAGATCGGCTCCGGCGCATCGATCGAATGGCCCCCGGCCAGCGGAATGCCCGCTTCATCGCACACCGCCCGTCCACCGCGAATCACCTCCCGCGCCACCTCCGGGCCAAGCTTGTCGACCGGCCAACCGAGGATCGCGATCGCCATCAGCGGATCCCCCCCCATCGCATAGACATCGCTGATCGCATTGGTCGCCGCGATCCGGCCGAAATCGAACGGATCATCGACGATCGGCATGAAGAAATCGGTGGTCGAGATCACCCCGCGCTCCTCATCGATCGCATAGACCGCCGCATCGTCACGCGAGGCATTGCCCACCCACAGCCTGGGATCGAGATGCTGCGCCCCACTGCCAGCGAGGATCACCTCCAGCACCTTCGGCGAAATCTTGCAGCCGCAGCCCGCACCGTGGCTGTACTGGGTCAAGCGGATCGGCTCACTCATCGCGGCTCCCTCCATCCAAGGGGTGGAAAACATCGGAGCCTGGATTCTCAAGGTTAGCGAAGGGATTGCCAAGGTTGCGAGGGTCGGACAAAGATCGAAAAAGGCGGGGGCTTTCATCCAAGCGATCCGCAAAGCGCACGTGGAGCGTAGCGGCTCGTGGCTGGAGATAGCGGCAGGCTAGCCGCCAGTCTCCCATCGCTGAGCTGTACGCTCAGTATATGCAGACTGGCTTACACCCATCGCGATGGAAGACATGGCCTACGCGAGTGAAGATGCTGGAGAACTAGGTTTTGTACGAAAAGTCGGCACGTAGGCGACGGTCTATGCAAGCGAGGCATACCATGGCACGAAAGCTACGGGCCAGCTTGTCATAGCGCGTAGCGATTCGGCGTAGTTCCTTGAGCCAGCCAAAGCCCCGTTCGATGACATTGCGCTCCCGATACTTGGGCTTGTCGAACCCTCGGGGTAATCCGGGACGAGGTTTTCGATGCATCTTGCGCTGCGCAATGACCGGCTTCATCCGGTGCCGGTCGCAGTAGCGGCGCAATTCATCGCTGTCGTAGCCCTTGTCTGCCACGACATAGCGGCAGCGCTTTCGGGGCCGGCCCATGTTTCCCGGTAGACGAATCGTTTCCATCGTGGGAATGAAATGACGAAAGTCGGCGTCCTGACCGGGTGACAATGTGAAAGCCAGTGGCCATCCATGCCGGTCGCAGACCAGATGAATCTTGGTGGTCAAGCCGCCCCGGCTGCGGCCCAGCGCATGGTCTACCGGTTCGTCCGCCCCCCCTTTTTACCGCCTCCCGTGGCGGCTCGAGTCGCACGAACGGCCGTGGAATCGATCATCCAGGTGTCCAGGTCCATCAAGCCATCCTCACGAAGCTTGAGCTGAAGACGTGCCAGCACCGCATCGAAGGTGCCGTCATCGCGCCACTGGCGAAAGCGTGCGTACGCGGTGCTCCAAGGGCCATAGCGCTCTGGCAAGTCGCGCCATTTGGCCCCCGAGCACAGGACCCAGAAG
>NZ_JHYY01000040.1 GCF_000621205.1 Halotalea alkalilenta DSM 17697 | reverse complement strand
TGGCTGCGACCGGGGATGACGACGATGATCATCGCCCATGTGACCTTCCAGCTGCCGTTCGTGGCGCTGGTGGTGTACTCGCGCTTCGTCGGGCTCGACGCTTCGCTGTTCGACGCGGCGAAGGACCTCTACGCGAGTCCGTGGAAGCGGGCGGTGCACTTCATCATCCCGGCGATCAAGCCGGCGCTGGTGGCGGGTTTCTTCCTGGCCTTCACCTTGTCGTTCGACGACTTCGTGATCAGCTTCTTCACTTCGGGGCCCGAGAGCGCGACGCTGCCGATCTACATCTGGGGAGCGATCCGACGGGGTATCTCCCCGGAGATCAACGCGATCGGCGCGCTGATGATCTTCGCGGTGATGATCGCGGCGCTTTTGAGCCTTGCCTTCACCCTGCGCTCGCGCCGTCGCGAAGGGGTGTTGTGAGAGGGGTGCGGTGAGAAGAGGTGCGGTGAGTGGGGCGCTTGGGCCTGCCCGGCTGCGACGAGTACCTTCTTGAGGGGCCGGCCACGCCGATTCGGCCCTAGACTGAGCGACGTGGATTCGACCATGGAAACAGCGAGCGGAAATATGGACATCGAGGCCTGGTTCAAGGAACACGGGATCACCGAGGTGGAGTGCCTGGTCAGCGACATGACCGGCGTACTGAAGGGCAAGATCATGCCGGCCGGCAAGTACCTGCGCGGTGGCCGGCCGAGGCTGCCCGACTCAGTGTTCATCCAGACCGTCACCGGCGGCTACCCGGACGACGAGGACCTGCGCTTTTGGAACTTCGCCGAGCTCGACATGCAGCTGATCGCCGATCCCGGCGCGCTGTTCCTGGTGCCGTGGGCCGAGGAGCCGACCGCCCAGATCATCCACGACTGCCTCTACATGAGCGGCGAGCCGGTTGAGATATCACCGCGCTACGTGCTGCGCCGGGTGCTCGATCTCTATGCCGCCCGCGGCTGGGAGCCGGTGGTGGCGCCGGAGATGGAGTTCTACCTGGTCAAGACCAACACCGACGCCGACTACCCGCTCGAACCGCCGATCGGTCGCTCGGGACGACAGGAGACCGGGCGCCAGTCCTACAGCATCGATGCGGTGAACGAATTCGATCCGCTGTTCGAGGAGATGTACGACTTCTGCGAGAAGCAAGGGCTCGATCTCGACACCCTGATCCACGAGGAAGGGGCGGGGCAGATGGAGGTCAACTTCCAGCACGGCGACCCGCTGCATCTCGCCGACCAGGTGCTGATCTTCAAGCGCACCCTGCGCGAGACCGCGCTGCGTCATGGAATGTATGCGACCTTCATGGCCAAGCCGATGGCCAATGAGCCGGGCAGTGCGATGCACATCCACCAGAGCCTTCGCGCGGCGGGGCAGGGCGACAATCTGTTCGCCGACGAGGACGGCCAGCCGAGCCGGATGTTCCTCAACTTCATTGGCGGGCTGCAGCGCTACATTCCCGCGGCGATGCCGTTCTTCGCCCCCAACATCAACTCCTACCGCCGGCTGATGCCGAGCGACAGCGGCGGCAGCGCGCCGACCAACGCCGAGTGGAGCTACGACAATCGCACCGTCGGCCTGCGGGTGCCGATCGGCGATACCGCTAACATGCGCATCGAGAACCGCCTGCCCGGCGCCGACGCCAACCCCTATCTGGCGATGGCGGCGACCCTGGCCTGTGGCTACCTGGGTCTGCTCGAGCGCCTCGAGCCGCGTCCGCCGCTGGTCGGTTCGGTGAGCGGTGGCGATCTCACCCTGCCCAACGATGTGGTGCCTTCGCTCGCCATGCTCGGTGAGTGCAAGCCGCTGATCGACGTGCTCGGCGAGCGCTTCGTGCGCAGCTACCTGGCGGTCAAGCGCGCCGAGCACGCCGCCTATTTCCGCGTGATCAGCTCATGGGAGCGCGAGCATCTGCTGCTGCGGGTCTGAGCCGAGGGGCCCGCGCTTGGTTTTGAAAACGGCGCACCGGTCGCGCTGTTGGCGGCGAGCACTGTCGAGTGATGTTTTCCTTAACGGTCAATAATCAATTCGGCGGCTTTTGATTTGTTTGAATAAATTTGATTTATACCGGCAGGCTGTGTGTAGAATCCAATGTGCGTCCGCGATCTCGTACGCTCATCGAGCGCGAGTTCGACAGCAATAACATCATCGCGAAGGAGCGCATTAGATGACCCCACCCACCCTGCGGCGCGTCCTCGGCGGCCTCTTGGGCATAGCGGTGGTGGCGCTGCTGATCCTTTGGATCGGCCCGTCGACCATTGCCCGTTTCCGCGCCGACTTGCTCTACTACACAGGCCAGCACCTGCTGCTGGTGGCTTGCTCGATGGTCGCTGCGCTGATCACTGGTCTCGGCGCCGGTATCGCGCTCAGCCGGCCATCGGTGAGCAAGAGCGCCGAACGCTTCATGCAGATTTTCAACGTCGCCAACACGGTGCCGCCGATGGCGGTACTGGCGATCGCGCTGGCGTTCTTCGGCATCGGCGGCACCTCGGCGGTGTTCGCCCTCTGGCTCGCGGCGCTGCTGCCGATCGTGCGCAATACCTATCAAGGGCTCGCGGGCGTCGACGGGGCGCTCAAGGAAGCGGCGCGCGGGCTCGGCATGCGCCCGTTGCAGTCGCTCTGGCAGGTCGAACTGCCCAACGCCTGGCCTGTGATCATGGGCGGCGTGCGCATCGCTTTGGTGATCAACGTCGGCAGCGCGCCGCTTTCGTTTCTGATCGGTGCCAACAGCCTCGGCAACCTGATCTTCCCTGGCATCTACTTGAACGATCCGTCGCAGATGCTGCTCGGCGCGGTGGCGACGGCCCTGCTGGCGCTGGTGCTCGATGGCCTCGCCGCCTGGCTGACCTTGCGCCTTTCCCGCCACCAGGCGCCTAGCGAGAGGGCCGTCGTATGAGTCTACCTACGCTTCGCTGGACACGGCTGGCGGTGGTGCCGCTGGCTGCGCTCGCGCTTTGCGTCGCACCCTTGGCCCAGGCGCAGCAGCCGAACATCCGCGTCGCCGCCAAGGCGTTCACCGAGCAGCGCCTGCTGGCGACCTTGACCCAGGTCTACCTCCAGCATCTCGGCTACAGCGTCGATGTCACCTGGGGGCTTTCCACTGCGCTGACGCGGCCTGCTCAGCTCAACGACGAGATCGACCTGGTCTGGGAGTACACCGGTACCTCGCTGATCGTCTACAACCACGTCGAGGAGGTGCTCGATGCCGAAGCCTCCTACCAGCGCGTCACCGAGCTCGATGGCGAGAAGGGACTGACCTGGCTGGCGCCGACCTCGTTCAACAATACCTATGCGATCGCGATGCCGGAGGAGATCGCCCAGCGCGACGGCGACATCCGCACCATGAGCCAGATGGCCGAGTGGATGGCAGCGCATCCCGATCAGTTCCACCTGTTCGCGATGGACTACGATTTCGCCGGCCGCGCCGATGGCCTGCCGGGCATGGCTGAGCGCTACGGCTATCGTTTCTCGCGCAGCGAGCTGCGCTCGATGGACCCTGGACTCGTCTATCTGGCGCTGCGCAACCAGCAGGCCTATGGCGGTATCGTCTACACCACCGACGGACGCATCGACGCCTTCGACCTGCGGGTGCTCGAGGATGACAAGAACTACTTCCCGGCCTACAACGCAGCGCCGGTAGTGCGCACCGACTATCTACAGGCGCATCCCGAGCTGCGTGAACAGATGGACCGGCTCTCCGCGCTGCTGGACGAGGAGACCATGCGTGGGCTCAACGCCCGGGTCGACATCGAGCAGCAATCGACCACCAGCGTGGCGCGGGATTTCCTCTCCAGCCACGGATTGATTTGAGGCCGCCATGGATTTCACCACCACTCTCGCCAACATGGACTGGCAGCAGGTTATGCTGCTGACCTGGCAGCACGTCTACCTGGTCGGGATCGCCGTCGGGCTCGCGATCCTGATCGGCGTGCCGCTTGGGGTGCTGATCGTACGCCTGCGTTGGCTCGCCGCGCCGCTGCTGACCGTGGCCACGGTCGTGATCACGATTCCGTCGATCGCGCTGTTCGGGATCATGCTGCCGATCCTGCGCAACACCTACATCGCCCTCGACGGCGTCGACCCGGGGATCCGCGAAGCCGGGCGTGGCATCGGGATGACTTTCTGGCAGCGGCTGTGGATGGTCGACCTGCCGCTGGCGGTGCCGGTGATCCTCGGCGGTGTGCGTACCGCCGTGGTGATGAACATCGGGGTGATGACCATCGCCGCGGTGATCGGCGCCGGCGGCCTCGGCCTCTTGATCCTCAACGGTATCGGCCAGAGCAACGTGCCGCTCCTGGTGATCGGCGCGATCATCGTCAGCCTCCTGGCGATCGTGGTCGACACCCTCCTGAACCTCCTGCAGCGTCTGTTGACCTCCAAAGGGATCGAGCAATGATCGAACTCGACAAACTGAGCAAGGTGTTCGGGCAGAAGCACGGCACCAAGCAGACCACCGCGGTCGATAGCGTCAGCCTCACCGTCGAGGAGGGCGAGATCTGCGTGTTCCTCGGCCCCTCCGGCTGTGGCAAGACCACGACCTTGAAGATGATCAACCGGCTGATCGAGCCGAGTTCTGGCCGGGTGCTGATCAACGGCGACGACACCTCGCAGATGGACAAGGTCGAGCTGCGCCGCTCGCTCGGCTACGTGATCCAGCAGATAGGCCTGTTTCCCAACATGACCATCGAGGAGAACATCGTCGTGGTACCCCGGCTGCTCGGCTGGGACGCCGCACGGATGCGCGAGCGCGCCCGTGAGCTGATGGCGATGGTGGCGCTGGAGCCCAAGCAGTACCTGTCGCGCTACCCGCGCGAGCTCTCCGGTGGCCAGCAGCAGCGCATCGGCGTGATCCGCGCGCTCGCCGCCGATCCGCCCCTGCTCTTGATGGACGAGCCGTTCGGCGCGGTGGACCCGGTCAACCGCGGCACCATCCAGGACGAGTTCTTCACCATGCAGCGCACCCTCAACAAGACGGTGATCATGGTCAGCCACGACATCGACGAGGCGATCAAGCTCGGCGACAAGGTGGCGATGTTCCGCGATGGCAAGCTGATCCAGTTCGACCACCCCGACACCATCCTCGCCCATCCGAAGGACGACTTCATCCGCGCCTTCGTTGGCGCCGACCATACGCTCAAGCGCTTGCTGCTGGTCCACGCGGGCGACGCCGCCGACGATTCTCCGGCGGTGCGACCTTCGACCACGGTGGCCGCAGCGCTCGAGCAGATGGAGGAGGACGATCGGCGCTATCTGGTGATCAGCGACGAGTCGAATCACGCACTCGGCTTCGTTCGCCGTCGCGACCTTCGCCGGATCGATCCCGAGACGCCGATCGAGGAGTTCCGCGCCGATTTCGTGGTCACCGCCGGCCGGGACGAGAACCTGCGCGTGCTGCTCTCGCGGATGTACGAGTACAACACCTCCTGGCTGCCGGTGCTCGACGAGGAGGGTGGCTTTCTCGGCGAGGTGACCCAGGAGTCGATCGCCGGCTACCTGAGCTCGGGGCGCTCGCGCGGCCAGGCGCCGGCGACCAACATCCACTCCCCGGCCGAGGTCGGCTGAGATGCCCGAGCGCGTCGCATGACGACGCCAGTGCTGCTCGCCGTGCTGCTGGCGGCGGCGCTGCACGCCGGTTGGAATGCATTGGTCAAGGTCGGCCTCGATCGGCTGCTTGCGATCATCTTGATCCAGCTCGCCTCGATGCTGGCCGCGCTGGCGCTGCTGCCTTTCGCCGGTCTGCCGCCCAAGGTGGCCTGGCCGTGGCTTGCGTTCTCCGCCGTACTGCACGTTGGCTACAATCTCGCCCTGGTGCGTGCCTATCGCTATGGCGATCTTGGCCAGGTCTATCCGATCGCCCGCGGCACCTCGCCGCTGCTGGTGGCGCTGGTGTCGATGGCGCTGTTCGACGCCGAGCTCGACGCACCGACCCTCGCCGGCATCGCGCTTTTGGTCGCAGGGATCTGGCTGATGGCACTGCGCGGCGGCGGGGGGCTCAGGCTACGTGGCGAGACGCTGGCCTGGGCGCTGACCACGTCGGTGTTCATCGCCGCCTATACGCTCGCCGACGGCTACGGCGCGCGCGCCGCCGGCGACGTGCTGGTCTACGTCTGCTGGCTGTTCCTGCTCGATGGTCTGGGTATGCTGCTGGTCACCCTGGCGCTGCGCGGACCCGGAACGTTCCGCGCGTTCAAGCCCTACTGGGCCGCAGGGCTCGGCGGCGGCGTGATGTCGCTGGCGGCCTACGGCATCGCGATCTGGGCGATGACCCAGGCGCCGGTGGCGCTGGTCTCGGCGCTGCGTGAGACCAGCGTACTGTTCGCTTTGCTGATCGCGACGCTGTGGCTCAAGGAGCCGCTCCCTCCCGGACGCTTGCTCGCCGGGGCGGTGATCGTCGCCGGGGTGATCGTCACCCGGTTAGGATGAGATGAGGGAAAATCCCGTGGGTCCTGGACACCGCTTCGCCTCGATTCCCTCCATTCGCTTCGCCTTCGGCGACGCGCGGCGGCCGCTGCCGCTGTCCTTCGCCGCCGAGCCATCGCTCGACCGGCGCCAGGTGCACGGCGTGCGGGTGGTCGAGGTGGCAGTACCCGGCCAAGCCTGTGGCGAGGCGGATGGATTCTGTACCTGGCGAGCTGGGGTGATGGTCAACGTGATCACCGCCGACTGCCTGCCGCTTCTGTTCGCCCGCGAGGACGGCGGCGCGGTGGCGGCGGTGCACGCCGGCTGGCGCGGGCTGCTCGATGGCGTGCTCGAGTCTACGGTGGCGATGATCGCCCAACGTGACGATCCGGCGCGCTGGCGCTGCCTGATCGGCCCCGCCGCCGGCCCCTGCTGCTACGAGGTCGATGAAGCGCTGGTCCGGCGTTTCGAAGCCCGGCTGCCGTGGCTCGCCCCCGGCCTGATCGCTGCGCGCCATCGCCACCTCGATCTCGGCGCGATCGCGCGAGCGCGGCTGAACGCCGCCGGGATCGACGATGTGGAAGCCCTCGATGCCTGCACGATCTGCAGCCGCGACGAGCGCGGGGAGTTTCGCTACCACAGCTATCGACGCCGCCGGGGAGAGGCGGGGCCGACCAACCAGTACGCCTGCATCATGATCGACCCCGCTGGTGGCAGGCCGACGCGCGCGCAGTGAGCTCGGCGATAAACGGTCAGATTTCGTCCGGCGGCAGCGCCCTGATCGGCACCACCGTCGCTGGACGCCCTTCGCGCCACTCGATCTCCGCCTCGATATGGTAGACGCGGCGCAGCCGCTGCGTGGTGAGCACCTGCGCCGGGGTCCCTTCGACCACGCCGTTTCCGGGCTCGAACATCCAGACGTGATCGGCATAGCGCGCGGCGAGCGAGAGATCATGGATCGCCACCACCACCACCGTGGCGTTGCGAGCGGCGCTGGAGCCGAGCCACTCGAACAGCTGCAGCTGGTGGTGCAGGTCGAGCGCGCTGGAGGGCTCGTCGAGCAGCAGTATCCTCGGTTCACGCACTGCGGCCAGGGCGAGCGAGACGCGCTGGCGCTGGCCGCCTGAGAGCGCCGCCAGCGGGCGTTCGCTGAGCGAGGTCAACGACAGCTCCTCCAAGCGTTCTCCCACCGCCTGGTGGGCGCTTGGCAGCGCTTCATCGAATGCGGTCCTGCGCGCCAGCAACACCGCCTCGAACACGGTGATCAGCGAGCGCGGTGCGCTTTCCTGCGGCATGTAGTAGACCGCCTGGGCGCGCGCCTTGGGCGACATGTCGAACAGCTCGAGCCCGCCCAGGTTCGCCTTTCCTTCGGCCCTGTCGACTCCGGCCAGTGCCCTCAGCAGGGTGGATTTGCCTGCCCCGTTGGCGCCCAGCAGTGCGGTGATACGGCCCGCCTCGGCGTGCAGGCCGCCGATCCCGGTGAGAATCTCGACCCCGGCCTTGGTGCATTCGAGCCGCTCGATGATGAGTGCCATTCAGAGTTCCCTCCTGCTGCGCAGTACGAGGGAGACGAAGAACGGCAGGCCGACCATCGCGGTGATCAGTCCGATCGGCAGCAGCGTCCCCGGCACCAGGAGTTTCGCCAGCGAGGATGAGCAGGACATCAGCACCGCGCCGGTCAAGGCCGACATCGGCAGCAGGCGCCGCTGGTCCTCGCCGACCAGCAGGCGCGCGATGTGGGGAGCGACCAGGCCGATGAAGCCGATGGTGCCGACGAAGGCGACCGAGGTGGCGGTCAACAGGGCGCAGCAAATCATCATCACCAGGCGTAGCCGCACGACCTCCACACCCATCGCCCGGGCCTGCAGCTCACCGAGCCGCAGCGCGGTGAGTCTCCAGCCGAAATGCCAGAACACCGGTACCGTGATCGTGATCGCCAGCGCAAGCAGGATGACGCTGCTCCAGTCGGCGCGCGAGAGGCTGCCGAGGGTCCAGAACACCAGCTGCTGCAGCGCCTCGCTCGAAGCGACGAACTGCAAAAGCCCCAGTGCCGAATGAAAGAAGAACATGATCGCCACCCCGATCAGCACCATGATCTGGGTGCTCACCCCCTGCAGGCGGCTCAGTGCCCAGACCGCCATGGCGGCGATCATCGCGGCGGCGAAGGCGCTGGCGGCGATCCCGGGCTGGGCGCCGAGCAGCGAGGGCAGGCCGATGATGATCGCCAAGGCGGCGCCGAAGCTGGCCGCCGAGGAGATGCCCAGGGTGAAAGGATCGGCGAGCGGATTGGCGAGGATCGTCTGCATCTGGGCGCCCGCCATCGCCAAGGCGGCGCCTACCAGCACGGCCATCAGTGCGATGGGCAGGCGGATTTCCCACACCACCACCTGCAGCAGCGGGGGCATCGACGAGGGCGACAGCAGCGTCTTGATCACGGCGGAGATCGGATAGTCACCCGGTCCTGTCGCGACATCGAGGCTCAGGGCGATGACCATCAGCAGCGCCGTCAGCAGGATCAGCCGATGGCTTCGCCTGTTCTTGGCGAGATGGAGATCGACACTGCGCTGCCAGCGTTTCTCCCCGGGGGCGGCCGAGCGGTTCGGGCCGGTGCTCAGCGAATCGTTCATCTGCGCTCCACCATGTCGGTCGTCGCACCGGTGAAGAAGGTGCCCTGTGGTGCGATCGGCATGAAGCGGGTGAAGAATTCATCGAGGTCGCGCTGGGGATCGAGTCCGGCGGTGGCGTCGGGGTGCAGCCAGCCGGCGATCGCTTCCAAGGCGATGAAAGCGAACGGGCCGTGGTGCAGATAGTGCCACAGCACGTAGTCGCGACCCTGCTGGATCGCTCGCAGGTGCTGCCAGCCAGGCAGCTGCCGGGTCTGGCGCTCGAGGTCGGCGCGTGTCTCTTGCGCTGCGACGCCGAACCCGGCGCGAATGGCCTCGTTGCCATAGCCCCAGGTCGCCGCGGTGCTGATGATCACCTCTGGATCGCGGTCGAGGACGTACTCGGCGCTCAGCAGCGGAGTGTCGCTGCCGAGGCGCTCGGCATCGGCGATGTTGCCCCCCTTGGCGCGTTCGAGCAGGTCGGCGAGGCCGCCTCGCGCGTTGGTGCGGCAGCAGGATGCCCGCAGCCCCGGCGCGATGTTGAGCAGCACGCTGGGACGCTGCTCTACCGCCGCCAGGCGCCGGTCGATCTCGGCCAGACGGGAATCGATGAAGGCGTTGATCTCCTCGGCGCGCTCGCGCCTGTCGAGCACATCGCCGAGCAGCGCCAGGCTGGCCTGCTGGTTGGCCAGCGGAGAGAGGTGGAAATCGACGAATAGATAAGGGATCTCCAGCCGGTCGAGCAGCTCGAGCAGGCGTCCGCCCGCGAGTTCGCCGTACTCGGAGAGGTTGAAGATCACCAGGTCCGGGGCCAGGCCGACCAGCGCTTCGGCATCGAGTGGTGGCGTCGGCACCTCGCCCAGCGTCGGCAATGTCTCGAGTCCCGGCATCACTTCGCGCAGGGCGTCGAAGGCGAACGGATCGAACAGCGCCAGGCTCGAACGCCAGCCCACCAGGCGCTGGTCGATATGTTCGTCGAGCGCGGCCAGCGCATAGAGCAGGCGCGGCTGGGCGAGGAATATCCGCTCCGGCGCCGCGCTGAGCTCGAACTGGTGTCCGGCCAGGTCGGTATGGCGCTGCCCCCCGGCCGCCGGCAGCATCCACGCCAGCCCCAGGGCGAGCACCAGCCCGGCGATAGCGGTTCGAGCCGGCGCGCGCAGGCTCAAAGCTCCAGCCCCACGCTCAGCAGTACCTGTCGCGGTTCACCGATGCTCACCGCATTGCGATTGCTGGCGCTGGAGGTGTAGTAGCGTTCGTCGGCGATGTTCTTGACGTTCAGGCGCAGATTCACCGGGTGCCGGCCGAACGCCGTATCGTAGCTGATGAAGCCGTCCGATACGGTATAGCTGGGCAGGGTGAAATCGTTGGCGGGGTTGCCGGCGCGCTCGCCGACGTAGCGCGCGCCCAGCCCCGCTCTCAGTTCGCGTGCTCCCAGCGCGCTGCCGAACGAGTAGACGCCATAGAGCGCGGCGGTGTGGCGCGGTGCCTGCTCGAGCCGATTGCCCTCGTAGTCGGGGTCGTTGATCACCTTGGTGAAATCATAGGCGTAGCTCGCCAGCAGGCTCAGATTGTCGCTGAGATTGCCGGTCGCATCTATCTCGATGCCGCGCGAGATCGCCCCTCCGGCGGTGGTCGTGCGGTACTCTCCATTGATGATTTCACCCACCAGCACGTTTTCCTTCTTGATGTCGAAAGCGGCGATCGACATCGTCAGGCCGCCCGTGGCGTCGTACTTGGCCCCCAGCTCCCACGAGCGGCCGCGTTCAGGTGGCGTGTCGCCGATCTCTGAGGCCAGCACCGAGTTGGGCTTGAACGATTCGGTGTAGCTGCCGTAGAGCGAGGTGCTGGGCGTCAGGCGATAGATCAGTCCCAGGTTGTAGACCATCGCGTCGCGGTTGGAATTGGTGTTGGTGACGAAGGGGCGGCCTCGTCCCGCCAGTTGCGAATATGACTGATAGCGCGCCCCGACGACGCCTATCCAGCGCTCGTTGAAGTGGATCGAATCCTGGGCGAAGAACGAGCGGCTGCGCAGATAGTCCGTCTGGTCGCTTTCAGCGGATTGGACCTCCGAGGGCAGCGGTGTCTGACCGTACTCCGGGTCGAAGGCGTCGAGGAAGCGGCGCTCCCTGTCGCGGATCATGTCGGAACGGAAAGTCTTGCGCAGTTCGTAGTCGCTGCCGAACAGCAGATCGTGGCGCAGCCCGGCCCATTGGACGCTGCCGGCGAGATTGAACGTCGCGAAGCTGATGCTGCTGCGTGCGCCGCGGGTGCCGTCCAGGCGTCGATTGACGATGCCGGTATCGGGGTCATAGCTCATCACCCGCGCCTGGTAATCGTCATAGAGCGCGCGGTTGTAGGCATAGTCGACGTTCAACCGCCAGTCGTCGCCCAGCGCTTGGCCGAGATGCAGGGTCACCAGGTCGCTGCGCCCGTCGGTGCTGTTGAACGGTTCATCGAGGCGGGTGCGGCGAGACACTTTCAGCGGCTCGTTGGTCGAAGGGTCGATCAGCGTTCCCCGGTCGAAGGGGACGTGGTAGTCGATGTACTCATAGGCCAGGCGGATCTCGGTTCGCTCTCCATACCACGCCAGCGACGGTGCGATGGTGGTCCTGCGCTGGGTGCCGAAGTTTCTCCAGTAGTCACCGTCGTCGTAGTCGGCGATGAAGCGATAGGCGAGTCCGTCGTTGCCGAGGGGCCCGGTCACGTCGATCTGCTGGCCGCTGCCCGAGGCGCCGTGGCCATAGAAATTGGCGCGGGTCGAAAGGCGTGCCTGCTGGGTCAGTTCGGGTCGCTTGCTGATCACGTTGATCACCCCGCCGGGTTCGATGATGCCATAGAGCAGCGAGGAGGGGCCCTTCATCACCTCGATGCGCTCGACGCTCGCCGTGTAGTTGAAGGGCTGGATGGTACGCAGCCCGTCCCTGAGCGATGAGCCGTCGCGGTTGCCGCCGAAGCCCCGCTTGATCACCGCATCCTGGGTACCGCCCAGGGTGTTGGCTTGGGTCATGCCGCTGATCGTCGAGACCGCCTCGTCCAACGAGGCGGGCTGGCGATCGGTGAGCGCCCGGTTGGTCACCGTGGTGACCACCTGGGGAATCTCGAGCGTCGGGGTATCGCGCTTGCTCACCGAGGCTTCGCTGGGCGGCTGGTAGCTCAGGGACGTGTCGCTTATGCGACGGGCCTGAACGACGATGGTCTTGAGCGCTTCCTCCTGGTCCTCGGCGCTGGCCAGCGCAGGGAGCAGCAGGCAAGGCAGTGAAACGAAGAGCGCTGTCGTCGCCAGGATGCATCTTTCAACAGGGATGGTCATAAGGTGCGCTATCCACAAGCGTGCGGGGGCTTGGGAACTTTTCCGTAAGTTACTGAAACGTTGATTTGTATTTCTCGGGTGTGGAGCCTGCTCGAGGCGCGCAACCTTAATGTCGAATGATATTAGGTGTCAATTGCATTCGATGTTCGTTTGATTCGTCGGTGGCGCTGTTGGATTGCTTTGGTAGTGCTGCGCTTGGTTCAAATAGTTTTTTAATTCCCGCTTAAAACCAAAGGACAATACAGGTGCGTTTTCTGCGGGATTAAAGTTCGCCTCAGCCTTTATGAGGAGACCGGTCCCATGCGCACGCCTTTGTATAAAATTCTCTACGTTCAGGTGCTCGCGGCGATCGCCGTCGGGATCCTGCTCGGCCATTTCCAGCCTGACCTGGGCGTGGCGATGAAGCCCTTCGGCGATGCCTTCATCCAACTGATCAAGATGGTGATCGGACCGATCATCTTCTGCACCGTGGTCACCGGCATCGCCGGCATGGGCGACATGAAGAAGGTCGGCAGGGTCGGCGGCAAGGCGCTGATCTACTTCGAAGTGGTATCGACCCTGGCGCTGGTGATCGGGCTGATCGCCGGTTTCGTCTTCCGTCCCGGCGACGGCTTCAATGCCGATCCCTCGACCCTCGATGCCTCCGCGGTCGCTCAGTACACTTCCGCTGCCAGCGAGTCCCACGGGCTGGTCGACTTTTTGATCGGGATCATCCCGCACACCATCACCGGCGCCTTCGCCGATGGCAACATTCTTCAGATCCTGCTGGTCGCGATCCTCTGCGGCGCCGCGCTCTCGGCGCTGGGGGAGAAGGGCGTGGCGGTGACCGGGGCGCTCGAGAAGGTCACTCAGGTGCTGTTCAAGGTGGTCGGCTTCATTACCCGGGTGGCGCCTATCGGTGCCTTCGGCGCGATGGCCTTCACCGTCGGCAAGTACGGGATAGGCTCTCTCGGCCAGCTGTTCGAGCTGGTGGCGAGCTTCTACATCACCGCGGTGCTGTTCGTACTGGTGGTGCTCGGTACGGTGGCGCGCCTGGTCGGCTTCAGCATTCTGCGGTTCATCGCCTACATCAAAGAAGAACTCTTGATCGTGCTCGGCACCAGCTCTTCGGAGTCTGCGCTGCCGCAGCTGATCCAGAAGATGGAGCGCGCCGGCTGTCCGCGCTCGGTGGTTGGCCTGGTGGTGCCCACCGGCTACTCGTTCAACCTCGATGGCACCAATATCTACATGACTCTGGCGGTGCTGTTCATCGCCCAGGCGACCAACACCGAGCTGGGCGCTATGCAATTGGTCACCATTTTGCTGGTGGCGATGCTGACCTCGAAAGGGGCGAGTGGCGTGACCGGGGCCGGGTTCATCACCCTCGCGGCGACCCTCTCTGTGGTTCCCGACCTGCCGGTCGCGGCGATGGTGCTGATCCTCGGGGTCGATCGCTTCATGAGCGAGTGCCGCTCGCTGACCAACTTCGTCGGTAACGGCGTGGCGACGCTGGTGGTCTCGGCCTGGGAAGGGCAGCTCGATCGCGAACGCCTGCAAGCGGCGCTGCGCGGTGAGCCGCCGGCGGCCGAGCCCGCGCCCGAAGATGAGGTCGCCCCGGTGTCGGCTTCGAGTCGTTCAGGCGAGGTGGACCCGCTCAAAGCGCACTGAGCGTCCGTGCCGGGGTAGCGGATCGAGACCCGGCAGCGACCCGTTTCGTCGCTGCCGGGGACGAAACGAAACGTCTCGGTGGTTGTCTGAAACATTTGCTCACCGCGCAAGGCTACAGCCCGATGGCCTCCATGGGTGACACTATCGTCTCAGTCCCCAGCCGCGAGACGAACGCTATGCTCCCTGAGTCTTCCATTTCCCCGCGCTCCCCGCAGCATTCCTCGGCTTCATTCGGCTGGCGCCTGATCAATGACGAGCGCGCCTTTCGAGAAGCTTTCCTGCGCAGGCTCACCGATTGCCTTCCCGCGCCGCGGCGCGGAAAGCGGCGCTGCTCCCGGCACGACTGAACCAAGCGCGGCCCGCCTGGGCTGCTAGAATCAGTCCTATGCCCTTCCCGTCGCACAATCACAGGAACGCACGATGAGCATCGATCCCCAAGCAGGGCACCTGCCCGACGAGCGCCGGTTGGCCAACTTGCCGCGCCTGGTGTCCCGCTACTACACCCAACGTCCCGATCCGGAGGATCCCGCCCAGCGGGTCTCCTTCGGTACCTCCGGGCACCGGGGCTCGTCGCTCGCCGACAGCTTCAACGAGTGGCACATCCTCGCAGTGACCCAGGCGATCTGCGACTATCGCGCGGCGCAAGGCATCGATGGGCCGCTGTTCATCGGCATGGATACCCATGCGCTCTCGGAGCCGGCGTTCGTCTCCGCGCTCGAGGTGCTCGCCGCCAATGGGATCGAGACCCGCATCGATGCCGGCTGCGAGGAGACCGGCGGTGCCCCCGGCTACACGCCGACGCCTGCGCTCTCCAATGCGATCATCGAATGGAACCGCGGGCGTAGCAGTGGGCTCGCCGACGGCATCGTGATCACGCCTTCGCACAACCCGCCGGTGGATGGCGGCTTCAAGTACAACCCTCCCAACGGCGGACCGGCCGATACCGGGGTGACCAAGTGGATCGAGCAGCGTGCTAACGCACTGCTCGCCGCTCGCCTCGAAGGCGTCGAACGGCTCGACTTCGACCGCGCGCTGGCGGCACCGACCACCCAGCGCTTCGACTTCATCGAGGGCTACGTCGGCGGGCTCGATCAGGTGATCGACTTCGAGGCGATCCGCGGCGCGGGGTTCAGCTTCGCCGTCGATCCGCTCGGCGGCGCGGGTGTCCACTACTGGCCGCGCATCGCCGAGCGCTACAGGCTGCCGCTGGAGGTGCTGTCCACCCGGGTCGATCCGACCTTCCGCTTCATGCGCCTCGACTGGGACGGCAAGATCCGCATGGATTGCAGCTCTCCCTACGCGATGGCCGGGATGATCGAGAACAAGGACCGTTTCGACGTCTCGTTCGCCTGCGACACCGACCATGACCGTCACGGCATCGTCGCCCGCTCGGTGGGTCTTTTGAACCCCAATCACTATCTGGCGGTGGCGATCGAGTACCTCTTCACCCATCGCCCCGAGTGGGGCGCGGACGCGGCGATCGGCAAGACCCTGGTCTCTTCGTCGATGATCGACCGCGTCGCAGCCGGCCTCGGCCGTCGCGTGGTCGAGGTGCCGGTGGGCTTCAAGTGGTTCGTCGATGGCCTGATCGAAGGCAGTCTCGGCTTCGGCGGCGAGGAGTCGGCCGGCGCATCGTTCCTGCGCAAACGCGGCGGCGCCTGGTCGACCGACAAGGATGGCTTGATCCTCGGGCTGCTCGCCGCGGAGATCACCGCCGTCACCGGACGCGATCCCGGCGAGCGCTACCAGGCGCTGACCGAACGCTATGGTGCGCCGGTCTACCAGCGCATCGACGCCGCTGCCGATCGTGAGCAGAAGGCCAAGCTCGGCAAGCTCTCCGCGGAGCAGGTCAGCGCCAAGGAGCTCGCTGGCCAGCCGATCACCCAGATACTCACCGAGGCGCCCGGCAACGGGGCCGCGATCGGCGGGCTCAAGGTGGTCACCGAGAATGGCTGGTTCGCCGCGCGTCCCTCCGGTACCGAGGATGTGTACAAGATCTACGCCGAGAGCTTCGAAGGGGAGGCGCACCTGAAGCGCATCCAGGACGAGGCGAAAGCGCTGGTCGACGGCGTGCTGGCGAGCTGATTTTCGTCGTTCGGATCTCGAGGCCGGTGCATCATGCACCGGCCTCGTTGCGCTGGCGGCGAGGGCCGGTCGGCGGTCGCAACGGGCGGGCCGGCGCCAGGGCGAGGGCCCTGGCGCGCGGGCTCAGCAGAGCGCGTCGAGCTTCTGCTTGAGCAGGGCGTTGACCTGCTGGGGGTTGGCGGTGCCGCGCGAGGCCTTCATCACCTGCCCGACGAAGAAGCCGAGCATCTTGCCGCGCTTCTCCTCGGTGGCTTCGCGGTACTGGGTGACCTGCACCGGGTTGGCTTCGATCACCTGGTCGATCACCTGCGCCAGGGCACCGGAATCGGTGACCTGTTTGAGTCCCTTGATCTCGATCACCTGGTCGGCGTTCTCGAAGCGGCGTTCCCACAGATCGGAGAACACCTGCTTGGCCGCCTTGCCGTTGATCGTCTCGTCCTTGATCCGCTTGAGCAGGCCGCCGAGCTGCTCGGCGCCGACCGGGCTTTCGCCGATGGAGAGCCCCGCGCGGTTGAGCCGGGCGGAAAGATCGCCCTGGACCCAGTTGGCCGCGAGCTTGGGATCATCGCAAACCGCCATCACCTGCTCGAAGTACTCCGCGGTGTCGCGATCGGAGGCCAGGATGTCGGCATCGTAGGTGGAAAGCCCGAGCTGCTCGATGAAGCGCTCGCGCTTGGCACTCGGCAGCTCCGGCAGCAGGCTGCGCTGGTGGTCGACGTAGGCCGAATCGAGCATCAGCGGCAGCAGGTCGGGGCAGGGGAAGTAGCGATAGTCGTTGGCCTCCTCCTTGGTCCGCATGCTGCGGGTCTCGTCCGCCTCGGGGTCGAACAGGCGGGTCTCCTGCACCACCTTGCCTCCCTCTTCGAGCAGGTCGATCTGGCGCTCGACCTCGAAGGCGATCGCACGTTCGACGAAGCGGAACGAGTTGACGTTCTTGATCTCGGCGCGGGTGCCGAACGCCGCTTGGCCCTTGGGCCGCACCGAGACGTTGACGTCGCAGCGCATCGAGCCTTCGGCCATGTTGCCGTCGGAGATGCCGAGATAGGTCACCAGGGTGTGGATCGCCCGCAGGTAGGCCGAGGCCTCCTTGGCCGAGCGCATGTCGGGCTCGGAGACGATCTCGAGCAGCGGCGTGCCGGCGCGGTTGAGGTCGATCCCGCTCATGCCGATGAAGTCTTCGTGCAGCGACTTGCCGGCGTCCTCCTCGAGATGGGCGTGGTGGATGCGGATCGCCTTGCGGCTGCCGTCCTCGAGCAGGATCTCGACCGTGCCGCGACCGACGATCGGCTGTGCCATCTGGCTGGTCTGGTAGCCCTTGGGCAGGTCCGGGTAGAAGTAGTTCTTGCGCTCGAACACCGAGACTTCGGGAATCTCGGCATCGATCGCGAGGCCGAAGCGCAGGGCCATCGCCACTGCGTTCTCGTTGAGCACCGGCAGCACCCCGGGCAGGCCGAGGTCGACCGCGCAGGCCTGGGTGTTGGGCTCAGCGCCGAAGGCGGTGGAGGCGCCGGAGAAGATCTTCGAGCGGGTCGCCAGCTGGACGTGGACCTCGAGCCCGATCACGGTTTCCCATTGCATGTCGTTCATCCTTGGCAATCTCGTCTTCAGTCCTGCACCGGACGGCGCTGGTGCCAGTCGGTGACCTTCTGGAAGGCATGGGCGACGTTGAGCAGGTGCGCTTCGGCGAAGTGCGGCGCGAGGATCTGCAGGCCGACCGGGCGGTTGCCGACGAAGCCCGCCGGTACGCTGATCCCAGGGATGCCGGCGAGGTTGATCGCAATGGTGTAGATGTCCTGGAGATACATCGACACCGGGTCGCTCTGGGCGCCGAGGGCGAAGGCCGGGGTCGGCGCGGCCGGGCCCATCAGTACGTCGACCTTGTCGAAAGCGTCGAGGAAGTCCTGGCGGATCAGCCTGCGCACCTGCTGGGCCTTGCGGTAGTAGGCGTCGAAGAAGCCTTCCGAAAGCGTGTGGGTGCCGATCAGGATGCGCCGCTTGACCTCCTCGCCGAAGCCCTCGGCGCGCGAGCGCTTGTAGAGGTCCTCGAGATCCAGCGGATTGGCGCAGCGATGGCCGAAGCGCACGCCGTCGTAGCGCGAGAGGTTCGACGACGCCTCGGCCGGGGCGATCACGTAGTAGGTCGGGATCGCGAGATCGGTATGCGGCAGGCTGACTTCGACCACGCGGGCGCCGAGCGATTCGTAGACCTTGACCGCATCGCGCACCGCCGCCTCGACCCCGGGATCGAGGCCGTCGCCGAAGTACTCGGTGGGCAGGCCTATCTTGAGCCCGTCCAGCGGCGCGTCGAGGTCGCGGGTATAGTCGGGGACCACCCGCGAGACGCTGGTCGAGTCGCGTGGGTCGTGGCCGGCGATGGCGTTGAGCAGCAACGCGCAGTCCTCGGCCGAACGCGCCATCGGACCTGCCTGGTCGAGGCTCGATGCGTAGGCGATGATGCCGTAGCGCGAGACCCGCCCGTAGGTCGGCTTGAGCCCGGTGATGCCGCAGAACGCCGCCGGCTGGCGGATCGAGCCGCCGGTGTCGGTGCCCATCGCCGCCGGCACCAGGCCGGCGGCGACCGCGGCGGCCGAGCCGCCGGAGGAGCCGCCGGGGACCAGCGAGTGGTCCCAGGGGTTCTTGACCGGGCCGAAGTGGCTGTTCTCGTTCGACGAGCCCATCGCGAACTCGTCCATGTTGGTCTTGCCGAGGCTCACCGTGCCGGTGGCGGCGAGCTTCTCGACCACGGTGGCGCTGTAGGGCGCGACGAAGTTGCCGAGCATCTTCGAACCGGCGGTGGTGCGCACGCCCTCGGTGCAGAAGATGTCCTTCAGCGCCAGCGGCATGCCGGCCAGCACCCCGGCCTCGCCGCGCGCGCGCTGGGCGTCGGCGGCCTCGGCGCGTTCGAGCGCCTGGTCACGGGTGACGGTGACGAAACTGTTGATCTCGGGGTCGAGCCGCTCGATCCGCGCGAGCAGTCCACGGACGAGCTCGACGCTCTTGAACTCACCCGCGGCCAGGCCGCGAGCCATCTCGGCGAAGGTCAGGTCTAACATTCTTCGGCTGTCTCTGCAGTGACTGTGATGGAGCGCCGCGCGAGCGACGCATCGCGCTGAATTCACTCGACGACGCGGGGCACCAGGTAGAGTCCCTCGCTGACCGCCGGCGCGCAGCGCTGGTAGACGTCGCGACGGTCGGGCTCGGTGACCTCGTCGGCGCGCAGCGGCTGGGTGGCGTCCAGCGGGTGGGCGAGCGGTGCCACGCCCTCGGTGTCGACTTCGCGTAGGCGGTCGACCATGTTGAGGATCCGCGTCAGATCGTCGACGTAGCGATCGGCGTCCGCGTTGTCCAGGCCAAGGCGCGCGAGATGGGCGGCGCGCAGCACGTCTGCGTGTTCAATCGCCATGCGATTATCCTGTTGGGCTGTTCGTATCTTCTGCTCGGAGGGCAGGGATGCGTAGGCGGCGTCGCCGCTGGGCGAGGCGAGAACCCGTCCCCTCGACGTTCGAGAATGTGTTAGAACGTGTGCTCGAAAAAGGAGCGTTCATCGACGCCACGGTAGCATATCTTAACACGCGCGGCAGCTGGGCTCGCTTGCTGTGCACCGGGCGCGATGATAACGTTTGCCTCCGCACAGGATTCCGGTCTGCTCTAGGTACCCCTACACAATGTTCAAACGTTTACGTGGACTGTTCTCCAGCGATCTGTCGATCGACCTGGGAACGGCCAACACGCTGATTTACGTCCGTGGTCGCGGGATCGTGCTCGATGAACCTTCGGTAGTGGCCATTCGCCAGTCTGGCAACATGAGAAGCGTCGCCGCCGTCGGCCTCGACGCCAAGCGCATGCTCGGCCGCACCCCTGGCAACATCACCGCCATCCGCCCGATGAAGGATGGGGTGATCGCCGACTTCACGGTCACCGAGCAGATGCTCCAGTATTTCATCCGCAAGGTCCATCAGAGCACTTTCATGACCCCCAGCCCGCGCGTGCTGGTCTGCGTGCCGTGCATGTCGACCCAGGTCGAGCGCCGTGCGATCAAGGAGTCGGCCGAAGGCGCCGGCGCCCGCGAGGTGTTCCTGATCGAGGAGCCGATGGCGGCGGCGATCGGTGCGGGCCTGCCGGTCGAGGAGGCCCAGGGTTCGATGGTGGTCGACATCGGCGGTGGTACCACCGAGATCGCGATCATCTCGCTTTCCGGCGTGGTCTACTCCGAGTCGGTGCGGATCGGCGGTGATCGCTTCGACGAGGCGATCACCGGCTACGTGCGCCGCCACTACGGCAGCCTGATCGGCGAGGCCACCGCCGAGCGGATCAAGGAAGAGATCGGCTGCGCCTACCCCGGTGGCGAGCTGCGCGAGATCGACGTGCGCGGCCGCAACCTGGCCGAGGGCGTGCCGCGCAGCTTCACGCTCAACTCCAACGAGATCCTCGACGCCCTGCAGGAGCCGCTGTCGGCGATCGTCTCGGCGGTCAAGAGCGCGCTCGAGCAGTCACCTCCGGAGCTCGCCTCCGACATCGCCGAGCGAGGCCTCGTGATCACCGGCGGTGGCGCGCTGCTGCGCGACATCGACAAGCTGATCGCCGAGGAGACCGGCCTGCCGGTGATCATCGCCGACGATCCGCTGACCTGCGTCGCGCGCGGCGGTGGCAAGGCGCTGGAGATGATCGACCAGCACGCCTTCGAGCTGTTCTCGATCGACTGAGGCGACGCGATGGTCGCATGAGGCGACGCGATGGTCGCATTCGGCCGGTGCCGCGGCCCGCGCCCTGCGCGGTGATCCCGCGGCGTCGCCGTTTCGTTCGTGCGTGGAGGATGGCCTATCAAGCCGCTGTTCATTCATGGCCCGCTTCCCGGTTACCGCATGCTGCTCTGCGCGGTGCTAGCGGGAGCGCTGCTGTTTCTCGATCACCGCTATACCTGGATGGATCAGGTACGCGCCGAGGCCTCGACCATGGTCGCGCCGATCCAGTGGCTGGTCAGCCTGCCCGCCGAAGGTTTCAGCTGGGCGTCGATGACCTTTTCGACCCAGCGCTCGCTGGTCGAGGAAAACCGCAGCCTGCGTGAGCAGCTGGTGCTGCTGTCGCAGCGTGCCCAGCGGATGGAGAGCGTCAGCGCCGAGAACGCCCGCCTGCGCGCGCTGCTCAAGGCCACCCCTCGTGACGAGATTCCCTACCTCACCGCCGAGCTGATGATGCTCGACAACGACCCCTTCATCCAGCAGATGATCGTCAATCGCGGTGCCCGCGAGGGCGTCTACGTCGGCCAGCCGGTGATCGACGCCTCCGGGGTGGTCGGCCAGGTGATCTCGGTCTCGCGCTACACTAGCCGGGTGCTGATGATCAGCGATCCCAGCCATGGGGTGCCGGTGCAGATCGTGCGCAACGGGCTGCGCTTCATCGTCCAGGGTGGCGGCGGCCCCGAGGGGCTGGTGGTCCAGAACGTTCCCAACAACGCTGATATCCGCGAGGGCGACCTGCTGGTCACCTCCGGGCTCGGCGGCGGTTTCCCCCAGGGCTACCCGGTGGCGACCGTGGTCAGCGTGCAGCAGAACCCCAACGGGCCCTTCGCCCGGGTGGAGGCGCAGTCCTCGGCGCAGCTCGACCGCAGCCGGCAGTACCTGTTGCTGTTCGCACGCGACGCGATCGCCGCGCACGATCTCGTCCCTCTCAACCAGGAAGCGCTGGACGCGGCGTTCAGGGTCGCCTCCGTGGCGCAGGCGGGAGACTAGAATGGCGGCCGAGAGCAAGCACGTAGTCTATCCGACGGTATGGGTCACGCTGATGATCTCGCTGGTGCTGCAGGTGATGCCGATGCCCGAGAGCATGCTGCTGCTGCGACCGCACTGGCTGGCGATGACCTTGATCTACTGGTGCCTGGCGCTGCCGCGCCAGGTGGGCGTGTTCCACGGCTTCTTCGCCGGGCTGCTGCTCGATCTGCTCGAGGGGACGCCGATGGGCCAGAACGCGCTGCTGCTCTCGGCGGTCGCTTTTCTCGCCCTGCTGCTCTACCAGCGCATGCGGGTCTATTCGCTGTGGCAGCAGGCGCCGATGGTGATGGTGATCACCGGGCTCGTGCTGCTCGGCGAGCAGTGGCTGAGGGTCGCCTTCGGCGTCTCGCGGCTGCACGTACAGTTCATTTTCTCCGCGCTGCTCAGCGGGCTGCTGTGGCCGTGGTTCTTTACCTTGATGCTCAACGTGCGGCGACGATTCGCCCAGGGTTGAGCCTGCTTCGGAGCATGCGATGGGCACTGAATCACCGACACTCTGCCTCGCCTCTGCCTCGCCGCGGCGCCTCGAACTGCTGGCGTCGATCGGCGTGGTGCCGGACGCGGTTCGCGCCGCCGACATCGACGAGACGCCCGGTACCGGCGAGCCGGCCGCGGCCTACGTCGAACGGATGGCCGAAGAGAAGGCCCGGGCCGTCAGGGGCGAAGCCGGGCAGGCCCTGGTGCTCGGCGCCGACACCGCAGTGGTGGTGGGAGGAGAGATCCTCGGCAAACCGTGCGACCGGGACGAATTCATGCGCATGTTCACGCTGCTCGCCGGTCGTGAGCATCGAGTGATTTCGGCGGTATCGCTCTACGCTCGTAATGGCGACCACCACCGCTGCCGGGTCGAAACCCGCGTGTCGCTGCGGCGGATATCTCCCGCCGAGCTCGATGCCTACTGGGCAAGCGGGGAGCCATGCGACAAGGCCGGTGGCTATGCCATCCAGGGACGAGGGGCGCTGTTCGTCGAGCGCATCGACGGCAGCTACTCGGCGGTGGTGGGGCTGCCGCTCTACGAGACGGGGCAGCTGCTGTCGAATGCGGGGCTGGCCCTTTGGCGTGTCTGATACACCGTGGCGATGCACCGGGCTCGCGGTCATAATCTGATGGACGAGTCGGGCTTGCGTCCGTCACACGGAGGATAAGGACATCCCATGAGCGGCGAAGTACTGATCAATCTGACGCCGATGGAAACCCGGGTCGCGGTGGTCGAGAACGGTGTGCTCCAAGAGGCATCGATCGAGCGCAATCGTCGCCTCGGTATCGTCGGCAACATCTACAAGGGCAAGGCGGTGCGCGTGCTGCCAGGCATGCAGGCGGCCTTCGTCAACATAGGCCTCGAACGCGCCGCCTTCATCCATGCCAACGAAGTGGCGCCGCTTGGCCACGGCGGCCCGGAGCCGTCGATCCGCGAGCTGCTCCACGAGGGGCAGTCGCTGGTGGTGCAGGTGATCAAGGAGCCGATCGGCGGCAAAGGTGCCCGGCTCACCACCCATCTCTCGATTCCCTCCCGCTACCTGGTGCTGATGCCGCACGCCGATCACATCGGCGTTTCCCAGCGGATCGAGGACGAGCGTGAGCGCGAGCGGCTGCGCGAACTCGCCGAGCGTGCGCTCACCGAGGCCGGGGAGGAGGCACCCGAAGGCGGGCTGATCGTGCGCACCGCGGCCGAGGGGGTCGAGCTGGATGCGCTGGTCGCCGACGTGCAGTTCCTCGGCAGGCTCTGGCGGCAGGTCGAGCGGCGCAGGCTCGAGGCGATCGCACCGGCCGAGATCTACCATGACCTGCCGCTGTTCCTGCGTACGCTGCGTGACGTGATGCGCGACGACGTCGAGCGGGTTCGCATCGACTCGCGCGAGAATTTCGTCAAGCTCAAGGCCTTCGCCCAGGAGTTCATGCCGTCGCTCGAGCCGCGCGTGGAGTACTACCCCGGCGAGCGGCCGATCTTCGACCTGTTCTCGGTGGAGGATGAGCTCGCTCGGGCGCTGGAGCGCAAGGTGCAGCTCAAGTCGGGCGGCTACCTGGTGATCGACCAGACCGAGGCGATGACCACCATCGACGTCAACACCGGCGCCTACGTCGGGCATCGCAACCTCGAGGAGACGATCTTCAAGACCAACCTCGAGGCCGCCACCGCGATCGCTCGCCAGCTGAGACTGCGCAACCTCGGCGGGATCATCATCATCGATCTCATCGACATGGAGGACGTCGAACACCAGCGCCAGGTGCTCAGGGTGCTGGAGAAGGCGCTCGAGCGCGACCACGCCAAGACCAGTCTTTCCGGGGTCACCGAACTCGGTCTGGTCCAGCTGACGCGCAAGCGCACCCGTGAGAGTCTCGAGCAGGTGCTCTGCGAACCGTGCAAGGTATGTCGCGGACGCGGTTCGCTGAAGACCGCTGAGACCGTATGCTACGAAATCCTCCGCGAGATCCTGCGCGAGGAGCGCGCCTACGGCGCCGAGACCTACATGGTGCTGGCCTCGCAGGCGGTGGTCGACCGGCTGCTCGACGAGGAGTCGGCGGCGGTGGCCGATCTCGAAAGCTTCATCAACAAGACCATTCGCTTCCAGGTCGAAAGCCATTACTCGCAGGAGCAGTACGATCTCGTACTGATCTAGCCGATGCATCCGCTGCGTATCCTGCTTCGCTGGTCGTTGACCCTGGTTGCCATTGTACTGGTCGCGCTGGCGGTGCTGACCCTCAATCTGCGCATCGAGCCTTGGCGGTTCAGCGACGATTCCCGGCTGGTGGCACTGCTCGGCCTGCCCGACGACCTCCAGCTGAGCTTCGATCACCTCTCGCTTGGCCTGCGTGGCCATGAACTCGAGCTCCAGCTCGATGATCTCGACTTGATCCAGCCCGCCGGCGCCAGCCGCCGCCGGCTGCTCGAGCTCGACCGGCTGACGCTGCGGCTCGACCTCTGGCGCTCGCTGCGCCTGCGCCAGCCGGCGATCTCCTGGCTCGATGCGGACGGTGTGGCGGTACGCCTCTACCAGCGCGCCGATGGCCGCTGGTGGCAAGGTGACGAGTCGCAAGAGGGCGACGGCTTCAAGCTCGATTTCGCCACGCTCGACCGGCTGCTGGCCAATCTCCAGGGCAGCCGCGCGCGGGTCACCCGGGCGAGGGTCGACTTCTACGCCCTCGATGGGCACCGTCGTCTGGAGCTGCCCCGAGCCGAGCTGGCGCCCGACGGCGAAGGGCGCACCGCGCTCGAGCTGAATGCCGCGCTGGCCGGCAACCGGCGGCCGGGCCTCACCCTCCAAGCGCTGCTGCCGCAAGACCGTCAGCTACCCATGCAAGCCTACCTGCACCTCGACGCCGACCAGGCGACCAGCATCGCCAGCCTGTTCAGCCAGCAATTCGACTATCGTTTCGACGCCGACGGCAGCATCGATGCCTGGGCGACCTGGGAGGGCGGCGCACCCACCGACCTGCGCCTGGCGCTCGAGCTGCCAAGCCTCGAGGTCGGCCGTACCGACGACGCTGTGCGCCATTTGGCGCTCAGCCAGGTCTCGGTGGCGCTGGCGCTCGGCTATCGCGATGGAGGCTGGCACGGCGCTTTCGATCGGCTCGCCGGTCTCGATGAACGAGGCGCTGCGCTTACCCTGCCAAGCTTTGGTTCGCTCACCGGGGACGACCGTTCGCTATCGCTTTTGCTGCCGCAGTTTCGCGCCGAATCGGTGAACCTGATCTGGCCGCTGCTGCCGCTCTCCGCAGGGCTGCGTCAGACCCTCGCCGACCTCTCGCCCAAGGGGGAAGTGGCCGGTGCGCGGCTCGATCTCGATCTCGACGAAGGGTTGGCCTGGCGGGACAGGCTGCGGATTCGCGCTGCGGCACGCCAGGCCGAGATCTCCTCGCACGATGAGATTCCCGCCATCGGGCCGGTGGATGGCTGGGTCGATACCACGCTGCGTCGCGGTTGGGCGCGGCTGAAAAGCGACCAGCCGCTGCGCTTTTCGCTGCCCACCGTATTCACTCGCGACTGGCGCCTCGACACGCTGTCCGGGCGTCTCGATTGGACCTTGAACGAGGATGGGCAAGCGCTCAGCGGCAGCGAGCTGAGCTTCACTCGCGATGGCGCCACGGCCGATGGCCGATTCTCGCTGTCGCTGCCGGACGACGATCGAAACCAATTCTCCCTCGAGCTCGCGCTGCGCGATGCGGTGCTGCGCGACGCCAGCGACTGGGTGCCGCTGCGCAAGCTGGGGCCGGAGCTGGGCGAGTGGCTCGAGCGGAACCTGCGCGGTGGCGAGGTGCCCGAGGGGCGCTTCGGGCTTTCGCTGATCTTCGGTCATCCCCGCGGACGCCCGGAGCTCGAACACCGTATCGACTTCGACGATCCCGATGAGCCGAGCGAGCTGCAGCTCGAGCTCGCCGTGCGCGAGGCGACCCTGGGCTATCTCGAGGGCTGGCCACCGATCACCCGGCTGGACGGTAGCTTCAAGCTCGACGGTACCGAGATGGAAGGGCGGATCGACCGTGCCGAGCTCGCAGGGCTCGAGAGCCGGGGGGGGAGCTTTTCGTTGCACGACGATCTGCTCTCGGTCGAAGGTCCAGTGAGCGGTGACGCCAGCGCGCTGCTCGAGATCCTCAAGGCCGCACCGTTCGACGACCAAGCGCTCAACCAGCAATTCTCGCAGTGGCAGGCGAGCGGCCCGCTCGATGGCGAAGTGAAGCTCGAGGTGCCGTTCGAAGGCCAGGGCGCAGGCGATGTGCGTCTCGAGGCCAGTGGCAGGGTGCGCGGTGGCAGCGCGACCCTGACCCAGAAACGGCTGTCGTTCGATGACATCGACGCCCGCGTGCGCTTCCTGCTGCAGGGTGAGCATCTGTCGCTCTCGGGTGCCGGCGATGGGCGCGCCTTCGATGGCCCGGTGGAGGGCAAGGTGGATATCGCCGATGGGCTCGGCGGGGTCGACTTCACCGGCAATGCCGATGCGGCCGGGGTGCTCGACTGGCTAGGCCTTGCGGGCCTGGTGACCGATCTCTCGGGGCGTACGGACTACCAGGGCAAGCTGTCGATGGTTCCGGCCGGGCCTGTGGGTCTCGAACTGACATCGGCCCTCGAAGGCGTGGAACTGCCGCTGCCTTCGCCGCTCGGCAAGCGCGCGGATGAGGCCGTGCCGCTGCGCCTGGCGATGAATGTCTCCGATGGTGAAGGCGAGGTCGAGATCGACCGCCGGCTCAAGGTGCGCTGGCGCAATGAGCTCGAGGATGGCCAGGTATGGGTCCAGCAGTGGCCGCGCCAGCCGCAGTGGGATGCCGGCGATGGCTGGAGCCTGCGTTGGGTGGCGCCAAGGCTTGCACCGCTCGAATGGAAAGACGCAATCGCTCGGATCGATTCTGCCAGGATCGGGAAGCGACCCGTGGAAGACGGCGATACCTCGGCTCAGCAGGGCATCGAGATCCGCCGTGCGGCCTTGGTCACTGAGTGCCTGGAGCTGCAAGGGCGCTGCATGGGGCCGGTCTCGATCGATGCGGATCACGTCGGCCAGGCCTGGCACGCTCGGGTCGAGAGTGACCTGGCCCGAGGCCAAGTGAGCTGGGATCCTGTCTCGGGGCGGCCGATCGAGGCGCACTTCAGCGAGGTCGATCTCGACCCGCTGCTGGTGCTGATCCCCCAGACCCTGGAGAGCGAGCCTGACGAGAGCGCCAAGTTTCTCGACCAGGTACTGGCGGTACCAGGGCCGCCGACCCAGCTCGCGCCGCTGCCCGAGGGGCTGGCCGGGCTGCCCAGCGGATTCATCAGCATCGATCGGCTGCAGGCGCAAGGCCGCGAAGGGGCCCTCGAGCTCGGCTGGCGAACGAGTGACCACAGCCTGGACATCGACCGGCTGCGCGTCGCTCTGGCAGGCTCGATGCTCGAAGGCGAGCTGCACTGGAGCCGTGCCGGGGAGGCCAGCGTGACCCGGGGCATGCTGACTTTAGATCACCGCGACTTCGGCGATCTGCTCGAACTGCTCGGCCAGCCGAGGGTGATCAGCACTCCGGGAGGCGGGCGTATCAGCGCCAGCTTCGCCTGGCCCGGGGCGCCTTGGCAGTCGAGCTGGGCCACCGCCACCGGCAAGCTGGGCCTGGATATCGGCGATGGCAGTTTCACCGCGATCGAGTCGACTTCGGCCCGGCTGGTGGGGCTGCTCAATTTCGACAACCTGCTGCGCCGCCTGCGGCTCGACTTCACCGATCTGACCCGCAGCGGCACCTCCTTCAACAGTATCCGCGGCAGCGCCAATCTGAGCGACGGCGTGTTGACCAGCAACGGGCCGGTGCTGATCTCTGCCCCGGCGACCAACTTCAGCATCGATGGACAGGTCAATTTGGTTCAGCGTACCCTGAATCAACGCCTTGGCGTCACCTTGCCGGTATCGCAGAGCCTGCCATTGGCGGCGCTGCTTGCCGGGGCGCCCCAGGTCGGCGGCGTGCTGCTGCTGTTCCATTGGGCCTTCGGCGGCTGGATCGACAAGGTGACCGAACTCCATTACCGGATCGAGGGCCCTTGGGCCGAGCCGGACTTCAGGATGGAAAGTGCACGCTAATGAACATTTCCGCCATAGATGCGCCTTTGGCGCCTGACGACGTTCGCAGCCTGATCACGCAGGCCAGCGACGCGCTGCTCGCTCCGGGCGGCCTCGACCTCGAGAGCCTCGACCAAGCCCTGGGGCATGCGCTGGGTCCGGGTATCGACTTCGCCGAGCTGTTCTTCCAGCGCAGCTGGCGCGAGACCTGGGCGCTCGAGGATGGCGAGGTCAAGGATGCGGGATTCCACATCGATGGTGGCGTCGGTGTGCGCTCGCTGTGCGGTGAGAAGACCGGCTTCGCCTACTCCAATCAGATCACCGCGCAGGCGCTGGCCAAGACCGGCCATACCGCCTCGAGTATCGCTCGCGACGGTGGTCGGGCGGTCCAGGTCGAGGCGCGCGCATCGGTGTTCGAACCTCGCTACGCCGCGATCGATCCGTTCGCCGGGCTAGAAGCGGCGGAGAAAGTCGCGTTGTTGAAGGAAGCCGACCGTATCGCCCGTGCCTGCGACCCCGCGGTGAGCCAGGTCAGCGTTTCGCTGGGCGCGGTCTATGACATCGTCATGGTGCGGGCGAGCGACGGTACGCTGGCCGCCGACGTGCGTCCGCTGGTGCGTTTCAACGTTTCGGTGATCGCCGCACGCGGTGGGCGTCGCGAGCGCGGCAGCGCCGGGGGCGGCGGGCGCTTCTCGATCAGCGAGCTGCGCGATCGCAACGTCGCCGAGCGCTACGCCCGTGAGGCCGTGCGCCAGGCGCTGGTCAACCTCGAAGCGGTCGATGCGCCGGCCGGCGAGCTGCCGGTGGTGCTCGCCGGCGGCTGGCCGGGGGTACTGCTGCACGAGGCGGTCGGCCACGGGCTCGAGGGCGATTTCAACCGCAAGGGCAGCTCGGCATTCTCCGGGCGGATCGGCGAGCGGGTCGCCGCGCCCGGGGTGACGGTGGTCGATGACGGTACTCTGGCGGGCTTGCGCGGTTCGCTCTCGGTAGACGACGAGGGTACGCCGAGTGCCTGTACGCCGCTGATCGAGGATGGCCGGCTGACCGGCTACATGCAGGACAAGCTCAATGCCCGTCTGATGGGGATGTCACCGACCGGCAATGGCCGGCGTGAGTCCTACGCCCATCTACCGATGCCGCGCATGACCAACACCTACATGCTCGCTGGCCAGCATCGGCCGGAGGAGATCATCGAGAGCGTCGAGCGTGGGCTCTATGCGGTGAGCTTCAGCGGTGGGCAGGTCGATATCACCTCGGGCAAGTTCGTGTTCGCCGCCAGTGAGGCCTATCTGATCGAGAACGGCCGGATCACCGCTCCGGTGAAAGGAGCGACGCTGATCGGCAGCGGCCCCGAGGCGATGGGGCGGATCTCGATGATCGGCGACGACATGATGCTCGACGAGGGCATCGGGGTGTGCGGCAAGGAAGGGCAGTCGGTGCCAGTGGGCGTCGGCCAGCCGACCCTGAAGCTCGATGCGATCACGGTCGGTGGTACCCAGGTCTGAGCGTGGCCTGGCTGGCGCTCAGCGCCCGCTGGCGTCGCGCAGCAGTTTGAACAGCTTGCGCGCGCTGGCCGGCGGTTTGTCGGCCGCGCGTTCGCGCCGGGCATTGCGGACCAGCTGGCGCAGGCTCGAGAGTTCGATCGAGGGAAAACGGGCGAGCACTTCGTCGAGCGCTTGGTCGCCTTCTTCGATCAGGCGATCGCGCAGGCCTTCGAGTTCGTGGAAGGCAAGGTCGCGCGCTTGCTTCTCGTCTTCGATCGCGGCGAACGCGGCCTCGATGCCTGCCAGATCCTCGCTGCGCATCAGCTTGCCGACGTACTGCATATGGCGACGTCGCGCCTCGTGGGCCTTGATCCGGCCCATCTCCTCGATCGCCGCGAGCATGTCGTCGGACAACGGCAGGCGCCCGCGCAGCGCAGGGGACAGCTCGATGATCTCGGCGCCGAGCTTTTGCAGCGCGGTCATTTCGCGCTTGCGGCTCGATTTGCTCGGCGCGGCCTCGTCGAGGGAGACGTCTTCTTCGGTGCCGTGCTTCGGGGGTCTGGCCATCGTTTGGTTCTCGAACGGATGCGGCGCGACAGTATAGCAGCCTCGCTCGATCTCGTCGGCGTGAGGCTTCGATGGATCAGGACCGGGTTTGCGAGCGAGTCCCGGACGAATCGGCATTTCAGGAGAATTTCATGAGCGAGGCCTTCGATGCCAAGCAGCAGCAGCGGACTCTCGAGGCGAGGGTCGCTCTCGCGGTCGAACACGCCAAGGCCAAGGGGGCCAGCGCCTGCGAAGTGGGCGCGAGCGCGAGCCAGGGGTTGGAGGTAAGCGTACGCCTGGGCGAGATCGATACCATGGAGCTTTCGCGCGACCAGGGGATCGGCGTGACCGTCTACTTCGGCACCCGCAAGGGCAGCGCCTCCACCAGCGACGACAGCGAGCCCTCGGTGCGCGAGGCGGTGGAGCGCGCCTGCGCGATCGCCCAGTTCACTGGCGAGGATCCGGCTGCGGGACTCGCGGATCCGGACCGGCTGGCCACCGAGTTCCCCGATCTCGATCTCTATCATCCTTGGGCGCTCAGCCCGGACGAAGCGATCGCGCTGGCGAGCCGCTGCGAGCGCGCGGGGCTCGAGGTCGCGGGGATCGACAACTCCGAGGGCGCCTCGGTCTCAAGCCATGAAGGGGTCAGCGTCTACGGTAACAGCCTCGGCTTTCTCCAGGGGCAGCGTGGTACCCGCCATGGATTCTCTTGCGTGCTGATCGCCCGCGACCAGGTGGGCATGCAGCGCGACTACGACTATTCCAGCGCGCGTGAGGCCGGTCAGCTGCGCGATCCTGAAGAGGTGGGTCGCAGCGCGGCGCAGCGCGCATTGCGCCGACTCGGCGGCCGCAAGCTCGCCACCGGACGCTACCCGGTGCTGTTCGTGCCCGAGCTCGCCAGTGGCCTGGTGGGGCACCTGCTGCAGGGGATCGCCGGAGGAGCGCTGTATCGGCAGTCGTCTTTCCTCTGCGACGCCCTCGGCGAGACGCTCTTCCCCGAGTGGTTCTCGCTCTTCGAGCGTCCCCGCGAGATGCGCGGCAGCGCCAGCGCCAACTTCGACAGCGAAGGGGTGGCGACGCGCGACAATCGATTCATCGATAGCGGGCGGCTGGCGAGCTACCTGCTCTCGAGCTACAGCGCCCGGCGACTGGGGATGAGCTCCACCGGCAACGCCGGTGGCGCCCGCAACCTGCGCATCAGCGCGCCGCTCGAGTCGTTCGAGGCGCTGCTGGCGAAGATGTCGCGCGGGGTGGTAGTGACCGAGTTGATGGGGCAGGGGGTCAATACGGTGACGGGAGACTACTCGCGCGGCGCCGCGGGGTTCTGGGTCGAGAACGGCGCGATCCAGTATCCGGTCGAGGGTTTCACCATCGCAGGCGACCTGCGCCGGATGTTCGCCTCGCTGGTGGGGATCGGGGACGACGTCGATCGACGCGGCAACGTGCACAGCGGCAGCTGGCTGCTCGAGGAGATGATGGTGGCCGGCTAGGTGCGGCCGGCTAGGTGTGGCCGGCGTGTCGAGACCGAGGCCCACCACGCAGGCACGTACCGCGGGCCGAGGGGCGTTCGCTCCTCGGTTGGAACGTGGAGCGGGCGGTGTCAGCCGACAAGCGGTTCGATGGTGCGCTGCACTTTCATCTCGCGGTGGCGCAGGCGTACCGAGGGATACTGGCTGGCGAAGTGGCGGGCGAGGCGCTCCACCAGGTAGACCGAGCGGTGCTGGCCGCCGGTACAGCCGATCGCTACGGTGAAGTAGCTGCGGTGGCTCGAGAGATAGGCGGGCAGCCAGCGCTCCAGCCAGTCGCGGATCTCGCTGAACATCGCCTCGACTTCCGGGGCGCGCTCGAGGAACTCGATCACTGGCTGGTCTCTCCCGGTATGATCGCGCAGCATCGGCTCCCAGTAAGGATTGGGCAGGCAGCGGGCATCGAACACCATGTCGGCGTCGTGGGGGACGCCGTGTTTGAAGCCGAACGACTCGAAACTCAGGGTCAGCTGGACGGTGGTATGGCAGGCGACCTGCTCGGCGATCCGTGCGCGCAGCTCGTGCACCGAGAGGTTGGAAGTGTCGATCACCAGGTCGGCGAGGTCGCGGATCGGGGCGAGGAAGTGCTCCTCGGTCTCGATCGCTTCCAGGAGCGTCATGTCGCTCCCGCGGGTCAGTGGGTGACGTCGCCGAGTGGCAGAATAGCGCTCGAGCAGCTGGCGTGAATCGGCGGTGAGATAGACCACTTGGAGATCGATCTCGCGCGCACCGAGGAATTCGACCAGCTCGGGTAGCCGTTCGAGGGCGTTGGGAAGATTGCGCGCGTCGATGCTGACCGCCACCCTGCGCCGCTCGGGTGAATGGGTCTCGAGCTCGTCGAGCAGTGCGACCAGGAGCATCGCGGGAAGATTGTCGATGGCGTAGAAGCCGAGATCCTCGAGCGCTTGGAGTGCGATCGATTTTCCAGAGCCGGAGCGGCCGCTGATGATCACCACTTGCATCATGCTGCGATTCCTCGCGCTGGTTGGAGCGGATACCCGCGAAGGATGGAATTCGAATGCGGCCAGCGGTCATCTTCGCCGGCAATGGTGACGGATACACGACACGCCCCGCGTGAGGGCGTGTCGGCAGAGAGGCGGCTGGGAATCAGAGACCAGCGGTGCCGGTGCCCTGGGCGCGCGCCAGGTGCTTTTCCTTGTGTTTGACCAGCTGGCGGTCGAGCTTGTCGATCATCGAATCGATCGCTGCGTACATGTCGTCCTGCTCGTCGGTGCCGTGGAGCTCTCCTCCCGAGACGTTCATCTTGCACGCTGCCTGCTTGCGTTCTTTCTCCACCGACAGGGTCACCTGAACATTGGTGATGTTGTCGTAGTGGCGCACCAAGCGTGTCAGCTTCTGGTTTACGTAGTCGCGCAGTGCGTCGGTCAGTTCAACGTGATGACCCGTGATGTTCACCTGCATGACATGCTCCTTAGCTGCGATGGACACTTTGATTGTAGCTGTTTTGCGCGCTCGACCAAGCCTCCCGATGATGATTATTGCTTCTATTTCAGGCTAGGCGCTTGCGCTCGCTCGAGGCGGGGATCCCCATCGACTCGCGATACTTGGCTACGGTGCGCCGTGCGACGACGATGCCGTTCTCGGCCAGCAGCGAGACCAGGCGAGCATCCGAGAGCGGGCGGCGCGCGGGCTCTTCGCTGATCAGCTTCTTGATCCGGGCGCGTATCGCCGTGCTGGCATGGGTGTCGCCCTCTCCGCCGACGTGGCTCGAGAAGAAGTACTTGAGCTCGAACACGCCGCGCGGCGTGTGGATGTACTTGTGGGTGGTCACTCGCGAGATGGTCGATTCGTGCATGCCGACCGCCTCGGCGATATCGGCGAGGATCAACGGCCGCATGCCTTCCTCGCCGCGCTCGATGAAGTCGCGCTGGCGCAGCATGATCTCGCGCCCGACCTTGAGCAGGGTCTCGTTGCGGCTCGACAGGCTCTTCATCAGCCAGCGGGCCTCTTGCAGGTGCTGTTTGAGGAAGGTGTTGTCGTCGCTTTTGTCCGCCCGTCGGATCAGGTTGGCGTAATCGGCCTGGATCCTCACTCGCGGCAGCGCCTCGGGATTGAGCTCGACCTGCCAGCCGATGTGGCTGTAGTGGCGCAGTGCGAGGTCGGGAATCACGTACTCCTGGGTGCTGTTGGAAAAACGCTGGCCGGGATAGGGATCGAGCGTGCGGATCGTCGCGATCACCGCGTCCAGCTCGGCGTCGTTGAGACCGAGGCGGCGCTTGAGCAGCTTCATGTCGCAGCCGGCCAGCGCGTCGAGGAACTGGCGTACCAGCCGGCGTGCCTGGGCGAGATGCGGCGTACCCGCGGGCAGCGCGTCGAGCTGGAGCAACAGGCATTCCTGCAGGTCGCGGGCGAACACGCCGGTGGGCTCGAGCTGCTGGAGCTGGAACAGCACCGCCTCGACCTCGCCGGTATCGACGCTCTCGAGGCCCTGGGCGCGCAGCCCCTCAACGAGTTCGTCGAACGGGTCGCGGAGATAACCGCTGTCGTCGAGCCCATCGAGCAGGGTCTCGGCGATCTGGCGCTGACGGGCGTCGAGATCGAGCAGGCTGGTCTGCCAGCTGAGCAGGTCGAACAGGGTTTCGCCCCGGGCGTTGCGTTCGATGTCGACCGGCTCGCCGCCGCTGGGACCGATCGCCCCCAGCGCGGCATCCGGGAAAGTGTCGCTCCACTCGTTGTCGAGGACGAGCTCCGTGGGGATGTCCGTGGCCCATTCGTCCTCGGCCTCGGGATCACGGCGCTCCTCGTCGCTCGATTCCTGGTCGAAGAATTCCTCGTCGAGCTCGAGCATGGGATTGCTCTCGAGCGCTGTCTGGATCTCCTGGCGCAGATCCAGCGTCGACAGCTGCAGCAGCTGGATCGCTTGCTGTAGCTGTGGCGTCATCGTCAGCTGGGTGCCGACACGCAGCTGCAAGGAGGATTTCATCATCGTGGTGTCAGGGCATTCTCAATGGGATGCCCTAACGCTATACCGGCCTGACGAGGATGTGCAAGAATTAAAATCGTTGTGGTTAGCAAGTTTCATGCCAGCTTGCTAAGACAGGGCTTTTCGTGCCTTTGGGGCGGCGGGTGCCTGCCTCGAAGCATCAAAGGCGGAAGTCCTGGCCGAGATAGACGTCGCGCACATGCTGATTGGCGAGGATCGCGCTGGCATCGCCTTCGGCGATGATCTTGCCGTCGCCGACGATATAGGCGTTGTCGCAGATGTCGAGCGTCTCACGCACGTTGTGGTCGGTGATCAGCACGCCGATGTTGCGACTGCGCAGCTGGCGCACGATGCCCTTGATCTCGTTGACCGAGATCGGGTCGACCCCGGCGAATGGCTCGTCCAGCAGGATGAACGCAGGCTCGGTGGCCAGGGCGCGGGCTATCTCGACGCGCCTGCGTTCGCCGCCGGAGAGGCTCATGCCCTGGTTGTCGCGGATGTGGCTGATGCTGAACTCTTCGAGCAGCTGGTCGAGGCGGGCATTGCGGCCCTTGTGGTCGAGGTCCTTGCGGGTCTCGAGGATCGCGAGGATGTTGTCGGCCACGCTCAGCTTGCGAAATATCGAGGCTTCCTGGGGCAGGTAGCCGATGCCAGCGCGCGCGCGTACGTGCATCGGCTTCTGGCTGAGATCGAGATCGTCGATGCTGACCCGGCCGGCGTCGGCCTGGATCAGGCCTACGATCATGTAAAACGATGTGGTCTTGCCAGCGCCATTCGGGCCGAGCAGGCCGACGATCTCGCCCTGGCTGATCGACAGGCTGATGTCTTGGACCACCCGGCGCTTCTTGAAGCTCTTGGCCAGGTGGGCGGCGTGCAGCGTTTTCATAGATCGCTCCGCTGATCCTTGGGGATTCGGCTGGTGAGGTGCGTGGATCGGGTCAGTTGCTGCCGCCTTCGGGGGTAAGCGTCATGTTGACCCGGCCGCCGGCTTCGCTTCCCTGGGACTGCTGGCCGCCACGGGCATTGACCTGCCGCGAATCGAGGAAGTACTCGACGTAGGCACCGGTGAAGGTGTCGCCGCCGCGGTGCAGCTCGGCGTTGCCCAGCATCTCCACCCGCCGCTCGCCGGCGTGGTAGATCAGCGTGTCGCCCCAGCCGCGAACCAACGATTCCTGAGGACTCGGCTGCTGTTCGATATAGGCGCGTTGGCCGCTGGTGCCGGTCGCGCGCATGGTCGACAGGCCGCCGTTGGCGCCGCGCTGGAGTTCGACGCGCTGCGCATCGAGCTTGAGGCTGCCCTGTTCGACGTGCACGGTGCCGGTATAGACCGCGGTGCCGGCCTGATCGTCGATCGTCAGCTGGTCCGCGGAGATGTGGATCGGCTGCTGGGCGTCGCTCTCCAGCGCCAGCACGGGGCCGGCGAGCAGCATGGCGAGCAGCGCGGTGGCGGCGGGGAGAGTAGGGATGAGCCGTCGTGGGGTCATGACCGGGTTCCTTGCTGTTCGCTAGTGATGTGCTGGTCGGCGGTCGACCGCCGTGGGTATTCGATCGACGGCGCGGCTCAGCGCTCGGGCAGCAGCGTACCGCTGACGTTGCCTTCGAGCAGCATGCGATCCTCGTTGATCCATGCCTGGAAACGATCGCCACGGGTTCGCTGCTCGCCCTGGAAGAAGCGCGATTCGCTGTCGCTCCACACCCGTGCGCTGTCGCGGTCGTATTCGAGCGTATCGGTCTCGAGTCGCCAGAGGTCATCGGGCTGCACGGCGCGCGCGTTGCCCGACAGCGTGATCCGATCGCCGCCGGGGCCGACTCGGCCGCGGTCGCCGGTGATTCGCCAATGACGCTCGTTTTCGTCGATCAGCCCGATCACCGGCGTGTCGGTGAAGCTGACGTCGCTGTCGCTGATATGGGTCACCCTTGGCGATTCGAGGGTCTGGTACGGGCGGCCCTGCTGGTCGAAACGCGTATAGACGACCTGCTCGAGATAGTAGTCCGGCTCGCCCTCGCTGCTGTCGGGCAGCGGGCCGGGCGAGAGCAGCTCGCCACGCTGGTCGATCAGCGCGAGCACCCCGCCGACCGCGAGCAGGATCAGTACCAGCCACAAGCGGTTCGCGTTGCGTTTCAACCATGCCATGCCGAGTCGTGTCCTAGGGCGTGTGATCAAATCGGTGCGGTCCCAGTGCGCGCGGCGTTCGCCGCTGCGGCTTGAGAACCCAGGATCGAGCGGGAGTTCCGCCACAGGGCCGCAGTATACGTCATGGCGTGGCCTGGCGCGGCAGTAGGTAGCCGGCGACTATCCCGGCCCATGCCCCGCGCGCTTCCAGCAGCAGTTCGCACAGCTCGCGTACCGCGCCCTGGCCGCCGCGTCGCTCGGTGACGTAGTCGGCGTGGACGCGCACGTATTCCGGGGCGTTGGCCACGCTGAGGCCGAGCCCCGCGGCCTGGATCGCGCCGAGGTCTGGAAGATCGTCGCCGCAGTAGGCGCATTGGTCGAGGGCGATGCCGAGCCGCGAGGCCAGTTCGGTGAGCGCTCGGTGCTTGTCGTTGCGTCCCTGGAGCAGATGGGCGATACCCAGCTCGCCGGCGCGTCTTGCGACCATCGGCGAGTCGCGTCCGGTGATCAAGGCGACGTCGATGCCGTGCTCCAGCGCCAGCCTCAGGCCGAGGCCATCCTGGGTGTCGAAGACCTTGGTTTCGCCGCCGTCGGAGTGGTAGTGCACCGCACCGTCGGTGAGCACGCCGTCGACGTCGAGCGCGAGCAGCCGCACCCTGGACGCGCGTTCACCGAGGGAGGGAGAAGGTAGAGTCATCGCGGTGGAGTTCCTTTGCGAAGGAGGGGCGTTCGGGCGTGTCGCCCTAGACCACGCCCCGGTTGAGCAGGTCCTGGACCTTCAGTGCGCCGACCAGGCGACGTTCGGGGTCGAGCACCGCGAGTGCGGTGATGCTGCGCTTTTCCATGATCCTGAGCGCCTCGGCGGCGAGCATCGATGGGGTGACGCTGAGCGGGGTCGAGGTCATCACCTGCTCGATCGGCACGCTGTCGAGATCGATCCGGCGATCGAGGGTCCGGCGCAGGTCACCGTCGGTGTAGATGCCGAGCAGATGCCGTTCGGCGTCGACCACGCAGGCGAAGCCGAGCCCCTTCTCGGTGATCTCGAACAGCGTGTCGCGTACCGAATCACCCGGTGAGACACAAGGGATCTCCTCGCCTTCGTGCATGACGTCGGCGACGGTGAGCAGCAGCTGGCGGCCGAGGCTGCCGCCCGGGTGGGAGAGGGCGAAGTCCTCGATGCCGAAGCCGCGGGCCTCGAGCAGCGCGATCGCCAGCGCATCGCCAAGGGCGAGGGCGGCGGTGGTCGAAGAGGTCGGCGCGAGGTTGAGCGGGCAGGCTTCCTTTTCCACACCGCCATCGAGAAAGGCGTCGGCGTGGCGGCCGAGAGTCGAGGCGCGTCGACCCGAGAGCGCGATCACCGCCACGCCCTTGCGCTTGAACAGCGGCAGCAGCTCGGTGACTTCGCGGGTCTCGCCCGAGTGGGAGAGGGCGATCACCACGTCCCGCTCGGTAAGCATGCCGAGATCGCCGTGGCTGGCTTCGCCCGGGTGGAGGAAGAACGCCGGGGTGCCGGTGCTCGCCAGGGTCGCCGCGAGCTTGCGGGCGATATGCCCTGACTTGCCCATGCCGGTCACCACCACCCGGCCCTGGCAGGCGAGCACCAGCCGGCAGGCGTGGTCGAAGCCAGCGTCGAGGCGCGGTACCAGCGCCTCGATGGCATCGCGCTCGAGGGTCAGGGTACGCCGGGCGCTGGCCCTGAAGTCGAAATCCAAGTCTTTGATCATGGTGCGGATTCTGGCCTGAGTGCACGCTGGCATCAAGCGCGCCGCGCGCGGTGGGCGCCAGTGGCGGCTTTGAGTATCGCGATCGGTGCGAGGAGTACACCGAACTTGATGTTAGGATACAATGTTCGATAATTTGGCGGCCGCATCGTAGAGGCGATGGGGTGCTTTCCCCCGTCGCCGTCTTCGATGATACTCCGCTGCGTTCGAAGCTGCCGGTCGGCGCTTCGGTCAATTTGCAACGATGGGAGTGGCATGATCCGCTCGAATCTAATTGAAGTCGCCAGTCTGAGTTTCTCCCGTGGCGATCGCGAGATCTTTCGCGGCGTCGACCTGCAGGTGCCGGCGGGCAAGGTGACCGCGATCATGGGGCCGAGCGGCACCGGCAAGACCACCTTGCTGAAGCTCATCGGTGGCCAGCTGGTGCCCGACGCGGGCCGGGTGAGCATCGCCGGGCAGGACGTCCACCAGCTCTCCCGCCGGGCGCTGTTCGCGCTGCGCCGGCGGATGGGGATGCTGTTCCAGAGCGGCGCGCTGTTCTCCGACCTGTCGGTGTTCGAGAACGTGGCTTTCCCGCTGCGGGTGCACACCGATCTGCCCGAGTCGATGATTCGCGACCAGGTATTGATCAAGCTCGAGGCGGTAGGGCTGCGCGGTGCCCGCGAATTGATGCCGTCCGAGCTCTCCGGCGGCATGACGCGTCGCGTAGCGCTCGCCCGCGCGATCGCGCTCGATCCGGAACTGATCATGTACGACGAGCCGTTCGTCGGCCAGGACCCGATTTCCAAGGGCGTGCTGGTCAAGCTGATCAAAGACCTGAACCGCGCTTTCGCGATGACCTCGGTGATCGTTTCCCACGATATCCAGGAGACCCTGTCGATCGCGGACTACGTCTACCTGATCGCCGATGGCAGGGTGATGGCCCACGGCACGCCTGACCAGCTGGATACCGAGGCCGACCCGAAGGTCAGCCAGTTCATCCACGGCGAACCGGATGGACCGGTACCGTTCCACTATCCGGCGGCACCCTTCGCCGACGAGCTGCTTGGTGCGGGGAGGCCGGAATGATCGATTGGTTGGCCGGGCTCGGCCGTAGCACGCTCGATGTGGTCGGCGGCCTCGGCCGCTCGGCGATCCTGCTGGTACGCTCGCTGTTCGGCATGCCCAGTATCGAGGGGTTTCGCCTGTGGCTGCGCCAGATGCACTTCGTCGGTGTGCTGTCGCTGCCGATCATTCTGGTCTCGGCGCTGTTCATCGGCATGGTCATCGCGCTGCAGGGCTACATGATCCTGGTCGATTTCGGCGCCGACGCCGCGCTCGGCCAGATGGTGGCGCTTTCGCTCCTGCGCGAGCTCGCCCCGGTGGTCGCTGCGCTGCTGTTCGCCGGGCGCGCCGGCTCCGCACTGACTGCCGAGATCGGCCTGATGAAGGCGACCGAACAGCTCACCAGCATGGAGATGATCGGGGTCGATCCGCTGCGCCGGGTGATAGCGCCCAGGCTCTGGGCCGGGCTGGTCTCCATGCCGCTGCTGGCGGTGATCTTCGCGGTGGTCGGGATCTACGGCGGCTACCTGGTGGGCGTCGAGTGGCTGGGCGTCTATCCGGGCTCCTATTGGGGCAACATGCAGGCGAATGTCGATTTCGTCCACGACGTACTCAACGGCGTGGTCAAGAGCGTGGTGTTCGGCCTGGTGGTGACCTGGATCGCGGTATTCCAGGGTTATGATCTGGTGCCCACCTCCGAAGGTATCTCCCGTGCCACCACGCGCACGGTCGTCTATGGTTCACTCGCGGTGCTCGGGCTCGACTTCGTGCTCACCGCGCTGATGTTTGGAGACAGTTGATGAAGCAGCGCACCAGATTGATGGAGTGTGGCGTAGGCCTGTTCGTTCTCGCAGGCTTCCTCGGGCTGATCTATCTCGGTCTGCAGGTGAGCGGCATCACTCCGGGCCAGCGCGGCGAGACCTTCACGCTCCATGCCAACTTCGGTGACATCGGTGGCCTGCGCGCCAATTCGCGGGTCACCATGGCCGGGGTCACGGTGGGGCGGGTCACCGCCATCTCCCTCGACGACCAGTGGTTCGACGGCCACGTCACGATGGAGATCAGCGATGAGCTGCGTGACAAGCTCAGCACCGACAGCACCGCGGCGATCCTCACCTCGGGGCTGCTCGGCGAACAATACGTCGGGCTCACCACCGGGGCCGATCCCGAGACGCTCAAGGATGGCGACACCATCCGCGACACCCAGCAGGCGCTGGTGCTCGAGAATCTGATTCAGCAGTTCATTTCCAACATGGGCAGCAGCGGCAGCTGAGTCCGGCGTCGGCGCCAGCGGATGGCGCCGGCGGTCACCCAGGCGCCGCGCCCGCGGCGTCCGCATCAGGAGCAATCGATGAAAGCTATAGTCAAATATTGCGCGCTGCTGACGATGGGGATGGCAATCGCCTTCGCTAGCGTCGCGCGCGCCGAGCAGCCGGCGGATATCGTCACTCGCAGCATCAATCAGCTGCAGCAGGAGACCCACGGACGCAGCGCCGAGTTCCAGCAGAATCCGAATGAGCTGCGCACCCTGCTCGAACGCCAGCTGCTGCCGATCGCGGATTTTCCCTATATCGCCGCGATGGTGATGGGGCGCTACTATCAGGCGGCCTCGGCCGAGCAGCGCCAGCGCTTCGCGTCGACGTTCCAGGAGTCCACGCTCGACACCCTCACGCACGGCCTGCTCACCTTCGACTACGAAGAGCTCGAAGTGAGCAGCGCACAGCAGGCGCAGCGCTACGACGACCAGGCCAACGTCAGCCTCGAGGTGCGCGGTACCGATGGCAAGCGCTACCCGGTCTCCTTCACCATGCGTGAGCGCAACGGCGATTGGAAAGTGATCAACGTGATCGTCAACGGCATCAATCTCGGGCTGACTTTCCGCAACCAGTTCGACCAGGCGATGCGCGAGCACAATCGGGATTTCGACGCGGTCATCCAGGCCTGGGACCCGAGTGCCGCGGTGGAAGAGATCCAGAGTTCGGACGGCTCGGACGGCGCGAATGGCTGAGCTTTTGATCGAAAGCGAGGACGTCACGCTGCGCGCCGAGGGCGATACGCTCGTCGTCCAGGGACGTCCCGGGTTCGACAGCGCCGCCCGGCTCGCCGAGGCCGGGCGCGCCTGGCTCGGCAAGCGCGGGCAGGACAGGGCAGGGCAGAAAAAGACAGTGCAGGGCAAGGTGCGCTTCGACGTCAATGGCGTCGAGATCTCCAATAGCGCGGTGCTTTGCGTGCTATTGGAGTGGCTGCGCACCGCGCGGCAAAGCGGTCTCGAGGTCGAGGCGATCGAGCTGCCGGCGCGGATGCGCGATCTGGTCGAGTTTTCCGGTCTCGCTCCGGTCTTTGCCTCCAGCGCCGAGCGTCTTTCCACTTCCGCCTGAGCCACGCTTGGCCTGCCAATCGTGGTCCGCCCCTTTCAGTCGATGCCCTGCGCCGTTTAATATGGTGCCCCTTTGAATTCTTCGGTAGCCGGTTCGCTCCAGGGTGAACCGGCTGCCCCCCGTTTTCCAGCACCCGCCCGGCGTCATCGGCTGGTGCCAGGCGTTATGAGAGGAGTGATATCGACCATGCAACCTCAAGAGGTGAAGGCACGGCTCGAATCCCGGATCGACGACTGCGAGTTCCACATCCAGGGCGAAGGCTGCAACTTCCAGGTGACCGCGGTCAGCCAGCGTTTCGAGGGGCTCTCCCCGGTCAAGCGCCAGCAGCTGATCTACGCCGCGCTCGGTGACGAGATCGCCAGTGGCGAGCTTCACGCGGTGAGCATCCGCACCTACACGCCCGAGCAGTGGGCGCAAAACACCGCTGTCACTTCACGCTGACGCCTTCGGAACCCGCGAATGGACAAACTGATCATCACCGGCGGCGCGCCGCTCTGCGGCGAGGTATGGGCCTCCGGTGCGAAGAACTCGGCGCTGCCGATCCTTGCCGCCACCCTGTTGACCACCGATCGGATCACGATCAGCAATCTGCCCCATCTCCAGGACATCACCACGACCCTCGAGCTGCTCGGGCGGATGGGTATCGAGTGCGTGATGGAGGAGAAGATGAGCCTCCAGCTCGGCGGTCGTGTGCGCGACTGCCATGCCCCCTACGATCTGGTCAAGAAGATGCGCGCCTCGATCCTGGTGCTTGGCCCGCTGGTCGCGCGCTACGGCAGTGCGGACGTCTCGCTGCCGGGTGGATGCGCCATCGGCAGTCGCCCGGTCGACCTGCACCTGCGCGGGCTCGAGGCGATGGGCGCCGAAATCGCGGTGGAGAATGGCTATATCCGTGCCCGCGCCCCCGAGGGCCTGAAGGGCGCTCACATCGTCCTCGACGTAGTGACCGTCACCGGCACCGAGAACCTGATGATGGCCGCGTGCCTGGCCAAGGGCCGCACGGTGCTCGAGAACGCTGCCCGCGAGCCCGAGGTGGTCGATCTCGCCGACTGCCTGATCGCGATGGGCGCGCGGATCAGCGGCCAGGGCAGCGGTACGATCACCATTGATGGCGTCGATGAGCTGCATGGCTGCCATTTCTCGGTGATGCCCGATCGGATCGAGACCGGCACCTTCCTGGTCGCTGCGGCCGCTACCCGTGGGCGGGTACGGGTACGCAACGCCCGGGCCGACACGCTGGAAGCAGTGCTGATCAAGCTCGAGGAGGCCGGCGCCGAGATCGATGTCGGCACCAACTGGATCTCGCTCGACATGCATGGGCGCCGCCCGCGTGCGGTCAGCCTGCGCACCGCGCCCTATCCCGCGTTCCCCACCGACATGCAGGCGCAGTTCGTGGCGATGAATGCGCTGGCCGAAGGCAGTTCGCGAGTGATCGAGACGATCTTCGAGAACCGCTTCATGCACGTGCAGGAGCTCTGCCGGATGGGGGCGCGGATCGCGCTCGAGGGCAATACCGCGATCATCGAGGGCGTCGAGCGCTTCTCCGGTGCGCCGGTGATGGCTACCGACCTGCGCGCTTCGGCGAGCCTGGTGATCGCCGCGCTCGCCGCCGTCGGCGACACCGTGGTCGACCGGATCTACCATATCGATCGTGGCTATGAGTGCATCGAGGAGAAGCTGCAGCTGCTCGGGGCCAAGATTCGCCGCGTGCCGGGCTAGGGCGCGGGTGTGCGGGTATCGCCACGGGTGGTGGTACCGCCGGCCGGTCAGCGCGTGTTCTCTCCCTGCCGTCACTGTTCGCCAAGTCGGAACCATTTGAAGTCATGAGCAAGCCTTTGATCATCGCGCTCTCCAAGGGGCGCATTCTCCAGGAGACGCTGCCGCTGCTGGCGGAGGCGGGGATCGAGCCGCTGGAAGACCTCGGCGGCAGCCGCAAGCTGCTGTTCGACACCAGCGTCGACGGCGTCAAACTGATCGTGATTCGCGCCACCGATGTGCCGACCTACGTCCAGCTCGGCGCCGCCGACCTTGGCGTCGCCGGCAAGGATGTACTGCTCGAGCACGGTGCCAAGGGGCTCTACGAACCGCTCGATCTCGAGATCTCGCGCTGCCGGCTGATGACCGCCGGCGTCGCCGGAACGCCGCCCGAACACGCTCGGCGCCGGGTGGCGACCAAGTTCGTCAACATCGCCAAGCGCTACTATGCCTCCCAGGGCATCCAGGCCGAGGTGATCAAACTGTATGGGGCGATGGAGCTCGCGCCGCTGATGAATCTCGCCGACGAGATCGTCGATATCGTCGACACCGGCAATACCCTGCGTGCCAACGGCATGGAGCCACGTGAGCTGATCAGCGAGATCAGCACCCGGCTGGTGGTCAACAAGGCGTCGATGACCATGCACCACCAGCGCCTCAAGCCCTTGGTCGCCCGGCTGCGCGCCGCGGTCGAGGCGCGGCGCGTCGATCAGGAGGCCAGATCATGAGTGAAATGCCAATTTCCGCCGCACCGCTTGCGCGGCTCTCCAGCCGTGACGAGGATTTCGATGCCCGTCTCGATGCCCTGCTCGCTTGGGAGGGTGTCTCCGACGCAGAGGTCCAGACGCGGGTCGACGAGATCATTCGCGCGGTAAGGCGCGAAGGTGATCTCGCGCTGCTCGATTGCACCCGTCGTTTCGATCGCCTCGACGCCGTGTCGATGGCCGAGCTGACGCTCGAAGCCCCGCGACTCGCCGCCGCCTTCGCCGGGCTGCCGGATGAGCAGCGCGAGGCGCTCGAAGCCGCGGCTGGGCGAATCGAGGCCTATCACCTGCGCCAGCGTGGCGAGTCCTGGCAGTACCAGGAAGCCGATGGCACCGTGCTCGGCCAGAAGGTCACCCCGCTCGATCGGGTGGGCGTCTACGTGCCCGGCGGTAAGGCCGCCTATCCCTCCTCGGTGCTGATGAACGTGATCCCCGCCCGCGTCGCTGGCGTCGGCGAGGTGGTGATGGTGGTGCCGACCCCCGATGGCGCGGTCAACGAACTGGTGCTCGCCGCCGCTCACGTCGCCGGCGTCGAACGGGTCTTCACCATCGGCGGCGCCCAGGCAGTGGCGGCGCTCGCCTACGGCACCGAGAGCGTGCCGCGGGTCGATAAGATCGTCGGTCCCGGCAACATCTATGTCGCCACCGCCAAGCGTGCGGTGTTCGGTCAGGTCGGCATCGACATGATCGCCGGGCCTTCGGAGATCCTGGTGGTATCCGACGGTGGCACCGACCCGGACTGGCTGGCGATGGATCTGTTCTCCCAGGCCGAGCACGACGAGCAGGCTCAGGCGATCCTGATCAGCTGGGATCGCGCCCACCTCGATGAGGTGGAGGCGAGCATCTCGCGTCAGCTGCCGGGTATGGAGCGCCGCGCGATCATCGAGACCTCGCTCGGTCAGCGCGGTGCGTTGATCGAAGTCGCCGACGAAGCCGAGGCGCTGGCCCTGGTCAACCGCATCGCCCCTGAGCACCTGGAGCTCTCGGTGGCCGAGCCCGAACGGCTGCTCGATGGCGTGCGCCACGCCGGTGCGATCTTCATGGGCCGCTATACCGCGGAGGTGTTGGGAGACTACTGCGCCGGGCCGAATCACGTGCTGCCGACTTCGGGTACCGCGCGCTTTTCCTCACCGCTCGGGGTCTACGACTTCCAGAAGCGCTCCTCGATCATCCACTGCACCGCTGAAGGCGCGAGCGCCCTCGGGCCGATCGCCTCGATCCTGGCGCGGGGCGAGTCGCTGACCGCGCACGCGAGAGCGGCGGAGAATCGAATCAAGCGCTAGGGCGTGTCAACCCGCCTAGGGGATCGCTGGCTCGAACGAGAAGGGCGCGTGTCGAAAGATGCGCGCCCTTCTCGTTGTGGCCGCTGCTGCCCGACGCCGGGCGGTGCGAAGCCCTTTGCCGCCTCCGCGACCCCGCTAGGGAGGGGTGGGAGGGGCGTTCTGTTCGCCGCTGTCGCTGGACTGCAGTGGGTTGAAGATGGTCGGCAGGTTGGGCGGGCGTACGCCGACGGTGATGCGTGCCTCGAGGCGGTGGCCACCGCGATCGAGAATCAGCGCGATGATGGTGCCGGGGCGCGCATCGGCGATCTCGTTGATCGCCGCATTGGGGTCCAGCAGCGGCGCACCGTCGATCGCCAGGATGCGATCTCCCACCCGCACTCCCGCGCTCGCGGCGGGTCCGTTGGGCACTACGCTGGTCACCACGACGCTGCCCGGGGTGTTGAAGTTGAGCGAACGGGCCAGCGGCATTTCCTGCTGCGCCTCGATCCCGAGCCAGCCACGCACCACCTGTCCCTGGGTGACGATATCTTCCAGCACGCTGCGGGCGACGTTGGTGGGGATCGCGAAGCCGATGCCCTGCGAGCCGCCGGAACGGGAGAATATCGCGGTGTTGATCCCGATCAGCGCGCCTTCGGCATTGACCAGTGCGCCGCCCGAGTTGCCCGGGTTGATCGAGGCATCGGTCTGGATGAAGTTCTCGTAGGCGCTCAGGCCCAGGCGCGCGCGGCCCACTGCGCTGATGATCCCGCTGGTCACGGTCTGGCCGACGTTGAAGGGGTTGCCGATCGCGAGTGCGATATCACCGGTGCGGATCTGGGTCGAATCGGCCAGCGCGATGGTCGGCAGGTTGTCCAAAGATATCTTGAGCACGGCCAGGTCGGTATCGGGGTCGGTGCCGACCACGCTTGCGGTGGTGGTTCGGCCGTCGGCGAGCGTCACCTCGATTTCGTCGGCGGAGCGGATCACATGGTTGTTGGTGAGGATGTAGCCCTCGGCGCTGACGATCACCCCGGAGCCGAGATTGATCGGCTGCTCGGTGGCGTTGGTCGGTGGGTGGCGAAACTGGCGGTAGAACGGATCGTTCATCAGCGGCGTCTCTTCACCACTGAGCTGCTTCATCGATGAGACGGTGACCACCGCGGGCGCGGCGCGGGCGACCGCGTCGGCGTAGCCCGCCGGGCCCGTCTGGCCATTCGGGGCGGCCGGTGCCTGGACGGTGGCGGGTGCCTGGGGTGTCGCGCGGTCGCCGCTGCCGATCAATTGTGGAACGTGGTCGACCAGCAGCAGTGCGAGCAGCACGCCACAAATGGCTGGCCAGATCAGCGGGGCCAGGAATCGACGCATGGCGGTTTCCTAGATCGGTCGCTCGGCGCTGCCGGGCGACGGGTGGGTAAGGCGGTACATCGGCGAGGTTACGCCTTGATCGCCGCGGCCAACATGGTAGCGTCGACGGCGACAAAATCCACCAGTGGAGAAGACCCAATGGCCGACCGCGATGCGATGATCGAGGCGATGAGTCGCGAGCTCGCCGCCGATCGTTTCAAGGACTACACCCTCAACGGCCTGCAGGTCGAGGGCAAGAGCGGGATAAAGCGGGTGATGAGCGGCGTCACTGCCTGCCAGGCGCTGCTCGACCAGGCGGTGGAGTGGGAGGCCGATCTCCTCCTGGTCCACCATGGCTACTTCTGGAAGAGCGAGCCAGTCGGGGTGGTCGGGATCAAGCGTCGACGGCTTGCCACCCTGCTCGAGCATCGGATCAACCTGGTCGCCTGGCATCTGCCGCTCGACGCCCATCCACGGCTTGGCAATAACGCGCTGCTCGGTGAGCGGATGGGCTGGCGGGTGGAGCGGGCGCTGGACGGCGAGCTCGGTACCGGACTGCTCTACTCCGGGCGTGCCGACCGAATCCTCGATCACTGCGGCTTCGCCGCACGGCTCGAGCAGCGCCTTGGCCGCGCGCCGCTGGTGATCCAGGGGCACGATCGGCCGCTCGAGCGGATCTGCTGGTGCACCGGGGGCGCCCAGGACATGATCGAAGCCGCCCATGCAGGCGGTGCCGACGCTTTCGTTTCGGGGGAGATTTCCGAGCGTACCACTCACCTGGCGCGCGAGCTGGGCATCAGCTACTTCGCCGCCGGCCATCACGCCACCGAGCGCGATGGGATCAGGGCGCTGGGTGAGTGGCTCGCCTCGGGCTTCGACATCGAGCATCGCTTCGTCGATATCGATAACCCGGTCTGAGCGCGTGGGGCGGACGAGCCTCAAAGCCCTAGAGCGTACGCCACATGTAGCATGCGCCGCTTGGATAGCTCTCGAGGCGTGCGGCGATCGTGGCGCTGAGAGGATCGAGCGGCCGGTAGCCGTGGCGACACCAATAGCGCTGCGCGCCCTGGACCGCGATCAGCGAGGAGCGCTCGAGGCCCTCGGCGCGGCCGAACGCTAGCGCGGCTTCGACCAGGCGTTCGCCGATGCCTTGGCCCCTCGCTTCCGGCGCGATCGCCAGGTCATGGACGTAGAGGGTATCGGGTGCGAGCGGCAGGCCCTCGCAGCGGGCGTCCAGCGCGGGCGGTGCGTCGAAGCGCCATGGCAGGGTGAAGAGGTAGGCAAGTGCCTGGCCGTCACGCTCGGCGACCCAGCAGCTGCGCGTGGAGGCGGCGCGTTTGCTTTCGAGCGTCGCCTGGGACTCAGGCTCGAGTTCGTGATAGCAGGCCGCCTGCAGCCTGAGTACGGCGGGAAGATCCGTTTCCCGCATCAGGCGCAGCAGCGCAGGTGGCGACATTGGCCGGATCAGTAGCGCGGTGGTGGGGTGATGCCTTCGGCTTCATCGTCCGCGCGCTTGATGCCGTAGTCCTCGGCGAGCGTGCCTTTGGCGTCGGCGTAGTCGCGCGGCACCGCGAGGCTTGCCGCTTCTTCCTCTTCGACCTCTTCGAGGCTGCGCCGGCCGGAGAGCAGGCCGAGGCGACGCTTGACCCCGCCGTCGTCGGCCAGTCGTTCGGCCTCTCCGGCGAGTTCGCTGGTCAGTTCGCGGGTCTGGCGCTGGAGGCCGTCGGCGAGCTCGCTCATGCGGGCGAAGTGGGCATTGAGACTGGTGCGCAGCTGGCGGATCTCGGCATCGCGCTCGGCCAGCCGTCGCTCGGCGCTGCGCCCCGAGGCTCCACCGGCGAAGAAGCGATAGCCGATCGCACCGATGATGACGCCGACCAGCAGGCAGACGGTTCCAAGTACCCAGATGTTGTCGCTCATCGCACTCCTGCTCCTCAATCGTAGCGAACGCCCGGGCGCCCGAGCAGAGGGGCCGCGGAACGTCCCTGTCCGTGGTCGACCATGGCCGGCAGATGAGTTTTCAACGGCCTGCCGACGGTGGCGCCCATTATAGGCGGTTAGGTCGCGGCAGGGTCAACGCGCCGCGGCACGCTGGTGATGGCTGCGCTTTGGTCGAGCGCCGGCGGGGCTTATACTGTCCCGCCTACATCATGACGACCCCAGGGGCGACAAGAGACGACATGGTCACCACCAGCTCACGGCCGTTTGATCAGCGCTCGCCGATGGCGCGCTATCGCCAGGACCTCGAACGCGAGGACTTCCAGTACGACGCCGCCCAGGAGCGGGCGGTGGGGCACTTGCAGCGCCTCTTCGATGAGCTGGTGGCGACCCCGCGCGAGCGGCTCAAGCCGGGGCGTCCGCCGGCCGCGGTGAAGTCCAAGGTAGCCGGCTTCTTCTCCCGCTCGAAACCGGCGTCGGAGCCGCGCCCGCCGCTGCTGCCGAGCGTCCGCGGGCTGTACTTCTGGGGCGGGGTGGGGCGCGGCAAGACCTATCTGGTCGATACGTTCCACGACAGCCTGCCGTTCAGCGACAAGATGCGCACCCACTTCAACCGTTTCATGCAGCGGGTGCACCAGGAGCTCGATCACTTCAAGGGCGAGAAGAACCCGCTCAAGCGGGTGGCGGCGAAGTTCGCCTCGGAGGCCCAGGTGATCTGCTTCGACGAGTTCTACGTCAAGGACATCACCGATGCGATGATCCTCGGCAACCTGCTCGAGGCGCTGTTCGAGGAGGGGGTGGTGCTGGTCGCGACCTCCAACATCGTGCCCGACCGGCTGTACGAGAACGGTTTGCAGCGTGCGCGCTTCCTGCCCGCGATCGCGCTGCTCAACCAGCACTGCGAGGTGGTCAATGTCGATTCCGGCATCGATTACCGGCTGCGCGCGCTCGAGCAGCTCGACCTGTTCCACGCCCCCGACGACGAGGCGGCGGAGCGCACCCTGGCCGAGACCTTCGCCAAGGTCGCCGGCGATGAAGGCGAGAGCGATGTGGACATCCGCATCAACAACCGTACGCTCACCGCCAAGCGCGAGCATGAAGGGGTGATCTGGTTCGATTTCTCGATGCTCTGCGACGGCCCGCGCAGCCAGAACGACTACATCGAGCTGTCGCGACGCTATCACACCGTGCTGCTGTCCCACGTGCCCTGTCTCGGTGGCGAGAAGCAGGACCAGGCGCGGCGGTTCATCAACCTGGTCGACGAGTTCTATGACCGCGCGGTGAAGATGGTGATGACGCTCGAGACCGGCATCGAGTCTCTCTACCAGGGGGGCGATCTCTCTTTCGAGTTCCAGCGCACTCTGTCCCGTTTGCAGGAGATGCGCTCGCGGGAATTTCTTTCGCTGCCGCACAAGCCTTGAGGCCCGGGGCGCGGAGAAAAACCCTGTCCGGGGGGTTAACTCCGCTCGCGCGTGCCTGTACAATGCGCGCTCGCTCGAATGTTGTCCGTCGTCCGCGGCGTGACAACCAAGAAAAATAGGGACTGGCATTCCTGCGTCGCCCAGAGCGGCTCTCGATGCCCGACTAAGGTAAATCTGATGAAAACGTTCAGCGCTACACCGCAGACCGTTCAGCGCGACTGGTACGTCGTCGACGCGACCAACAAGACCCTCGGCCGTCTCGCGACCGAGCTGGCTCGCCGCCTGCGCGGCAAGCACAAACCCGAGTACACCCCGCACGTCGACACCGGCGACTACATCGTCGTGATCAACGCCGACAAGGTGCGTGTGACCGGCAACAAGACGTCCGACAAGCGCTACTATCGCCATACCGGTTACCCGGGTGGTCTGCGCTCCATGACCTTCGAACAGATGATCGGCCACGCTCCCGAGCGTGTCATCGAGATCGCGGTCAAGGGCATGCTGCCGAAAGGTCCGCTGGGCCGCGCGATGCACAAGAAGCTTCGGGTCTACCCGGGCGCCGAGCATCCGCACGCCGCACAGCAGCCCAAAGAACTGAACATCTGAATCGAGGGATAGAGCACATGGCACAGTACTACGGCACCGGACGTCGCAAGACCTCCACAGCGCGCGTATTCATCAAGCCGGGCACCGGCAAGATCACCGTCAATCAGCGCGAGCTGAGCGAATACTTCGGTCGTCCGACCGCTCGCCTGGTGGTTCGTCAGCCGCTCGAGCTGACCCAGACCACCGAGCAGTTCGACATCTACGTCACCGTCGCTGGTGGCGGCGCGTCTTCCCAGGCGGGCGCCATTCGTCACGGCATCACTCGTGCGCTGCTGGACTACAACGAAGAGCTGCGTTCGCAGCTGCGTGCGGCTGGCTACGTCACCCGCGATGCGCGTAAGGTCGAGCGTAAGAAGGTCGGCCTGCGCAAGGCGCGTCGTCGCCCGCAGTTCTCCAAGCGCTGATCCCCGTATCGGGTGGGCGCTCGCCGTCCGCTCGATGCGTCCTACGATCGCCCGGACCCCTCAGGGGGCCGGGCGATCGCGTTGAATGGCCTGTGTCGGCGCGCCTCTCACCCGCAGCAGCGGTGAGCGTGCTATCATCTGCCCTCGCTTAGATCAAGGAGTGTTCCATGGGAGTCGTAGCCAAGCGGTCCTCGATGACTTTCTACTCGGGTCGTGACGATCATTACAGTCACCGTGTACGCATCGTACTCGCCGAGAAAGGCGTCTCGGTCGATATCACCGAGGTCGACGAGGACAATCATCCCGAGGAGCTGATCGACCAGAATCCCTACAACAGCGTACCGACGCTGATCGACCGCGAGCTGGTGCTCTACGAGTCGAAGGTGATGATGGAGTATCTCGACGAGCGCTTCCCGCACCCGCCGCTGCTGCCGGTCTATCCGGTCGCGCGCGCGCAGAGCCGGCTGTGGATGTACCGGATCGAGCGCGAATGGTGCCCGATGGTCGATGCGATCGTATCTGCGGGCTCGTCGAAGAAGGAAGTCGAACAGGCGCGCAAATCGCTGCGCGAGAGCCTGATCGGTATCGCGCCGATCTTCGATGACATGCCGTTTTTCATGAGCGAGGAGTTCTCGCTGGTGGACTGCTGCATCGCACCGATCCTGTGGCGTCTGCCGAGCCTGGGCGTCGAGCTGCCGGAGAAACAGGTCAAGCCGCTGCTCGGCTACATGGAGCGGTTGTTCAATCGCGATGCGTTCCGTGACTCGCTGCTCGAAGCCGAACGCGAACTGCGTCGCTGAGGTGCGGCGTTTCCCGCCCGGTCGGGAGATCGACGGCGGATGCCGTTGCCATACATTGGAACGAAGCGCGAAACGCTTCAGGAGTGATATTCGATGCTCTCGAGTCGACCCTATCTGACCCGCGCGCTCTACGATTGGCTGCTCGACAATGACCATACCCCCTACATCGTGGTCGATGCGATGCAGGAACACGTCGTAGTGCCGAAGCAGTTCGTCCAGAACGGCCAGATCGTCCTCAACATCGCGCCGACCGCAGTGCGCGATCTGCGAATCGAGAACGAGATGATCAGCTTCAATGCCCGCTTCGGTGGCGAGCCGATGGAAGTCTGGGTGCCGATCGACGCGCTGGTGGCGATCTACTCGCGGGAAAGCGGGGCGGGGATGGTCTTTGGTCACGAACCGGTGCTGCCGCAGCCGGAAGACGAAGAAAACGGTGCCAAGCTCGAGAGCGTGCCCAACGAAGGCCGCGCCGAGCACGAGGAGAACCCTGCGCCAGGAGGGGATGACGACCGCCCCGAGCGTAAGCGACCTTCGCTGCGAGTGATCAAGTAGGTCTCGATCCGAGCGGTTGGGCCGGAATGAGAAAGCGAAAAAAGGAGGCCCGGGGCCTCCTTTTTTTCAGACGGCTGACAAAGTATTTGAAGATGCCACGATGGCTTCCAGCCGCCTCCGAGAGCGCGCTGGCCGGCAATCGATTGCACCGGGGTTTGCGACATGGATGTCGCAAAAGGCGCGCCCGGACAGGGCGGAAAAACTGCTCCTGCATTTTCCGCATTCCCGCCATCCATGGCGGTCAGACGTCCATGCGCGCCGACCCGAGGGCAAGCGATTGATCGGCCAGGGTTTCGCGATCTCGTGGCGGCGCGTCCCCTTTCAGGGGG
>NZ_KK211236.1:39868-67096 GCF_000621205.1 Halotalea alkalilenta DSM 17697 | reverse complement strand
GCCTGAAAGTTGAGGAAGAACGATATGACGACCGCCCAATCACCCCCCTGATCATCCCCCTGTCGAGGAGAACTCGGAGGGGGTTCATGGAAAGCCGGCGAGGAACGAGCCGAGTCGAACCATGGCCTTGCCGCCGTCGCCCGATCTCTCGACTGGCGCCCTTCACTGCCGAGCCGGTATCCGGCCTTGGCGCGTATCGGCGCCCCTCGGGATGAACGGGTTGGAAATTGGCGCGAAGGCCCGGCATCCCCCACATCCGCTCGTGGTGAGCCGGCGAGGAACGAGCCGAGTCGAACCATGGCCTTGCCGCCGCCGCATGATCCCTCGACTGGCGCCCTTCACTGCCGAGCTGGTATCCGGCCTTGGCGCGTATCGGCGCCGCTCGGGACGAACGGGTGTATCCGTCCGTTCGTGGTGAGCCGGGCCTTCGTCGACTCGGGCAATCTTGCAAGACACCATGGAGGCCCGTGTCGAACCACGGCCATGCCGCTGCCGCAGGACTTCTCGATGGGTATCGCTGACGCGTGCGCTCCGCGCTGCGCACCAGGGCGTCAAAAGCTTTATCCAAGCTTAATTTTTTGAATTTTTTCCTGAGGAAGGGCCTGGGCTCAAACGTTATCGATAGTGATATGACAATCATTATCATTATTGCAGGGGACGTTTGAGCGATGAGCGTTAGAGAGATGGCGGCTCGGCGGCAGCCCTGGGCGCCGAACAAGCTGCGCCTGGCCGTGACCTTGGCGATGGCGCTGGGAGTGGGACTGGGCGCTGCGCCGGCGCTGGCGCAGACGGCGCCCTCCGCCCAGGAAAGCGCCTTCAGCGCCGAGTACGATTTCGATATTCCCGCGCAGCCGCGCCTCGCCGCGCTTGGCGCTTTCACCGCCACCACCGGGCTCTCGTTGATCCGCCCCAGCGACCAGGCGATCGCTGGTCAGGCGCCGGCGTTGCAAGGGCAGATGAGCGCGGCCCTTGCCCTCGACCGGTTGCTCGAAGGCAGCGGCCTGCGTGCGCTGGTCCAGCCGGGAGGTGAGGTGCTGCTGGAGCCGCTGCCGAGCGCAGGCGCCGCGCGACTCGAACAGCTCACCGTCACCGCGAGGCGCGATGATTGGGTCTACCAGACCCCGCGTTCGGTCAGCGTGATCACCCGCGAGCAGATGGACCGGCTGCCGGTGCGCCACGCTGCCGAACTGCTCGAGGAGACCCCGGGGGTGACCAGCGCGGTCAATCGCCTGAATCCGGGGCTTTCGATCAACATCCGCGGGATGCAGGACTTCGGCCGGGTCAACATGATGATCGACGGCATGCGCCAGAACTTCGTCAGCAACGGCCACCAGCAGCGCAACGGCGAGATGTACGTCGACTCCGAACTGCTCTCCGGCGCGACAGTCGAGCGCGGCCCGCGGGCCGACGTGCACGGCGCCGGCGCGATCGCGGGACAGGTCAACTTCTCCACCCTGGACTTCGACGACCTGATCAAGCCCGGCCGCGATTTCGGCGGCCGGCTGCGCGGCAACACCGGGCTCGGCGGCGAGGGCAACGGCGTCGACTTCATCGGCAGCCTCGCCGTCGCCGGGCGCATCGACGACCGGCTCGAACTGCTCGCCGCCCGCTCGCGCCGTTCGATCGGCGACTACGATATCGGTCGGCATGGCGGCAATGGGCTCAACCGCGCCTGGACCGATACCGGCTACGACGGCTACTACGACAGCGTGAAGTTCGCCGACCAGCAGCAGGATTCGCAGCTGTTCAAGGCGAAGTACAAGATTTCGCCCGAGCAGTCGATCCAATTCAGCTACATCGGCACCGAGATCAGCTACGCCAATACCACCGATGCCGACACCTCGCTGCAGGCAAGTGGCACCCCCTGGCGCAGCCTCGGCAGCTCCAGGGTCGAGTCTGAGAACTTCGGCCTCGACTACAAGTGGAACCCGAGCGACAACGACCTGATCGATCTCAACGTCAAGCTCTACTACGTCGATACCAAAAACCGCAACTACAGCAACCCTACCTATCCGGCGAGCGGCTCCGTACTGGTCGATTACGCCTGGGACTACGGCTACTGCGACCTGGATCCGATTCCGGACTCATGGGCGAGCTCCTGCAGCTACGGTACTGGCCGCAACCAGCGCATCGAGATGGAGACCTATGGACTGCAGATCGACAATACCTCGCGCTGGCAGCTCAATCAGACCACCCAGCTGCGCGCCAACTACGGGCTCGAGTACTTCCAGGACCGCGCCGAGTCGTGGATCACTACCGACCGCGAGGGGCGCCAGGTCAGCGCCGCGGCGGGGGATACGCTGAACCCCATGGGCAGGCGCACCATGGGCAGCCTGTTCACCAACCTGACCCTCGAGGACGACTTCTACACCCTCTCCGCCGGGCTGCGCTACGACCGCTACTGGCTCAAGGGTGATACTCAGGTATGGGGAACCAAAAGCAACTATGTCAGCCGGCTCGACCGTTTCATTAACTACAACTGCGCTCGATCCACTGCAACTAGCGTGGCAGCCTGCGAGGCGGCACGCTTGGGCGGTGAAGCGGGAGCGAGTGCTTTTCCTAACTCCAACTATTGGACTGCGAGCCGCTATTCGCCGGGCTGGGAAGACGAACAGGTGCTCAACGACTACCACGTCGATCGCTCCGAGGATAAGTTCCTGCCCTCGCTGGGGGCAGCGATCCGCCCGGCCAGCTGGCTCGAGCTCTACGCCAACTGGGGCAAGTCGTGGCGGCCGCCGGCACTTAACGAAGCGTTGATGGCCGGCAGCCACCCCGGCGACCCCTTCGCCAGAATGTATCCCAACCCCTACGCCGAGCCGGAGACCACCACCAGCTGGGAGGTCGGGGCGAACACCACCTTCCGCGACCTGTTCACCCAGGGCGATATGCTGTTCGCCAAGCTGAGCTATTTCGATACCAAGGCGGACAACTACCTGTTCACCTCGATCCAGAACCAGCGGCCGGGCGATGTTTATGGGGGGCTGGGCAATCTTGTGTTCAACAACAACCTGGCCCAGACCCGCTTTCGCGGTATCGAGCTGGAGAGCCGCTACGACGCCGGCTGGATCTATGGCGGCGCCACCTACACCCACTATGTCGGCGGCCCCAACACCTTCTGCCAGAAGCGGTGGTGGCTGGGCAGCGGTATCTCGCGCTATGACCAGCCCAACGAAGACGGCTCGATGACCGAAGAGCACCAGCAGGCGGTCGCGGATGGCTATGACTCCTACGAGGAGAGCCTCGACGACGAGGTGCTCTGCGGCAACCTGGCCTACAACAGCGTAGTCGCAATGCCGGTCGACAAAGGTAGCGCCAACCTCGGCGTGAGGCTGTTCGACCGCCGCCTCGATACCGGGGTGCGTTTCAACTACAGCGGCAGCGGCTGGTACAACCGCTCGACCGGCGGCGGCCAGACCTGGTACACCACCACCACCTGGGACTGGTACGGCAGCTATCTGCTCAACCCCAACGTCAAGCTGATGGCCTCGATCGACAACGTCACCGACCGGATGTACCTGGACGGCTACTCCGACGCGCTGGCGCGCACCTGGGCGCCGGGGCGTACGGTGCAGATGGGCTTCGAGATCCTGTTCTAGGGTCTACGAGGCGATAAGGACATGCGAGGCGATTCGCATGTACGGCGGCCGACCGGCCGCCGTCGAGGGTGTCGAAGACATTCTTCGGCATCGACTATTGATGCTTTTGGAGACTACTCGATATGGCAGCATCCATCTCTTCCTATGACGAAAACGAGTTCCCTACTGGTTTCTCGCTGGGCAACAGCTTGTACGATGTACTGATCGAGTTCCAGAACAGTGGCCTCGAAGGTTCCCACCCCAACAATACCGGCGGCTTCTATGGCGGCGGTTCGTTCAGCGGCACCAGCTACTCTTACGTCGATGCCAGCCTGGGCTTCGCCTTCCAGGCCACCGGTGACCTGAACTACTACTTCCCGCCGCTCAACGGTAACGTCGGCGATGGACCGACCTCGCACACCCTGTGGGGCTCGATCGATTCGATCACCCTCGGTGGTGGTCTCAATTCGGATGGCTCGGTAGCGGATGCCTTCATCACCTTCACCTTTGATGAGGCGATCACTGGCGACGTCTCCGAAGGGCGCACCAACGATGTCCACGATGTCATCTGGGGCTTGATGAACGGTTCGGTGGTCGGCGCTGACGATAGCATCGGTACCGGCACCAACGGTGGGCTGGTCCAGGCGCTGATCGACAACGGCCTCGACGTCGATGCATCGATCGCCTCGCTGGTCGGCACTGCGTCCGCCACCGATGCCGATCTGGCGCTGGCCGCCTGATCCCAGGCGGATGGTGGTGATCCCTACCGGGTTCGCCTAGTAGGGCAAGGGTCGCACGGGAGGTTCGCCGTGCGACCTTTCGATGAGAAGAAGTCTCATTGTATTTTGTCGTATCGGCGCGGATGATCGTCCGCGCCAATCGCGCGTTTCGCGCCAGATTTCGTCTGCTAGTCGACCAGCGAGCACATCGATGAACCCTCCAAGCCATGTCTCCGGCGCCGCCCCGCCCAAGGATGAGATTCGCGCTGCGCTGACCTGCCACCGCGGTGGATTGCGCAGCATTGGCGCGTTCAGCGCAGTGATCAATCTGCTGATGCTGGTGCCGGCGCTCTACATGCTCCAGGTCTACGATCGGGTGCTCGCCTCCGGCAACGAATTCACCCTGTTGATGCTGACGTTGATCGCGATCGGCCTGCTCGCGCTGATGGGGGCGATGGAGTACGTCAGGAGCCTGACGGTGATCCAGATCGGCTCGCGCTTCGATGCACTGCTCGGCGCGCGGGTCCATCAGGCCGCGTTCGAGCGCGGCCTGGCCGGTGGCCAGGCCAGCGCCGGCCAGGCGATCAACGACCTCAACGCACTGCGCCAGTTCCTCACTGGCAATGCGGTGTTCGCCTTTTTCGATGCGCCCTGGTTTCCGCTCTACCTGCTGGTGATGTACCTGTTCCACCCCTGGCTCGGCGTGCTTGCCACCGTCGGCGCGGCGCTGTTGATCGCGTTGGCCTGGCTCAACGAGTGGCTGTCGCGCCGGCCGCTGGCGGAGGCGGGAACGCTTTCGGTGCGGGCCAACGCCAGCGTCGAGGGGCAGCTGCGCAACGTGGATGCGATCGAGTCGATGGGCATGCTCGGGCGTCTGCTGCGGCGCTGGCGGGTGATGCATCGCGGCTATGTCTGGCGCCAGGCGCTGGCCAGCGAACGCACCGCCTTGATCAGCGCGATCTCCAAGAGCCTGCGTATCGCGCTGCAGTCGCTGGTGCTGGGGCTTGGCGCCTGGCTTGCGATCGAGGGGCGGATCAGCCCGGGGATGATGATCGCCGGCTCGATCCTGATGGGCCGGGTGCTGAGTCCGATCGATATGGTGATCACCGCCTGGCGGCAGTGGAGCGGCACACGGCTCGCCTACCAGCGGCTCAAGACGCTGCTCGATGAACATCCGCTGCGCGCCCAGGGCCTGCCGCTGCCGCCCCCCAGTGGCGTATTGCGCTTCGAAGGGGTCACCGCGGTGCCGCCGGGGGCTCAGCTCCCGTCGGTGGTCAATCTGAGCTTCGAGCTGCCGGCGGGAGAGGTGCTCGGAGTGATCGGGCCCTCCGGTTCCGGCAAGTCGACCCTCGCCCGGCTGATGGTCGGGGTCTGGCGGGCCCGGATCGGCAAGGTGCGCCTCGACGGCGGCGATATCCAGCAGTGGGAGCGTGAACGACTGGGCGGGTACATCGGCTACCTGCCGCAGGATGTCGAGCTGTTCGCTGGCACGGTGGCGGAGAATATCTCGCGCTTCGCCGAACCGAGCGATGAGCCCGATGCGGACGCTGCGCGGGTGGTGGCGGCGGCTCGGCTGGCGGGTGCCCACGAGCTGGTCCTCTCCTTGCCCCAAGGCTACGACACCCCGCTCGGTGTCGGTGGCCTCGGCCTCTCCGGCGGCCAGCGCCAGCGTATCGCACTGGCGCGAGCGCTCTACGGGCCGCCGCGGCTGGTGGTGCTCGACGAGCCCAATGCCAGCCTCGATGAGGCTGGAGAAACCGCTTTGCTCGAAGCGCTCGCGCGGCTGCGCGAGCAGGGCGTCAGCGTGGTGGTGATCACCCACCGGCCCAAGGTGCTGGCCGCGACCACGCGGCTTCTGGTGCTCAAGGCTGGCCAGCTGCAGATGAGCGGAGCGACCCAGGAGGTGCTGGCGCGGCTGCGCGGCAACGGCGCGGGGAGCCAGCCGAAGGTCACGCCGATGGGGGCCGCGGCAGGGAGCTATCAGATGGCGAGTGTCACCCTCGGTGGACGTACGCCGGGAGCCCAGGGATGAAAGTCGAGCACCCGAGCGAGATCGAACGCGGTAGCGAGGCAAAGGCGCTGCCGGATTGGCAGGCACTGGCGGGCGAGCCGGCACGGCTGGAGCAGCGGCATCCTGCGCGTCTGGGCTGGTGGCTGCTGCTGGCGGGATTCGGCGGCTTCCTCGCTTGGGCGGCGCTGGCACCGCTCGATAACGGCATCAACATGCCTGGCACCGTGATGGTGGCCGGCGAGCGGCAGGCGGTCGAAAGCCTCGGCGGTGGCGTGGTCGAGACGCTTTCGGTCGGTGAAGGCGACCGGGTGAGCGCGGGCCAGCCGCTGGTGCACTTCGACCCCACCCGGGCGGCCAGCGCACTCGGCGACATCGATGGCCAGCTCGAGGTGCTGAGGGCGCGCGAAGCGCGGCTCATCGCCGAGCGTGATGGGCTGGATGGCGTCGTCGCGCCACCGGGTCTCTCTATCGAGGATGACAGCGCCTTCGAGCTCCAGCGCGCTCTGTTCGACAGCCGGCGTGCCGCGCTCGAGGGCGAACTGGCCGGGATCCAGGCCTCGCTCGCCGGCCAGCGCGCGGCGCTGGCCGGGATCGAGTCGTCGCTGACCGCCCGGCGCTCCCAGCGCGCGGTGCTCGAGCAGCAGTGGCGCAATCTCAGCGGTCTGGCCGATGAGGGCTACGTGCCGCGCAACCGGCTGCTCGAGCTCGATCGCCAGCGCAGTCAGCTCGATGGTGAGATCGCAAGCGATCTAGGCACCTTGGGCCAGACCCGTGAACAGATCAACGAACTCGAGCTGCGCGCGCGCAGTCGTCGTGACGTCTTCCAGCAGGAAGTGCGTGGTGATCTTGCCGATGTCCGTGGCCAACTCGACCAGCTGGTCCAGCGCCGCGCTGCGGCCGAATTCGAGCTGGCGCACCAGGTGGTCCGCGCGCCGGTCGACGGCACCGTGGTGGGGCTTTCGCTGCATACCGTTGGCGGCGTGGTGCAGCCCGGCGCCCGGCTGATGGAGATCGTACCGCTGGAGCGGCCGCTCACCGTCGAAGGCCAGCTCGCGGTCGAGAGCATCGACAAGGTGGTGGCGGGCCTGCCGGTGGAGCTTGCCTTCACCGCCTTCGATCGCAGCAGCACACCGCGTCTCGAGGGCGAGGTGACGCTGGTCTCCGCTGATCGCCTCGAGGATGAGCGCAGTGGCATGCCGTTCTATCGCGTCCGGGTCGAGGTAGGACCCGAACAGCTGGCGCGGCTAGATGGTCGGATGCTGCGCGCGGGTATGCCGGTCGAAGTGTTCGTCCGCACCGGCGAGCGCTCGTTGCTCAACTACCTGTTCAAGCCGCTGCTCGATCGTGCCCGCACTGCTTGGGGCGACGCATGAACGGCTGTCGTTCGGGATGGTTCGGCCCACTGCCGCTGCTGCTCGCGCTGATCGCCTTCGCCCTGCTCCAGCGGGTGCCCAACGCCATGGCGGTGGAGCCCGAGGGTGTCGATTTCGCCATGGCCTACCGGATGGCGCTGGAGATGGACCCCACCTGGCTTGCCGCCCGCGAGCGAAGCCGTGCCGATGTCGAGGAGCGCGCGCTTGGACGCGCCGGGCTCTTGCCCAACCTGAGCTATCGCTACTCGCGGGCAAGGAACTGGTCGGAGGTTCGCCAGGACACCGCGGCGGGAGAGATCACCAGCGATCTCGACTACTCGAGCTATTCCTCCGCTTTCACCCTGACCCAGCCGCTGTTCGATGCGGCGGCCTATGCCCAGTACCGTGAAGGCCAGGCCAGGGCGCAAGCCGCCGGGCTGACCCTGGAACGGGCGCGGCAGGCCCTGGCGGTGAGGGTGCTCGAAGCCTATACCGCGGTGCTCTACGCCGAGGACCAGCTGGCGCTCGCCGAGACCCAGCGCCGCTCGCTGGAGGAGGATACGCTCCGGGCGGCGGCCTTCGTCGCCGGTGGGGAGGGCACCCGCACCGACCAACTCGAGATCGAGGCCCGGCTGCGCGTGGTCGAGGCCGAGGAGATCCAGGCCCACGACGCACTGCTCGACGCCCGCAACGCACTGCGCGTGCTGACCGGTGCGGTGCTGCTCGACGCACCGCTTGCCAGGTTGGATCAATCCGCATCGTTTGCGCTCGATGCCGAGCGCCCGCTCGAGCAGTGGCAGCAGCTCGCGCTCGAGCGCAACCCAGAGCTCGCCGCTGGCCGCCGCCTGCTCGAGGCGTCCAGGCAGCAGGTCAAGGCCGCGCGCGCCGGCCACTTGCCGAGCATGCGGGTCTATGCGCGGCGCCAGCTCAACGATTCGAGCGCCGAGAACCAGGTCGGCCAGCGCTACGACACCGACAGCCTCGGAGTCGAGGTCAACCTGCCGATCTATGCCGGCGGTCGGGTCTCCGCTGCCAGTGACCAGGCCCAGGCGGAGCTGGAGGAAGCCATTCATCGGCTCGATGGTACGACGCGCGAATTGCTCAACGATCTCGAGCGGCAGTACCGCACCCTGCTCAGCAGCCAACGAAGAAGCGATGCCTATGCCCAAGCGGTGAGCGCCGCGAGCCAGCGGCTCGAGGCCACCCGACGCAGCATCCTTGGCGGCGAGCGTACCAACCTCGATGCGCTGGATGCCGAACGCCAGCGTTTCGAGACGATGCGCGACTTCCAGCGCGCGCGCTACGACCAGCTGCTCGCCTGGCTGTCGCTGCGCTGGCAGGCGGGCGTGCTCGAGCAGGGCGACATCGATAAGGTCAGCGCGCTGTTCGCATCCGCTGGTTAGTGCCCGGCTGGCGGCGCTTTTGGACCAGGCCATCGGCCTGAATACCACCCTACAACTGCATAAAGAAGAGGAGGCCGGCGATGGGGACGAGCGCATCCTTTCCCATCCGTTCACGGGTGCTCGGTAAGCAGGGCTGCGATCAGCCCTCGCGGATCGTCGAAGTGGAGAGCGAACGGTGAAGACAGCCCTAAAGTCATTCGACTGCTCGGCCGATAGGACCTGGGTCAATGGCCATGCGCGATTCCCTGCTCCTGAACCGACGCTCGTCGGCGCGATACAGCTCTGTTCATTTCCGGCTGCATCCGTTCGAGCGGTGGGGAGTATGGCGTGATGGCCTGTACGACAGTCTTACTGGTCGGCTGGACGCTCATGGTCGTGTTCGTCTGCGTCTTCATCCATTGCTCGATGCGTAGCCGTGGAGACGCCGACGACGGGTGAAGGAGCACGGTGAATTTCAACCAGTTTCCCACTGTGCCTTTGCTCGCACGACGCCGGGATTTCGAGCCCTGACGGCTGGTCCACTCAACGCTGGCGCCGAGGCGCGGGCCGTACAGCGCCCGGCGAATGGCCGCCGAGCGCTATGCGAGAACGCAATCATGACGCTGGTTTGTCTGTCGGTAGCCGCGCTCGCCTGGCTGGTAACGATCTGGGCGATCTTCGCTTTCGTTCGCGGCAGCAGGGATGATCCGCCCCATGATCGGCGCTAGTCGTGCGGTGCTTTGCGCCCCGCTCGACGCCTTGGTGCTCAGCACCTAGAATGGGCGCCCCGCCTGGTCGAGAGAGGCTTGAAGCCCGATGAGTGAAAAACCCGAGCTGCCGGTACGCCGCTACGGTATCAAAGAGTTCATCGCCGCCGCGGTGTTCATGGCGCTGTGGTGCTTCATGCTCGAAGGGCTGGTCGCCTGGTGGCTCAGCTTCTCCTTCTCCTTCGTTCGTCTGCTGCTGGTCTTCGTCGGCTGCATGGCGTTCAGCCTGTTCCAGGGCTGGCGGCGCAATCGGCGGCTCGACGCCGAGCAGCAGCGCTGATCGATCAGTCTTCCGCCGCTCTTTCTCTGAGTCGGCAGTCCCTGTGTCGAAAGCGCCAGCGTCGATGGTCCCAGCGTCGAAAGTCCCTGCAGGCGCCCCCTCGTACCGGGGAGCGCACTGCGGCGGCGCGGGCGTGATCACACCTCGCGGTAGAGCTCGCCTCCTTCTTCGCGAAAGCGCTCCGCCTGGTCTCGCATGCCCTCCACCGCTTCCTCGGGTAGTGCCTCGATACCGGATCCGTCGCCGAATCGATCACGGACTTCCTGGGTGATCTTCATCGAACAGAACTTCGGTCCGCACATCGAGCAGAAGTGCGCCACCTTGGCCGAGTCCTTGGGCAGGGTTTCGTCATGGAAGGCGCGTGCGGTGTCGGGGTCGAGCCCCAGGTTGAACTGATCCTCCCAGCGGAACTCGAAGCGGGCCTTGGACAGGGCGTTGTCGCGGCGCTGCGCGCCGGGATGCCCCTTGGCAAGGTCGGCTGCGTGGGCGGCGATCTTGTAGGTGATGATCCCGGTCTTGACGTCGTCCTTGTCGGGCAGGCCGAGATGCTCCTTCGGCGTCACATAGCAGAGCATCGCGCAGCCGTACCAGCCGATCTGCGCCGCGCCGATGCCTGAGGTGATGTGGTCGTAGCCGGGAGCGATGTCGGTGACCAGCGGCCCCAGGGTATAGAAGGGGGCCTCGTCGCAGCACTCGAGCTGCTTGTCCATGTTCTCCTTGATCAACTGCATCGGCACGTGGCCGGGGCCTTCGATCATCACCTGCACGTCGTGCTTCCAGGCGATCCGGGTCAGCTCGCCAAGGGTCTCGAGTTCGGCGAACTGGGCCGCGTCGTTGGCATCGCGGATCGACCCCGGGCGCAGGCCGTCGCCGAGCGAGAACGAGACGTCGTAGGCCTTCATGATCTCGCAGATCTCGTCGAAGTGGGTATAGAGGAAGTTCTCGCGATGGTGCGCCAGGCACCACTTCGCCATGATCGAGCCGCCACGCGATACGATACCGGTGGTGCGCTTGGCGGTGAGCGGCACATAGCGCAGCAGTACCCCGGCATGGAGGGTGAAGTAGTCGACGCCCTGTTCGGCCTGCTCGATCAGCGTGTCGCGCAGCAGCTCCCAAGTGAGGTTCTCCGCTACCCCTGCGACCTTTTCCAGCGCCTGGTAGATCGGCACCGTGCCGATCGGCACTGGCGAGTTGCGAATGATCCACTCGCGTGTCTCATGGATGTTCTTGCCGGTGGAAAGATCCATGATCGTGTCGGCGCCCCAGCGGATTCCCCAGGTCATCTTGTCGACCTCCTCCTCGATCGAGGAGGAGAGCGCCGAGTTGCCGAGATTGCCGTTGATCTTCACCAGGAAGTTGCGGCCGATGATCATCGGCTCGAGCTCTGGATGATTGACGTTGGCCGGGATGATCGCCCGGCCGCGAGCGACTTCGGCACGGACGAACTCAGGGGTGATGTCCTCGAGCATGCGTGCGCCGAAGGATTCACCGGGGTGCTGGTGGGCCAGCTCCTCCTCGGCGACCTTGCCGCGGATCGCTAGGCGGCGCTGGTTCTCGCGCAGCGCGATGAACTCCATCTCCGGCGTGATGATGCCCTGGCGGGCGTAGTGCAGCTGGGTGACGTTGCGCCCGGGCTTGGCACGCCGCGGGGTGCGCTTGAGCTCGAAGCGCAGTGGCGCCAGCTGCGGGTCGTTGGCGCGGCGCCGGCCGTACTCCGAGCTCATGTCGTCGAGCCATTCGCAATCATCGCGCTGGTCGATCCAGCCCCGGCGCAGTTCAGGCAGTCCGCGGCGGATGTCGATCGACGCCTCGGGATCGGTGTAGGGGCCGGAGGTATCGTAGACCAGCAGCGGCGGATTCTCCTCCAGCCCTGCGCTGGTGGTGGTCGGCGACTGGCTGATTTCGCGCATCGGCACGCGGATGTCGGGACGCGAACCCTCGATGTAGACCTTGCGCGAGGCGGGCAGGGGGGCGATTGCCGCTTGGTCGACCTCGGCCTTTTCGGCGAGGAAGTGCTGGGTACGTGACTTACCCTTGGGGTGGGCGCTTTCGGTACTCATCGGTCATCTCCCTGGGGCTGCGTGGTCGGACTCAAGCGTGGCGCTCGAGTCCCATTTGCCAGAAGTCGATCTCGAGCCGGGTCGCGTCGCGGAACACGACCTCGAGCTCGGCGATTCGCTTGGCGGGCTGTTCGGCCAGCGCCTGGTCGAGCCAGGCTTCCTCCTCGCTCGCCGCGCTGAGGTAGGCGTCGTCGGTGTACATCTCGATCCAGGCCGCGTACGGGTTGCCCTCCAGGCGGGTTTCGGCGCGTGATGCCAGCCACTTGCCGATCCGCGCATAGCCGACCAGGCAGGGCGCCAGCGCCACGCGCAGTTCGAGGAGATCGCCCCGCGCGCCGGCGTCGAGCACGTAGCGGGTATAGGCGAGGGTGGCGCGGGCTTCGGGGAGCGCGTCGAGGGTGGCGACGTCGATGCCCCATTGGGCGCAGTAGTCGAGGTGCAGGCCGAGCTCCAGGTCGACGATCGTCTTCAGTCGATCGAAGGCGTCGCGCAGCTCGTCGAAATCGCGGCTTTTGTACAGCGCCAGCGCCCAGGCGCGGGCGAAGTGGCCGAGGAACAGATAGTCCTGTTCGAGATAGTGGCGAAAGCTGGCCTCGGGCAGGCTGCCATCGCCGAGCCTGCGGACGAACTCATGCTCGACGTAGGCGCGCCAGTCGTGGTGGCAGGCCTCGATGAGGCGGTCGAAAGGGTTTGGCACGATCACTCCCGTAGCGGTCGAGGATCCGGGAGCGAAGGGAGCGGGGGCGCGAAGAGCGATGGGACGGGGGCGCCGCTTGATCCCTACGCCGGTACAGGCCAAGACGTGATCACACGTTCAGGCTTCACCCGGATCAGGTTCGGCGGGACCCGCGCTGGGGCCTTTGGCCCTGTCGCGATCTCAGCCGGCATCCACCGGCACCCCGTCAAGCGTTACGCTTCGCCTCGATGCGGCGAAGTCTCGACAGTGTCGTCGCTGGCCGGCTGGGCGGTCAAGCGTCAATATGGTCAGAAGGGCGGGGCCGCACTACGCTCAGCTGGCGAGGCGACGACTGGGCGTGAATCCTCGCCACGCCGATCCGGACGGGCGGGATGCCCGTTTCCCAACATGGCCGCAGCGAGGCGCGTGGATGGACCGTCTGAAGTCGATGGAGGTGTTCGGGCGCGTGGTGGAGCGGCGCAGTTTCTCCGCCGCCGCGCGCGAGCTTGGCATTCCGCGCTCGACGGTGACGCGCACCGTACGCCATCTGGAGGAACGTCTCGGCCTCAAGCTGCTCGAGCGCACCACCCGATGGGTCGAGCCCACCGAGGAGGGGCGCCGCTACCACCTGCGCTGCCGAGAGCTGCTTGCACTCCACGGTCAGATCGAAGCGGAGTTCGAGCTCGCTCTTCCTCGCGGCAGCCTGAGCATTGCCGCGCCGGGCCATCTGGCCCGTCATCGGCTTGCGCCCGCGCTGCCCGGATTCATCGCCGCCCAGCCCGGTATCGAGCTGAGGCTGCTGAGCCGCGAGCGCTGGGAAGACCTGCTCGAGCCGGACATCGACTGCGCACTGTGGGCCGGAGTGGCTCGCGACAGCGCGCTCGAGCAGCGTGCGCTCGGCGAACTCGCGATGGTCACCTGTGCAGCCCCCGGGGTGATCGCCACCGGGCCAGGCGGTGGGATCGAAGCGCTCGCCGAGCTGCCCACGGTAGGCGTGATCGACAGCCGGGATGCCGCACCGTTGCCGTTTTCGTTCATCGTCGCCGGTGAGACACGGCGTTCGGCGTCCTCTCCGGGAGTGCGGGTCGAGGGCTTCGATATCGCGCTCGAAGCGGCGATCGCCGGTGCCGGCGTCGTTCAGCTGCCGCGCGATTGCGCCGCGCCGGCGCTGGCCGAGGGTGAATTGGTCGAGTGGAGCGGCGCGGTGGCCGCGCCGCTGCCGCTGTGGCTGCTGCATGCGCCAAGGCTCGAGCGCGACCCGAGGATCGCCGCCGGGCTCGAATGGTTGGTTTCGCTGTTCGAAGGGGCCGAGCGTCAACAGCCCCTTGGCAAAGCTTAAGAGGAGTGAGCAATGAAAATCGCATTCTTGGGACTGGGCAGGATGGGCAGGGCGATTGCCAAGGTACTGCTCGAGGCGGGCTTCGAGCTTACGCTCTGGAATCGCTCCCCGGCGTCGCTCGAGGCCCTCGTCGATGCCGGTGGCAAGCTCGCCAAGAGCCCGGCCGAGGCGGTCAAGCGCGCTGACGTGGTGGTCAGCATGCTCGCCGACGATCGCGCGCTGCGCGAGGTGATGCTCGAAGGCGGCGCATTGGAGGCGATGCGCCGCGATGCCATCCACGTCAACATGGCGACGGTCTCGGTGCCGTTCGCCGCGACCCTGGCCAAGCTGCATGCCAAGCTCGGCCAAGGCTACGTCGCCGCGCCCGTGCTGGGTCGCCCGGAGGTGGCCGAGCGCGGGGAGCTGAACCTGCTGGTGGCGGGGCCGCCCGTCCAGGTCGAGGCGGTCTGGCCGCTGCTCAAGGCGGCGAGCGTCAGGATCTGGCCGATCGGCGATGTCCCCGAGCAGGCCAATGTGGTCAAGATCGGCGCCAACTTCATGCTCGGCGTCGCGATCGAATCGCTCGCCGAAGCGACCAGCCTGGCCGAGGCCCACGGCATCGAAGCCGCGGAGTTCATCGAGGTGGTCACCCAGACGCTGTTCGCCGCGCCCGCCTATCAGGGCTACGGCGCCCTGATCAAGGCGCGCGCGTTCGAACCAGCGGGCTTTTCGCTGCGTCTCGGTCACAAGGACATCGGTCTGGCGCTGAGCGCCGCCGACCAGGCCCGAGTGCCGCTACCGCTGGCCGCGGCGGTCAACGCACGGATGCTCGACGGGCTGGCCAACGGCGATGGCGACAAGGATTGGTCGAGCCTGTACGAAGTCGCCGCACGCCAGGCCCATCTGGACCGCCGCGGCTCCTGATTCGCTCATGTCCCCCGATGCGCTTCGCTCACTCGGGATACTCGGATAGCCGGCGAGGAACGAGCCACTCAGTCCGTTTCGGGATACTCGGATAGCCGGCGAGGAACGAGCCACTCAGTCCATTCGTGGTGAGCCGGCGAGGAACGAGCCACTCAGTCCATTCGTGGTGAGCCGGCGAGGAACGAGCCGAGTCGAACCACAGCCTCACCGCCGCCGCTCGATCCCTCGACTGGCGCCCTTCATCGCCGAGCCGATACTAGACCTTGGCGCGTATGGGCGCCGCTCGGGACGAACGGGTGGGGCTATGGTGCCGAGCCCGGACCAAGCCCGCTCGTGTCCTTCGGCTCGCTTCGCTCGCTCAGGATGCTCGGATAGCGCCCGAGGAACGAGCCGAGCCACGACCCTGGCGGCGCCGTCCGATTCGTCGATGCTGGTTCCTCGCCCATGGGACGAACGGTTTTCTTCCCGCATCAACGGGGCAGGGAGAGGGTCAGCCGGCGCTGGCGTTCACCGCCGACGGTACTGCCACGCTGACCCTTGGATCGAGCGCGGCGAGGGCCTGATCGAGGTCCGCCAGCAGATCGCAGGCCTGCTCTAGACCAGCATGGAAGCGAACCAGATAGCCTTCCCCGTTGGCCTGGGCGCGGCTGCGCAATGGCGTGCCCACCGGTAGCGCGAGGCTTTCGAACCCTCCCCAGGAGAGTCCGATGCCGAACAGCTCGAGGCGATCGAAGAAGCGCTCGATGGCGTCGCGCTCGGAGGTCTTCAGCCGCACGCCGAATAGCCCGCTGGCACCGTCGAAGTCGCGCTGCCAAAGCTCATAGCCCGGGTCTCGCGGCGAGGCGGGGTAATGGACCGAGGCGATCATCGGATGATCGGCCAACTGGTCGACCAGGCAGCGGGCGTTGGCGGCGTGGCGTTCGAGCCGCACGCCCAGGGTCCGCAGGCCGCGCAGCGCGAGGTAGAGATCGTCGGGGCCCGCGGTCTCGCCGAAGTCCTGGGCACCGTCGCGCAGTCGCTCCCAGGCATCAGGCGTAGCGGTGGCGACACCGAGCAGCGCATCCGAGTGGCCGACGATGTACTTGGTCGCCGCGTGCAGCGAGACATCGACGCCGAGTTCGAAGGGCCTGCATCCCAGCGGAGTCGCCCAGGTGTTGTCCATCACCACGGTGGCCGAGGCGCTGTGGGCGAGGACGCAGACGCGGGGCAGATCGATCATCTCGAATGTCAGCGAGCCGGGGGCCTCGACGAACACCAGGCGGGTCTGGGCACGCAGCTGCCGGGCCAAGTCCTCGGGGTCGCATGGGTCGAAATAGTCGACGGCGATGCCAAGGCGTTTGAGTACCCGCTCGGCGAATGCCCGGGTCGGGCCATAGACGCTGTCGCTGAAAAGTGCATGGTCGCCGCTGGCGAGGAAGGCGAGCAGGGCGTGGGTGCAGGCCGAGAGTCCGGAGGGAAACACCCGTGACCCATGGCCGCCTTCCAGTTCGGCGATCGCGCGCTCGAACGCATGGGTGGTGGCGGTGCCGAAGCGGCCATAGTGGGCATAGGGGTTGCCGCCCTGGCGGGCGCGCTCCCAGGCATCGAAGCTTTCGGCGAGCAGGGTCGAGCCACGGCAGACGGGTACGTTGACCAATCCGTCGAAGCGCTGAGAATCGCGCCCGCAGTGGAGCAGGGTGGTGTTGGGGTGGCGGCGCGGGGAGTGCATCGAACGCTTCCATCTAGGCGGTTGGGAATGCGTTCCAGCTTATCGCCATCGGTTGAGAAATTTTTTGACAATCGGGTCGAGGAACTGCTTCGTATGTGAAATGTTTTTCGATTTAAGCGGTCAAGGAGGGTTTTTTTTCGTGGATCGCCTGGATGTAAGGATTCTTGATTCGCTTCAACAGGATGCCACTCTGCCGGTCAGCGCGATCGCCGAAAGGGTGGGGCTTGGCACCACCGCGTGCTGGCGGCGGATACAGAAGCTCGAGGCGGAAGGGGTGGTGCACCGGCGGGTGGTGCTACTCGATGGTGAAAAGATCAATGCAGCCGTTAGCGTGATGGTGTCGATCCGGACCAGAAGCCACAGCGCCCAATGGTTGGTCGAGTTCCAGCGGGCGATCGATACGATCGACGAGGTGGTCGAGGCCTATCGGATGTCGGGAGACATCGACTACTGGCTGCGCGTCGTGGTGCCTGACATCGCCGCCTATGATGCGGTGTACAAGCGCTTGATCCAGATCGAGGGGCTGACCGACGTGAGCTCTACCTTCGCGATGGAGCAGCTCAAATACACTACCGCGCTGCCGTTGGGTTACTTGAAGTGAGCGGCCAGGGTCGAGCCGCCGGGGGGAGACCTGACTCGAGCGCTCGCCAGCCGCGCAGGCACTGGACCAGCCACCAGCAGAGCAGGGCGACAGAAGAGGTGGCGCCGAGCGCCACCATCGAGAGCGAGAACAGCAGGTCGCTGCTCTCGATGCGCACGTCGAAAAGCACGATGAGCGTGCGCCAGGCACCGCACACGAGCAGGGCCAGGGAGAGCAGGCTGAGCGGGAAACCGACCCAGAACAGCTCGAGCTGACGGCGCCGATGGGCGCGTTCGAGCGGGTGCGAGGCGCGGGCGAGGTGGGCGATGACGATGCCCACCAGCGCGGTGAACCCGGTCACCGGCTGGAGCAGGTAGAGCACGTAGACCAGGCGCGCCTGATCTCGGCGGGGCGGCTTCGCTGCGGATGCGGAGGTCATCGGGCCACTCAGTAGAGCCAGATGTCCGGCTGGCCGGGCGCGCTGCGGTTCTCCAGGTCGCGCCAGCCGCGCGCGCAGCGGATGATGATCCACAGGTAGACCAAGGGGAACAGCAGCAGGCCTACGCCGACCAGCGAAAGCAGCGTCGCGATGATGAAGTAGCCGAGGCCGATCCAGAAGGTGCGGATCTGGAATCGATAGTGGGCGGCGATCCATGGCGAAGCGCGCCCGCCATAGACGTAGGCCATTACCAGCCCGACCAGCGCAGTGACCCCGGTGGCGAGGCTGATCAGGTAGAGGATGTAGATGATGCGCGCCATCGCGGGATTGTCGTCATCGAGGGTGGTGGCGATCGGTTCGGTGGTGGTCATGGCGGCTCCAGGTACGGAAAGTGGGCTCATTCTAGGCTTTTGCGAAAGCCGGAGCGAGCCGGTCGAGCGGCAGCGAGGAGCCGGCACGATGAGTTAGAATCCGTGCCGTACCGGCTCCTTTCGCAGCGAGGCCGCGGAAGGGGCGAGCCAGACCATCAACGAGGGAATTTCCATGCCGTCATTCGACATCGTCTCCGAGTTCGACAAGCACGAGGCGACCAATGCGGTCGATCAGGCCAATCGCGAAGTCGAGACCCGGTTCGATTTCAAGGGTGTCGATGCCAGCTTCGAGATCGAAGGCGATACCGTGCGTCTCGAGGCGGACGCCGACTTCCAGCTCAAGCAGATGCTCGACGTACTGCGCGCCAAGCTGATCAAGCGCGGCATCGACGCGCGCTGCATGGATGAGCAGGAGCCCCAGCTTTCCGGGGTCAAGGCGCGCCAGGAGGTCAAGCTCAAGCAGGGCCTCGAGCAGGCCGACGCCAAGGCGATCGTCAAGCTGATCAAGGATGCCAAACTCAAGGTGCAGGCCCAGATCCAGGGCGACAAGGTGCGCGTCACCGGTAAGAAGCGCGACGATCTGCAGACCGTGATCGCACTGCTCAAAGGCGAGCAGGGACCGGACCTGGCGCTGCAGTACAACAACTTTCGCGACTGAACCCAGGCCGGCTTCGAAGTCAGCTAGGCCCCTTCCCTGTCTCTAGCGCACCTTTTCCGGCCGCCAGCCCGGCGAGTGCCTGCGTCATCCTCATCGCCTTCAGCTCAGCGGCGAAGGGCTGATCCCGGCCGGAATCGGGCAGCGGTAGGGGCGCTCTTCGAGTGCCTCGTCGAGTTCGGCGCGGGCGCGTCGGCGCAGCTCTTCATCGGTGAAGGCCTCCACTGCGGTGGCGGCGAGCACCTTGGCGGCCTGGAGCATGCCCTTGTGGCCGAGCGAGGAGCGTCCCTGGGAGACCACCTGCCAGGTGTGCAGCGGGGTGCCGAGGGCCAGGCAGGTGACGAAGCACTGTGCTGTGGGCACCTTCCAGCTGACGTCGCCGACATCGGTCGAGCCGAACATCAGCCCGGTGTCGACGGCATAGGGCAGTACCTCTTCGGCCAGCGCCCGGCCCTCGAGACGCTTGAGATAGGCGCGCCCCTCCTGGCCGACGAGGCGGCGGATCTCGGCGAGGTTGGCCGCGAGCTGATCCGCCCCCAGGGTGGCGTGGATGCGGGCGGCGAATTCACGATCCCGATCGTCGAAGTCCGGCGCGCCGAAGCGCTGGAGCTGAGCGTACAGCCGGCTCTCCAGGGTGCGGTTGGGCAGGTAGTTCGAGCATGCCTTGTCGAAGCGCATCTCGACCTGGGTACCGGTCATCAGCGCGGCCCCCTGGGCGATCTGCTCGAGCCGCTCGAAGATCTCCTGGGTTTCCTCCATCTCCGGGGCGCGGACCAGATAGAGCACCTCGGCGTCGGCCTGGACCACGTTGGGCGAGGCGCCTCCGGTCTGGGTCAGCGAGTAGTGCAGCCGCGCCTCGGGCACGATGTGTTCGCGCAGGTAGTTGGCGCCGACGTTCATCAGCTCGACGGCATCCAACGCGCTGCGGCCCAGGTGGGGCGAGGCGGCGGCATGGGCCGAGCGTCCCTTGAAGCGGAAGTAGGCCTGGATGTTGGCAAGTGTCGGCTGCGAGAACACGCAGGTCATGGTATTGGGGTGCCAGGTGAGGGCGAGATCGACGTCGTCGAACAGCCCCTCGCGGACCATGAAGGTCTTGCCCGAACCGCCTTCCTCGCCGGGGCAGCCATAAAAGCGCAGGGTGCCCGAGCGCCCCGCGCCGATCAGGCCCTGCTCGAGCAGCCAGTCGCGGGCAGCGACGGCGCCGGCGAGCGCGGCGACGCCAAGCAGGTTATGACCGCAGCCGTGGCCGTTGCCGTTCGGTGTGAGCGCCCTGGGCGCGCTCTCCGCGCCGGCCTGGCTGAGTCCGGCGAGCGCATCGTATTCGCCGAGCAGGGCGATGACCGGCTTGCCCTGGCCGAAGCTTGCGATGAAGGCGGTATCGATGCCGCCGACGCCTCGCTCGAGCTGGAACCCCTCGGCTTCGAGCAGCTCGCACAGGGTCTGCTGCGAGCGATGCTCCTCGAAGCGTGTCTCGGCGCTTTCCCAGACCCGGTCGGCGGCTTCGATGAAGCGCTCGCGCTTGGCTTCGACCAGGCTTTCGAGGCGGCGGGCGGTAGGGTCGATGTCGAATGGCCGGTTCATGCTGGGCTCCTGTCGGTTGGGGTGAGGGCGAAGGGATGCGCGGTGAGCTGCTGGCTGAGCAGCAACAGCGTGCGTACCGCCAGCGGTAGTACTCGCTCGTCGAAGTCGAAACGCTGGTGATGGTGACCTGCTGCGAGCTCGGTGCCGAAGATCATGTAGGTCGCCTGGCCGCCGCGGGCCTGGACCCTCGCCATCAGGCAGGTGGCGTCCTCCGAGCCGCTCGGCGAGGGATCGTTGGTGACCAGGCGGTCGATGCCGGGCGCTCCCTCGAGCAGGGTGCGGATTCGCTCGACCAGCGCCGGGCTCGCCTTGCAGGTATCGGCGCCTCCCGCGACGCTGACGCTGGCCTCGACGCCGTGGATGATCGCGGCGCCGTCGATCACCTCACGAGCGCGGGCCTCGACGTAGGCGTTGATCTCGCTCGATTCGCCGCGGGTTTCGATCTTCATCCGCGCCACGGCGGCGATGACGTTGCGGCCGCTGCCGGCCTCCAGCACGCCTACGTTGACCCGCGAGGCGCCCTGGCTGTGCGGGGCGATGGCGTGCAGGCCCAGCGCCGCCTGGGCTGCGGCGAGCAGCGCATTGCGTCCGGCCTCGGGACGCCCGCCGGCGTGGGCGGGCACGCCGTTGAATTCGACGTCGAGCTTGGTGGTGGCGAGAAAGCCATCGGCGGCGCAGACCACCTCGCCGAGCGGGCGGTCGAGACCGATATGGCTTGCGATCAACAGGTCGACATCGTCGACGACGCCGGCTTCGACCATCGAACGGGCGCCGCGCACGCCTTCTTCGGCGGGCTGGAAGATCAGCTTGATGCGGCCGTGGAGTTCGGCTTCGAAGCGCTTGAGCAGCCGTGCCAGGCCGAGGCCGATGGCGGTGTGGCCATCGTGGCCGCAGGCATGCATCGCGCCGCGGTTGAGCGAGGCGAAGCCTTCGGCGCGCGGGCGATGATCGGCGGCGCTGGATTCCTCCAGGTCGAGAGCGTCGAGATCGACGCGAATAGCAAGCGTTGGCCCCGGGCGGCCGCTGTCCAGCGTCGCCACCACCCCGGTGAAGCCGCCGCTGAGCGCGGGCAGCCAGCGCGCCACCGCGCCCTGCTCGAGCGCACGGCGTTCCGCCAGCGCCAGGGCCTGCTCATCCGGCAGGCCCATGCGGGCGTTCGCTGCCACCACATCGCGGCCGACGGCGAGCTCGAAGCCCAGTCGGTCGAGCTCCTCGGCGACGATCGATGCGGTGCGAATCTCCAGCCAGCCGGGCTCGGCGTGGCGGTGGAAGTCGCGCCGCCAGGCGAGAAGCTGTGGCGCAAGTGCGGCGAGTTCCTGCTCGAGGCTCGTCGACATGGGGATGTTCCTTGTGTTCGTCATGGATGGTAATAGTCGTCAACGAGGCGCTAGAGCATGGGGAAGATGCCGGGGCCGAACGGCAGGTCGAGCAGTACGAAGGCGCTCAGCATCAGCATCCAGACGATCAGAAACGAGATCGCATAGGGCAGCATCAGCGAGATCAGCGTGCCGAGTCCCGCGTCGGGGTCGTAGCGGCGCATGAAGCCGAGCACCACCATCACGTAGGGATTGAGCGGTGAGATGATGTTGGTCGACGAGTCGCCGACGCGGTAGGCCATCTGGATGAAGCCCGGGTGGTAGCCGAGCTGCATCAGCATTGGGATCGAGACCGGCGCCATCAGCGCCCACATCGCCGAGCCGCTGGTGATCAGCAGGTTGAGCATCGAGGTGAGCAGGATGAAGCTCAGGATCACCGGCAGTCCGGTGAAGCCGATCTCGGTCAGCACCTCGGCACCGTGGATCGCGACCCAGGTGCCGATATGGCTCCAGGAGAAGTAGGCGATGAACTGGGCGGCGGCGAAGATCAGCACGATGTATCCGGCCAGATCCCGAATCGCCTCGGTCATCTTCGATACTACATCGTGGGCACTTTTGATCTGCCCGGTGGTTTTGCCGTAGGCGACGCTGGTGGCGATGAAGAACAGCAGGATGAAGGGGATGATCGAGGAGAGGAACGGCGATGGCAGAAGACCCCCTTCCTCGTTGCGCATCGGTGACCCGGGCCACGCGACCAGGGTCACCAGTGCTGCGATGTAGCAAACCGCGGTGATCCCCGCGTTGCGCAGCGCGCGGCCGGCGTGAGGGGGCTCCTGGTAGTCGACCTGGGTGGCTTCACCGCGATATTCACCAAGGCGGGGCTCGATCAAGCGGTCGTTGATCTGCGCTGCAACGATGGTCAGCACCACTACCGAGAGGCTGTTGAAGTACCAGTTGTCGACCGGGGTGACGATGAAGCCCGGCTCGATGATCTGGGCGGCGGCGGTGGAGATGCCTGACAGCAGGGCGTCGGTGCCGACGATCAGGAAATTGGCGGTGAAACCGGCGCCGGCGGTGCCGAAGCCCAGGGTCAGCCCGGCGATCGGGTGGCGGCCAATCGCATGGAATACCATCGCCGCCAGCGGTGGCAGCAGTACCATGGCGGCGTCGGAGGCGAGATTGCCGAGCATCGCGGTCAGGGCGATCACGTAGGTCACGATGGCGCGCGGGGCGTTGAGTACCGTTCTGCGCATCAGCACTTCGAGCATGCCGAGCTTTTCGGCGAGCCCGATGCCAAGCATCATCGCTAGCACCAGGCCAAGCGGAGCGAAGCCTGTGAAGTTGGTCAGCATCGAGCCGAAGATGAAGCGCAGGCCTTCGCCCGAGAGCAGGCTCCTGATTTCCAGGGTGTCGCCACTGCTGGGATGGACCACACTGGCATCGAACGCCGCCATCAATACTGAGGTGAGAATCACCACCAGGCCGAGATAGACGAAGATCATGAACGGATCGGGCAGGCGGTTGCCGAGCCGTTCGATGCCGTTGAGCATGTGGTTGAGCAGACGCGCGGATGGCGCCGCCTTGGTCGCGGAAGAGGACATGGTTGGACTCCAGTTTTTTTCTTGTACCGTTCACCATCTAACGGCATCCGGGGCGGCAGGCAAAGATCGCACTACCTTCTCGGTGATAGCCGCAGCTTATGCACCCGCCGGGGAGTTCGTGGGGTGTCAGAGTCGAGGACTTGAGTTGAACCTGAAGTTGAACCAGCTGCGCGCCTTCGCCGCCGTCGCGAGCCTAGGCAGCATTCGCGGCGCGGCACGTGAACTCGGCATCTCGCAGCCGAGCCTGACTCGCGCGGTGCGCGAGTTGGAGGGGAGCCTTGGCGAGGCGCTGGTGGTGCGCCATCACAGCGGCGCGAGCCTGACTCCGGCCGGCCAGGCACTGGCCGAGCATGCGCGGTTGATCCTCTCCCAGCTGGAACGTGCGCAGGAGAGCGTGCGCCAGTTCTCGGGCTCTCGGCGAGGCAAGGTGGGGATCGGGCTGTCGGCTACCGTGGCTCGGCTGCTGTTGCCAGGCGTGATCGCGCGCTTTCGCGCCGACTATCCCAGCATCGCGCTTTCGATCAACGAAGGGCAGCTGTCGGTGATGGGGCCGCTTTTGCGCGGCGGCGAGATCGATTTCGCGATCAATACGGTATTCAAGGCGTCGCTCGATCAGGATCTTACCGCCCAGTGGCTGTTCGATCGCCGGTTCCGGCTAGTCGTGCGCAAGGGGCACCCGCTGGCGGGGTCCGACCGGCTCGACGACTTCGCCCGCTGTGACTGGGTGGTGCCGCATAGTCGCAGCGGTTACTACCGGGAGTTGGAAGAGCTTTTGACCTCGCGCGGGATCCTGCGTGAAACCAATCGAATCACCTCCGACTCGTTCAATACCGGTCTCAACGTGATCGCCCAGAGCGATATCGTCGGGGTATTCGCAGAAGGCATGGCGCTGGCCCACGGGCTCGCTGGAGTAGTCGAGGTAGCGCTCGACGAAGCGCTACCGATCGCCCGTTTCTATGCGGTAAGGCTGCGCGATGCGCCGATCACGCCGGCGGCGGCGGCACTGCTCCGGCTGTTCGAGCGCACCTGCCTGGGCCGAAACCTGGAGTGGAGCCGCTGAGCGAGTTGCACGGCATGGCTTGGGCTCAGCGTTTTTTCATTCGATAGAAGCGGCGCTGTTTCCAGCCCGGCTCCTCCTCGAGCTGTCCTGGGGTGCGTTTGTAGCGCTTGTATTCCCACTGGTACTGGGTGGGAGCCAATGCGATGGCGCGCTCCACGCTCTTGTTGACCCCGAGGGCGGCGACGGCTTCGTCGGCATCGTAGACCCGGGGATCGGCCTCGATGAAATGCAGGCTGAAGCCGCCCTGGTCGCAGCGCCGCAGCGCCGTGCCGACCACTACGCGCGCATTGGTGCGCGCCACCAGCTTGGGTAGCAACGTCGCGGTATAGGCGGGGTGACCGAAGAAGTCGGCGAACTTTCCACTGCCCCAGTCGGGTACCTGGTCGGGCAGGATGCCGATCGCCTCGGCGCGGTGCAGCGCCTTGAGCAGGCTGGCGACGCCGCGGGCGTTGGTCGGCACCAATGTCGCGCCCATCCGCTCGCGGCCATGACGGATCACGCCATCGAGAGCGGCGATGCGGGGCGGGTCGTACATCGCGGTGAAGGTCATCCTGCTCGACAGCCAGAAGTTGACCATTTCCCAGTTGCCGATATGGGGGGCGAGCACGATCACTCCGCGTCCCGCGCGCTGGGCTTCCTCGAACAGCTCGAAACCCTCGACCCGCTTGACCGCATTGGCGACGCTCTGCGGATCGCCGCGCCAGACGAATCCGACTTCGAAGGCCAGTGCGACGCTATGGAGAATGCTGGTCGCGGCCATTTCCCGGCGTACCGACTCGTCGAGGTGGGGATAGGCCTGGCGCAGGTTCTGGCGGGTCACCCGTCGTTCACGGGTGGCGAACAGGGCATACAGCGGCGCGACGATTCTTGCCAAACGCCATAGACGGGCCGGTGTCCAGCGGGAGAAGCGTTTCCACAGCGCGCGGATCGCGCCCGCATTGAGTTTTTCTTTCAAAGGCATTGATGGGTAGAAGCTTAACGAAACATGGGCGGGCAGTATACCCGTTCATCGTGCTTTACAGAGCCGCCCGAATGCACGATTCCTAACTATCTTCATCATCGATGAAGGCAGTGGGGGAGATTGGCAAGCGCATCGTCTCGGCGTATAGTCCGCGCGAATTTTCCCTTCCCCGCGCACCGTTACTTACCGCTTTGAAGTCCCGTCGCGAACGGTCCCGATACCATCGGCGATCCCCAGCGCTGGGCATCCACGCCATCGCACGAGGTCGTTCATGGCTCGCCAGCTGTTCGCTCTGACCTTTCCCCCATTGCTCGGGCTCTTCATCCTCGCCCTTGGCAACGGCTTCCTCTCCACCCTCGTCACGATCAGGCTGTCCGCCTCCGGCGCGTCGGTCGAGGCGATCGGGTTGGTGTCCGCTGCCTACTACATTGGCCTGGGTCTGGGTGCCGTGCTCAATGACCGGCTGCTGCTGCGGATCGGGCACATTCGTGCCTATGCCTGCTTCGCCGCGATCGTCGCCGCCAGTTCCCTGGCCCAGGCGCTGTGGCTCGATGCCGGCTGGTGGTTCGTGCTGCGGCTCTTCGGCGGCTGGGCCACGGTGGGGGTGTACCTTGTGATCGAGAGCTGGCTTCTGACCGGTGGCGATCGCGCGGTGCGTGGCCGCATCCTCGCTTTCTACATGATCTCCCTGTACGCCGCGCTGGCGCTCGGACAGCTGCTGATCGGGCTATTCGACGAATCCCCCGAGGCGCCGGGTGCCGCGCTGCCCTACGTGCTGATCGGCATCCTCGCCACCCTGTCGCTGCTGCCGATGGCGATCATCCCGCGGGTCTCTCCGCTGATCGAGCATGCCGAGCCGCTATCGCCCTGGCGATTGGCCAAGCTCACGCCGACCGGGGTAGTGGGGAGCTTCGGCTCGGGGCTGGTGGTCGCCGCGCTCTACAGCCTGCTGCCGCTCTACCTCCAGAGTCGGGGCTACCAGCTCAGCGAGATCGGTACGCTGATGGCGACGGTGATCGTCGGAGGCATGGCGTTGCAGTATCCGATCGGGCGCTGGTCGGATCGCCACGACCGCCAGCGGGTGCTGATCATCATCACCGCGGCCCTCGTCGGGCTCGCGCTCTTGGTGCCGTTCGCTGCCTATGGCTATTGGCCGCTCTCGGTGGCGCTGTTCCTCTATGGCGGCGGCGCCTTTTCGCTCTATCCGGTAGCGGTTGGCCACTCCGCCGACCGTGCGCCGCCCAGCGCGCTGGTCGGCATGAGTCAGGGGATGCTGCTGATCAACGCGCTCGGCTGCACGATTTCGGCCCCTCTGCTCACGCTGCTGATGGCGCACGTCGGCAACGACGGATTGTTCTTCGGCTTCGGCGCGGTAGCGCTTTCGCTGGCGCTGTTCTTCTCCTGGCGCCGTTCGCGCCGACCGGCGCCACAGCCGCTGGCACCGTTCGCACCGCAGCCGGCCCAATCGGTGGTCGGTGCCGAACTGCTGGTCACCGATGAGCTGATGGCGGGCGCGGAACAGGCCGAGACCGAACACGAAGCCCATGAGGAGAATGCCGAGCGCGAGCACGCCGAGCGCCAGGCGCTCGAGATCGAAGGTGACCTGGCGGAGCAAGGGGTGCCGACCTCCAATCTGCGCCTGCTGGATCCGCAGGGGCCTGAACCGATGACCGGGGTTCATGAACAGCCGGAGACGAACCGCTCCTGAAAAGCCCGTTCATGGTCGGGAGCGAGAGCTCTTCGACATCCGCTCAAAGTGAGCCGGTGAGGAATGAGCCGAGTCGAACCACGGCCTTGCCGCCGCCGCCAGATCCCTCGACTGGCGCCCTTCATTGCCGAGCCGGTGCCGATCTTGACGCGTACGGGCGCCGCTCGGGACGAACGGACTTATC
>NZ_KK211236.1:0-39346 GCF_000621205.1 Halotalea alkalilenta DSM 17697 | reverse complement strand
ACCGTTCGTGTCCTTCGATGCGTTTCGCTTACTCAGGATGCTCGGATAGCCGGTGAGGAATGAGCCGAGTCGAACCACGGCCTTGCCGCCGCCGCCAGATCCCTCGTCAGGCTCACTCGAACCACGCATTACCCGCAATGTCGGATCCAGAAGGGAATGCTAAAGCGCGGGATCGATCGTGCCGCCGAGCGATGCGTTGCGGCGAAACCATCCCGCGATGCTGGCACGTGGCAGGCGGGTCGGCAGCACCTCGTGGGGCATGGTCTCGGAGAGAAAGCAGACCAGCGTGCCGAGCATCGGGCGCACCAGCACCAGGGGCTCGCCGGGTGCATCGGTGAACTCCGGCTGGGATGGATAGATCACCATCTCGCCACCGCCATCCTGTGGCCATTCGGGGTTGAGATAGAGCACGCTCGAGATCACTCGATTGCTGCGTCCGCGGAAGCTGTCGAGATGGGGCTTGTAGAAACTGCCCGGCGGATAGTGGGCGAAGTGCGCCTCGAGTTCGAACAGGCCGAGGAACAGCGCCCGGTTGATTGCCCCGCGCAGGTGTTCCATCAGTTCGAAGTATTCGCGCTGCGCCTGGGTCGAGCGGTCGAGCCAGTGGATCGAATCACTGCGGATGTCCCGGCGTAGCACGTGTTCGCTACCACGCCCGATACCGGCGGCGTGGAGTGCTTGTTGCCTGCGCAGGGTGGCGAGCTCCTCGGCCAGCGCCAGGCATAGCGAGGCGGGCACCTGGTGCTCGAGCAGTGCATAGCCTTGGCTTGCGAGCTGGTCGATCAGCGCATCGAGACCGGCGTCGTCGAGCCAGCTCGGTGCCATGGGGGAGGGGGACTCGCTCATTGCCAGTAATCCGTCGGATAGGGGGATTGTCGCCGCCTCGTCAGGCGGCGCAGCGGCGCCCCGGGAGGCGCGCGATCGAGACCGATGTCGACACCCAGGCCGGCGTCGAGCAGCTCGACCACCATCATCGCCGAAAGCCCCCAAAGGGTATAGCCGTCGAAAGCATAGCTGGGAACGAACAGGGTCAGGCCGTCCTCCAGGTCGATCGCATCGGTATGCTGGCGGGGGTCTTTCGCCAGCGCCGATAGCGGTACTTCGAAGACCGACGCCACCTCGTAGGGATTGGCGATGAAGCTCGGCGGTTCGCGCACCAGTCCGACGAATGGGGTGACTGCGATGCCAGTGACCGAGATCACCTCGCTGAGCCGGCCGATCAGTTCCACCCGGGTGGGTTCGAGCCCGACCTCCTCCCAGGCTTCGCGCAGCGCGCAAGCCTCGAGGCTCTCGCCGGGGTCGCGCTTGCCGCCGGGAAAAGCGACCTGGCCTGCGTGGCTGCTCAAGCCCTGGGTGCGCAGAGTGAGCAGCAGCGCGGGAGTCTCCCGGACGACGATGGCGATCAGCACCGCGGCGCGGCGCCAGTTACCAGGCAGCCGACGAGGGCGATAGTGGGCGAGTCGGCCGCGCAGTTTTTCAAGCTGCGTGCGATTCTCTACCATAGCGTCATCTTTCATCTGGTGATCCGTCCTGGCCGCGGGCAAGGTGGACGCCGGGTCCCGCAGGGAGAGCCTCGGCCAATGAATTTCTGCAGTCACTGCGGTGCGCGTGTCGAGAGGATGGTGCCCGAGGGGGACGATCGGGAGCGCTACGTCTGCCCGAACTGTGCCACGGTTCACTATCAGAACCCGAGAATCGTCGCCGGCACCCTGATCAACGCGGGTTCCAGAGTGCTGCTCTGCCGCCGGGCGATTACCCCGCGGCGTGGCTATTGGACCCTGCCGGCGGGATTCATGGAAAACGCCGAGACCACTTTCGAGGCAGCCATTCGTGAGACCCGGGAAGAGGCCTGCGCCGAGATCGGGGGGCTTTCGCTCTACGCGCTGTTCGACCTGCCGCACATCGATCAGGTCTACATGATCTTTCGTGGTGAACTCAGAAGCGGCTACGCACCGGGGCCGGAGAGCCTGGACGTGGCGCTGTTCGAGGAGCACGAGGTGCCCTGGGATGAGCTCTCCTTTCCTACCGTCGAGATTACCCTGCGATATTTCTACACTGACCGGCGGCGCGGTGAATACCCTCTGCATCGCGAAACCATCGCCCGCCCGCCCAGCGGCTTCTTTTCCCGTTGAAGCGGGTCTCGGCGTTCGCGCGGCGAACGATGATGGCATAATCGCCACCGGCCCGCTCGCCGGCGAGGCTGACAATGGATGGACGGTTTTTCGATGCTGAAATGGCTTTCCCTTGCACTGCTGCTGCTGATCGCGCTGCTTCAATACCATCTGTGGATGGGCGAGGGCGGGCTGCTCGAGCTGCGTACCATCTCTTCGCGGGTCGCCGATCTCGAGCAGAACAACGAGAAGCTGCGCGAGCGCAACGACCAGCTGGCCGCTGAGGTGGTCGATCTCAAGACCGGGCTCGATGCGATCGAGGAGCGGGCGCGCAACGATCTCGGCATGGTACGCAACGACGAGCAGTTCATTTGGGTGCCGGACGTCTCCGCGGCGCCCCGCAGCGGAGGCGGGCAGTGAGCCTCGACGTGCTGCCGGACTGGCCCCGCGCGCTGGGCGATGCACCCCCGCCGGGCAGTTTCCGGGCGACACCCGAGGCGTTCGTGGTCATCGAATCATTCGGGTTTTCGCCGCAGGGGCACGGCGAGCATCTCTGGCTTTGGATCGAAAAACGCGGGGTCGATACCAGGCGGGCGGCGTCGCTGCTCTCGCGCGTGCTGGGCGTTTCCGAAGCGGCGATCGGCTACAGCGGGCTGAAGGATCGCCACGCGGTCACCCGCCAGTGGCTCTCGGCACCGCTGCGCGAGGCGCCCGACCCTGAGCAGTTGGAGGCGCTGGCGAGCGAGGGCGTGAAGGTCCTCGAGGTTCATCGCCACCCGCGTAAGCTCAAGCGGGGCAGCCATCGGCTCAACCGTTTCGTGCTCGAGATCGGCTTCGCCGAAAGCGACCGCGAAGCGATCGCGGCACGCTGGCAAGCGCTGGTCCAGAGCGGTGCGCCGAACTATTTCGGCGCCCAGCGCTTCGGCCACGGTGGCGCCAACCTGCCCCGCGCCAGGGCGCTGCTAGCGCGAGGCTGGCGCAAGCGCGACGACCGTGGCGGGCTGCTGCTCTCCTCCGCGCGCAGCTATCTGTTCAACCGCACCCTGGCGGCAAGGGTCGCCGCCGGGCTCTGGAACGTTGCGCTGCCGGGCGAGGTGCTCAACCTCGACGGCAGCGGTAGCCACTTTCTCGCCACTCCCGAGGACGACGCCGCCGCGCTTGCTGCGCGGCTTGGTGCATTCGATGTCCACCCGACCGCGCCGCTGTGGGGCCGGGGCCGGCTTGGCAGTGAAGGTGAAGCCGCGGCGTTCGAGCGCGCCCAGGTGGCCGATGAAGCGATACTGGTCGAGGGGCTCGAGCGGACTGGCGTCGAGCTGGCCCGGCGGGCGCTGCGCGTGAGGCTGATCGAGCCGGGCTGGACACCGATCGATGGCGGGGCGCGGCTCGATTTCTCTCTGGTGCGGGGGGCTTACGCCACTGCGGTGCTGCGTGAGCTGATCTCCGCGCCGACGCTTTGAGCGGGCGTCCAATCCTCAATACGCCATAGGAGTAACGATGAGAAGAGTGCTGCTCTCCAACGACGATGGCGTCCACGCGCCGGGTCTACGCGCGCTCCACGACGCGCTGGCGCCCAGCGCTCGGCTGCGAGTGATCGCTCCCGATCGCGACAAGAGTGGCGCGAGCAATTCGCTGACGCTGAGCAAACCGCTGGCGATCCGCGCCCTGGAAAGCGGTTTCTATAGCGTCGACGGCACTCCGGCGGACTGCGTCTACCTGGGGGTCAGCGGCCTCTGGGACGAACGCCCCGAGATCGTCGTCTCCGGCATCAACCACGGCGCCAACCTGGGCGATGACGTGCTCTACTCGGGCACCGTGGCGGCGGCGATGGAGGGGCGGTCACTGGGAATGCCTGCGATCGCCATCTCGCTCGCCGGCCGGCGCCATTTCGCCACCGCCGGCCGGGTCGCCGCGAGCCTGGTCGGCGCGGCGGCGACGCTCTCGTTGCCGCCGCGCAGCTTGCTCAACGTCAACGTGCCGGATCTTCCCTGGGAGGAGCTGCGGGGAATCCGCATCACTCGCCTCGGGCATCGCGAGGCGGGGCCTGTGATGCCGATCGAGGTGATCGATCCGCGCGGCGAGAAGCGCTATTGGATCGCCGCCGCCGGCAAGAACGTGGACGACGGGCCGGAAACCGACTTCGCGGCGATCGAGCAGGGATACGTATCGATCACCCCTTTGCTGGTCGATCTCACCCGCCACGATACGCTCGGAGCGCTGGAGGCATGGCTTGAGGCCTTCACCGCTGCACGCTGAGTCGAAATGGATGAGGCCGCGCTTCAGCGATGAGGATATCGCCGGCATCGGGATCACCTCGCAGCGGGTTCGCGATCGAATGGTCGCTGCGCTCGCCGAGGCCGGCATCACCGAACCGCGGGTGCTCGAGGTTCTCTCCAGGGCGCCCCGGCATCTGTTCGTCGAGCCCGCGTTCGCCGATCGTGCCTATCGCGCCGACTCGCTGCCGATCGGTCATGGCCAGACCCTGTCGCAGCCGTGGATGGTGGCGAGGATGAGCGAGCTCACGCTGCGCGAAGCGCCTCGGCGGGTGCTCGAGATCGGCACCGGTTCGGGCTACCAGACCCTGGTGTTGGCGCAGCTGTTCGAGTGCGTCCATAGCATCGAGCGGATCGAGGCGCTGAGCGCGAGGGCAGCGGCGCGTCTTCAGGGGCTAGGCGTGGACAACGTGCGGTTGCGCCACGATGATGGCCGACTGGGCTGGCCCGCTGCCGCGCCCTTCGATGCCATCCTGGTCACCGCCTGTGCCACTGAGATCCACCCCGCGTGGATCGAGCAGCTCCGCCCGGGCGGTGCGGTGATCGCGCCGCTTCAAGGCGCCGATGGCCTGGACGCCGGCCGTCAGTGGCTGGTACGCGCGCGCAAGACCGCTCGCGGCGTCCAGCTGCGGCGGCTGGAGCCGGTGCGTTTCGTACCCCTGATCGAGGGAGTGATCGAGTGAAACGGCTGTATCCACTTTTCTTGAAAGGCATGGGGATGGGCGCCGCGGACGCGGTGCCGGGTGTCTCTGGAGGCACCATCGCCATCGTCACCGGTATCTACGAAGAGCTGATCGATACCATCCGGCGCTTCGGCCCCGGCGCCTTTGCGGTATGGCGGCGCGAAGGGCTGGGCGGGTTGGTGAGATTTTTGAACCTTAGATTCCTGCTCCCGCTGCTGCTGGGCATCGGCGTCAGCCTGGTCAGCGTGGCGCATCTGGTCACCTGGCTGATGGTCGAGCATCCGCTGCTGCTCGATGCCTTCTTCTTCGGGCTGGTGGTGGCCTCGGCGGTGATCGTGGCGAGGAGGATGGGGGAGTGGCGGATGATCCACGGCCTGCCGCTGGTGATCGGTTTGTTCATCGCACAGTCGCTACCGGGGCTGCTGCCGAGCGGTGGTGGCGCGGGGATGCTGTTCATCGGCGGCGCGGTGGCGATCAGCGCGATGCTGCTGCCGGGCCTTTCGGGTACCTTCCTGCTGCTGCTGATGGGGCTCTACGGTACGGTGATGGGGGCAGTGAAAAGCTTCGACCTCGATGTGCTGTCGATCTTCGCGCTCGGCTGCCTGGTGGGACTTTTCACTTCGTCGCGGCTTTTGTCCTGGCTGTTCCGCCACCATTATGGTCCCACCCTGGCCGGGTCGGTGGGCTTGTTGCTCGGCTCGCTGCCGATCCTCTGGCCCTGGCGGCAGATGACCAGCTACACCCTCGATGCGCGAGGAGAGAGCGTGCCGCTCGCCTATGACTACCTGACGCCGTGGGACTATGCGCAGCTGTTCGGCGTTTCCGCCCAGCTGCCCACGGCACTGGCTCTGATGGCGGCGGGCTTCGCGCTGGTGCTGGTGATCGACAAACGTGGTTCGAAGGGGAGATTGATGAATGTCGAGGATGGACGCAAGCATGGATAGGTCTTTCGCGGTTCGATTCGCCCGCGGCAAGCGTCGCTGCCTCACCGGGCTCGGCGTGGTCGCGGTGGCTCTGCTGGCTGGCTGCCAGAGCAATACCGGCGTACCGCTGGTCGAGAACGCCTCGCTCAATGCACCGGAAGACGATGGCACCTATCAGGTGAGAAGCGGCGATACGCTCTACAGCATCGCTTGGCGCGAGAACGTCGACTACCAGCAGATCGCCCAGCTCAACAACATCCAGCCGCCCTATATCATCAGCGTCGGCCAGCGGCTCAGGCTGCGCGAAGGTGCAGGTGCCCCCGCGGCGAGTGCACCTTCCGCCACCGGTACCCAGGCGATTCCCCTCGGCGGTGCCGCGTCCAGCACGGCGGGTGACGACGACAGCTGGCTGCTCTCCTCCTCGCCGGCAGGGTCTTCCCAGGGTGGCGCCCAGGTCAGCGATGGCGCCCAGAGCGGCGCTCAGCAGGTGGTCCAATCCAGCGGCGCTACGGCCGCAACCGGCGCGGCGGCTGGAGCGCAAACTCCCGCGCCCGCCCCGGTAGCGTCGAGCACTGCGCCGTCCACCGCTCACGCGCCCCAGGCCGACCCGAATCGGCGCTATTCCCCGGCGACCCGGATCGACTGGCGGTGGCCCACCGAAGGACGATTGGTCGGTGGTTTCACCGATAGGACGGATATCACCGCGGGCATTGATATCGCGGGTCAAAAGGGGCAACCTGTTTACGCTGCAGGTCCCGGTATAGTCGTCTACGCAGGCAGCGGCGTCCGCGGTTATGGCAATCTGGTCATCATCAAGCACAATGATCAATTCCTCAGTGCTTACGCGCACAACGCCGAACTCAGCGTCAAAGAGGACGAGGTCGTGGTGACCGGACAGCAGATCGCGACGATGGGTGACACCGAGGCCGATCAGGTCAAGCTGCATTTCGAGATACGCCAGGATGGCCAGCCGAAGGATCCGATCGTTTTCTTGCCGGATCGCTGAGGTCTACGGGTAGGCGCCATGTCCAGCGCGTCTTCCGCCCCGAAGGAACCGAGGAGCGGAAGCGTCGGCAGTCGAGGACATGGTGCTGTCACATAGGTGTTCGGTCGTCGTCCGGGCAACCCGTTCGCACCGACCACCCCAAGGACGAAGGGGAATCGACATGTGCGCAGTAGCTAGAACGAAGGAACGTGAGCTGCAGAACGCCAACGCGGAGTTCTTCACCGACGACAAGTTCGAAGAGAGCAAGGTCGACGATGAACGCGGCGTCCTCGGACTCGATCAGGATGACGAGGAAAAGGACGAAGAGGACGATGGCGCCTTCGAGCGCGCCCTCAATCGCGACGACCGCCCTGCCCAGAGCGGCAGCCTCGACGCCACCCAGATATATCTCAACGAGATCGGCTTTTCTCCCCTGCTGACGCCGGAGGAGGAGGTCCACTACGGTCGTCTCGCGCGCAAGGGTGATCCTGCCGGTCGCCAACGCATGATCGAGTCGAACCTGCGCCTGGTGGTCAAGATCTCCCGGCGCTATCTCAATCGCGGGCTGACCTTGCTCGACCTGATCGAAGAGGGCAACCTCGGCTTGATTCGTGCGGTGGAGAAGTTCGACCCGGAGCGTGGATTTCGCTTCTCCACCTACGCGACGTGGTGGATTCGCCAGACCATAGAGCGGGCGCTGATGAACCAGACCCGCACCATCAGGCTGCCGATCCACGTGGTCAAGGAGCTCAACGTCTATCTGCGCGCTGCGCGGGAGCTGACCCAGAAGCTCGACCACGAAGCCACCGCCGAGGACATAGCCGCCCATCTCGATCGCCCGGTCGAAGCGGTGAAGAAGATGCTCGGCCTCAACGAGCGGGTCTCCTCGGTCGATTATCCGATCGGTGCCGAAAGCGACAAGCCTTTGATCGACACCATCGCCGACGAGAACGAAGCCGGGCCCGAGTCCAATCTGGTCGACTTCGACGTCAAGGCGCACGTCGACGAGTGGCTCGCCGAACTCTCCGACAAGCAGATGCAGGTGGTGGTGCGGCGTTTCGGGCTGCGTGGCCACGAAGCGGCGACCCTCGAGGAGGTGGGCGAGGAGATCGGGTTGACCCGCGAGCGGGTTCGCCAGATCCAGGTCGAGGCGCTCAAGAAGCTGCGTCGCATGCTCGAGAAGCAGGGACTGACCCTCGATAGCATTTTCGAGTGATCGAGCGGCCTTTCCAGTGCATTCGCATCCCGCCCGGCCAAATGGTCGGGCGGGATGCGCTTGTCAGGGTGGGTTTTCTCGATGACTCGATAACTAACATGCGTGGATGTATGTAAGTGCGAGACGATGTGATAACCTTCTCGCCAATTCAACTTTATCCGCGTTCTTATCGAGGGCGAGCCCTCGATTCGCGGGCGAATACAGAGACGCGAAGAGCTCAACAAATAGGATGGCATCGATGTCGACGTTAAGAGTGCTGCCGTTGGTTCTGGGGATCTCCATGGCTTCACAGGTAGCGCAGGCGGCGGATCTGCTCACGATCGCCCAGGATGCGCTGCTCAACAATGCCAGCCTCGCGGCCGACCGGGCCGGGGTCAACGCGACCCAGGAAGGCGAGGCGATCGCTCGTGGCAGCCTGCTGCCGCAGGTGACCGCCAACGGCAACATCACTCGCTACCATGTCTCCAACAGTGAGAGCTCGCGCGCCTCCAGTGGCTTGGCTTCCGGTGGTGACAGCACCTATAACTCCTCGGCGATCGAACTGCAGGCGACCCAGTCGCTGTTCGATGCGACCAACTGGTATACCCTCCAGGCGGCCAAGCGGCAGAGCGCCCAGGAGTCACTCAACTTCTCCAACAACCGGCAGGTGATGCTCTACAACGTCGCCAGCGCCTATTTCGAGGTTCTGCGCGCCAAGGAGCTGCTCGATACCTATCGCGCCGCCGAAGCCGCCTACCAGCGTCAGCTCGACCAGACCCGCGAGCAGTTCGATGTCGGGGTGATCGCCTCCACCGACGTGCGCGAGGCCGAAGCCTCCTACGACTCCGCCCGCGCACAGCGGATCTCCCAGGAGAGCATCCTGCGAGTCAACTTCGAAGCCCTCGAGCAGCTCACCGGCAAGCAGTATCCGAGCATCGATCGCTTGTCCGACGAGCTGCCGATCCAACCGCCGGAGCCGACCAGCCGTCAGGCCTGGGTCGAGATGGCGAGCACCCAGAACCTTGCCCTGCGCGCTGCCCGTGCCGGCATCGATCTGGCCCGAGAGAACGTGAAAGTCGCTCGTGCCGGGCACTTGCCGACGCTCTCGGCGGTCGCCAACTACCAGTACGGCGACAGTAACCGCAGCAACTACATCGGCTACGACGAGTCGAACAGCATCGGTCTGCAGGCCACGTTGCCGATCTACACCGGGGGCTCGACCAGCGCCCAGGTACGCCAGAACACCTACTCTCTCGAGCAGGCGCAGTTCACCGCCGAGGAGCAACTGCGCACCGCGGTACAGCAGGTCAGCTCTTTCTTCGCCCAGGCCAACAACGACGTGCTCACGGTCGAGGCGCGCCAGCGTGCGATCGTTTCCAACCGTGCTGCGCTGCAGGCGACCCAGGATGGCTACGATGCGGGAACGCGTACCATCCTCGACGTGCTCACCGCCCAGCAGAACTACTACACCGCGCTTTCCGACTACGCCAGCGCGCGCTATGACTACGTGCTCAACATGCTCAGTCTGCGCCAGCAGGCCGGGGTGCTCGATGTCGATACCCTCGATGTGCTCAATCGCTGGCTGGTGGTGGATGACAATCCCATCCGCATCGACGCCCAGGGCGAGCAGCCGATCGGTGATGCGCAGATCGACCTGAGCCAGATGGGTATGCAGCAGTAGCGTTTGCCGCGCAGAGGTTTTTACTGCGTAGCGGCGGCAAAAGACCCGATCCATTCGCAATGGATCGGGTCTTTCGTTTGGAATCACCGTGCAATCGCTCGAGCGTTGAAAAATAATAATGTTTCGAAGCCGCGATGATTCACGTCCGCCTGCTCGAGCGGCATACGACTCTCGCCACCCCTCAGTCATTCAGGAAACCCCATGGCCCGCCCGCTGCGCGCGAAGCTCGATCTCGATGCCCTCCGACACAACTACCGACTCGCCTGCGAATGCGCACCTGAAAGCCGCGCGCTGGCCGTGCTCAAGGCCAACGCCTATGGCCACGGCGCGCTCGCCTGCGCGCGCGCGCTCGAGCCCATGGCCCCGGCCTTCGCAGTGGCCTGCATCGAGGAGGCGCTCGAGCTGCGCGAAGGAGGCATCGACAAGCCGATCGTGCTGCTCGAGGGATTCTTCGAGGAGTCGGAGCTCGAGATCATCGCCCGGGAGGGCTTCTGGACCACGCTGCACAGCGACTGGCAGATCGAAGCGGTGGAGCGCAGCCGGCTGCCCGCACCGGTCAACGTTTGGCTGAAGTTCGACTCAGGGATGCACCGACTAGGGTTCGGCACCGAGGATTTCGTGCGCCACTGGCGACGCCTCGCGCTCAGTCCCAAGGTATGTGGGGTCCACCTGGTCACCCATTTCGCCACTGCGGACGGAGCTGACATGGCCTACGCCAATCGCCAGCTCGCCGAGATCGAGGCGCTGCGGCACCGGCTCGAGGCCGAAGGCTACGAGGTGCCGTGCTGTCTCGCCAACTCCCCGGCGACGCTCGCCCTGGCTCGGGCGCGCGGGCAATGGCATCGACCCGGGCTGATGCTCTATGGTGCCGATCCGCTCGAGCGCGCCAATGCGTTCAGCGCTCGGCTGCGCCCGGTGATGACGCTCGAGAGCGAAGTGATCGCAGTGCGCAGCGTCGCGCCCGGCGAGCCGGTCGGCTATGGTGGGCGCTTCATCGCCTCGCGGCCGACGCGCATCGGTGTGGTCGCCTGCGGCTACGGCGATGGCTATGACCGCCACGCCGTGGACGGTACCCCGGTGCTGGTCGATGGCCGGCGCAGCGCGATCGCCGGCAAGGTGTCGATGGACATGCTCACCGTCGATCTCACCGATCTCCCCACTGCCGGCATCGGCGCCAAGGTGACGCTCTGGGGGCGGGCCGAGGATGGCTCGCAGCTCAGCGTCGACGAGGTGGCCAGGTACTGCGACACGATCAGCTATACCTTGCTCACCGGCATACTGCCGCGGGTGCCCCGGGTCGTGAGCGCAGGCTAAGGCGCTGGCGTCCTGGAACCGTCTGCATCCGGCGTGCTTTATGGGTACAATGCGGCGCGCTCGGTCGTTCGTGGCTGAGCGGTGTTCCTTCGACCTATGGCACGCGATTTCATATGGCAAAGCAGAAGAAACCCTACCCCGAAAGCCATCTTCATCCCCGCTTCTGGCCCACCTGGGCGATGATCGCTGCGATGCGCATCGGCGCTTTCCTGCCATGGCGGCTGAAGCTGTGGATCGGCAAGGGGCTGGGGGAGCTCGTCTACCGAACGCTCAAGCGGCGTCGCCACATCACTGAGACCAATCTGCGGCTGTGCTTCCCCGAGCTCGATGATGCCCAGCGAGAGGCGTTGGTGAAGCGCACCTTCCACGCCAATGGCATCGGGGTGCTCGAGACCGCCACAGGCTGGTGCCGCGACCCCGAGCACATGCGCCATCGTGTGGTATTCAAGGGCACCGAGTACATGGAGCGGGCCAAGGCCGAGGGCAAGGGCGTGCTGATCATCGGCATCCACTTCTCGACCCTGGATCTCGGCGGTGCGCTGCACTCGCTGTTCTTCGATGCCGATGTGGTCTATCGCAAGCACAACAATCCGGTATTCGAGAAGTTCATGACCCGCGCACGCAATCGGATATTCGGACAGGCGATCGATCGCCACGACCTGCGCGGCGTGGTCAAGCGGATCAAGGCGGGCAATGCGGTGTGGTACTCCCCCGACCAGGATTTCGGCCGCGATGCCAGCGTGTTCGCTCCTTTCTTCGGCGTCGATGCCGCGACCATCAAGCTCACCGCCAAGATCGCTAAAATGACCGGGGCCCCGGTGATGCCGCTGATGTTCCATCGTAACGACGACGACTACACCTACACCCTCGAGTACCTGCCTGCGCTGGAAGGCTATCCGAGCGGTGACGACGTAGCTGACGCCACGCGGGTCAACGCCTTCATCGAGCAGGCGATCCGCCGCCATCCTGAGCAGTATCTATGGCTGCACCGCCGCTTCAAGACGCGTCCCGCCGGCGAATCCTCGCTCTATTAGGCCGAGATCCGGTCCCAACCTCCTCGGTTTTCTTCCGCGCCCGCCGATGAGCGGGCGCGGAAGGTTGCGAAGGCGTGCTCAGGCGTCGATGCGCTTGTACTTGACCTTCTTCGGTACGTCGCTGCCGACTCGCTTGCGATAGTCCGCCTCGTACTCGGTATAGGAGCCCTCGAAGAAGGTCACCTGGGAGTCACCCTCGTAGGCCAGGATGTGGGTGGCGACGCGGTCGAGGAACCAGCGGTCGTGGCTGATCACCATGGCGCAGCCGGGGAAGGCGAGCAGGGCCTCCTCGAGCGCACGCAGGGTCTCGATGTCGAGGTCGTTGGAAGGCTCGTCGAGCAGCAGCACGTTGGCGCCCTGCTTCAGCGTCTGCGCCAGCTGCAGCCGGCCGCGCTCGCCGCCCGAGAGGTCGCGGAGGAATTTCTGCTGGTCGGTGCCCTTGAAGTTGAAGCGACCGACGTAGGCGCGCGAAGAGGTCTCGTAGCCGTTGATGTTGAGCACGTCCTGACCATCGGAGACCGCCTGCCATACCGTCTGGCTGTCGTCGAGGTGGTCACGCAGCTGCTCGACGTAGGCGATCTTGACCGTTTCGCCGAGCACGACCTCGCCCGCGTCCGGCTGCTCCTTGCCGGTCACCAGCTTGAACAGCGTCGACTTGCCGGCGCCGTTGCCGCCGATGATGCCGACGATCGCACCGGTCGGAACGGTAAAGGAAAGGTCCTCGAACAGCACCTTGTCCTCGAAGCGCTTGGTCACGCCGTGGAACTCGATCACCTTGTCGCCCAGGCGCGGGCCGGGCGGAATGTAGATCTCATTGGTCTCGTTGCGCTTCTGGAAGTCGCTGGACTGCATCTCCTCGAACCTGGACAGGCGCGCCTTGCTCTTCGCCTGCCGGCCCTTCTGGCCCTGGCGCACCCACTCGAGCTCCTGCTTGATCGCCTTCTGGCGCGAGGCCTCCTGCTTGGCCTCCTGCTCCAGACGCTTCTCCTTGGCTTCGAGCCAGTCGGAGTAGTTGCCCTCGAAGGGGATGCCGCGGCCGCGGTCGAGCTCGAGGATCCAGCCGGCGGCGTTGTCGAGGAAGTAGCGATCGTGGGTCACCGCGACCACGGTGCCAGGATACTCGACCAAAAATCGCTCGAGCCAGCCGACCGATTCGGCGTCGAGGTGGTTGGTCGGCTCGTCGAGCAGCAGCATGTCGGGGTTCGAGAGCAGCAGCCGGCAGAGCGCCACGCGACGGCGCTCGCCGCCGGAGAGATGCTCGATCCTGGCCTCCCACGGCGGCAGGCGCAGCGCCTCGGCGGCGACTTCGAGCTTGCGCTCCAGATTGTGGGCGTCGGCTGCCTCGATGATGTTCTCGAGCCTCGCCTGCTTGGCGGCCAGGGCGTCGAAGTCGGCGTCCGGTTCGGCATAGGCGGCGTAGACCGCCTCGAGCTCGGCCTGGGCGCTCTTGACCTCACCGAGCGCCTCTTCGACCGTTTCTCGCACCGTCTTGGCGTCGTCGAGCTGGGGCTCCTGGGGCAGATAGCCGACGTTGATGCCGGGCATCGGCACGGCTTCGCCGTTGTACTCCTGGTCGACGCCGGCCATGATCCGCAGCAGCGAGGACTTGCCCGAACCATTGAGGCCAAGTACGCCGATCTTGGCGCCAGGGAAGAATGAGAGCGAGATGTCCTTGAGGATTTCGCGCTTGGGCGGGACGACCTTGCCGACCCGGTTCATCGAATAGACGTATTGCGCCATGTGTGACGATCTTCCTCGTGGTTTGTTGCACTTAGGGGGAGCGATGCGTCTCGATCGCATAGGCTGCCCGCGCGCTCGGCGCATAGGCGATGGATTCCCCCGGCGAATGGGGCCGATGATAAAGAGCCGAGCCGGGCAAGACCAGCCGGAGAAGGAGAATCCGGGAACAGGCGGAGGGCGAAACGTCGACGACGCCCGGAGGCGTCGTCGAAGGGGGAGCGAAGCGCTGGCGGAAGAGTTACTCCTCTTCGTCGAACTCCCCGTCCCAGGCATCCTCGATCAGGCGCTGCAAGCGCCGCTCCTCGAGCAGCGCCTCGACCCGCCGCCGTGTGCGCGGATCGCTCTTGGCGCGGCTCTTGGGGGCGAAGATCTCGTCATTGACGGCTTCCAGATCGTCGCCGTCGTCCTGCTGATCCGAGTAGAGTTCCGAGCTCATCTTGACACCTCCAACGAAGCGTGTTTTTGCCTCTTTGAAAAGCATGAACGCTGTATAACGTGCTTGGCTGCCGATGACAAGCGCTTTGTCCAACGTCTCGGCGACGGTCGGAAGTGGGAGCGCGGCATGGCTGGTTTTCGCCGCTCTGGAGCCTGCGGCGATTGCGGTGGAGAATGCTCATCGCCAGGCGTCGACCCTGTATACCCGATGCCGGAAAGGCTGCCGCGCCGGGGCGCATTCGCCGGGCCTTCGGCCTCCATCCAACCATGAGGAAACGCAATGAAGATAGCCATCCATTACTGCACCCAGTGCCACTGGCTGCTGCGCGCCGGCTGGTATGCGCAGGAATTGCTGCAGACCTTCGGCGAATCGCTCGAGGAGGTCGCGCTGGTGCCGAGCCATGGCGGGCGCTTCGAGATCCTCGTCGATGGCGAAACCCTGTGGGAGCGGGTGCGTGACGAAGGCTTCCCCGAGATCAAGGCGCTCAAGCGGCTGGTGCGGGACCGGCTCGATCCCGAGCGCGACCTGGGGCATATCGATCGCCACGGCTGATGCCGATTCCCTGTTCGCACTGGTCTATCTGTGCTGATCTATCCGTGCTGGTCTATCCGCGCTGGCGATAGCGCTGCCAGCCCCAGACCGCGGCCAGCACCAGCACGCTGACCAGCAGGCAGAGGACCAGGACCAGTGCGAAGCCGTAGGGATTGTTCGCTCCGGGGATGCCGCCTACGTTGATGCCCAGAAGTCCAGTGAGGAAGGTCAGCGGCAGGAACAGCACGGTGATGATCGACAGCAAATACATTCGGCTGTTGAGCCGCTCGTTGTGGATGCTCCAGATCTGCTCCTGGATGATCAGTGCGCGCTCCTGCATCGCGCGCACGTCCTCGATGTAGCGGTAGAGGTGATTGGCGACCTCGCGCAGCGCCAGCCGGTTGGCCTCGTCGAGACCGAGCGAGGCATCGCAGAGGCGATTGAGACAGTCGTACTGTGGCTCCATGAATCGACGCAGGGTGATCATCGGCCGGCGCAGCCGGGCCAGATCGTCGCCGTTGAGCTCGGTGCCGGCCAGCATCTTCTCCTCGCCCTGGCTGAGCGCCTCGTCGATCTCGAGCAGCAGCTCCCCCATCTGGTCGATCATGTGGTCCGCCATCTCGACCATCAGCGCGGTGACGTTCGACGCACCGCTGCCCGAGGCGAGATCGTCGCGAACCTGCTGGATCGCCTGCAGCGGACGGCGACGCAGCGTGATCAGCCGATTGTGGCTCAGCCATACCCGCAGCGAGATCAGGTCGTCCGGCGCCTCCCCCGGGTTGAGGTTGACGCCGCGCAAGGTGGTCATCAGGCCGCCGGAAAAGCGCGCCACGCGAGGGCGAGTGTACTCTTCGAGCAGTGCCTCGATCAGCGCCTCGTCGAGCTCGGCGAGGGTGGAAAGATAGTAGTCGGCGTCCCCAAAGGTGAAGTCGAGATGCATCCAGATATCGTTGGGATCGCTGTCCCAGGCTGCGTTCAGCGTTTCCGTACTCAGAGCATGTCCGCCGCCTTTGCCATCGAGTCGATAGGCCGCCACTAGTGCGCTGCCGGTCTGCGCCATGAAAGCTCTCCTTGGGCCTGGCTTGGGTCTCGTGGTGCTGTTCGCCGAGCGGGGGACGGCGAGTCGATGCGAAGATCAGCTAGGTTCACCGAGCAGCGGCGCCAGCACTTGCCATACGTTGTCGAGCACCTGGGGCTGGGCGCTGGCGTTCGGGTGGATGCCGTCGTTTTGCATCAGCGTATTGTCCAGCGCCACGCCGTCGAGCAAAAACGGCAGGTAGGGGATGGCGTACTCTTGCGCCAGCGCCGGATAGACCCCGGCGATGGCATCGGCGTAGGGTTGGCCATAATTGGGCGGGATCATGATGCCGAGCAGCACCACCTGGGCGCCTTCGGCGCGGATGAGTTCGATCATCCGGGCGAGGTTGGCGCGCATTTGCGGCGGTGGCAGGCCCTGGAGCCCATCGTTGCCGCCCAGTTCGAGCAGTACGTATTCGGGTCGATAGCGCTCGAGCGCCGCGGGCAGGCGTTCGAGGCCGCCCGCCGTGGTTTCGCCGCTGATGCTTGGATTGACCACCCGATACTGATCGCCGAGGCGCTCGGAGAGCAAATTCACCCAGCCTTGCTCGCGTTCGATGCCGAGCGCCGCGCTGAGGCTGTCGCCGAAGACCATGACCGTCGGTCGATCGGACTCGTCCTCGGCGTGGAGAAGCGGCGCCGTCACGATCAGCGAGACCAGCAGGAACAGCAGCAGCGCCAGCCATTTGCTTGCCCGACGTTGAAAAATATCCTCTCCGGACCATGCTTTGGTCGAGTCGCGCGTATGATCGATACACGCCCGCCCTTGAGCGTCGAGGCGCGAGACGAAGAGTTGGGGGCGTGAAGGTGGGGACATCTTGCGCTCCTTGCGATGGGGATGGGCCGCTATGGCGCACACCTCGACGGCATCGACACCCCCTTATGATAAGACGAGACGCGAGATCGGACGAACTATGGGTGAGCAGAAACACGACCAACCGGTGATTCGCGTCGATGACTTGAACAAGACGGTCGGTATCGGCGAGCGGCGGCTATCGATCCTCGATGGCCTGAGTCTATCGATCGGCGCCGGCGAGAGCGTCGCGGTGCTGGGCAGCTCCGGCGCGGGCAAATCGACCCTGCTCGGACTGATGGCCGGGCTCGATGCGCCGACCAGCGGCAGCATCGAGCTCTTCGGTCAGCAGCTCGCGGATCTCGACGAGGATGGCCGGGCGCGGCTGCGCGCGGGGCGCGTCGGCTTCGTGTTCCAGAACTTCCAACTGCTGCCGACGCTGACTGCGCTAGAGAATGTGATGCTGCCGCTCGAAATGGCCGCTGGGCGCGCCGATGCCGCGCTCGCCCGCCGCTGGCTCGAGCGGGTCGGGCTCAATGAACGCGCAGGGCATCTGCCCAAGCAGCTTTCCGGCGGCGAGCAGCAGCGCGTGGCGGTGGCGAGGGCGTTCGTCACCGAGCCGAAACTGGTGTTCGCCGACGAGCCGACCGGCAACCTCGATCGAGCGACCGGCCAGCGCATCATCGATCTTCTGTTCTCGCTCAATCGTGAACGCGGGACCACCCTGGTGCTGGTGACCCACGATCTGGCACTTGCCAGCCGCTGCCAGCGCCGGCTGCATCTCGAACAGGGGCGGATACGCGAGACCCGTGACGACGTCGAGCCGGAGTGGCAGCGATGATCCATCTGCTCGGCTACTCGTTGCGCGCGCTGCGTCGCGATGCCCGGGCGTCGGACGTCAGGGCGTTGTTCATCGCACTGTGTGTCGCGGTGGCGGCGACCACGATGATCGGTTTTTTCCTCGAGAGGGTCGAATCAGGGCTCGAGCGTCAGGCCGGGCGGCTGCTCGGTGGTGACCTGGTGCTGGTCAAGGGCAGCGATTTCGATGCCGATACCGTGGGTCGGCTCGAAGCGGCGGGCATGCGGCTGAGTGAACAGATACGCAGCGTGTCGATGGCGAGTCGCGACGACGGCTTCCAGATGGTCAGCTTCAAAGGCGTGGATGCGAACTACCCGCTGTATGGCACCGTGATCATCGATCGCGGAGACGGCGCGTTCGATACCCAGGGCGGCCCGCCGCGCGGCTCGGTCTGGGTCGAGCCGCGACTCGCCCAACTGCTGGGCCTGCAGCTCGACGATGAGCTCCAGCTCGGCAGCCAGCGCTACCGAGTGGACGCATGGCTTTTGAGCGAGCCCGACCAGCAGCTCGGCTTCGAGGACCTGAGCCCGCGGGTGATGATCCAGCGGGCTGATCTCGACGGCAGTGGGCTGCTGCAGCCCGGGGCGAGACTGACCTACCGGCTGATGGCGGCAGGTGACGCCGCGCAGCTTGCAAGCCTCGATCCGCAGTTGCAGCGCTGGCGCGACCAAGGGATACGGGTGCTCGATGTGCGCGAGGACAGCCCGAGCCTCGGACGTGCCCTCGAGCGCGCCCAGCAGTACCTGAGCCTGGCGGGGCTCGCTGCGGTGCTGCTCGCGGGTGTCGCGGTGGCGATGGCGATCCGCCGCTACGTCGAGCGTCATCTCGATGCCGCCGCGCTGGCGCGTTGTTTCGGCATGGTCCAGCGTGACCTGGTGGCGCTGTTCGTGCTGCAGCTCGCCTGGCTGGCGCTTGCCGCTACGCTGGTGGGCGCATTGCTTGGCGCACTGGGCCAGGCGCTGCTGGTGCGGCTGCTGGCTGCGTTCCTTCCGCTCGAGCTGCCCGCGCCGGGTTTGGCTCCGCTGGCGATGGGGCTGCTCACCGCACTCGCCGTGCTGATCGGCTTCGCCGGGCCGACTCTCGCCCGGCTGCGTCAGGTCAGCGCGCTCAAGGTGCTGCGCCGCGAGCTCGAACCGCTGCCGGTGTCGGGATGGCTAGCGCTGGGCGTCGCTACCCTCTGCTTCGGTGCATTGCTTTGGCTCTACAGCGGCGAGCTGCTGCTCTCGCTCGGCGTGCTGCTGGGTGGGCTGGTGCTGCTCGCTGCGCTGTGGGGAGCGACTTGGTTGGCGCTGGATCTTCTGTTCTACACCGCCCGCTGGCTACCCTCGACCCTGCGCATCGGTGCCCGACAGCTGGCGCTCAGGCGCCAGGCGAGCGTGGGCCAACTGGTGGCGTTCTCGGTGACCTTCGCGGCGATGGCGATCATCAGCCTGGTGCGCGGCGATGTGATCAGCGACTGGCAGGCGAGGCTGCCGGAGGATGCGCCGAACCAGTTTGCGATCAACATCCAGCCGAGCCAGCTGGATGCCTTCGCCCGCGCGCTCGATGGCAGCGGCGAGTCACGCTCGGACTTCTTCCCGATCGTGCGCGGGCGCCTGACCATGATCAACGGTGTCACCGCACGCCAGGCGGTGCCGGAGGAGGCCCGCGAGGATGGCAACCTGAGCCGCGAGATCAACCTCACCTGGCGCGAGGAGATGCCACCCGACAACCAGATCATCTCGGGTGAGTGGTTCAGCCTGGATGAGGGAGGGGAGCCTGCACCGATATCGATCGCGAGCGATCTGTCCGAACGCCTCGGGATCAAACTGGGTGACGTGCTCGGCTTCGATATCGGCGGCGAAATCCTCGACGCGCGGGTGACCAGTATCCGTGAAGTCGAGTGGGAGGCGTTCCGGCCCAATTTCTTCGTGATCTTCCCTCCGGGAGAGCTCGAGCGCTTCGGTGCCAGCTACATCACCTCCTTCTATCTATCCGCCGAGCACCAGGGGCTGCTCAACCGGCTGGTGCGGGACTTTCCCTCGGTCACGCTGCTCGATATAGATGCCTTGCTCACCCAGCTGCGCGAGATCCTCGCCCAGGTCTCGCGAGCGGTGGAGGCGATCCTGGCGCTGGTGCTGTTCGCCGGGGTCGCCGTGCTCTACGCGGCGATGATCGTCTCGCATCCCGCGCGGGCCCACGAGGGAGCGCTGCTGCGGGTATTCGGCGCGGGAGACCGCTACCTGCTGCGCGTCCAGGCCACCGAGTTCGTGCTGCTCGGTGCCGGCAGCGGGCTGCTCGGCGCCGCGCTCGCCGAGCTGGCCGCTGCCGCGCTCTACCTCGGTTGGCTGGATCTGCCGGCGAGGCTGCATCCGCTGCTGTGGCTATCGATGCCTCCGCTCGGTGCGCTGCTGATCGGCGGAATCGGACTGCTGCTCTCGCGCTCCCTGCGCCGCACCGCACCATTGGAGAGTCTCAAACTGCTGGGGGAGGGGTGATCGACACGCTTCGGTAGCCAAAAGTGGGCACATGAAGCTGAATGGGGAGTATCCCTGGCGGGTCAAGGCGGTGAAAATTGACCACCGGCGCTGCTGATTTGTGGCAAAATGCGCGCCATCCGAAAATTTAATAGCTTGCTAATTAGAGTGACCCGTGACCAAGTTCCTCAATGATCTTCCCGATGGCGCGCAGGTGCCATTGCTTTCTCCCCGTGACTGCACTGGCGTATTGCTGCGAGTGGTGTTCTACATTCTCGTCATCGTTGGCTACGCCCAAGGCATGCTGTGGGATGCCCAGCGCGGAAACGATGCCTCGCTCAAATTCTCCGAGTGGTCTTTCACCGAGATCACCCAGAGTTGCATCCTGGCGTTTACCGTCATCGGTCTCCTGGCGGTGCGGCGGTACTTCGGATTTTTCCGTGTCGGCTTGATGGTCATGGCGATGTTCGCGCTCTCGGCGCTGCTGAGAGAAAACGATGCGCTGATGGATGATCTGATCAGCCACGGTTTCTGGAAATGGCCGGTGACGCTGGTAGCGCTGCCGACACTCTACTATCTGTTCCACTATCGTCATCGGCTGTTCGTCGAGATGCGGCTCTATTTCACCTCGATGCCGTTCGGACTCTTCCTGGCGGGGTTCCTGTCCACCTTCGTCTTCTCCCGTCTGCTGGGTCGCGGGAAGATGTGGCAGGCGGCGATGGGCGACGACTATCTGCGCATCGTCAAGGACATGGTCGAGGAGTGCTCCGAATCGATCGGCTACCTGCTCATCCTCTTCTCAGTGATCGAGCTCTACTTCTTCGCCCAGCGCTTGCGTCGCCACTACGGCTGAATCTGGCTGAGCCGCGTTCGTGGAGCGGGGAGGATCTGTCGCAGCCAGGTCCAGGGTTTCGTCGTCGACCGGCGCGATGTAGGCGACCCAGGCCTCGATCCGCTCGTAGAGCCGATGTCCGGCGCTGGTGCCGGGGCCGATCACCACCGCCATGGTCAGCGCCAGAATCGATAGCGCGATGAGCATGCCGCCGAGATGCTCGCGCCAGCGGCGTCGAGGGTGGTTCGTCGTTTCTCTCCTGGTCATCGTCGTCCGGGCTTCCTTGGTCGAGGCATGGTCGAGGCATGCATGAGCAGGCGGGATACAGGCTTTGAGACCCCAGTGGCGGGGGGATGTTCCCGATGGATCGGCGCGTCGTCGACATGGTAAGCCGAAAGCCAGCATGACATGATGCGGGGCGGTTCGCGGGCAGCGGTTGGTTCTATGATCGCCGCGCGCGGGACTGGTCCTGGGTCATGGAGTGTCTTGGAAAAACATGGTTTATATCGTTATTTTGAACTGGCAGGGCGCCCAAGACACGATCGCCTGCCTGCGCAGTCTGTTCGCCATGAGCGGGCAGCGATTCAGGCTGTTGGTCTGCGACAACCGCTCGCAGGACGATTCATACGAGGTGATCAAGCAGTGGGTCGAGGCCCAGGCGCCTGAGGACAGGATGCAGCTGTCCCTGCGCGAGCTGAGCGCACAGGAGGCGAGCCGTCATGTGGTCGACGAGCGGGAATCCTGCCTGTATCTGATCCAGACCGGGGCGAACCTTGGCTTCGCTGGCGGCAACAACGTCGGTATCCGGATGGCGCTGAATCAACCGGACATGGAGTACGTCTGGTTGTTGAACAACGATACCGAAGTGGCCCCCGACTGCTTGTCGAAGATGGTCGAGCGGTGTCGCGAGGACCCCTCGATCGGCATCTGCGGTGCCAAGCTGGTTTATGCGCACGACCGTGGCAAACTGCAGGGTTTGGGTGGCTGCTATAATCCTTGGCTCTGCACCACCCGCCACTATGAGGCTTTGTCTCCCAGTGAAGGCCATTATGATCGCGCATTGGTGGAAGAGCAGATCGATTACGTGATCGGCGCATCGATGCTGCTTTCCCGCCCTCTGCTCGAGCAGGTGGGGATGCTTCGCGAGGACTACTTCCTGTATTACGAAGAGCTCGATCTCTGCCTGCGCGCCAAGGGGCGCTTCCGGCTCGGGGTCAGCCTCGACAGCGTGGTGTATCACAAGGAAGGGGCGAGCACCGCCTCCGGTACCAGCGCGCTTTCCGATTACTACATCGTCAGGAACCGGCTCAAGTTGACCCGCAGGTTCCATCCGCTACGCTTGCCGATCGTCTGGGCGAGTCTCTTTCTCGTCTGGCTCAATCGTCTGCGCCGCGGGGAGTACGCCAAGGCGCGAGTAGTGGCTCGCATCATCGTCAAGGGCCGTTGAGACCACAAGCCCTGCACGGACCGCCCCTTGAATGGAACGACTAGCATGAGCAAACGTATCCTCGTCACCGGTGGTGCTGGATTCATCGGTTCAGCGGTGGTTCGCCGCTTGATCCAGTCCACGCCGCACAGGGTCGCCAACGTCGATTCGCTGACCTATGCGGGAAACCTGGAGTCGCTGCAGAGCGTGCACGATTCCGAGCGCTACGACTTCCATCATGTCGACATCTGCGATCGCGAAGCGCTGGATGCCATCTTTGCCGAGTTTTGTCCCGACGCAGTGATGCACCTCGCCGCCGAGTCGCATGTCGATCGTTCGATCGATAGCCCCGGTGAGTTCATCCGCACCAACGTGCTCGGTACCTATACCCTGCTCGAGGCGGCGCGCCGCCACTGGATGACGCTCGCGCAGGACGAGAAAGCGGCTTTTCGTTTTCATCACGTCTCCACCGACGAGGTCTATGGGGACCTGCATGGCAGCGAGGAGTTCTTCGTCGAGACCACGGCCTATGCGCCGAGTTCTCCCTATTCCGCCTCAAAGGCTGGTTCCGATCATCTGGTCAGGGCGTGGCACCGTACCTATGGTTTGCCCATCGTCATCACCAATTGTTCGAACAATTACGGGCCCTACCATTTCCCCGAAAAGCTGATTCCCCATATGGTCCTCAACGCGCTGAAAGGCGAGCCGCTGCCGGTTTATGGCGATGGTGGCCAGATTCGCGACTGGTTGTACGTCGAGGACCATGCCCGCGCACTGATCGAAGTCGTGACCCGGGGGCGGGTGGGTGAGACCTATAATATCGGTGGCCACAACGAGAAACGTAACCTGGAAGTGGTCGAGCGGATCTGCGAGCTGCTCGAGGAGCTCGCACCGCAGAAGCCGGCGGGGGTCGGCGCCTACCGGGAATTGATCACCTTCGTTCCCGACCGTCCGGGGCACGATCAGCGCTATGCGATAGATGCTTCCAAGCTGCAGCGCGAGTTGGGCTGGACTCCCCGCGAGAGCTTCGATAGCGGGATGCGCAAGACGGTGGTGTGGTACTTGGAGAACCGGCAGTGGTGGCAGCGCGTGCTCGACGGCGACTATCGCCTGGGCCGTCTGGGTTCTGGCGCTTGAGAACGCGTGGCGGAATGGGCGCGATCCGCTCGATTCGTCCATGAGGAGGAGCTATGAAGGGAATCATTCTTGCCGGCGGTTCAGGTACGCGACTGCACCCGATCACCCGCGGCGTCTCCAAGCAGCTGTTGCCGATCTACGACAAGCCGATGATCTACTATCCGCTGTCGGTGCTCATGCTGGCAGGCATCCGTGAGATATTGATCATCTCCACGCCCGAGGATCTGCCCAATTTCCGCAAGCTGCTCGGCGATGGCAGCTGCTTCGGCGTGTCGCTTTGCTATCGTGAGCAGCCCTCTCCCGACGGGTTGGCCCAAGCGTTCATCATCGGTGAGTCCTTCATCGGCGACGACGATGTCTGCCTGATTCTAGGCGACAACATCTTCTACGGGCAGAGCTTCAGCGCGATGCTGCGCGAAGCGGCGGCCCATTCTTCGGGGGGGACGATCTTCGGCTACCGCGTCGCCGATCCGGAGCGTTTCGGCGTGGTCGAGTTCGATCACGAGGGGCGCGCACTCTCGATCGAGGAGAAGCCTGAGCGACCGCGCTCGCCCTATGCGGTGACGGGGCTCTACTTCTACGACAACAAAGTGGTGGACATCGCCAAGCGAGTGCGTCCATCGGCGCGGGGCGAGCTCGAGATCACGGCGATCAACAATGCCTACCTCGAGCTTGGCGAATTGCGCGTGCAGCTGCTCGGCAGGGGGTTCACCTGGCTCGACACCGGAACCCATGACTCACTGATGGAGGCGAGCCAGTTCGTGCATATTCTCGAAACCCGGCAGGGCCTCAAGATCGCCTGTCTCGAAGAGATCGCCTATCGCCAAGGGTGGCTTACCCATGATCGATTGCTGGCCGAGGCGCAGCGGCTGGAAAAAACCGGCTATGGGCAGTACCTGTTGCAGATTTGCCGATCGGAGTAGTTCGATGAAAGTCATTGAGACACACCTGCCCGGCGTCCTGGTGCTCGAACCCAAGGTATTCGGGGATGCGCGGGGCTTTTTCCTCGAGACCTTCCAGGCCGAGCGCTATCGCGAGGCTGGCATCGAGCCGGCGTTCGTCCAGGACAACCACTCGCGCTCCTCGCGGGGAGTGCTGAGGGGGCTGCATTTCCAGCGCACCAGGCCGCAGGGCAAGCTGGTGCGAGTCAGTCGCGGAGCCGTCTACGACGTAGCGGTCGACATCGATCCCGCCTCTCGGACTTGCGGCCAATACTTCGGGATCGAACTCAACGACGAAAACCAGCGCCAGCTCTGGATTCCCCCTGGCTATGCGCACGGTTTCTGCGTGCTCAGCGAGATCGCCGATTTCCAGTACAAGTGCACCGACTACTATCTGCCGGGCGACGAGGGCGGGGTGGTCTGGAACGATCCGCAGATCGGCATCGACTGGCCCATCGAGTCTCCGCTGCTCTCGGACAAGGATGCGGCCAATCCGACCTTGCGCGAGCTGTTGGAGCAGGTGTCTTGAGCCGAAGGGTGCTGGTCGTCGGTGCGACGGGGCAGGTCGGCACAGCGCTGCTCGAACGCGCACCGCTCGATGTCGAGGCCATCGGTGTCGGCTCGAGCGAGCTCGACCTCACCGACCCTGGCGCGATCGATGCGGCCTTCGCGCGCTGGCGGCCCGAGCAGGTCATCAACGCCGCGGCCTATACGGCCGTCGATCGCGCCGAGAGTCAGCCGGAGCTCGCCTTCGCGGTCAATCGGGATGGACCCGCCCGACTCGGCCGGGCCGCCGCCGCCGCTGGGATCCCGGTGCTGCACGTCTCCACCGACTACGTCTTCAGCGGAGACTGCGATCGCCCTTATCGGGAGGACGATCCTACCGCGCCGAACAGCGTCTATGGCGCCAGCAAGCTGGCCGGTGAGAGGGCGCTGCTGGCCGCCTCGCCCGAAAGCCTGGTGCTGCGGACCAGCTGGGTATTCGGCATCCACGGCCAGAATTTCGTCAAGACGATGCTGAGGCTTGGCGTTGAGCGCGATGAACTCGGCATCGTCGCGGACCAATGGGGCTGCCCGACTTCTGCGGTGAGCATCGCCGAGGCGCTGTGGCGGCTCAGTGATGCGATGGTCTCCTCATCGCCACCCGGTGGCGGGGTTTATCACTTCGCCGGTGCGCCTGCCTGCACTTGGTATGACTTCGCCGAGACGATCTTCCAGCGCGCGCAGGCGCTGGCAGTGCTTGCGCGCGTGCCGCGCCTGCGCCGGTTGTCGACCGATGAGTATCCGACCCCGGCGCATCGACCGGCTTGGTCGGTCCTGGATTGCTCGAAGCTCGAGCGCGAGGCGGCGATAGCGCCGAGCGACTGGAGAGTGGATCTCGAGTCCATGCTCGCCGCGCTGGCGGTACGGCGATGAGAAGATCGCTCGCGACCGGCAATGGACATCGCGGCAATGGAGCCGTGCGGTGATCGCTAAAGTGCTGGGGAGGCTGCGGTCAGGGCACTCCGGCGACATTGCCTGGAGCCTGGCCGGTTTCATCGTGCCCCTGGCCGTGGGCTTGGTGTTCATTCCGCTGATCATCAGGCAGATGGGTGTCGAGCTGTTCGGGGTGCTGTCGATCATCTGGATGCTGATCGGCTACTTCACCCTTTTCGATCTCGGCATCAGCCGCGCTTTGACCTTCCTGCTTTCGCGCAACATCGGTGCGGGAGAAGCCGCGCGCAACCAGCTGGTCTATTCCACCGCGCTGCCGGTGGTTTGCGTCATGGGCCTGCTCGGCGGGGTGCTGTTCTGGTCGTGCTCCGAGGTGCTCGCGACCAGGGTGTTCAATGTCGATGCGGCGCTGATTCCAGCGGTTCGTGATGCCTTCAGATGGACGGCGATAGCGATCCCTTTCACCATCTGGGCGACGGTGATGCGCTCGTGTCTTGAAAGCTACGCTGAGTTCCGCCTGATCAACCTGGTCAAGATCCCGATCAATGCCTGGTTCTTGGTCGGCCCTTATGCGTTCTACCTGGTCAGTGACAGTTTCTCGCTCGCGGTGCTATCGCTGCTGCTGGCCCGGATCGCCATGTTCTTCGCCTATCTCCTGGCCAACCAACGTCATCTGCGCTTTTCGATTGGTTCGATCCAACCCGCGCTGCTCAAGGAGCTGTTCGCCTTCGGCGGATGGATGACGGTCTCGAACGTGGTCAGCCCGATCATGGTCTACTTCGACCGTTTCTTGATCGGCAGCTTCCTCTCCGTCGCGCTGGTCGGCTACTACTCCGCGCCCTACGAGATCGTTACCAAGGTGCTGGTGGTTCCGGTTGCTATTGTCAGCGTGCTCTTCCCGGCGGTGTCGAAGGCGCTCTCCGAACGAAACGTCGAAGAGGTGCGCTCGTTGACCAAGCGCTTCGGTATGCTGATCGCCGGGCTGGTGGGGGTGGCCAGCCTTTGCCTGATCAGCGCCGGTGGCTGGGGGCTCGAGTGGTGGCTTGGGCCCGAGTTCCGCGAGCAAGGGTATTGGGTGCTGTTCTGGATTTCGCTGGGGGTGCTGTTCAACTCGCTCGCCCAGGTGCCCTTCTGTGTCATCCAGGCCTCGGGTGCCTCCAAGGCCACCGCATTGATCCATCTGGCGGAAGTCCCGCTCTATCTGGCGGCGCTGTCGGTGGCGCTGGTCTGGTATCAGAGCATCTCCGCGGTAGCCTTCGTCTGGTGCCTGCGGGTGCTCGTGGATCTGCTGGTGCTGACTTGGGTATCAGCACGGCTGGTGGATGCCAAGGCGCGCTAGCCCGGGAGTTTCAGCGCGACATCGCCTGCGCCGATCACGCCATCGCTCGTGTAAAGCGCAGGGGCCTGCGCTATCATGGCGCCCATCTCGACCCCATCGCGCCGCAGAAGGCCTCGATCCCGCCCCGCCGGGAATTCGTCGATACTCATCGCCCCGGGCCCCGCGGTGACGCATTGGTCAGCCAGATTTCCAACCGCCACCTTGCAATGAGGAATGCTTCATGTTCACCCGTGACATGACCATCGCCGGCTACGATGACGTTCTGCTGAGCGCGATCGACGAAGAAGTCCAGCGTCAGGAGGATCACATCGAGCTGATCGCCTCCGAGAACTACACTAGTCCTCGCGTCATGGAGGCGCAGGGCAGCCAGCTGACCAACAAGTATGCCGAAGGCTATCCGGGCAAGCGCTACTACGGTGGCTGCGAGTTCGTCGACAAGGTGGAACAACTCGCCATCGAGCGCGCCTGCCAGCTGTTCGGCGCCGACTACGCCAACGTCCAGCCGCACTCCGGTTCCCAGGCCAATTCCGCGGTGTTCCAGGCGCTGGTCTCTCCCGGCGACACCGTGATCGGCATGAGCCTCGATGCCGGTGGCCACTTGACCCACGGCGCCAAGCCGAGCTTTTCCGGCAAGCACTACAATGCGATCCAGTATGGCCTCGACGAGCAGGGTTTGATCGACTATGACGCGATCGAGCGGCTCGCCAAGGAGCACCAGCCTAAGATGATCATCGCTGGTTTCTCCGCCTATTCCCAAGTGATCGACTGGGCTCGCTTTCGCGAGATCGCCGACGGCGTCGGTGCCTGGTTCTTCGTCGACATGGCCCACGTCGCGGGCCTGGTCGCCGCGGGCGAGTATCCTTCTCCGCTGCCGCATGCCCATGTCGTGACCACCACCACCCACAAGACCCTGCGTGGCCCCCGCGGCGGCCTGATTCTTTCGGCCAGCGGCGACGCGGATCTCTACAAGAAGCTCAACTCCGCCGTCTTCCCCGGCCAGCAGGGCGGCCCGCTGATGCATGTGATCGCCGCCAAGGCGGTGTGCTTCAAGGAAGCGCTCGAGCCCGAGTTCAAGGTCTACCAGCGCCAGGTGGTCAAGAATGCCAAGGCCATGGCCGGGGTGTTTCTCGAGCGAGGCTTCGATGTCGTCTCCGGCGGTACCGAGGACCACCTCTTCCTGCTTTCCCTGGTCAAGCAGGGCATCACCGGCAAGGACGCCGATGCGGCCCTTGGCCGAGCGCACATCACCGTCAACAAGAACTCGGTGCCCAACGACCCGCAGAGCCCGTTCGTCACCTCCGGCCTGCGTATCGGCACCCCGGCCGTCACCACCCGCGGCTTCGAAGAGGCCGAGTGCAAGGCGCTGGCCGGCTGGATCTGCGACATCCTCGATGCGCTGGCCAAGGGCGATAGCAGCGAGGTCGAGACTCGCGTTCGTGGTGAGGTCGAGGCGGTGTGCAAGCGGCTGCCGGTGTATGGCTAAGCCTTGAGCACCATCTCGTGTCGGACAGCTGAGTAGCAAGGACAGGAACCATATTCGCGCAGGCGAGTATGGTTTTTGTTTTTCTTCTTCCGGCGTGGCGGTCGAGTAGAGCAATGATTGCTACATTGTTTGGAACGGAGCACGTTCAATTCAGTTCATATTTCCGTTCGCGCGTATCAGGCGCAGGCACACGGACAGGCGTGACTATGGTGAAGAGGGGATCGATTTGAACAGCGAAGCGGTGATCACTCCGGTCGTCATGGCGGGCGGCAGCGGAACTCGCCTATGGCCGCTTTCCAGGCGTCTGCGGCCCAAGCAGTTTCTTGATCTCCTCGGTGAAGGGACTTTGCTCCAGCAGACCCTGGCGCGTCTCGAGGGGCTGCCCTGTACCGCACCGATCGTCATCTGTAACGAGGAACATCGATTTCTGGTCGCCGAGCAGCTTCGTGCCTCCGAGATCGGCGACACTTGCCTGTTGCTCGAGCCCGAAGGCCGCAACACCGCTCCCGCGATCGCTCTCGGTGCGCTGCAGGCCGAGCGTGCAGGCGCCGCGGAGAGTGCGCTGCTGCTGGTTCTGGCTGCCGATCACGTGATCCAGGACGTCGAGGCCTTCCAGGCCGCGGTCCGTCGCGCGGTGCCGCTTGCGGCACAAGGGCATCTGGTGACCTTCGGTATCGTGCCTTCCCGCGCAGAAACCGGCTACGGTTACATCCAGCGGGGCAAAGCGCTGGATGCGGGTTTCGCGGTGCAGCGATTCGTCGAAAAACCGGATGCGCAGACGGCTGCACGCTATCTGGAAAGCGGCGAGTATCTCTGGAACAGCGGCATGTTCCTGATGCGCGCCGACCGCTACCTGGGAGCGCTCGGCCAGTATGCGCCCGATATGCTGGCTGCTTGCGAGGCCGCGATCGAAGGTGCCGCCGCGGACTTGGACTTCATTCGTGTCGATGCCGAGGCTTTTTCGCGCTGCCCGAGCGATTCGATCGACTATGCGGTGATGGAAAAGGACCCGCGCGTCGCGGTAGTGCCGCTGCAGGCGGGGTGGAGTGACATCGGCTCTTGGTCTTCGCTTTGGGAAATCAGCGACAAGGATCAGGATGGCAACGTACTCACCGGCGACGTGATAGCCGACACCACCCATAACACCCTGGTCCATTCGAGCCATCGACTGGTCGCGACGGTAGGGGTCGAGGATCTCGTCGTCGTAGAAACCAAGGATGCGGTCCTGATCACGCGCAAGGATCAGGATCAGCGGGTCAAGCTCGTCGTCGAGCAGCTCAAGCGGGAAGGCCGCTGCGAGCACGACAATCACCGGGAAGTCTATCGTCCCTGGGGCAAGTACGACTCCATCGACATGGAGGCGCGCTATCAGGTCAAGCGAATCACCGTCAATCCTGGCCAGAAGCTCTCGGTGCAGATGCACCACCATCGTTCCGAGCATTGGGTCGTGGTCTCGGGCACGGCCCTGGTGGGGATCGACGGGGAAGAAAAACTGGTCGCGGAAAATGAGTCGGTCTACATTCCTTTGGGCGCTACGCATTACATGTCCAATCCCGGAAAAATCCCGCTCGAATTGATCGAGGTTCAATCCGGCGCCTATCTCGGCGAGGACGATATCGTTCGTTTCGAGGATCTCTACGGTCGCTCTCGGTAAGGACGGGACGGCAGGCAGGGGAGTGGAGGAGCAGCGTCGCTCGAAATGCTCGCCATTCTCCTGGATAAATTGCAAGCATGCTCTATTTTTCAGTGAATGTCGGGAAACGACGATGCGGTCATGAAAAATATAGAGGCATTATTTTGAGGACTGAATCACGCTGGATGGGCGGTATCTTTCTTTCGGCATGCCTGCTGGTCTTGCTGAGTGGTGAATTATCCAACCTTTATGCCTATCTGGTGCATGCAGAAGGTGTGAACGCCGGTACTTATGCGATCTTCCTGGCTGCCACCGTTTGTGCCGCGTTGGGCATCATGGGCGGTTGGCAGCGGTTGAATTGCATTCCCGGCCTCACCTTGGTCGCTCTTCTCGCTTTCGGTGTAATCCTGGCATTGAGCTATCAGCTGCTCTATGCGCCTGACCCGGTCCTTGCGATCAAGGCTAGCCTTTCATATTTCTTCATTCCGTTCTGTGCGTTAGGCGCATATGCGTTCCATGCGACGTCCAGCCGTCTTTCCAGCCAGCTTTTCCTGGTGGCGGGAATTCTCCTCTCTAGCATCGGCATCTTGCAGTATCTGCTCGGATATGCAGTCGGCGAAGGCTGGCTAGTGTTGATGGGGGAGGAGGTGCTGGGCTTTCCACCGCTTGGTTGGGTGAGGCCAACTGCGCTGGTGGGGAATTCGATCATTTTTGCAGCGGTGATATTCCTCTTCCTCGTCTTCAGCTATCAGTATTATCTCAGTGAAGGGAGCTGGCTGTCGGGATTGGCGGTCGTCATGCTCGCGTCCGTGCAGTACTTGGCCATGTCCCGTTATGCATTGGCCGCGACCGCGGGTTGGTGTGCATTGCTGACGATTCTTTGGTTCGTCTTGGCAAGCGATCGTAGGCGCTACTCGACGCGATTGGCGATCGTCGTCGCGATCACCGCATTTTCCTGTGTGGTGCTCACTGCCTATAATTCGATCGCCCATCACTCGGTGGATCCATCGTTTCCGACGCAAACAACTAGCTCGAACTGGCTGATCGTGGAGCGTTTCGATAGTTCTGCGGGGCTATCTCAAGGGTCGAATGAAGACCACAGGGCCGAAGCTCTTCAAGCGATGGAGTTCATTCGAAGTGGCGAGGCTCCTCTCGGATGGGGGAGCCAAGGTATCAGCGCCGACAGTAGGATCATCACCGACGGGCTCTGGTTCCAATTCGGCATCGAGCTAGGGCTTTGGGGGGCCATTGCCTTCGTTGCCTGGCTCGTCGCTCTGGCGGTCGCCGTGATCATGACGATGCGCTCGGCCATGCGAGAGCATGGGTGGAGGGAGAGTCGGGTCATGCTGGTGTTCGGGCTCACGCTGGTGGGATACCTCATTTATTCTCTGGTCGGAGGTTGGGTGAATTCATCGCTCGCAGGTCGTGTAGGCTATTTCTTCTTCTGGACGATGATCGGCTGTTTCTTTGGCGAGGCAAGCAGGCTTCGTCGTTCATCAGGTGCCGCTGATGAGCAGCTTTGAGTACGCTTTCGACGAGCGTTGGATTGGTGAGCATGGCATCGGGCGCTTCGCTGGCGAGCTCTTTCAACGCGTAGACGGCCTGCATGGAATCCAACTGGGCGGCAAGCCGAGCGGTGCGCTGGATCCGCTGAAGACCGGCCTTTGGTTGCTCAGGCATCCGCACCAGCGTCTGTTCACTCCTGGCTACAATGCTCCGCTGTTCGCCCGGTCACGTAGCGTGATTACCGTGCATGATCTCAATCACATCGACGTCGATGAGGGCAGCAGCGCGCTGAAGCGCCTTTACTATGCTCAGGTGCTCAAACCCGCCTGTCGACAGGCTCGCCGTGTGCTCACGGTCTCCGCTTTCTCCCGGCAGCGGATCATCGATTGGAGCGGTGCCTCGCCCGAGCGCGTGATCAACGTCGGCAATGGGGTGTCGAGCGTCTTCGGCGTTGAAGCGGCGCCCGGAGAGTCACCCTCTACGTCTCGCTACTTCTTTTGCGTCAGTAACCGTAAGTCGCATAAGAACGAGCGACGCCTGATCGAAGCCTTCGCCGAAGCCCACCTGCCCGAAGACGTACAGCTGATGATGACCGGGGAGAGTACTGCCGAGCTCGATGAACAGATTAGCCGTCTCGGCGTGGCTTCACGCATCCGCTTCACTGGGCGTTTGGATGATGCCCAACTCGCAGCCTGCTATCGTCATGCCATTGCGTTGCTCTTTCCCTCCCTGTACGAGGGCTTTGGCTTGCCAGTGGTCGAAGCGATGGCGTGCGGTACACCGGTGCTGACCTCGACCGTCACCTCGCTGCCTGAGATCGCGGGTGGCGCCGCATGGCTGGTCGACCCCCTGCGCGTGGACGAAATACGCCAGGGGATTGAGCGGCTGCATGACGATGCAGACCTGCGTGCCCGCCTGCGAGACAAAGGCATCGAGAGAGCGCGCTCGTTCAGTTGGGAGCGTGTGGCTGAACGCGTTCGGCTGGCCTTGCAGTGACTAAGATGGTCAAAGGCGAACGAGCGGAATGGTCGATCGTCATGGATGAAGATATGAATTCGAAGGGAAGGGGCTGTCTCTAAGTGAAAATTGCGCTGGTGACGGACTGGCTGATCTCCTATGCCGGCTCCGAGAAGGTCGAAGAGGCTATCCTCGGTCTTTTCCCCGAGGCTGACGTGTATACCTGCGTCTATGATCCTGATGCTTTTTCGCAAACGCGCTTCGTCGAGCACGAGGTGAAGCAGTCTTTCATCTCGAGGCTGCCGAAAGCGAAAACCCATTATCAGAAGTATCTGCCGCTGATGCCCTATGCGGTCGAGCAGTTCGACCTCGCCGCCTACGACGTGATCATTTCCAGCTCCCACGCGGTCGCCAAGGGCGTGCTGACCGGGCCCGACCAGCTGCACGTCTGCTACTGCCATACGCCGATCCGCTATGCTTGGGACTTCCAGCATCAGTATCTGGCCGAATCCGGGATGGGGAAGGGGATCAAAGGCATCGTTGCGCGCTATCTGCTCCACCGGCTGCGTCTGTGGGACGTCCGCACCGCCAATGGCGTCGACTTCTTCGTTGCCAATTCTCGCTACATCGCGAGAAGGATCAACAAGGTCTATCGCCGGGATGCCGAGGTCATCTACCCGAACGTGGCGGTGGACGACTTTTCCCTGGTCGAGGAGAAAGACGACTTCTACCTGGCGGCCTCCAGGCTCGTGCCCTACAAGCGCGTCGCGCTGATCGTAGAGGCGTTCACCAAAATGCCGGACAAGCGTCTGGTGGTGATCGGTCATGGCGAGCAGATGGGGCAGATCAAACAGATGCTGACCCCCAACATCACTTATCTTGGCTATCAGCCCTTCGCTGAGCTCAAGCATTACATGGAGCAGGCCAAGGCGTTCGTTTTCGCCGCGGAGGAGGATTTCGGCATCATGCCGATCGAGGCCCAGGCGTGCGGCACGCCGGTCATCGCCTACGGGCGCGGTGGTGCGCTGGAGACGGTGGTGGACGGCGAGACGGGGATTCACTTCCACGAGCAGAGCTGTGCCGGCATCGTCGCCGCGGTCGAGCGGTTCGAGCGCGAAGGGGTGAAACGTTCGCCCGCGCTCATTCGAAGCCACGCCGAGCGCTTCTCCAGGCAGCGGTTCGATGAACGGTTCAAGAACTTCGTCGATGAGCGCTGGTCTGAGTTTCGTCGGCAGCGAGGCTTCTAGCGACGATGTATGCGTCCCCGCGAGGGGGCGCATTTCCAGGGGAGAAGAGTGATATCCTCTCCGCCCCCATGAACGTCGGCGCATCGTTATACGAGCGGGACATGCGGTGGTGGAAAGGACTCTGGTGTCATAATGTCGGTTTTCGATGAACGCTTCACCCCTCGCAGCCCTGACTGGCTGACCTCCCTGATGGCGCGCGGGGCCGATTTTTCCGTGGTTCTGGCGGCGGGCTGGATGGCCTATGCGCTGCGTTTCGGTAGCTGGTCGATCGAATACGAGCGCTACCACTGGGCGATCCTGGTGGGTGGCCTGCTCCAGCTCTGGCTGTTCCCCTTTTGTGGCCTCTATCAGTCCTGGCGCGGCCGCCGGCGTGCCTACCTGGCGGCGCGGCTGGTGGGCGCCTATTCCCTTTGGTGCGTGGCCATCGTAGTGGTGATGTTCGCCTTCCAGCTGTTCGATTTCTCCAGGCTGTGGATGGCGAGCTGGCTGGGCATCGGCGTGGTGCTTTCCTTGGTGGTCAGGATCATCGCCTATCCGATCATCTATCGCTTTCGCAGCCGTGGGCGCAACCGTCGCCGGGTGCTGCTGATCGGGGATGCGGCGTCTTGTCGAACGGCCTTCTATGCGCTGCGTCGAGACAAGACGCGCAGCTTCGACATCGCGCGGGTACTGGTGATCGACTACCGACTCAAGAGTCGGCTCAAGAAGTACAGCGGCGTGGTGGACAACTACGAATTCGGCAAGCGCCTGACCGTGGTCGAGGACGAAGTATGGGTGTGTCTGCCGCTTTCCCGCGGCAGGGACGCGCATCGGATCATCAACTCGCTCGACACCGTAGCGGCCAACATCCGGCTGATGCCCAACATGTCGGACCTGCGGCTGATCAACCACAGCGCCTCGACCATCGCTGGAATGTACCTGATCAACGTGAGCTGTTCGCCGATGACCGGTTGGAGCCGGTTCAAGAAGCGCAGTCTCGACGTGGCGCTATCCTGCAGCATCCTGCTGATCGTTTCGCCTCTGCTCGCAGCACTCGCCATCGGTGTGAGGCTCAGCTCGCCGGGTCCGATCTTCTATCGCCAGGAGCGGGTCAGTTGGAACGGCCGACCGTTCCAGATGCTCAAGTTCCGCTCGATGGCGGTGGAGTCAGAGAGCAACGGCGTTCAGTGGGGTGGTGCCAGGAGCAAGGCGACGACCCGGTTCGGGGCCTTCATCCGCAAGACCAGCCTCGATGAGCTGCCGCAGTTCATCAACGTGCTCAGAGGCGATATGTCGATCGTGGGGCCAAGGCCCGAACGCACCGTGTTCGTGCGCCAATTCCAGCATGAGATCCCAGGCTACATGCAAAAGCATCTGGTCAAGGCAGGCATTACCGGCTGGGCGCAGATCAACGGCTGGCGTGGCGATACCAGTCTGGAAAAGAGAATCGAATTCGACCTCTGGTATATTGAGAACTGGTCGGTCTGGCTCGACCTGAAGATAATTTTCCTCACGATTTTCAGGGGATTTGCCGATAAAAATGCTTATTAATCAGACTACATTTGTAGTAATATTTTTGATATAAAAATATGCAACATTACACGAACGGCTAACTGCGGGGGATAGTGTGTCTGCTTTTCTTACAAAAATTCAATATGCTGTGGTCATCTTGTTATGTGTCGCATTAGGTGGAGCATTGATCGATGATCGCGCAGCGTGGCATGCATATTATGCCGCTGTCATACTGGCTTCTTTGTTCTGCTTGTTGCGTGCAAAACTGATAGTAGAATGGTTTCTTCGTTCACCATTTTGGGTAAAGGTTTTTCTTGTTGCCATTATAATGGTGGGTGGATTAGAGCTGAGTTGGTCTTTAGTATATGGCCAGCAGGAAGAGGGTCTCGTCATTAATATAGGAGAGAATTACTACCAATTGTCAAGTATATATAGTCGTCATTTTTATTCTGGATTAGCAATGGTTATTAGTATTCCATTGTTCATTTGCCTATACGGTGTGAAAATTTATCAACGCCCGATATTTCTTATTTTTATGGCAATGGGGTTATTTGTTTTTCTATTAGTGGTTCTGGTGCTGGGCATTGACGAATGGCAAAATACTTCATCGCGTGTTCAGTTGAAAGGAGACTGGCCAATTACGACAGCAATGGAATATTTTTTTATTATCATTATGCTATTTTCCTTTGGTAAGGGAGTTGACACTCTCTCTATAATCAAGAAAGGTAGTGGCATTATTGTTGCCGTCTGTGGTTTCATTTTTGTCTGGTTGACAGATACCCGATCAGTGTTGGTATTGTTAACGCTATACTGTATTTGGTATGTAGGAAAGTCTTTCCCCTCATGTCCACGAAACATTCGTTTATTGATAATTTTGACTCTTTCAATGGTTGTTCTTGGATGTTTATATCATTTCAATGTGGCCAATAGATTATTTTCGACTTATTTTGAAATTGTTCAATATTTCAATGGGCAACCGAATACCTCCATGGGGGGGAGATTTTCAATGTGGAAAGGATCGATTTTTGCTATCTTAGAATCTCCCTGGAGTAATGGTATTGGAGAGCGCTATTTTTATCTGCAACAATATGTGATGTTAAATGAATATTCTAATAGAGCTGCCCTAGAAGCAATGCTTTATCATGTCCATAATGAATATCTGGATGCTCTCTCGCTGAAAGGAATAAAAGGATTATTAGTTATGTTGCTTCTGTTTTCTAGCGGCGTACTGATGGCAGTTAAAGATAAGATCATATCAGGTGACTTTGCATTTTTTTTGTTGTTGATAATGATTTATTGCCTGTTCGATAGCTTTTTCATCCATCCGGATCTTGTCATGCTATTTTGTGTGATAAGTGCATTATATTTTTCATTAGGCCGTGATAGCATCATCCAGAGTCGCTTAGTTCAGGGGAATGGTTAATATGTCACATTTGAATAAGCTTACCCTTATCCATGCGTTTTGGATTGGAAAGCAGCTCGGTCCGATTGCTTCGGCGTGCTTAAAATCCTTTGTTGTTCATGGACACAGGGTAATGCTGCATGCTTATCAGCCTATTTCTGATCTACCTGATGGAGTCGAGTGGTGCAATGCCGAAAGTGTGCTTAGCAATGAAAAGGTATTCCAGCATAGTGCATCGGGAAGTTTTGCGCTTTTCTCTGATTTATTCCGTTATGAACTGTTAAGTCGTGAAACAGGAGTCTATGTAGATTGCGATGTATATTGTGTGGCGCCAATCGAGCTTCCTGATCATGGCTACTTGTTCGGTCTTGAAAATGACTATAGGCTCAACGGTGCTGTACTCGCAGCGCCAAGAGATAGTGTATTCATCGCAGAGCTGCTGCGCTCAGCGCGCGATCCTTATCTCATCCCTGAGTGGATGTCTAAATCGCGCCGACATAAGCTGTGGTTGCGCAAACGTCTAGGTTTTCCGGTACGCCGTGAGAAGATGAAATGGGGCACGCTAGGACCTGCTGCCATTACTCACTTCGCAAGGAAACTCGATTTGATAAGATATGCTAAGCCCGTGGATGTGCTTTATCCAATTGGATATGATCGGGTCAGTCAATTACTGGACCCCGGCCTAATGCTAAACGATTTATTGACATCTCGTTCTTGTTGTATACACCTCTTCAATGAGGTGTTGAAAACACATGATCTTTCTAACGTCCCTGAATCCTCGCCGCTTGGTAGGATTATCTCCAGTCAGTGATGCCATTATGTCCAATATTCCGATTTACTTGCTTTCTCTTGATAGAACCCCAGAAAGACGCAAGCCGTTGATTGACTACTTCGGTGCTCGGAAAATTGACTATACCCTGGTAAGTGCAGTCGACGGTCGTGAGCTCGACGATGACTATGTACGAGAGATCAATTCCTCCGATTTTTCACGCCGAATGAATCGTCCTATTTCTATCGGTGAGATAGGTTGTTTGTTGAGTCATCAAAAAATTTACTCAGATATTCTTAGAAAAGGAAATGAATGGAGTATCGTGCTTGAGGATGATGCGCTCATTGATGAGCGCTTCGATACTTTTTGTCGAATTGACCTTGGGAATTTTGACCCCAACACTCTCTATATTCTTGGAGGACAAGATGAGAGAGTATGGCGGGACTATATAATGCTTAGTTTATGGAAGAACTTTTATGTCGCTCCGGGGATTATTTTCAGTAAGACAATTCGAAGCTATAAACATGTTAGTACTACCTGTTGTTATTTGATTCATACTTCCGTAGTTCGAAAGATGGTTACACTACACCAGCAGTCGCTTTACATCGCTGATGATTGGCGCTATTTGCATGATCATGGTGCTTTTGACGAAATATACCTGGCCGATTTCATTGCTCATCCCGCACCGACATTGACTAACAGTACTATTGAGATAGAGCGTGATGTGGCTAAGGCAAGCTATAAATATCAAAGAAAAGGATATGGTATCAAAAATGTACTGCGCTTGAGAGAAGCAAAGCGTTTCATCCGTCGACAATTCAGGAAACTTTACCGCTTAGGGTGGTGAATGAAAAATGTTAGAAGTAGGGTGTTATTCATTCGCGAATTTTTTTGCTATATATTGTGCGCCTTCAAGCTTTATTGGGTCGATCATTTCATCAAGCACATATCTGCGCGCTGCAGCCTTTTGGGGAAGCCGTTTGATATGGGTATCTATCCAAATCATCTGACCCCGCTTATCAATTAGTATATTGTTGAAGTGTAGATCTAGATGATAGTATCCACTTTTAGCAAGTTGGATGATCATGGTACATGAAGTACACGATGAATTTTTCGCGTTCTGGAGTTTTAAGGTTTGAAAATACTCTCCTCCCCCCTGCTGTATTCTGTAGGTAGGCCATACCATAGAGTGATGAATTTTGGTTGAATGGATTCAATGCAATACCAATCATTCGAGACTCAACGGTATTCTGACCAAGCTGTTTCAATAGTTGGTTACTTTGGTACTCTTTAATAGCATAGATACTTAATCCGAGCCGTTTGGAGCTTGGACCGGGCTGGCCCCCGGGAGTCATCAGAGCGGTAAGCGCCAACGCTCGGCCAAGCGCAGGCGTAATCGTGCTGGGCGCCTGTTTTGCGTCATGGCCCGCAGCCTCGCTCGCAGCAAACACATTGCGCTGGGCGGTTTTTACCGTCGGATGGCGGGTCGCCGAGGTGGATTGATCGCCAATATCGCCCTGGCGCGCAAACTCGCGGCGCTGTTCTGGCGCGTCATGGTCAAAGGATTGGAGTATGTCGAACACGGACTCCAGTACTACGAGGCACAGGCGCTGGAAACCAAACAACGTTCCATGCGTCGACTCGCCAAGCAGCTCGGGTTC
>NZ_JHYY01000037.1 GCF_000621205.1 Halotalea alkalilenta DSM 17697 | reverse complement strand
AGCCGACCTGAAACACCAAAACAATCAATGACTTGCTCTTCCCGCTGCGGGTTAACCCCGGTCAGCGAGGGCGTACTTTATAGACCCCCTCGCCACTTGGCAAGCGCTTTCGCCAAGTTTTCGAGCTGAAAGTCGGAATATCGCCCAGGCTCAACGGAACCGGCGGCAATAGCCGGCCTGATAAAGGGCGCTGGCGCGAAATTCGCCCACTCCCAGCGCAGGGCCCACCAGGATCAGCGCGCTACGTTCGATCGGCGCTTCGGCGAGTTCGGCTTCGATACGATCGAGCCGCGCCTCGACCAGCCGCTCTTCCGGCCAGCTCGCACGATAGACCACCGCGGCCGGACACTCGTCGCCGTAGAACGGTCGCAGCCGCTCGACCACCTCGGAGAGCCGGTGAATCGCCAGATGGATAGCCAGCGTCGCGCCGCTGCGGGCAAAGTTTTCCAGCGTCTCGCTAGCCGGCATCCTGGACGCTCGCCCGGAAAGCCGGGTCAACACCAGGCTCTGGGCGACCTCGGGCACGGTCAGCTCGCGTCCGAGCGCAGCGGCTGCAGCGGCGAAGGCCGGCACCCCTGGCGTCAGGGTGTAGGGAATGCCAAGGCGCTCGAGCACCCGAAGCTGTTCGGCAAGCGCGCTGTAGATCGACAGATCCCCCGAATGGAGCCGGGCGACCTCTTCCCCACGCTCCCAGGCGCGCAGGTACTCGGCTTCTATCGCGGCGAGATCGAGCGGCGCGGTGTCGATCTTGCGAGCCCCGGCCGGGCAGTAGTCGAGCATGCGAACATCGACGGTCGATCCGGCGTAGAGACACACCGGGCAACGGGCGAGCAGGTCACGTCCTCGCACCGTGATCAGATCGAAAGCGCCGGGACCGGCACCGATGAAGTGCACGCTCATGCGGGCTCCTCGCTGTTCCAGGGTTTGCACCAGTACCATTGGGTGATGCTGCGAGCCGGCCGCCAGCCGGACATTTTCCCGAGCGGTTCGGCCCGCTCGATGCCAACCCGGGTGAGCTCGCCTCCGAGTAGTCGATAGCGCTCCAGCAGCATCGCTTCGCTCTCGAGCGTCACCGCATTGACGACCAGGCGTCCACCGGGCGCGAGCGCGGCCAGGGCTAACTCGAAGGTTGCAGGCTCACTCGCCCCTCCGCCGATGAAGATGGCCTCAGGCCTCCCCTCCAGCCGCGCCAACACCTGCGGCATCCGCCCTTCGATGATCTCCAGCCGCTCGCAGCCGAAGCGCGCTGCGTTGCGCGCGATCGCGGTAGCCCGCGCGGGATTCGCCTCCACCGCCACGGCCTCGAGACTTGGGTCGATCGCCAGCCACTCGATCGCCACCGAGCCGGCTCCCGCGCCGAGATCCCAAAGCCTGTCGCCATCCCTCGGCGCCAACCGCGAAAGCGTCAGCGCGCGCAGTTCTGCACTGGTGATCTGGCCATCGTGTTCGAAGCAGTCGATCCGGCGGCCAACTCCCAGTCGCGGGCGTGAGGGTCGGTCACGATGGATCTCGAACGCGAGCAGATTGAGCGGATCCACCTGCCCGGCTGCGAGAGAAAAATCATCGACACGAAAGCGGCGCACCCGCTCACGCGGCCCGCCCAGCGCTTCGAGCAGCACCACCAGCGACGCGCCACAGCCCAGCGAGCGGAGCCGTTCGATGATCAGCCCGGGCGCCTCAGCGTCGGAGGTCAGCACCACTAGCCTCGCGCCTTCGCGCAGGTACGGGTCGATCCGCGCCAGCGGACGACCGTGCAGCGATACCAGTTCAGTCGTCTGCTGCGCCCAACCCAACCGCGCACAGGCGAGGCTGTAGGCCGAAGGCGCCGGATAGACCCGCATCTCATCGATGGCGATCCGCCGAGCCAACACGCTGCCGATGCCGTAGCAGAAGGGGTCCCCGGAGGCGAGTACCGCTACCCGCTCGCCGCGCAGCGCCTCAATCCGCGCCAGGCTCGTCTCGAGCGGCGACGACCACTGCTCGGCGGCACCCAGGATCAGCGGCCCGGCCAGCGCCAGGTGGCGCGCTCCGCCGAATACGTAGTCGGCCTCGCTCACCGCGCTGCGCGCCGCCGCGCCGAGCCCGGCGACACCATCTTCGTTGATCCCGACCACCGCCAGCCACGCAGACCCACTCGCCGGTAGCGGTGCCTGCCTGCTACGCTGAACATCCGACATCGTCTTCACTCCCTGCCTGCACTACGCTGGAGGTTGCCATGTATCGTCACGCTCCGAGCCGCGTCCTGATTCTCGGCGGCACCTTCGATGCCCGCGCCCTCGCGGCCAGACTGGCCGACCACCCGGGTCTCGAGATCGAGCTTTCGCTCGCCGGTCGCACCAAGCAGCCCGCACCGCAGCCGGTGCCAGTCCGCACGGGCGGGTTCGGCGGCGTCGAAGGGCTGGCCGACTACCTGATCGAACGAGGCATCGACGCAATGGTCGTCGCCACCCATCCGTTCGCCGCGCGCATCGCCAGCAACGCGGCCGAGGCGGCGACCAAGGCCGGCGTACCGACCTTGCGCCTGCTGCGCCCGGGTTGGACGCCGAGCCAAGGAGACCGCTGGCGCCACTGCGCCAGCGTGGAAGATGCTCCCGCACTGCTTGGCGACCAGCCCCGCCGAGTGATGCTGACGATCGGCCGCCAGCAGCTCGCTGCGTTCGAACGCGCACCGCAGCATCATTACCTGGTGCGCAGCGTCGATCCGCTCGATCCCCCGCCGGCGCTGCCCAGGTTCGAAAGCCTGCTGGCGCGTGGCCCGTTCAATCATGACCAGGAGCGGGCCTTGCTCGAGCGGGAAGGAATCGAGGTGCTGGTGACCAAGAACAGCGGTGCCGGCGCGGTCAGCGCCAAGCTGCTCGCGGCCCGGACGCTAGGCATCGAGGTAGTGATGATCGAACGTCCGGCCACGCCCCCGCTGACTACGGTAGCCAACATCGACGCAGTGCTCGGCTGGGTGGTGCGTCAGCGCGACCTGCTGGCCAGCTGAGTCTCAGCGGTATTCGCAGAGATAGGCGCTGTCGCGCGCGACACGGACCTCGAACGCGCTCTGCGCCGGCACCTCGAACCGCTCCCCGTCGGTGAACCGGCGCCACTCATCCTCGCCAGGCAGCAGCACGCTGAGTTCACCGCTGACCACCTGCATGATCTCGCGCGCGGCGGTGGAGAAGCGATACTCTCCCGCCGCCATCACGCCGATGGTCGCCCGCCCCTCCGGCTGCGCCAACGCGATCGACTTGACCTTGCCAGCGAAATATTCAGACACCTCGAGCATCGCACTACTCCCAGAAAGGCCCATTGAGGGCGAAAAACGATCAAGCACGGCGAGGGGTGTAGACCAGCGGCGGCCTGCCGGGTCGTTCGATCACCCGGGTCGCCGGGGAGCCGACGATCACCAGCGTCGCCATGTCGGCCCATTCGCCGCTCGCCTCGCCGAGCGAGCTCACCCGTAGCCGCTGGTCCGCCCGCCCTATCGCACGCGCGAATACCACTGGAGTCGCCGCGGGCAGCCGTTCGCGCAGACGCGCGAAAGCGCTGTCGAGCTGCCATGGGCGAGCCTTGGAAATCGGATTGTAGAAAGCCATGGCGAAGCCGACCTCAGCGGCGGCATCGAGCCGGCGCTCGATCAGCGTCCAGGGCTTGAGGTTGTCGGACAGCGAGATGACACAGAAATCGTGACCGAGCGGCGCACCGCAGGCCGCCGCCGCGGCCAGCATCGCGCTGATCCCGGGGACGATCTCGAGCTCCAGGGTGCGAAACGCCTCGGGCCCCCGCTCCACCTGCTCACACACCGCGGCGGCCATCGCGAACACCCCGGGGTCGCCCCCGGACACCATCGCCACTCGGCGCCCTTCGACCGCAGCGGCCAGCGCCTCATAGGCACGCTCGGCCTCGACCCGGTTATCGGAGGGAATCTTGCGCTGCTCCGAGCGCACCTCGATGCGATCGAGATAGGGCGCATAGCCGTAGAGCCATTCGGCCCGATCGAGCGCGGCCTGCGCCTCGGGAGTCAGAAAACGGGCATCACCCGGGCCAAGCCCCACCACGCTCAGCTTGCCAGCGCTCATCGACCCTCCTCGCTTGGCGTCCAAAGCGGCGACTCGAACTCCAGCGAGTCCCAGCCGGGTACCAGTACGAGGGAAAAATAGGGCGCCGCATCGTCGGTCTTTCGCGTCAGCGGCAGCGTAAGCCCACCGGGCTGGGTCGCCCGCTCGACGTAGACCGCGCGCTCCAGTCTTCCGCTGGTAGCGAGCGCCCGCCGCACCTTGGCGAGATTGCGCCCGACCTTCATGATCACCGCCGCCTCACTGGACGCCAACCGGGCGGCAAGCGTCGCCTCGTCGAGGGTGGCGGGAATCACACTGAATACGTCGTCGCCCTGGCAGATCGGCAGCTGCGCGCTCGACCAGCCGCCGGACATCCCGGTCACGCCGGGAATCACCTCAGCGTCGAAACGGTGGGCCAGGCGTACGTGCAGGTGCATGTAGGAGCCGAAGAACAGCGGGTCGCCCTCCGAGAGCACCGCGACCGTGCGACCGGCCTCGAGATGGGCGGCGAGCAGCCGCGCCGAGTCAGCGTAGAAGGCATCGATCTGGCGGCGATACTCGGGGTCGAAGCGATCGAGCTCGGTGGTCACCGGGTACTCCAGCGCCAGCCGTTCGAGCCCGCGAGGAAGAAAGCCGGCGACCACGGCCAGTGCATGGCTACGGTTGCCAGCCTTGGCGAAGTAGGCGAGCAGGTCGGCCTGCTCGAGTGCGCGCACCGCCTTGAGCGTGAGCAGCTCAGGGTCGCCAGGCCCCACGCCTACGCCAAGCAGCCTGCCCGCCCCGCTCACAGAGCGTCGCTCGCCAGCGCGTTGACCGCGGCGGAGGCGATCGCGCTGCCGCCCATCCGCCCTCTCACCACCACGTAGGGCAGCGCCAGTTCGCTCTCGGCAAGCGCCTGCTTGGACTCCTGGGCACCGACGAAGCCCACCGGCACGCCGATCACCGCCGCCGGCCTCGGCGCCCCGGCGGCGATCATTTCGAGCAGATGGAACAGCGCGGTCGGGGCATTGCCGATGACCACCACCGCGCCTTCGAGCCGCTCCTCCCAGAGCCGCATCGCCGCCGCGGAGCGCGTGTTGCCTATCCGCTCGGCGAGATCGGGCGTGCGCGGGTCGCGCAGGGTGCAGATCACCGGGTTGTCCGCCGGCAGCCGCGCACGGGTGACTCCTCGTTCGACCATCTCGGCGTCGCAGAGGATTGGAGCGCCGGCACGCAGCGCCGCGCGCGCGCGCGCGGCGAAGTCGTGGCCGAAAGCGATCCGCTCGGCCAGCTCGACCACTCCGCAGGCGTGGATCATGCGCACGGCGACGGTGCGCTCGAGCTCGTCGAAGCGGGCGAGGTCGGCCTCGGCGCGGATGATCGCGAAGGAGCGCTCATAAATGGCGCGACCGTCGCGTTGGTAGTCATGGCGCTCGCTCATGGTCGATCGCGTCCCAACAAAACACGGCCGAACGCGAAGGGCATTCGGCGAGAACTGATGATCACGACCGCGATGGCCGCACGAAGGGAAGGATTGTACTGGAAACTGCCGCTGGAAACTCGAAGGCCGCAAAGCAATCGAGCCGCCGAATCAGCTACGCGCCAGCAGTGCGGGCAGCGCAGCGGCGACGCACTCGGCATCGTCGTTCAGCCACGCCTGGCGCACGCCATCGGCGCGGCCATCGAGCACCACGCCGAGTGCGCCTTCACGCTCGCCCCCGACCAGGCAGATCGTCGCCGGCCGGCTGCGCGCGCAGCCCTTGGTGCAGCCGGACAAATGCAGCTCGACGCGCCCATCGGGGTCGAGGGCGGCGAGCTGCTGCACCAGCCGTTCGGCCAGCCCACGCGTGTCGAAGCCCGCCGAGGCGCAGCCGGGTCTACCCCGGCAAGCCTCGATGCGAAGCCTTGGGTCGCGTTGATCCAGCACCATCCCGAGCCTGCTGAGCTCGTCTCGAATGGCATCGGTGCAGGGCCCGCCCAGCGCCTCGCCTGCGAGCAGCAGCAGCCGGCCAGGCAGCGGCCAGCAGCGAAGCCCATGGTGCAAGCACAGCGCCGCCAGGGCCTCGAATCGCGCGCTCGGCAAGGCCCCGAGCGGACAGCCCACCACCAGCGTGCCGCGGCGCAGGCTGCCAGGTACCACCGCCGGCGCTGAAGCCGGCGCGAGCGACGGGCGAAACCCCAGCACCTCGAGCCGTGCGGCGAGCGTGCGGTCCGAGCGCAGCGCCCCGCCCCGCGCGTGCCGACCAGCCCCGGCGAGCCGCTCGAGCACCACCATCGCCGCATCGCACAGCGAAACCGGCGCCCCGCTGGCCGAGAACCAGCACGCCGAAGCGGCATCGCCATCGATCCCGAGCGACAGTCGATCGCCGTCGAGACGCAGGCGCAGGTCGGCCGCCAGACCGGCGAAGCCCCAGTCACCGCGGCGCTCGAACAGCACCGAACACTTCGCCGCGAGCGGCGCCTCGAAAGCGGCGAGCCGCGCCGCCAGCTCATCGCGCAGGGCCGCCAGCCGCCCTCCCGAAAGCCCATCGCCGGGCGGTTCGAGCGCCAGCGGCAGCGGCCCAGGGCGCTGGCCAGCGAGCCGCTTGGCCGCGGCGGCGAACGCCAAAGCCCCTGAAGCATCGAACCCGCGCACCTGAAGATTGCCGCGCCGGGTCAGCTCGAACTCACCGCTGCCATAGCGCCGCGCCGCCTCGGCCAGCATTGCGCCGGCCGCACCATCGAGCCCGTCGCGCAGCGGCGACAGGCGTACCAGCAGGCCGTCGCCGGTGGCCATCGGCGCGCCCAGCGTCGGACAGGCGAAGCGCCGCCGCTCGACTGCATTCATCTCGAGAGCGGACGCTCGGCGAGCGAGGCGATCATTCCACGCAGCAGGGCCCAGAACGCCTCCACTGCGGCGAGTTCGACCCGTTCGCTCGGGGAGTGGGCGCCGCGAATCGTCGGACCGAACGAGATCATCTCGAGCTGCGGGTACTTGGCGCCGATGATCCCGCACTCGAGCCCGGCATGGATCACCTTGATCTGCGGTGCATGGCCTTCGATGCGCTGGTGCAACTCCTCGAAACGAGTGAGCAGGGGCGAGCTGGCCGAGGGCGTCCAGCCGGGATAGAAGCTGCTGCGCTTGGGCGCGAAGCCGCCCAGCCGGCACAGCGCCTCGATCCGGGCGGCGAGCGCCAGCGCGGCGCTGTCGCGCAGCGAACGGATCATCGTATCGAGGCGCAGCGCGCCTTCCTCGAGCGCGACGATGCCGAGGTTGTTGGAGGTCTCGACCGTCCCCTCGATCTCATCGCTGTAGCGCTCGACGCCGTAGGGAAGCGCGGCGAGCAGCCGGACCACCCGGGCGGAATCCTGCGCACCGAGCGCCGCGCCAGCGTACTCCTCGGGCTCGAGCCGCAGCGCCAGCCCCTGCTCGACGACAGCGAGTTCGGTACGCAGGGTCGCCTCCAGGGTCGCGATCCGCTCGAGGGCATCGTCGAAGCTCGCCGCCGGCAGCGCGACCAGTGCGCTCGCCGAGCGCGTGATCGCGTTGCCCATGGTGCCGCCGTGATAGTCGAGCAGCCGCAGCGCACCGCTGCCCAAACCATCGAGCAGGGTCAGCAGCGCGCGCGGCAGCAGCCGGTTGGCGCTGCCGAGCTGCTGGTGGATGTCGACCCCGGAGTGGCCACCCTTGAGTCCATCGAGGCTCAGCCGGGCGACGGTCCAGCCTGACTCAAGCGAAGCGATCTCGAAGCGCTCCTCGAGCCCCACGTGCACGCCGCCGGCACAGCCGATGTACACCTCGCCGCGATCCTCGGAATCCAGGTTGAGCAGGTAGCGCCCCTCGAGCCAGTTCGGCGCGAGCTGGGTGGCACCGACCAGCGAAGTCTCCTCGGCGACGGTGAACAGCGCCTCGAGCGGACCGTGCGCCAGTTCGTCGTCGTCGAGGATCGCAAGCGCCGCGGCGGCGCCGATGCCATTGTCGGCACCGAGCGTGGTGCCGCGCGCCCAGAGCCAGCCGTCGCGCACCTCGGTCAGGATCGGATCGCGGCTGAAATCGTGCTCGACATCGGCCTGGGACACCATGTCGACATGGCTTTGCAGCGTCACCATCGGCACCGCCTCGAACCCGGGGGAGGCGGGCCGACGTACCAGCAGATTGCCGGCCTGGTCGCGTGAGGTGGAGAAGCCGCGCCGCTCAGCCCAGGAGACGATATTGCGCATCACCGCCTCCTCCTGCCCGGAGGGACGCGGCGTATCGCAGAGCATCCTGAAATGGCGCCAGAGCGGCGCCGGCGAGAGCTGGTCGAGATGGGCGTTGGGCGACACGGCGGACATGCGAAACTCCTGGTGGGGGACTCAGTCAGGCCTTATCGTCCTCCTTGCCCGCGTGGCGATCAACCGTCCACGGTGCGCGCGCACCAGCCGCGCCACAGCGCCTCGCCCGCGGCGCGCCCCTCGCCACCGTGGCGGCGTGCGAGCCAGGCTTCGTCACGCCCCTGGTACAGCAAGCCGAGCAGGCCCTCCCTCGCCTCCTCCGACAGCCGCTCGCTCAGGCTGCCCCAATGGCGCTTGAGCAGCCCACGATAGGGTGCGAGCGGCGCATGCCCGAGTCCTAGACGCCCGAGCGCGACGCCGAGCGCCGGTTCGGCGGCGAGCGGCGGCGGCGCGAGCAGCCGGGCGGCGAGCTCCACCTCCAGCCCGCGCAGCTCGAACGCCAGGCGCTCGGCCAGGGCATCGCAGAAGTGCTCGCGGCACTGGCGCGAAAGCGCAGCCCCCCCGGCATCCAGCGCGCGGCCGACCATCAGCGCGTGCTCACCACTGGAGCGTTCGCGCTTGAGTCCGAGCCGCAGCGGGGTACAGCCGACCGCGAACCAGAAGTCGAGCAGCTCGGGACTCGCCCCGAAGCTAGCGCCGAGCATCGCGATCCCCTTGCCGGCGGCATCGAAGGAGATCCGCTCGATCAGCCGCCGGCCGATACCGCGTCGCTGCGCACCGGGATGCACGGCGATCCGCATCACTCGCCGCCAGCGCAAAAGCGCAGCCTCCGCCAGCCCCTCATGCAGCGCCAGCGACTGGGGCAGCAGCTCGCCGGGCAGGCGACGCTCGCCGCGCGCCACCGACTCGGCCAAGGGCGCGGGAAACCCGCCCTCGTCGAGGGTAGCGGCGACGCCGAGCAGCCGGCCGCCCGCGCGGGCGCCCCAGAGTTCGACTCCGCGCTGGTCGAGCAGCCGGGCCAGGTCGCTCGGCGCAGTGCGGTAGTGGGCCTGCACCAGCAGGCCGAAGAGTTCGCCGAGCGCCGCCTCGTCCTGCTGGAGCCGGTCGCGATCGAAGCGCTCGATCGTCACCTCGCCCGGTGCCGGCTCGGCTTCGTCGATCCCGGCGTCGAGAAACAAAAGCCGGGTGGTGAGCGCTTCGAGCGGATCCCCCGGCGCCCAGCGCACCGGGGTCTCGAGCTCGAGCGCTCGCCAGTCCGGGGTACGCTGGTCGAGCCGCTGGCGAAAACGGATCGCGAAGCCGCGCCCGCTGCCTTCGTAGCCGTGGGTGGTGGTGGCGAAGGCGATCCGCGGGAAGCGCTCAAGGCAGCGTGCCAGCAGTGCCGGCGGCAGCGCGGCGGCTTCATCCACGAGCATGGTGCTGCCAGCGCCGCCGAGCGGTTCCGGCTGCTCGAGCGCTTCGACCAGCGCCTCGGGGTCGAGGTAGCGCAAACTCCCCCGCGGATGCAGGAACAGCGCGCCCTCGCGACGCCCCTCGGGCGCGTGATGCCCTAGCTGCTCGAACAGGCTTTCCACCGCCGCCGCGCTGGGCGCGGTGACCAGCAGCTCGCCACCATCCTGGTTCAGCCGAACCGCGGCGGCAATACCGAGCGCCGCGCTCTTGCCACGGCCACGATCAGCGGTGATGACCAACGGCCGGCGTCGCTTGAGCGCCACCAGCCCGTCGACCGCACGGCGCTGGTCCGCGCTGAGGCAGCCCAGCGAGTCGCGCCCGGGTCGCCAGTCCGGCGCCGATGGCAGCTCCGGCAGCCGCAGCCGATCCCGCTCCAACCGGGCGACGCCCGAATCGTTTTCGAGCAGCCGGCGCAGCCGTGAACCGAAGCGCCCGGAGAAACTCGCCGGTGCGCTGAGCAGCAGCAGGCAGCCACCCGCACGCAGGGTGCCGGCGACGGCGCCGAAGGCGTCGAGGTCGAAGCCTTCGCGGGCGTCGAACACCAAGGCGTCGCACTCCTCGCCGAGCCGTCGCCGCGCCTGCCCGGGCTGCAGCCATTCGAAGCCTTCCGACGGCTGGGCCCCGGCCTCGCCGACCCACAGCCTGCGCTGCCCGCCGAGTCCGGCGAGCAGCGCATGCAGCGACGCCTCCTCGAACGCATCGCACCAGACCAGCAGGCGCTGGCCTCGACGCGAGAGCTCGGCGCGCAGATCGATGATGGCGCTCGCCAAGGGAGATGCGGTGGACGACATGGTGGACTCCAACCAAGGATGAACTGCGATTATGCCAAAGCCTTCGCCATGCACGAGCGTATTGGAGCGAACCCCACCTCAGTGCTCGTGCCTGCGCCCAAAGAAGCTATCGGTCGGGGTCGAACATCGCCATCTCGTTATGTTATAACTGCGCACTCTCGACCGTTAGCCCCACTTTTTCTCGCTGGTTTCCCCCAGCGGCCTTCGCAGGATAGTTCATGGCCCACCGTCACCTCCGCGATCGTCCGTGTCATTTTTCCCTGATGTCGCTCGCCGCTTGGCGCCGCGCTCTGCTCGCCGGACTGCCGATCGGCCTGCTCTGGCTCGCGGTGCTGTGGGCCGGGGGGTGGCTGGGATGAGCGCACCAACCGCTGCTCTGACGCTCGACGAACTGAGCCTCGCCCAAGGTGGCAGGATGGTGCTCGAGGGTGTCAGCGGCGAATTCCCCGTGGGTTCGGTAACCGCACTGGTCGGCGCCAACGGCGCCGGCAAGAGCACGCTGCTCGCTGGGATCATGGGCGTGCTCGCACCGATCGCGGGTCGCGTGCACTGCGCGGTACCCAAGGAGCGCCGGGCCTGGCTGCCCCAGCAGCTGGCGTTGGACCTGAGCTTCCCGATGAGCGTCGAGGAGCTGGTGATGACCGGCTGCTGGCCCAGCCACGGCGCGCTGCGTGGCTATAGCCGCGCCCACTATCGGCGCGGACGCGAGATCATGGAACGGCTCGGCATCTCCGAGCTCGCCCACCGTCCGCTCGGCGAGCTCTCGGGCGGCCAGCGCCAGCGTGCGCTGATCGGCCGCACGCTGATGCAGCAGGCCGAGCTGCTGGTGCTCGACGAGCCCTTCGCCAACGTCGACAGCGCAAGCGTCGAGGTGCTCACCGAGGTGTTCCGCGAGATGGCCGCGCAGGGCGCGACGCTGGTGGTGGTGCTGCACGACATGCAGCAGCTCGCCCAGCTCGCCGACCGCGTGCTGGTACTCGCCGAGGGCCGCGGCGAATGGTTCGCGCCCGAGGAGATCGTCCCCGCCCACGACATCCACCAGCGCTGCCTGCAGACCGCCCAGCGCCTGCTCAGCGGAGCGCGGCCATGATCGACGCCCTGCTGGCGCCATTCGCCCCGCTGGTCGAGTTCGGCTTCATGCGCCGCGCACTGGTCGCCTCGCTGGCGCTATCGATCGCCGCCCCCCCGCTCGGGGTATTCCTGATGATGCGCGGGATGAGCCTGATCGGCGATGCGATGTCCCACGCCATCCTGCCCGGCATCGCGCTCGGCTTCCTGTTCGCCGGTTTCTCGCTGCCGATGATGAGCCTCGGCGGCATCCTCTCGGGGCTGGTGGTGGCGGGGCTCGCCGGCTCGGTCTCGCAGATGACCGGGCACCGCGAGGACGCCGCGATGGCGAGCTTCTTCCTCATCTCGCTGGCCGCCGGGGTGCTGATCGTCTCGCTCGGCGGCAACAGCGTCGATCTCACCCACGTGCTGTTCGGTTCGATTCTCGCCGTCGACACCACGGCGCTGCTGCTGATCGCATCGATCTCGAGCCTGACCCTGCTCGGCCTGGCGCTGATGTTCCGGGCGCTGGTGGTCGAGTGCCTGGACCCGCTGTTCCTGCGCGGCCAAGGGGTGCGCGGCGGCCTGGTCCACGGCCTGTTCCTCGCCCTGGTGGTGCTCAATCTCACCGCCGGCTTCCAGACCCTCGGCACGCTGATGGCGGTGGGACTGATGATGCTGCCGGCCACCGCCGCACGGTTCTGGAGCAGTCGCCTGGAGGGGTTGATCCTGATCGCGATCCTGGTCGCGGCCTGCTCGAGCGTCGCGGGCCTGCTGCTCTCCTACCACCTCGACCTGCCGTCCGGCCCCTGCATCATCCTGGTCAGCGGCGGGATCTACCTGCTCTCGGCGCTGTTCGGCCGCCGCCACAGCCTATGGCGGCGGCTGCGCCGGCGTGCCTCGCCGCTGGCCGCACGCTACGGCGAAGCCACCCTCTCCCGTCGAACCAAGGACCCCGGCCCATGACCCGCCCTTTGCTCCATGCCCTGATCTGCGGCGCTTTCGCCTTCAGCGCCAGCCTCTCGGCGCCGGCTGCCGATCGACTCGACGTGGTGGCCAGCTTCAGCATCCTCGGCGACATGGTGCGCGAAGTCGGTGGAAAGCATGTCGCCGTGACCGAGCTGATCGGCCCCGGCGGCGACGCCCACTCGTTCTCGCCGAGCCCGAGCGATGCGGGCCGCCTGAGCAACGCTGATCTGGTGGTGTTCAACGGACTCAACTTCGAAGGCTGGATGGAACGACTGGTCGATGCCACTGGCTACGCCGGGGAGCTGGTCACCGCAAGCCAAGGGGTGAGCCCGCTGAGCGGCGCGAAGCATCACCACGCAGACGATGCGCACGAGGAACATGGCGATGACCACGCAGATCACGGCCATACCCACGGCGGCTTCGATCCCCACGCTTGGCAGGACTTGCGCAACGCCGAGATCTACGTCGCCAACATCCGCGACGGCCTGATCGCGGTCGACCCGGACAACGCCGAGGACTACCGCGCCAACGCCGAACGCTACACCGGCGAGATTCGTGCGCTGGACGACCAGATCCGCCAGCTGATCGATGCGCTGCCGGAGGACGCCACCGTGGTCACCGGCCATGAGTCGTTCGGCTACTTTTCCCATGCCTACGGCCTGCGCTTCATCGCCCCGGTCGGGCTCTCCACCGAGTCGGAAGCCTCGGCGGCGAACATGGGCGAACTGGTGCGGATGCTGCGCGCCGAGCGGGTCAGCGCGCTGTTCTACGAGAACATGACCAATCCCTCGACGCTGCGCCAGCTCGCCGAGGAGAGCGGGCTGCCGATCGCCGGCACCCTCTACGCCGATGCGCTGACCGCCGATGGCGAGGGCATCACCTACCTCGGGATGATGCGTCACAACGCCGAACTGCTCCATCAGGCCCTCTCCACCGCCGACTGAACCGAGCGCGAAACGACGAAGAGCCCGTCCCCGTCGCTGAAAGCGGCGGGGACGGGCTCCATTGCGCATCGGCTTCGCGCGGCGCTGTTCAGCCGGCGGCCCGCACCACCGCGTCGCACAATACCTGACAGCCTGCGGCGCACTGCTCGGGGCTCGAGTACTCGGCCTCGTTGTGGCTGATCCCGCCGAGGCAGGGGATGAAGATCATCGAGGTCGGCGCGACCCGGGAAACGTAGACCGAGTCATGGCCCGCTCCGCTCGGCATCCGCCGGAAACTCAGCCCACGCTGGCGAGCGGAATCCTCGACCATCGTCACGCAGTCGGCGTCGAAGCGAACCGCCGGTGAGTGCCAGATTCGCTCGTAGGTGGCCTCGACCCCGGCGTGCTCGGCCGCGCGCGCGAGGTGATCGAGAAAACGCGCCTCGAGCGCGGCGAGACGCTGGTCGTCGAGGTGGCGCAGGTCGACGGTCAGGCGCACCTGCGCCGGCACCACGTTGCGCGAAGGGCTTACGATATCGAGCTCGCCGAAGGTGATCTTCGCATCGGGGTCCTGCTCGAGCGCCTCGTCGAGCAGCCGATCGATCATCCGGCTGGCACCGCGCAGCGCGTCATGGCGCAGCCGCAGCGGCGTGGTCCCTGAATGGGCGGCCTGCCCGGAGAAGCGCACATCGTACCAACTGATCCCCTGCACACCGTCGACCACGCCGATCTCGAGCGCCTCGTCTTCGAGCACCGGCCCCTGCTCGATGTGCAGCTCGAAGAAGCGGGCGAAGCGCGGCTCGCCGATCGGCGCGCTGCCTTCGAAGCCGATCGCGCGCAGCGCCTCGCCCTGGGTGACGCCGTCGCGGTCGGTGCGCGAAAGCATGTACTGCTTGTCGAACACCCCGGCGTAGACCCCGGAGGAAATCATCGCCGGGGAGAAGCGACTGCCCTCCTCGTTGGTCCAGTCGACCAGCAGCAGCGGGCGCTCGGTGACGATACCCGCGGCGTCGAGCGTGCGCAGCACCTCGAGCCCAGCGAGCACGCCGAGCACGCCGTCGAAGCGCCCGCCCAGCGGCTGGGTGTCGAGATGGCTGCCGAACGCCACGGGGTCGAGCTCGGGGCGCTTGCCCTCACGACGGATGAACAGATTGCCGATCTCGTCGATGGTGACCGAGCAGCCGAGCGCCTCGGCCCACTCGATCAGCTGGCGGCGCCCGACACCGTCGCTCTCGCTCAGCGCCAGGCGACCGCTGCCCCCTCCCGGGGTCTTGCCGATTTCGGCCATCTCCATCAGCGAAGACCAAAGGCGTTGGGAGTCGATGCTCGGGGCGACGACGGGGGATTGGGGTACAGCGGTCATGAACGGGGCTCCAGCAGGTGTTGTGATTGTAGGGCGCGAACGGCCCTTGAACCGTTTCGTCACCTCATCTTTTATCACTCACCCGCGCCGCTGCCCAGGATGTCGTCAATCGCCCGAGGTACTAAAGCGCGGCCCTTGCACGGCACGCTCGTCCTCGGCGCAGCCTTGCCGGGCGGTATCGATACGCGAACCGCCGTCGGCCTGGCGACACAGCGTAGAACGGGGCAGGGCACGATACTGCCGCGCCGGCTGGGGAGCGAGCAGCGCCGGCGGTAGCGGCACCACCACTTCCACCGCCCCCCTCGCCGGCGCATGCGCGGACGACGGCGGCGACGCCTGTACTGCCAAGGGCACACCCAGCGACAGCAGGGTGGCGAGAATCGCTGCTCTCATCGGCCTACTCCAAAGTCGCGCGACGCATGGCACGCAAAGCACGTAAACTGGCACATATCGAAGATTTTCCCCAGGGCCATCGACAAACCAGGAGTCGCCATGCCCATCGCTTACTGCTTCGCCAATGGGGACATCCACGTCGACGACGCGCTGCCGCCGGGCGCGCTGCCGATCGCGCGAGCCGCGAGCGAACGGACGCTGCGGGAAGCGATCGCCTGCGTCGCGCGTGAAGGGCGGGAGTATCGAGGCTGGTACGTACCAGGAGTGGCCGAGGCGAGCACCCCGGCCCAGGCATTGGCGGCGCTGCTTCGCTTCATCGACTGGCTCGCCGAGCAGTATCTCGGTATCGAGACCGAATCCGTGGAGCATGTACGCGCCCAGGCGCTGCAGCAGGGAGTGGATACGTCCACGTCGCCCGCCACCCGCCGGCTGCTCGAGGCCTAGCGCATGCCGGAATGGTGCGAAGATCGCACGGCCCGCCGCTAGCGCTTGGGTTCGAATGCCCGATAGCGATCGGGCAGACTGACCGCATCCCCCACCGCAAGCCCGCCGCTGCTCTGATGGCGTTTTTCCTTGGCATCGAGAATCGCCACCACCCGACCATGGCTCACGCCGTCGGCGTGACGCTCGACCTCAACGCGTACCGCCATGTCCCGATAGCGCGCCGAAACGACATCGCCCGCCTTCGGCGTGGGATGGGCCACCTGGGTACCAGCGTAGAAATCATCCACGCCCTGCTTGCCGGGTTCTTCCCAGTCGATCGCACTCATCGCTCCCCTCCTTGGTCCGCTGCCGGTCCCCTCATTGTAGTGCCGCCGGCCGCTCGGTGATCCGCATATCGACGCTCGGACGCTCGCGAATCAGCGCACCGCCGCTCTCGATCTCGCTGCACTGGGCATGGATGGTGCGAATGTGCTCGCGGGCGATGCGCTCGGCGCGGTCGGGCGCGCGCTCGGCCACCGCGCGATGGAGCCGCGCGTGCTGGCGATCGAGCACCTGCTTGCACTCGGGACGCGAGAACAGGTTGTAGACGCAGGCGCGAACGCTGCCGAGCACCAGCACGTCGAGCGCGTCCAGCACGCTGAGCAGCACGGGATTGTGCGAGGCCTCGCAGATCGCGCGATGAAAGGCATGATCGAGGGCGGCGATCGCCGCGGGATCCTGCGGCGGCTGCGCGCTGCTCGCCGCGCTCAGCGCCGCATGGCAGCGCTTCAAGCGCAGCAGGTCGAGCGGCGTGGCGCGGCTGGCGGCGAGCCGTGCGGCCTCGCCCTCGAGCAGCAAGCGCACCTCGAGCAGATCGAACAGCGTGCGGTTCTGCCGGCTGAAGAGCTGCTCCAGCGCACGCCGCTCGACCGGCGCCGCAAGCTCGGAGACGAACGAGCCGCGGCCGTGCTCCGTGCGGATCACCCCTCTCTCGCGCAGCAGCTTCAATCCTTCGCGCAGCGCCGAACGCGAGACGCCGAGGCTGGCGCAGAGCCGTCGCTCCGAGGGCAGCGGCTGGTCGCGGCGCACGGTGCCTTCGCCGATCATCCGCTCGATCCGTTCGGCGACCCGATCGGCCACCTGATGAGACGCAATCTTCTCCGTTTCCACCAGCCACTCCCCCTTTGGCGAACTTGCGTCATTCTCGGCGGCTACCGCGGTCGTGCGCCATTCGACCAAGCGCGAGCCGGTGGCCTGCGCAATAACTGGTCGGACCAGCGGATGGTCGTCTGGTCAGCGGGCCTCGATGCGTACCAACATGCAGCTCATGGGCAAGCCAGGGCGGGCCGACACGCCCTGATGCCACCCCTCGCGCAACGTGGCCGCTGGATCGCGACCAAGGAAGGTAAGGATGCTCTACGACGAACACCTCGATGGCGCCCTGCCGCGCACCGATCTCGCCGAACTGGTCGATGCATTGTCCGCCATTCGTCCTCCGCTCGAGCTGCTCTCGAGCCGCGAGGAGCTGACCCCTTACGAATGCGACGGGCTCAGCGCCTACCGCAGCCCACCACTGCTGGTCGCGCTTCCCGATGACCTCGAACAGATCGGCGAGATCCTCAATATCTGCCGCCGGCTCGGGGTACCCGTGGTCACCCGCGGCGCCGGCACCGGCCTCTCGGGCGGCGCGATGCCGCTGCCCCAGGGCCTGCTGCTGGTGCTCAGCCGGTTCAAGGGGATCCTCGAGCTCGACGCCGAGCGCTGCCTGGCCCGGGTCGAGCCCGGGGTGCGCAATCTGGCGATCTCGCAAGCCGCTGCACCGCATGGACTCTACTACGCTCCCGACCCCTCGTCGCAGATCGCCTGCTCGATCGGTGGCAACATGGCCGAGAACGCCGGCGGCGTGCACTGCCTGAAATACGGCCTGACCGTGCACAACCTGCTCGCAGCCCAGGTGCTGACCATCGAAGGCGAGCGACTGAGCCTCGGCGGCGAGGCGCTCGATGCGCCGGGCTTCGACCTGCTGGCGCTATTCACCGGCTCCGAGGGGATGCTCGGGGTGATCACCGAGATCACCGTCAAGCTGCTGCCAAAGCCGCCCAGCGCCAAGGTGCTGCTGGCGAGCTTCGATGAGCTCGAGGACGCCGGCCGCGCGGTCGCCGAGATCATCAGCGCGGGAGTGATCCCCGCCGGGCTCGAAATGATGGACCGGCTCGCGATCGAGGCCGCGGAAGCGTTCGTCCATGCCGGCTACCCGCTCGACGTCAGCGCGATCCTGATCTGCGAGCTCGACGGCGTGGAGGCCGACGTCACCGAGCAGTGCGCGCGGGTTCGTACCGTGCTCGAACGTACTGGCAGCCGCGAGATCCGCCTCGCCCGCGACGAAGCCGAACGCCAGCGCTTCTGGGCCGGACGCAAGAACGCCTTTCCCGCGGTCGGCCGGCTGGCGCCGGACTACTACTGCATGGACGGCACGATTCCACGCCGCCGGCTGGCCGCAGTGCTCGAGCGCATCGCCTCGCTCGCCGACGAGCACCAGCTGCGCGTCGCCAACGTGTTCCATGCCGGCGACGGCAACCTCCATCCGCTGATCCTGTTCGATGCTAACCAGGCCGAGCAGCTGGAACGCGCCGAGCGGCTCGGCGCGAGGATCCTCGAGCTCTGCGTCGAGGTCGGCGGCAGCATCACCGGTGAGCACGGCGTCGGCCGGGAGAAGATCAACCAGATGTGCGTGCAGTTTCGCGCCCCCGAGCTCGAGCACTTCCGCGCGGTGAAGGCCGCCTTCGATCCCGAGGGGCTGCTCAATCCCGGAAAGCAGGTGCCGACGCTTGCGCGCTGCGCCGAATATGGCGCGATGCACGTCCATGCGTCGAACCTCGCGTTCGCCGAGCTGGAGCGATTCTGATCATGGATACCGAGCATCCCGATCTGACCGAATCGCTCTGCGCCCAGGTGCGTGAAGCCGCCGCCGGGCGATACGCGCTGCGCATCATCGGCGGCGACACCAAGCGCGGGCTCGGCCGCGCGGTGGTCGGCGAGCCGCTGAGCCTCGCTGGGCACCGCGGGGTGGTGAGCTTCGAACCGAGCGAACTGGTGGTCACCGCCCGCGCCGGCACTCCGCTTGCCGAGCTCGAAGCGCGGCTCAACCAGGCGGGCCAGATGCTGCCCTATGAACCTCTGCTCACCGGCCCCGCCTGCACCCTCGGCGGCGCGGTGGCGAGCGGGCTCTCCGGTCCGCGCCGCCCTTGGGCCGGGGCGCTGCGCGACTTCGTCCTCGGCGTGCGGGTGATCGATGCCAAGGGCCAGGCACTGCGCTTCGGTGGCGAAGTGATGAAGAACGTCGCCGGCTACGACCTCTCCCGGCTGATGACCGGCAGCCACGGCTGCCTTGGTGTGATCACCGAGGTATCGCTCAAGGTGCTGCCGAAACCGCGTGCCCAACTCAGTCTGCGTTTCGAACTCGGCTGGGAGGAGGCCGCCCGGCGGCTGGCCAAGTGGCGGGCCCAGCCGCTGCCGCTCGCCGGTGCCTGCCACGATGGCAAGGCGCTGCGGCTGCGGCTCGAGGGAGGCGAGGCGGCGGTTGCCGCGACCCACGCCCGGCTCGGCGGCGAGCGGTTCGATGACCAGTGGTGGCAACGGCTTCGACGCTTCGAGCTCGAGCTGTTCGACGATCCGCGTCCGCTGTGGCGACTGTCGCTGCCGCCCGGCACTGCGCGGCTGCCGATCGAAGGCGAAGCGCTGCTCGACTGGGGCGGCGCCCAGCACTGGCTGAAGAGCGATGCGCCGGCGACGAGGATCCACGCCGAGGCCCGGCGCTGCGGTGGCCACGCCTGCTGTTTCGACGGTGCCCAGGTGGAGCTGCCGTTCACACCGCTCGACGCGGTCATGCTGCGCTACCACCAGCGGCTCAAGGCCCAGCTCGACCCGTTGGGGATCTTCAACCCTGGCCGCCTCTACCCGGAGCTCTGAGCGATGCGAACCCATTTGAGTCCCAGCGCCCTGCGCCTGCCCGATGCCGCCGAAGCCGAGCGCATCCTGCGCAGCTGCGTGCACTGCGGCTTCTGCAACGCCACCTGCCCGACCTACCAGCAGCTGGGTAACGAGCTCGATGGTCCTCGCGGGCGAATCTACCTGATCAAGACCTTCCTCGAGGAAGACAAGGCAGGTCCCGCTACCCGCGCGCACCTCGACCGCTGCCTGAGCTGTCGCAACTGCGAAACCACCTGCCCCTCGGGGGTCGACTACCACCGCCTGCTCGATATCGGGCGCGAAGCCCTCGACCAGCAGCAGTCGCGACCGATCAAACAGCGCGCGCTGCGCCTGGGGCTGCGCACCTTGGTACCGCGCGCTTGGCTGTTCACTCCACTGGCGACCGGCGCGACCCGGATGCGCCGCTGGCTGCCGGCCGCGCTCGCCGACCACCTGCCAAGACGGATAGCCGCATCCGGGCACTGGCCGGCGCCGCGTCATCCACGGCGGATGCTGGCGCTTTCGGGCTGCGTGCAGCCGGGTCTGTCGCCCAACACCAACGCCGCCGCCGCGCGCCTGCTCGACCGCCTCGACATCAGCCTCGAGCCCGCCGCCGGCTGCTGCGGTGCGATCGACTTCCATCTCGATGCCCAGCGCCAAGGGCTCGACCGGGCGCGACGCAACATCGATGCCTGGTGGCCCGCGATCGAGCGCGGGGTCGAGGCGATCCTGGTCAGCGCCAGCGGCTGTGGCGCCTTCGTCAAGGAGTACGGCAAGCTGCTCGCCCGCGATCCCGACTATGCCGACAAGGCACTGCGGGTCAGCCAGCTTGCCCGCGACCCGGTCGAGGTCTTCAAGGAGGCGCCGCTCGAGCGCCTAGGCCAGCCGCATTCGCCGCCGCGGCTGGCAGTGCATTCACCCTGCTCGCTGACCCATGCCCAACGCCTTGGCGGTGCGCTCGACGCGCTGCTCAAGCGGCTCGGCTTCGAGCTCTCGCCGGTCGCCGATGGGCACCTCTGCTGCGGCTCCGCCGGCAGCTACTCGATCACCCAGCCCGCGCTCTCCAAGCGGCTGCGCGACGAGCGGATGCGAGCGCTGGAGCAGGGCGCGCCAGCGCTGATCGTCACTGCCAACATCGGCTGCCAGACCCACCTGGACAGCGCCGGGCGAACGCCGGTGCGCCACTGGCTGGAAGTGGTCGACGAGGCCTTTGCCATTCCCGCGCCAGCGCAAACACCCACACCTCATTCCCTATCCCCTAGCCAAGGAGAGACCCATGCACACTAGACCGATGCTCGACTACGCCGATGTGGAACGACTCGTCGCGGCGGCCCGCCAGGAGGCCGAAGCCCAGGGCTGGGCGGTGGCCATCGCGGTGGTCGACGAAGGCGGCCATCCACTGGCGCTGGCCCGCCTCGACGGCAGCGCGCCGATCGGCGCCTACATCGCCGAGCAGAAAGCCCGCACCGCGGCGCTGGGCCGGCGCGCCTCACGCCAGTACGAGGAGATGATCAACTCCGGCCGCAGCGCCTTCCTCTCCGCACCGGTGCTCAAGGCCACGCTTACCGGCGGAGTGCCGATCAAGATCGACGACTGGGTGATCGGCGCGGTCGGCGTCTCCGGGGTACTGCCCGACCAGGACGAGCGTGTCGCCCTCGCCGCGATCGCCGCCCTCGAGCATTGAATTCCATCACCTTTCGACCTGGAGCCCAGCCATGAGTACATCCCTGCAGTTGCGAATCGACCCGCTCTACCAGCGCTTCATCGAAGAAGAAGTCCTGCCCGGGCTCGAACTCGAAGCCGAACCGTTCTGGCGCGGGCTTGACGAACTCGTCCACCAGCTGACGCCGATCAATCGCGCACTGCTCGAGCGCCGCGACGAGCTCGCCCGCACCATCGACGACTGGCACCGCTCACATCCCGGACGGATCGAGGACCCACAGGGCTACCGTCGATTCCTCAGCGAGATCGGCTACCTGGTCGAGGCGCCCCGCGAGGTCACGGTGAGCACCACCAACGTCGACCGCGAGCTCGCCGAGCTCGCCGGGCCCCAGCTGGTCGTGCCGCTGAGCAACGCCCGCTACACGTTGAACGCCGCCAATGCCCGCTGGGGCTCGCTGTTCGATGCGCTCTACGGTACCGATGCGATTCCCCTCGACGGCGAGCTCGCGCCGGGCAATGAGTACAATCCCCAGCGCGGTGCCAAGGTGGTGGCCTACGCCAAGGCCCTGCTCGATACCATCGCCCCGCTCGACCGCGGCAGCCATGCGCAGGTCCTGGGCTATGCGATCGACGACGGCCGGCTGCATGGTGAGCTCGAGGGCGGCGCCGTCGCCACCCTCGCCGACGCCAAGGCGCTGGCCGGCTTTCGCGGCGAGCCGCAGGCGCCCTCGGCGCTGCTGTTCACCCATCACGGCCTGCACGCCGAGCTGCAGATCGAGCGCGACCATCCGATCGGCGCGCACGACCCGGCCGGGGTCAAGGACTTGCTGCTCGAAGCCGCGCTATCGACGATCGTCGACTGCGAGGATTCGGTCGCCGCGGTCGACGCCGAGGACAAGGTCGGGATCTATCGCAACTGGCTGGGGCTGATGAAGGGCGACCTCAGCGAGCGGATCGACAAAGGGGGGCGCAGCTTCACCCGCCGGCTGGCCGAGGATCGCGACTATCAGCGCCCCGAAGGCGGCAGCCTCACCCTGCCCGGACGCTCGCTGCTGCTGGTGCGCAACGTAGGCCACCTGATGACCAACCCTACGCTGCTCGACGCCGATGGCGAGGAGGTGTTCGAGGGCATCCTCGACGCCGTGACCACCGCCCTGATCGCCAAGTACGATCTTGCCCGGCGTGGCAATTCGCGCAGCGGCAGCGTCTACATCGTCAAGCCCAAGATGCACGGTCCCGACGAGGTAGCCTTCGCCAATACCCTGTTCGAGCGCGTCGAGGCGCTGGTCGAACTGCCGCCCGAGACGCTCAAGATCGGGATCATGGACGAAGAGCGCCGTACCAGCGTTAACCTCAAGGCCTGCATCGCGGCGGCGAGCAGCCGGGTGGTGTTCATCAACACGGGCTTCCTCGACCGTACCGGCGATGAGATCCACACCTCGATCGAAGCAGGCCCGATGCTGCGCAAGGGCGAGATGAAGGGCACCGCCTGGATCGATGCCTACGAGCGCAACAACGTCGCGGTCGGTCTCGACTGCGGGCTGCGCGGGCGGGCGCAGATCGGCAAGGGGATGTGGGCGATGCCCGATCTGATGGCCGCGATGCTCGAGCAGAAGATCGGCCACCCGCGCGCGGGCGCCAATACCGCCTGGGTACCCTCGCCCACCGCCGCCACGCTGCATGCGCTGCACTATCACCAAGTCGAGGTGCAAGCCGTGCAGCGCGAACTCGAGACCCGCGGTGCCGACGGCCAAGCGCTGCTCGAAGGCCTGCTCGAGGTGCCGGTCGACCCACGCGGCGCCTGGGGCGAGGAGGAGATCCAGGAGGAGCTCGACAACAACTGCCAGAGCATCCTCGGCTATGTGGTGCGCTGGGTCGAACAGGGGATCGGCTGCTCCAAGGTGCCCGACATCCACGACGTGGCACTGATGGAGGACCGCGCGACGCTGCGCATCTCGAGCCAGCTGCTGGCTAACTGGCTGCATCACGGAGTGATCGACGGCCCGCGGATCCAGGCATCGCTCGAGCGCATGGCGCGAGTAGTCGACGGCCAGAACGCAGCGGACCCCGCCTACCGGCCGATGGCGACGGACTTCGAGACCTCGCACGCGTTCCAGGCCGCCCGGGCGCTGATCCTCGAAGGCCGCGACCAGCCCAACGGCTATACCGAGCCGCTGCTCCATGCCTGGCGCCGGCGCTTCAAGGCTACGTTCTGACTCCTCGGCCTGGCTCAAAGCTGGCGGTAGCGCTTCGACTCCCGCGCCGCCAGCCATAGCGCCAGGCGCTCGGGGATCAGCCGGGCGAGCCGCTTGGTCAGGCGGTTGAAGCGCCCGGGAACGACGATGGTTCGGTCGCGCGCGAGCCCATCGAGCGCCGCCTCGACCACCTGATCGGCGCGCTGCCACATGAACCCGGGCAGCTTCGCCATCAGCTCCCTAGTGCCGGTGACGTCGTGGAACTCGGACAGCGTAAGCCCCGGGCAGAGCGCGCAGACCCGCACGCCGGCGGCGCGGTTCTCAAGCGCCAGGGACTCGGAGAAGCGCAGCAGATAGGCCTTGATCCCGGCATAGAGGGTGTGGCCCTCGGTGCCGGGCAGGTAGGCGGCGAGCGAGGCGACGTTGATCACCGTACCGCAGCCGCGGCGGCGCATCATCGGCAGCGCCCGGGCGACCAGCTCGGTCGGCGCTTCGACCATCAGCCGCAGGCAAGCGGCGTGCTCGCGCCATTCGCTGTCGTGCAGGCGCCCCGGCATGCCGAGGCCCGCGTTGTTGATCAGCCAGTCGATCGAGAACTCGCGCTCATCGCACCAAGCGATCAGACGCTCGGCCGCGCCGGGCTCGGCGAGATCCAGCGCGACCCAGTCGACCCGCGCGCCATAGAGACCGCGCAGGCGCTCGGCCAACGCCTCGAGCCGCTCGCCACGGCGGGCGACCAGCACTAGATGGTGGCCGCGCTCGGCCAGGGTCTCGGCGAAAGCGGCACCGATACCCGCTGAAGCACCGGTGATCAGCGTGACCAGGCGGACGGTGGACATGCGCTCACTCCAGAACCGGTGGGTTCTCAAGCATAGCGATCACCAAGGCGATCGTCAGGCCCGTTCTCGGCCTGGGCGCTACGAACTTGGCCGTCGCTTCAGGCTGGTGCGGCGATCGTGATAGGCGACGAGCAGGCCGGAACCAATGATCAGCACCGTGCCGGCGAGCGCGATCAGGTCGGGCACCTCGTTCCAGAACAGCCAGCCGAACAGCACCGCCCAGATCAGCGCGGTGTAGTCGAACGGCGCCGCCAGCGCCGCCGGTGCCTGCCTGAAAGCCAGCGTCAAAAGCAGCATCGCGCCGATGCCGAGCACCCCGCTGAGTGCGAAGCCGGGCAGCGCGTACAGGCTCGGCGTAGTCCAGAAGAACGGCAGCAGCACCAGGCTGACCAGGAATGGCATCAGCAGCGCGTAGAACACCATCGCCCACAGATACTCGCGCAGCCCATAGCGGCGCGTGGTGATCATCGTCATCGCGTAGCAGGCCGCGGCGCACAGCACCACCAGCACCCCCGGCTCGAGCCCGCCGCTCGGCCGCGCCACCACCAGCACGCCGATGAAGCCGAGCAGTACCGCGACCAGCGGTATGGTGGCGACCCGCTCGCCGAGCAGCGGCCAGGAGAGCAGCGTCACCAGCAGCGGCGCGACGAAGCCGATCGCGGTCAGATCGGCAAGCGGCAGCATGCCAAGGCCAATGACGAAGCAGTAGACGCTGCCGGTGGCGAACAGCCCGCGAAGCAGATGGACGCCGGGGCGCCGGGTGGAGAGCTTATGGATGCCGCCGAAGCGATGGGCGATCAGAACCACCAGCGGCAGCGAGACCAGGCTGCGAAAGAAGACGATCTGCACCGCCGAATGGTCGGCGCCGAGCCCCTTGGTCACCGCATCCCCCGCCGCCATGCAGAACACACCGCCGCACATCGCCAGGATCCCTTTGCCGGTACTACCCATCGTCGCTCCCCAACCGGTCCGCACGCCCGAGCTGCCGCCGCCGGGTCGAATCGACCCGACGAGCGGCGATCCGGCAGTGTAACCGAAGACGGTGAAGCCGCATCGCTGCGGCTTCACCGGGGCGATCGAAATAGGGAACCTCCGCGGGCTCACTCCTCCAGCAGCGCCTCGAGGCGGATCGGCAGTTCGCGGATCCGCTTGCCGGTGGCATGGAAGACCGCGTTCGATACCGCCGCGCCGACCCCGGTCAGGCCGATCTCACCGACACCCCGAGCGCCGAATTCGTTGAACGCCAGGTCCGGGTAGTCGAGGGTCACCAGTTCGATCTCCGGCATGTCGGCGTGCACCGGCACGATGTAGTCGGCGAAGTTATGGTTGTGCAGCCGGCCATCGCGCTCGTATTCGAGCCGCTCGAACAGCGCCATGCCGAGCCCCATCACCACGCCCCCCTCGAGCTGGTTGTGCGCGGTGAGCGGATTGATCATCCGTCCACCGTCGATGGTCGAGACCACCCGCGCCACCCTGAGCCGCGAGATGCCCGGGTCCCAGCGCACCTCGACGAACACCGCGCCGAACGAGCGAAAGCTCGCGCGCTTTTGCTCGTCGCCCGGCGCGGTGCTCACCACCGCATCCACGCTGCCGCGCTCGAGCGTCTGGAGCAGCTCCGCCACGCTCGCCGATTCGTCGCCGTGCCACAGCCGGCCATCGCGGAACTCGAGCGCCGACGGCGCGGCGTCCTCGAAGCGTCCCCCCTCGCCGATCGAGAGCCGTTGGAGTGTGGCGATCGCCTCGCGCACCGCACCCGCCACCGCCGGCAGGGTCGAGGCGGTGGCCATCGAGCCGCCGGATAGCGGGCCGGCGGGCAGCTGCGAGTCGCCGAGCTTGACCTCGACCCGATCGAGCGGCACGCCGCTGAGCTGGCTGGCAGTCTGGGCGACGATGGTATAGGTGCCGGTGCCGATGTCCTGGGTACCGGTGGCGATCGAGAGCCGTCCATCGGCGAGAAACGAGGCCCGCGCGGTGCAGTGCTTGCGCATCGCGCTCCAGCTCTGGGTCGCCATCCCGTAGCCGATCAGCTCATGGCCATCGCGCATCGAACGCGGGGTGGGGTCGCGTCGCTCCCAGCCGAAGCGCCCCGCGGCATCGTCGAAGCATTCGAGCAGGTGGTTGCTCGACCACGGCAGGCCGCTCGCCGGGTCGCGCACGGTGAAGTTGCGCCTGCGCAGCTCGACCGGGCAGACCCCGAGCTCGACGGCTAGCTCATCGAGCGCGGTCTCGAGGGCGAAATTGCCGCTCGCCTCCCCCGGCGCACGCATCGAGGTCGGGGTGCCGTGGTTGACCTCGGCGATACGCTGGGTCACCGCGACATGGTCGCAGGCGTACATGCTCGGGGTGGCCGAGGCGCAGGAGTCGCTGTAGGCCTCGACCGGGGAGGTCTCGTTGAGCGCGTCGTGGAGGATCGCCTGGAGCTTGCCGTCGCGGTCGGCGCCGAGGCGCACCCGCTGCAGCGAGGCCGGCCGATGGCCTGTATTGGCGAAGTTCCACTGCCGCGGCAGTACCGTCCTCACCGGGCGGCCGAGGAGACGCGCGGCAGCGCAGGTGATCACCGAATGCGGCCACATGAAGAGCTTCGAACCGAAGCCCGAACCGATGTAGTGGGCGATCACCTCGACCTGCTCGGGTGCCATGGCGAAGACCTGCGCCAGGGCATTGCGGTGGAACACTACGCCCTGGGTCGACTCGTACACCGTCAGCCGGTCGTCCTGCCAGCTCGCGAGCGTCGCATGGGTCTCCATCACCGCGTGGGCCTCGGTGGCGATGCGGTACTCGGCATCGATCCTCACTTCGGCGGCGGCGAGCGCGCGCGCCGGCTCGCCGAGGGTCACCGCCTCGTCGTCCACTTCTCGTCCCTCCCCCGCGCTCGAGAGTCCAGCCACCGCCGGCGCGCAGCTGAATTCGATGCTGACCAGACGAGCGGCGGCGCGGGCGTGCTCGAAGCTGTCGGCGACCACCAGGGCGAGATACTGTCCATGGTAGTGGATCTGATCGTCCTCGAACGGCAGACGGACCTCGCCGACCTTGTTCTCCTCGGCCATCGAATCCGGCGAGCGGTTGAGCCGGGGGAAGTTGCCGCCATGGATGATCTCGACCACCCCCGGCGCGCCCATCGCCGCATCGAAGTCGAGCCGCTCGAGCCGGCCGCTGGCGACCGGGCTGACCACCGGATAGCCGTGGAGCATGCCCGGTAGCTGGTGATCACCGGCGTAGTCGGCGCCGCCGGAGACCTTGAGCTCGCCATCGATACGCGCGGTGCGCTGGTTCAAGGCTTCGACGGTCATGGCGAGTCTCCTGCGGGTGAACCGGCGCCGGTATCGGAGCGCGCCGGCGGACTCATCCCGCCCTGGGCGTCGTCGAGCGCGGTTTCAAGCGCGCGGACGATCGCCTGGCGGGCGAGTGGCAGTTTGAACGCGTTGTGTTCGAGCGCCCGGGCGTGGGCGAGCGCGAGCCGGGCCGCCTGCTCGAAGGATTCGCGGCCGGGCACCACGCCCACCAGCGAGGCTTCGGCCTCGAATGCGCGCCACGGCTTGGTCGCGACGCCGCCCAGGGCGATGCGCACCTGCCCGATCCGCTGCCCATCGAGCGCCAGGATCACACCGCAGGAGGCCAGTGCGAACTCATAGGAGGCGCGGTCGCGCAGCTTGAGGTAATGGGCGCCGGCGCTGTCCAGGTGGGGGGCGAGCACCACCGAGGTGATCAATTCATCGGCCTCGAGCGCATGCTCGCGCTCCGGCGTGTCGCCGGGCAGAAGGTGGAAATCGAGCAGCGCGACCTCGCGCTTGCCGGCCGGCCCCTCGACCTCGACGGCGCCCTCGATCGCCGCCAACGCCACGCACATGTCGGAGGGATGCGTGGCGACGCAGTGCTCGCTGGTGCCGAGCACCGCGTGGAGCCGGTTGATCCCGGTGAGCGCGGCGCAGCCGCTGCCCGGTTCGCGTTTGTTGCACTCGGGCACGGTCGGATCGCGAAAGTAGGCGCAGCGGGTGCGCTGCATCAGGTTGCCCGCGGTGGTCGCCATGTTGCGCAGCTGGGTCGAGGCGCCGGAGAGCAGCGCAGCTGACAGCAGCGGATGGCGGGCACGTATCAGCGGGTGGTGGGCGAGTTCGGTATTGCTGACCAGCGCACCGATCCTGATTCGTCCATCATCCAAGAGATCGATCCGCTTGAGCGGCAGACGGTTGACGTCGACCACCTGCTCGGGACGCATCACGTCGAGCTTGATCAAGTCGATCAGCGTGGTTCCCCCGGCCAGGAAGGCGCTGGTGGCGAATTCGGTATGACGCGCCACCGCGCTGTCCACCCGCTCGACGGCCTGATAGGAAAAGTTTCTCATCATGGCCTCCTCAGGCGCGGTCCACGCCAAGCTCGGCGCGGGCCGTTCGGATCGCGCGGAGGATGTTCTTGTAAGCGCCGCAGCGGCAGATGTTGCCACTCATCGCTTCACGCACCGAGGCATCGTCGCTGGGCACTCGCTCATCGTCGATCAGCGCAGCGGCGCTCATGATCTGCCCGGAGGTGCAGTAGCCGCACTGGTAAGCGTCGCACTGGTGGAAGGCGCGCTGCAGCGGATGCAGCCCCTCCCCCTCGTGGCTGGCGGCCAGTCCCTCGATGGTGGTCACCCGGGCGCCATCGACGCTGGCGGCGAGGATCAGGCAGGCGTTCACCGCGCGGCCGTCGAGGTGCACCGTGCAGGCGCCGCACTGGCCGTGGTCGCAGCCCTTGTGCGTGCCGGTAAGTGAAAACCGATCGCGCAGCGCATCGAGCAGCACCACATTGGGCTCGACGTCGATGCTCGCCGGATGGCCGTTCAAGGTGAAGCCGACCCGCAGGGTACCGGGTGGAGATCGGTCGCCCTCGGACAGCATGTAGTCCGTGCGACTGTCGAGATGGGGCGCCGACGGCGGCGCCTCGCGCGGGTCGAACACCGCGCACCGGGAGGATTCTGCCATGGTCTTCCTCATCGCGTTCACCGCAGAGAACAGCGCAGGCACAGCGCTTCCATGCGGTTGCCTGGGGAGAGGCGCTCGACGGCTGCGCCCCGACGTATCGTCATCGGTCTCACGCGGATGGTTAGATGGATTCGGCTCTGCGGCCGCTTGCGCGTGAAGAGCGCGCGGTCATGGTCAGGTGGCGCGCTCTGGTTTCAGCGTAGACGAGATGTCGAAAAGTTGGGGAGGGGATGGCCTGGCGGGATGAGGAAGTGGGCGGGGGCCTTCGCCCCCGCTGGATGCAGGGTTCAGCCCTTGAAGATGGTGATGATCTCGTCGAGCAGCGCCAGCGCTTCCTCGCGCGGACGCTGGAAGGTGTTGCGCCCGATGATGCTGCCGAAGGCGCCTCCTTCGGCGAGCCCGCGAATGGTGGTCAGCAGGTTCTCCTTGGTGGTCGCCTCGCCACCGGAGAAGATCACGATCCGCTTGCCGTCGAACGACGACTGGACCACATGGCGGATCCGCGCAGGCAGGGTCGAGACATCGATCTTCTGCTCCTCATAGACCTTCTTCGCCGCCGGCAGGCTCAAATGCTCGGTGGGCGGCTTGACCTTGATGATGTGGGCACCGAGCAGCGCCGCGATGTGGGCAGCGTAGGCGCAGATATCGATCGCGGTTTCTCCGGCCTTGTCGAGCTCGGGGCCGCGCGGATAGCTCCACACCACCACCGCCAGCCCCGCCGCCTTGGCCTCGCGGGTGAGCTCGCTGATCTCCTCGAACTGCTCGAAGGCGTAGTCGGAGCTCGGGTAGATGGTGAAGCCGATCGCCGAGCAGCCGAGCCGCAGCGCATCCTCGACGCTTGCGGTGATCGCCTGGTCCTTCTGCACCGCCAGGCTGTTGGCGCTGTTCATCTTGAGGATCAGCGGAATCTGCCCGGCGAAGGTGTCGGCACCGGCCTCGATCATGCCGAGCGGTGCCGCGTAGCCGGAAAGCCCGGCGTCTATCGCCAGCTGGAAATGGTAGTGAGGATCGTAGGCGGCAGGGTTGGCGGCGAAGGAGCGCGCGGGGCCATGTTCGAAGCCCTGGTCGACCGGGAGGATCACCAGCTTGCCGGTGCCGGCGAGCTTGCCCTGGTTGAGGAAGCGCGCGAGGTTGGCCTTGGTGCCTGGATTATCGCTTTCGTACCAGCCGAGGATCTCTTTGACCCGTGATGTGGTTGCCATGTGGTTCTCTCTCGGAATATTTATTTCACTACTGATCGAAAATGGAACTCGATCGACGTTCCGAGGTTAGAACACTTGGCACTCGCCTGTCATGTTCAGCCCCGCGGGCGGCGCACCAGCAGCGCCAGCGGCAGTATCAGCAGATAGATCATCCCGAGCCAGAGGAACAGATCGTTGAAGGCGAGCACGTTGGCCTGCTGGATCACCCGGTCGGCGATCATCTGGATCGCCGCCGCCTGGGGATCGGCGACCATCCCTTCGAACTGCTGCTGGTACTGGGCCAGGGCCTCGACCACCGCATCGCGCCCCTCGTTGATCGCCGGGATCAGCTGCTGCCAGTGGTACTGCTCGCGATAGCTCAGCGTGGTGTCGATCAATGCAAGGCCCATGGCCCCGCCGAGGTTGCGCATCACGCTGAACATACCCGCCCCCTGGCCCACCTGCTCGGGCGTCAGGTGGCCCAAGGTGATCCGCGAGGCGGGAATCATGCAAGTGATGAAGCCGACGCCACGGATCACCTGGGGCCAGAAGAACTCGTGGAAGCCCGACTGATCGGTGAGATTGACGTTGAGCAGGGTACCGATCGCCACCATCGCAAGCCCGGACAGGATCAGCGTACGGTGGGAGAACCTATCGCCGAACAGGCCGATCAAGGGAGCGGCGACGAACATCGTCGCCCCGGTGACGAACATCACTTCGCCGATCTGCAGGCTCGAATAGCCGCGCACGCCGCCGAAGAACAGCGGCATCAGGTAGACCAGCCCGTAGAGCGCGATGCCGAGCACGAAGATCACCACGATGCCGATGGCGAAATCGCGGTCGCGGAACAGCCTCAGATCGATGATCGGGTGGTCGGTGCTGAACACCCGCCAGACGAACAATAGCCCTGAAATGCCGCAGACGATCGCCATCGATGCAATCAGGCGGCTGGAGAACCAGTCGTCGTCATGGCCTTCCTCGAGCACGAACTCCAGCGTGCCGAGGAACACCGCCATCAAGATCAGCCCGATCACGTCCAGCCGCGCCAGCACCCTGCGGTCGCCGCGGTCGATGTCGAGCAGCGTCCATACCCCGATGCAGACCAGAGCGCCGGGAATCACGTTGATCAGGAACAGCCAGTGCCAGGAGAGGTGCTCGGTGATGTAGCCGCCGAGCGTCGGACCGATCGACGGCGCCAGTGTCGCCACCAGGCCGATCACCGCCTGCACCGAGCCCATCCTGGCCCGCGGGAAGATGGTGAAGCTGACCGCCTGGGTCAGCGGGATCATCGCCCCGCCCATGAAGCCCTGGATGGCCCGCAGCACTATCAGCTCGCCGATGCTCGACGCCATCGCGCAGCCGATGCTGGCGAGGGTGAAGCCCGCGCAGGAGAAGACGAATACCGCCCGGGTCGAGAATATCCGCGCCAGCGTACCGGCCAGCGGGATCATCACGATCTCGGCGATCAGGTAGGAAGTCTGGACCCAGGAAATCTCATCGCGGCTGGCGGAAACCCCGGCCTGGATCTCGTTGAGCGAACTGGCGACGATCTGGATGTCGAGGATCGCCATGAACATCCCCACCACCGCCGCCAGGAAGCCGAGCTGCTGGCGGCGCGATGGCATCCGCTGCGGGCCCTGGTAGCCGTGGTCGCTCATCGATCAGCGGCCGTCGACCGGCTCGGGCACGTGGACCGGAATCACCGGACGCTCGTCGTCGAGCATCAGGTTGGGGGCCGGCACTACGTAGAGCGCATTACCCTCGAGCCGGCGGGTATCGACGGTCGGCTCCACCGAGAGACCGGCCTGGAGCCGGCCGAGCTGGTCCTGCGGGCCGATCAAGCGAATCCGCACCGGCACCCGCTGGACGATCTTGTTGAAGTTGCCGGTGGCGTTGTCGACCGGCAGCAGGCTGAACTCGGCGCCGGTGGCCGGTGCGATGCTCTCGACCACCCCTTCGTAGCCGATATCGGAATAGGCGTCGACGCTGATCGATACCGGCTGGCCGATGCGCATCCGCCCGATCTGGGTTTCCTTGTAGTTGGCGATCACGTAGAGCGCATCGACCGGGACCAGCTGCATCAGGGTCAGCTGCGGCTGGGCGTAGCTGCCGACCTCGATCGTGACGTTGCCGACCACGCCATCGGCGGGCGCGTAGATATGGGTACGACCGAGCTGGGTGCGCGCCGTCTCGACGTCGGCCTCGGCCGACTGCACGCTGGCCTTGGCGGCCTCGAGCGCGGCCTGCTGCACCGCCAGCTGGCGGCGAGCGGTGGTCAACTGCGCTCGGCTGGAGGCGAGATCGGCACGGGTCACCGCGCGCTCGGAGTGAGCGTCGTCGAGCTGCTGGCGCGGCACCACGCCGCGATCGCTGAGCATCAGGGTACGGTTGAGGGTGGTCAGCGCCTGGTCGTCGCGCGCCTCGGCGGCGGCCACCTGGGCCTGATACTGCTCGATCTGGGCGCGGCTCGCATCGACGTTGCGCTCCGCCTGGACCACCTGGGCATTGGCCTCGAGCAGCTGCGCCTCGGCCTGGCGGAGCTGGTCGCGATAGTCGCGGTCATCGAGGGTCACCAGCAGCTGGCCTTTGCTCACCCGCTGGTTGTGGGCGACCCCGAGCGCCACCACCTTGGCGCTGAGCTCGGAGCGTATCGCAACGCCGTCACCGCGCAGATAGGCATTGTCGGTGGTCTGGAAGAAACGGCCCGTCTGTAACCAATACAGGCCCCAGATGATCGCGGCGACCAGCAGAATCATCGACAGCAGGGCAAGGATCAGGCGTTTGAGCCACTTCTTGGTTAGCGCGTGCATGCAAGGTCCCATGATGGAAATCGCGCGGCGATGGGAAAGGACCCCGCTCGCGTGCAGACAAAAGAATCCCGGGGCCAAGCGCCCTGCGGCGAAGATCGCCTTCCGCTCCGGCAGCCTCCCGATCGCCACCTGAGCGGGCAAGCAAGGAAGGGTACGCGAAGGCGACTTCAAGCTCAATTCAGACGCGTCGAACGTCCCAACGCACGACCTCCGAGAGGATAACCGCTTGAAGGTCCGGGGGTAAGTGGCGCAAGCTCAGGCGTGCGCTGCCAATCATGGAGTCGACATGCCTCCCTCGACCACTTCCGCGGTCGCTGATTCGCCCTCTCCCGCGCTTGCGCTGCTGGTCGCTGCGGCGTTCTTCATGGAGATGCTCGACGCCACCATCATCATCACCGCGATTCCCCACATCGCGGCGAGCTTCGACGTGCCTCCCGTCAGCCTGAGCATCGGCATCTCCGCCTACCTGGTCACCGTCGCGACGTTCATCCCGCTGAGCGCCTGGGTAGCCGAGCGCTTCGGCGCTCGCCGAGTGTTCACCCTGGCACTCGCCTTGTTCGCGCTCGCCTCGCTGGCCTGCGCCCTGAGCCAGAGTCTCACCCAGTTCACCCTCGCCCGAATCCTGCAAGGCATCGGCGGCGCGCTGATGGTGCCGGTCGGGCGGCTCACCGTGCTGAGGCGCTACCCCAAACGCGACCTGATGAAGGCGATCGCGATCATCACCTGGCCGGGGCTCACCGCGCCGGTGCTGGGTCCACCGCTTGGCGGACTGATCACCCTGCACCTTTCCTGGCATTGGATCTTTCTGATCAACCTGCCGATCGCTGCGGTCGGTATTTGCCTCAGCCTGCGGCTGATGCCGGCGCGCACGAGCGAAAGCACCGCCGCCCCGTTCGATCTGCCGGGATTCATCCTCTGCGCCTTCGCCTGCCTGCTGCTGATGAGCGCGGTGGAGGGCCTGGCACACCTCGATGGCGGCCGTCTTACGATGCTCGCCATCGGCGCCGGCGGCGTCGCGGTCGGCATCCTTGCGGTGCGCCATCTCGAACGCCATCCCCACCCGCTGATCGCGCTGACCCCGCTCGAGCATCCAAGCTTTCGTGTCGCGCTGTTCAGCGGCGGACTGTTTCGCCTCTCGATCAACACCCTGCCGTTCCTGCTGCCGCTGATGTTCCAGCTTAGCTTCGGGATGGACGCCTTTCAGGCCGGGCTGATGCTGCTCGCACTGTTCGCCGGCAACCTGTGCATGAAGCCGCTGACCTCGCGCGTGCTGTCGGCGATCGGCTTTCGCCGCGTGCTGATCATCAACGGCGTGATCCAGGCCGCCTCGATAGCCGCCTGCGCGCTGTTCACCCCCGAAGTGCCGCTGACGCTGCTGATCGTGATCCTGTTCTTGAGCGGCATGAGCCGTTCGATGCAGTTCACCGCCTTCAATACGCTTGCCTTCAGCGAGATGCCGAGCGCGAGAATGGGCTCCGCCAGCACACTGTTCAGCACCAGCGACCAGCTCTCGACCGGACTCGGGATCGCCATCGCCGCGCTGGCGCTTCAGCTGTTCCAGGCCCTGGCCGGGCACGACCAGCCGCTGATCGAGGATTTTCACTTCGCCCTGCTCGCCGGCGCAGCGATCGCGCTGGCGGCGACTTTCGGCCCTTTGCGCCTGGCCGCCGAGGCAGGTGCCGAAGTCGCACGCAGGGGGCGCTGAATGCATACGGCGAGACCGGCTTATACCTTGGTCGCAAAAACGCTTTCAACGCTTTGGGACCGGTTGCCGAGCCCGCGCCATCGGCGTAGTTCTGTGCGAACTTCTCCGTGCATCTCTCCATGCATCTCTCCATGCACCCCCGCGAACCAGGACACTCCCATGAAGGCGGTCACCATCCACGCCCCACGCGATCTTCGCGTCGACGACATCGAAGCCGGCTCCCCCGGCCCCGGCCAGGTGGAGGTGCGCATCCGCAACGGCGGCATCTGCGGCTCGGATCTCCACTACTACCAGCATGGCGGCTTCGGCGCGGTGAGGATCAAGCAACCGATGATCCTCGGCCACGAAATCGTCGGCGAAGTGCTTGCCTGCGGCGAGCACGTCGACGACCTCACGCCGGGCACGCCGGTCGCGATCAACCCAGGCTTCGTGCCGACGCCGTGCAAGTACAGCCGTGAAGGATTGACCAACCACGCGCTCGACATGCGCTTCTACGGCAGCGCCATGCGCATGCCCCATGTGCACGGCGGCTTTCGCCAACGACTGGTGTGCGAGCGGGCCCAGATCGTGCCGCTGCCCGAAGGCCTCGGCTTCGAGAAGGCGGCGTTCGCCGAGCCGCTGGCGGTGTGCCTGCACGCCGCTCGCCAGGCCGGCGACCTGCTCGGCAAGCGGGTGCTGGTCTCCGGTGCCGGGCCGATCGGTGCGCTGACCACCATGGTGGCGAAGCTCGCCGGCGCCCGCGAGCTGGTGGTCACCGACCTGCTCGACGCACCGCTCGCCACCGTCGCCGAGCTCGGCGCCACCCGCACGATCAATGTGATGGACGCAGCCAGCAAACTCGACGAGTACAAGCGCGACAAGGGCCATTTCGACGTGGTGTTCGAGTGCTCCGGATCCGCCCCTGGGCTTGCCACCGCGCTCGAGGTCGCTCGGCCCCGCGCCACCATCGTCCAAATCGGGATGGGCAATGACGTACAGGTGCCGCTGTCGATGCTGGTGGTGAAGGAAATATCCCTGCGCGGCACCTTCCGCTTCATCGAGGAGTTCGAGGCGGCGGTGGCCACCCTCGGCCGCGACGATTTCGATGTCGCCCCGCTGTTGACCCAGGTGCTGCCGGTCGAACGAGCGGTCGAAGCCTTCGAACTGGCCGGCGACAAGCGTCGTTCGATGAAGGTCCAGCTGAGTTTCTGATCCCGGCCCGGGCGCAGCCTGGGCTTCGTTCAACGTTTCGAGGAATCGATACCATGCACGACGCGTTACCCTCACTGAAACTCTTCGATCTTACCGGCAAGCGCGCGCTGATCACCGGTGCCAGCCAAGGCATCGGCTTCGCCCTCGCCGAGGGCCTCGGCGGCGCAGGCGCTACGGTGATCATCAATGGCCGCGACCCGCGCAGGCTGGAAGCAGCCGCCGACCGGCTCGCGGCGCTGGACATCAAGGTCGAGACCGCGGCGTTCGACGTCACCGACACCCATGCGGTCGACAGGGGGATCAGCGCGCTGGAGGAAGAGGGTCCGATCGATATCCTGATCAACAACGCAGGCATCCAGCGCCGCGCGCCGCTGCACGAGTTCACCGAGAGCGCCTGGGACGAGCTGCTGCTCGCCAACCTCACCAGCGTGTTCTACGTCGCCAAGCGAGTGGTACGGGGAATGATCGAGCGGCGCGCCGGCAAGATCATCAACATCTGCTCGGTACAAAGCGAGCTCGGCCGCCAGACCATCGCGCCCTATACCGCCACCAAGGGCGCGGTGAAGATGCTGACCAAGGGCATGTGCGCCGACTGGGCGCGCTACGACATCCAGGTCAACGGCCTGGCCCCGGGCTACTTCGAGACCGAGTTGAACAAGGCGCTGGTCGAGAACCAGGAGTTCTCCACCTGGCTGTGCAACCGCACCCCGACCGGCCGCTGGGGCAAGGTCGAAGAGCTCCAAGGGGCGGCGATCTTCCTCGCCGGCCCCGCCTCAAGCTTCGTCAACGGCCAGATCGTCTATGTCGATGGCGGCCTGACCAGCACCGTCTGAATGCGTCGATGCGCTCGGCCGCTAGCGGCCGAGCGCATCGAGCAGCTGCTGCCAACCGGCGGCCAAGCGCACGCCGGGCGCGCGCAGGGCATGCAGCGGGATCTCCTGCGCCGTCTGGCGTTCGAGCGGCCCCAGCCATACCGGCTCGCCTGCGCTGAGCGCGGCGAGCTGTTTGCCCATGTAGCCGCTCAGCGCCACACCCGAGCCGTTGTAGCCGACCGAATAGAACACCCGCTCGCCGATCCGGCCGACGTGGGGCAGGTAGTCCAGCGTCATCGCCACCAGACCGGACCAGCGATGCTCGACCGCGATACCCTCGAGCGCCGGGAACAGCGCGCGCATGCTGCGCTCGAGCTCATCGAAGGCCTGCTTCGAATCCTCACGCCCGAAGGCGCCGCGGCCGCCGAAGATCAGCCGGTCGCCGACCAGCCGGAACCAACGCAGCATCCGTTTGGTATCGCCGCACAGCCGCCGACCGGGCATGATCCGCTCGATCAGCGCGGCAGGCAGCGGCGCGGTGCTGATGATCGCGCTGCGAAACGGGATCAATTGCCGATGCATCGCGCGGGTCGCCGGGGTCAGGTCGGAATAGCCGTTGGTGGCGATGATCAGCCGCCCCGCCTCGACCCGCCCGTGTTCGGTCTCGACCACCACCCGGTCGCCAAGCTGCTCGATCCGCTTCACCGGCGAATCGCCGTGCACGGCGACGCCCTTGTCCACCAGGGCGCGGGCGATGCCGCGCAGGTATTCGAGCGGATGGACGCCCCCCGCCTTGGGGCTCAACAGCCCGCCATGGAAGCCCGTCACCGCGACTTCGCGCTCGATCTCTTCCTTCGACAGCAGCCGCGCGGCGCCCTTGCCGAACTCGCGTTCGATCCACGCCACTTCCGCAGCGAGCCCCTGCAATGCCCGCGGCGTATGGGCGAGCGCCAAGTGGCCGCGGCGCTGGAAGTCCGCCGCGGTCAGCGAGAGCTGCTGGGTCATCGTCTCCAGGTGGTCGATCGCGGCATAGCCCATCTGGTACATCCGCCGCGCGATCTCGAGGCCATGCTGGCGCTCCAGCTCGCGAAACGAGACCCGGAACTTGGCGGTGACCACCCCGCCATTGCGCCCACTGGCGCCGAAGCCCAGCTCCCGGGCCTCGAGCAGCAGCGGAGCGCGGCCGCCGGCGGCGATATGGTGCGCAGCGCACAGCCCGGTGAAGCCGCCGCCGATGATCGCTACGTCGCACTGATGGGTGCCACGCAGCGCCGGAGTTTGCGGCGCGGCCGAGGCGGTCGCCGCCCAGAGCGAATCGATACCATTGGTAGACATTGCAGTGCCTTAGAACCAAGCGCCCGCACAAGCGCGGGCGCGGAGGAGTCAACCGAGCTCGGCTTCGACAGCGTCGGCCAGCTGAGCAAGCGTGGTGAAGTGCAGGTGCGGCTCGGTGTACTCGGACGCCTGGGTGCCGCCCGGCCCCGGCAGGCCATGGCGCCGCTCGATCCAGCACACCTGGTAGCCGAGCCGCTTGGCGACGCCGATGTCGTGATACTGGCTCTGGGCGACGTGGAGGATCTGCTCGAAGACGATGCCCTGGGTGGAGAGGCGACCGCGCGCATAGGCGAAGAACTGCGGGTCGGGCTTCTCGAAGCGCACGTCGTCGACCGAAATCTTGTCGTCGAACGGCTGGTCCAGCGTACGGGCCATATGGTCGAGCGCCCAGTGGCGAGCGTTGGTCATCGCCACCAGCTTGAAGTGCCGTCTCAGCCGCTTGAGCGCGTCGACCGAATCGGGGAACGCGGGCCAATCCTTCACCGACTCGATCAAACCACGCGCGCCGCCCGGCGACTCGGGCCAGCCGAAGGCGGAGATGATGTCGTAGTAGGTACGCTCGAGGTCATCGGGATAGCGCGCGCACTTGTGGCGCTCCCGTGACGCGCGATAGACCGCGAGGATGTCCTCGTCGCTGACGCTCTCGGCAGCGTCACCGACGGACTTGCGCAGGTGCTCGAGGATACCGCGCTCGAAATCGATCAGCGTACCGACCACGTCGAAGGTCAGTGCCTTGAATTGCTCAAATGACATATGCGCCTCGCAAAGCTCCGATGAAGTTGTTCGTTATGGCTTGCTTCATCATCAGTATGCCGAGCGCGGACGAACGACGGCGGCTGGAAATCGTCGCAGCGACGAGAGGGAATGCTTTATTGGCGGGCGGTTTCGGCAGGATCGTTCGAGCCCCTTCCAACCGGGAAGAGGCGCGAACGCAACGCTCAATGCAGCTCGCGGGCGGAGCTGACCACTTTGCTCACCAGGCCATAGTCCACCGCTTCGGAGGACGAGAGCCAGAAGTCGCGATCGGTATCCTCGCGAATCCGCTCGATCGGCTGGCCGGTCGCCTCGGCGAAGATCTGGTTGAGCCGTTCACGCATTCGCAGGATCTCCTTGGAGTAGATCGCGATGTCGCTCGACTGGCCGGAAAACCCGCCCGACGGCTGGTGAAGCAAAAAGCGGGTGTTCGGCAGGGAGTAGCGATTCTCCTTTTTCGCCGCGACGAAGATCAGCGCGCCGGCGCTTGCGACCCAACCGGAGCCGATGGTGAGCACCGGCGACTCGATGAAGCGAATCGCGTCGAAGATCATGTCGCCGGACTCGACGTGCCCGCCGGGAGAACTGATGAACACCTGGATCGGTTCGTGGCTCAGATAGTCCAGCGCGTGGAGCTGCTGCACCGTCTCGCGGGCAAGCTTCTGGTCGATCTCGCCGGTGATGAAGACCTTGCGGGCGTTGATCATGCATTCGAGCAGCTTGGCGCTGGTCGAGGTTTCCTTGTCCTTCTCTTCTACGGCTGCGTTCATCTGCGCTGATCTCCATCGAGGACTCAATGACTCGACTCATCCTCGCACCGGGAGAGGATCGGCGACAAGCACGAGCGATAAGCGTGGCGCGGCGATGAGCGCCCGATGCGCTATCCCATCGCCTGGGTGATCATCCCGAACTGCCGGGTCGCACCGCTCGGACTCGGGGCCTCGCCGCGCACCATCCGGATCGGGCTGTCGACGCGCACGAGCCCGCGGGCCGCCAGCCAGTCGGGGTCGAAGGCATCGTCGATCGCGTCCAGGCGCATGAAGCGCTGGGCTGCGTCTTCGAGCAGCGCATCGACCAGGCGCTCGGCCTGATCCTGGTTTTCAGCATAGATCGGCCCGATCGATTCGCCACGGCCGAAGGGCCGCCGCAGGGCGAAGGCGACCAATCGGCCGTCGCGCTCGATGCCGACGGCCGCGTTGGCGGCGTCGAGCGCGACTCCGAGCACTGGCGCGCGGCAATGGCCACTGCCGGCCTCGGCGAGCTGCTCGAGCGCGTGGCGATCGGCCTTTTCTAGCCTGCGCAGGCCGTTGGTACCGAGCGCGGCGCTCGCCTGAGGAAGCGCCTCGCCCTGGTGCTGGTGAACGTCTCCGACCCGCTCGAAGCCGAGCTTGCGATACAGCGGCGCGCCGGCCTCGGTGGCCACCAGCAGCGCGGTACGGGAACCCGCGAGCGCCAGCGCCTCCTGCATCAGCCGCCGCCCCAGCCCACGACCCTGGTGATCGTCGGCGACGATCACCAGCCCGACGCTCGCGCAGCGCCCCTGCGAGAGGCAGAAGGCGGTGCCGACCAGCCGCTCGCCGTCGACCAAGGCAAGCCCCTCGCCCGCCCGCAGCAGCTGCGCCCAATCCTCGCGCCGGTGCGGCCAGGCGAGTGCCAGGGAGAGCTGGTGGGCGGCGTCGAGATCGGCGGCGGCGAACGGGTGCAGCGCGAGACTAGAGCAAGCATCGGGCGAGGACATCTAGACGATTTCCATGTCGTTCCGGAGGACGCCTACTCTAGGCATCCGCCACCGGCATTTGCCACCGCCCAGGCCCAGGACGCGCGAATTCGGCAGATTCGGATGAAACCGCGCGCCAGGAACGCATCATTTGCGCTGGGCGGCACCAAGCTCGGCACCCTGTGCCGGGGAAAACTCCCTAGCATGGAAGTCATCGACCACCGTCACCCAACGAGTCTCCCCATGCCCAGTTTCGACCCCGCCGACATCCAGGTCCCGAGCGCCCACTTCATCGATGGCCGGCTGCGCCCTGCCGCTGCGGTGCTGGATATCGCCCGGCCCTCCGACGGAGCGGTCTACGCCGGGCTCCCGCTCGGCGATGCCACGCTGGTCGACGAAGCGGTGGAAAGTGCCTGGCGCGCTTTCAAGCGCTCCGACTGGGCCAGCCGGCCGCCGCGCGAACGCGCGCGGGCGATGCGCCGCTGGGCCGATCTGGTCGAGGCCGAGACCGAGCGCTTGGCGGCGCTCGAAGCGCTCGGTTCGACCCGGCCGATCGACCAGGCGATCAGTTGGGACGTGCCCTACACCGCCGAGGGCATCCGTTTCTTCGCTGAGTTCGCCGACAAGCACGGCGGAGAAGTGGCCGCCACCGCACGCGACAGCTTCGGCATGCAGGTCGCCGAACCGATCGGGGTGATCGGCGCGATCGTGCCGTGGAACTTCCCGCTCAGCCAGACCTGCTGGAAAGTCGGTCCCGCGCTCGCCGCCGGCAACGCAGTGGTGCTCAAGCCCTCCGAACTCACGCCCTTCTCTGCGGTGAGGCTGGCGCAGCTCGCGGTCGAGGCCGGTATTCCGCCCGGCATCCTCAACGTCATCCAGGGCGACGGCCCGACCACAGGCGATGCGCTGTGTCGCCACCCGAAGATCGGCAAGGTGACCTTCACCGGCTCGACCGCTACCGGCAGCGCGATCATGCAGGCCTGCGCGCAGTCGGGGCCGAAGGCCGCGACGCTCGAGCTCGGCGGCAAGAGCCCGCAGTTGGTGTTCGCCGACGCGGTGGATCTCGATCGCACCATTCGTACCGTAGCGGCGTCGATCACCGCCAACGCGGGCCAGGTCTGCGTCGCCGGCTCGCGACTGCTGGTCGAGCGCGCGCTGCTCGAGCCGGTGGTCGAGCGGATCGGACGGCTGTTCGACGCACTGCGCCCTGGCCGCACCTGGGAAAGCGGCACCACCCTCGCGCCGATCGTCTCCGCCCGCCAGCTCGAACGAATCGACCAGATCGTCACGCGTGCCCGCGCCGCCGGCGCGCAGTGCCTGAGCGGTGGCGGCGTCTGCGACGCGATCGAGGGCGGCCACTACTATCGCCCGACCCTGCTGGCGGTGAACGATGCCGAGAACCCAGCGGTGCGCGAGGAGATTTTCGGCCCGGTGCTGAGCATCCAGGCGTTCGACGACGAGGAAGAGGCCTTTACCCTGGCCGAGCACGAAACCTACGGCCTCGCCGCCGGTGTCCACACCGCCGATCTGGGCCGCGCGCTGCGCGCGGTGCGCCGGATCGAAGCCGGCACGGTGTGGATCAACCGCTACGGGCGCAGCGACGACTACATCCTGCCGACCGGCGGCTACAAGCGCTCCGGCATCGGCAAGGACCTCGGCCGCGAGGCCTACCTGGCCAATCTGCGCTACAAAAGCGTGCTGATCGACATCGCCGCGAGCTAGCGCGCCGGCGCGCGCGGGATGCGTCGCTGGCAGCCTGACCACAACAACCGAACAACAGGAGTGGAAAAATGGGGGCCCATGTAGAAGCCGTTCGCGATAGCGCCACCTTTGCGCAGAGCGTCGACGTGGTGGTGATCGGCGGTGGGATCGTCGGGACCGCGGCGGCCTATGAACTGGCGCGCAAGGGGGTCTCGGTGGCGCTCTTGGAGAAGGGCCGGATCGGCGCGGAGCAGTCGAGCCGCAACTGGGGCTGGTGCCGGCAGCAGAACCGCGACTTCCCTGAGCTGCCACTGTCGATCTACAGCCTTCGGCGCTGGGAGGAGCTCGGCCCGGAGACCGGGCGCGAGCTCGGCTTTCGCCGCTCCGGGCTGGTCTACGCCAGCACCAAGGCCGCGGAACTCGCGACCTGGGAAGCCTGGATCGACAAGGCCCGTGCCTATGGCTTCGTCAGCCACATGCTCTCCTCCAGCGAAGCCAAGCAGCGCACTCCCGGCAGCACCAGCGACTGGCTCGGCGGGCTGTGGTCGCCCAGCGACGGACGCGCTGAGCCTTCGCTGGCGAGCCCCGCGCTCGCGGCGGCGGCGCGGGATCTCGGCGCCTTCGTCCATCAGAACTGCGCGGTGCGCGGGCTGGACATCAGCGCCGGCAAGGTCACCGGGGTCTGGACCGAACGCGGCCTGATCAAGGCACAGAAAGTGGTCTGCGCCGGCGGCGCCTGGAGCTCACGCTTCTGCCGGCGGCACGGCATCGACCTGCCGAATTTGAACGTGATCGGTACCGCATTGAAGACCACCGCAGCCGCGGAGGTCATCTCCGGCGGGCTGGCGACCCCTGGCTTCGCCCTGAGAAGGCGCCTCGACGGCGCCTATTCGCTCTCGATCTCGGGCCGCGGACGATTCGAACTGACTCCGCAGGGGCTGCGTCACGCACCCAAGTTCCGGGTCGCTTTCAAGAGCCGCCTGGCGAAGCTCAAGTACCGGGTCGGCCCTTCGTTCTTCTCCGGCCCCGAGGCGCTCGGCAGCTGGGCGCTCGACGCCGTCTCGCCGTTCGAGCGCCATCGGGTGCTCGATCCTCGTCCGGACCAGCAAATGGTCGAGGAGGCGCTGACCTCACTGGTACGCGAATACCCGGCACTGGCCGGGATCAAGGCGGAGCGAGCCTGGGGCGGGCTGATCGATAGCACGCCGGACATCATTCCGGTGATCTCGCCGGTGGACCAGCTGCCGGGGTTCATCATCGCCTCGGGCTTCAGCGGCCACGGCTTCGGCATCGGCCCGGGCGCGGGACGGCTGATCGCCGACCTGGCGGTATCCGATACTCCGATCGTCGACCCCGCCGCCTTCAGGCTCGAGCGTTTCAGCGACGGCAGCGAGATACGCCAGCCGAAGATGATGTGACCCGCCGGGCGGTGGAAGCGACGGCGAGGCGGCCAATCGCCATTCGTCCCAGCCGCACCTCCTGCTGCCCCGGCCAGGGAAAAAAGCTTTTTGTTCCGCACCAGCCGCGCTTTCAGCGTCCTGCTCCAAAGCCGCGATGCTGTAATGGACCCATGGGCGCGATTCAGCCTTCCACCTCCATGACCACTCGACCACTCGATAAAACAAAGGAACAACACCCTCATGAGCGAGATCATGCGTCCGAAGTTCATCACCTTCGACTGCTACGGCACGCTGACCAACTTCCAGATGGCGACGATGACGCGTGAGCTCTTCGCCGAACGGATCCCTGAGCCGGCGCGGATGGAGCGCTTCATCCGCGATTTCAGCGCCTATCGGTTCGATGAGGTGCTGGGCCCGTGGAAGCCTTACGTCGAGGTGGTCAAGGGCGCGCTCGAGCGCACCTGCAAGCGCTGGGGCATCGACTACATCGATGCCGACGGCCAGCGCTACTACGATGCGGTACCGACCTGGGGCCCGCATCCCGACGTGATCGAGGGCCTGTCGAAGATCGCAGGCAAGATCCCGCTGGTGATCTACTCCAACGCCTGCGACGATCAGATCATGTCCAACGTCGCCAAGCTCGAGGTGCCATTCCACAAGGTCTTCACCGCCGACACCTTCAAGGTCTACAAGCCTCGGCTGACCGCCTTCGAGGCGATGATCGACACCCTCGGCTGCAATCCGGAAGACTTGCTCCACGTCTCCTCGAGCTTCCGCTACGACCTGATGTCGGCGCACTTCATGGGAATCAAGGACAAGGCCTTCGTCGCCCGCAGCCATGAACCCTATGCGCCCGGCTACGGTGCCACCGAGATCGCCGACATCCGCGGCCTGCCTGCGCTGGTGGGCCTCTGATCCATTCCGGGGAGCTTCAACGGTGAAATTCGAATCCTACTGGCTCGATACCGCCCCACCCTTCGAGCATGCCGAGAGCGCGCCGCCCGAAGGCCGCTTCGATGTCGCGGTGGTCGGCGGCGGCTTCACCGGGCTCTCCGCGGCGCGGACATTGTCCCGCGCCGGTGCCTCGGTGGCACTGTTCGAGGCCGGCCGAATCATCGGCGAGGCCTCGGGGCGCAACGGCGGCCAGTGCAACACTGGCGTCGCCCAGGACTATGGCGCCTTGGTCGCGCGACTCGGCCGCGATCGCGCGCAGCGCTGCTACCGGGCCTATGCCGATGCGGTGGAGAGCGTCGAGCGGGTGATTCGCGACGAACGCATCGACTGCAACTTCCTCAGGCACGGCAAGCTCAAGCTGGCGGCCAAGCCTGCGCATTACGAGCAGCTGGCGCGCACCTGCGAGCTGATTCGCCAGGACGTGGATCGCGACGTGGAGATGATCCCCGCCTCGCGGATCGGTGAGGAGGTCGCCTCGCCGCTGTTCCACGGCGGCCTGCTGCAGCGCAACGGCGGCCAGATGCATATGGGCCGCTTCGGTGTCGGCCTGGCCACTGCGGCGGCGCGCCACGGGGCCAGCATCTTCGAGCACGCGGCGGTCAGCGCGATCGACCGCCGCGCGAGCGGCGTGCGCATCGCCACCGCGCGCGGAGAGATAGAAGCCAAGCAGGTGCTGATCAGTACCGGCGCCTCGCAGACCGGCCCGCTCCAGTGGTATCGCCGCCGCATGGCGCCGGTCGGCAGCTTCATCGTGGTCACCGAGCCGCTCGATCGCGAACGGCTGGATCGGCTGCTGCCGAAGCGGCGCGCCTACGTCACCAGCCGGATCATCGGGCACTACTTCCGGGTCACCCCGGACGACCGCCTGCTGTTCGGTGGCCGGGCCCGCTTCGCCATGTCCAATGTCCGCTCGGATGCCAAGAGCGGTGCGCTGCTGCGCGCCGGGCTCGAGGCGACCTTCCCGGAACTGGCGGGGGTGAAGCTCGACTACTGCTGGGGCGGTCTGGTCGACATGACCCGCGACCGGCTACCACGCGCCGGCAGCCATGACGGCCTGTACCATTCGATGGGCTATAGCGGTCACGGCGTGCAGATGTCGGTGCACATGGGCGAGAGAATGGCCGCCACGCTGCTGGGCGCCGCCGACGCCAACCCCTGGGCGGATTTCGATTGGCCAGCGATTCCAGGCCACTTCGGCAAGCCCTGGTTCCTGCCGCTGGTCGGCGCTTGGTATCGACTGCAGGACCGCCTCCACTAACGACACCGCCCAGCCGATAAAGCTGCCTCCAGGCACTACAAAAATCCCAACGCACGACGGAGAAGCCGAATGACCGACCACAAGAACTCCATTCCCGGGCTGATCGGCCCAGAACAAAGCACTCGGCTGTTCGAAGCGATGCACCGTGGCCTGTCGCGACGCGACGCATTGAAGGCCCTCGGCGCCGCTGGCCTGTTCGCCGCGAGCGCGGGCTCGATGTTCGGCAGCGGCCTCGGCTATGCCGCCGAACCCGCGGGCACCCCCACCCGCGGCGGCCGCATCCGGGTGGCCGCTCACTCGGCCTCGACCTCGGATACCCTCGACCCCGCCCTGGGCGCGACCGCGATCGACTATGTCCGCCATGCGACGTTCTACAACGGCCTGACCGTGTTCGATGAAACGCTCACGCCCCAGCCTGCGCTGGCCGAGCACTTCGAAACCACCGACGGCGGCACGACCTGGCTGTTCACCCTGCGCTCAGGGGTCACCTTCCACGACGGCAAGTCGCTCGAGCCCGCGGACGTGATCTTCTCGCTCGGCCGTCACAAGGACCCGAACACCGGCTCCAAGGTGATGTCGCTGGCCGAGCAGATCTCCACCGTGGAGGCAGTAGGTGACCGCCAGGTGCGGATCGTGCTGAGCTCGCCCAACGTCGAGCTGCCCTCGATCCTCGCGGTATCGCACATGATGATCGTGCAGGCCGGCACCACGGATTTCACCAAGGGGATCGGCACCGGTCCTTTCCGCTGCCAGGAGTTCAATCCCGGCGTGCGTTCGGTGGCGGTGCGCAACGAAAACTACTGGAAGGAAGGCCGCCCCTATCTCGACGAGATCGAAATGGTCGGGATCGGCGACGAATCCTCGCGGGTCAACGCGCTGCTCTCCGGCGACGTGCAGCTGGTCAACAACGTCAGCGGCCGCTCCGCGTCGCGGGTGGAGAACTCCGGCGCCCATGCGATCAAGGCGAGCAACTCGGGCAACTACAGCGACCTGGTGATGCGCGTCGACCAGGAGCCGACCAGCCGGCCCGAATTCGTCGAGGCGATGAAGTACCTGTTCGACCGCGAGCAGATCAAGCGCGCGGTATTTCGCAACTACGCCGAGATCGCCAACGACCAGCCGATCGCCCAGAGCAATCGCTACTACTTCGACGGCCTGCCGCAGCGTGAGTACGACCCGGAGCGCGCCCGCGCGCTGCTCGCCAAGGCGGGCGTCCAGGGTGCCAGGCTGCCGATCGTCGCCTCACCGGCGGCCAATGGCTCCGAGGACATGGCGGTGCTGCTCCAGCAGTCCGCGCAGCAGGCAGGCCTCAACCTGACCGTCAACCGGGTGCCCTCGGACGGCTACTGGTCGAACCATTGGATGAAGCACCCGCTCGGCTTCGGCAACATCAACCCGCGGCCGACCGCCAATATCCTGCTCTCGCAGTTCTTCCAATCGAGCGCGCCGTGGAACGAGTCGGGCTGGCAGAACGAGCAGTTCGACCAGCTGCTGGTGCTCTCGCGCCAGGAGCCGGACGAAGCCAAGCGCATGCAGATGTACGCCGACATGCAGACGCTGATCCATGACCATGCGGGGATCGGCATCCCGGTGTTCATCAGCGACATCGACGGCTACGACACGAGGCTCAAGGGCTACGAGCGCTCGATCCCACTCGGTGGGTTCATGGGCTATTCGTTCCCCGAGCACGTCTGGTGGGAAGCCTGAGGCCGACGCTAGTCCATCGTTCGTCCCCGCGGGGCGCCCGTCGTACGGGCGCCCCGTCAGAGGCCACTCAGGAGCCCTGCCATGCGTAATCCTATCCTGCGTCTGCTGCTCGGTCGGCTCGCCTCCGGGGTGCTGACCCTGCTGATCGTCTCGCTGGTGATCTTCGCGATCACTTCATTACTGCCGGGCGACGCCGCCCAGCAGATCCTCGGCCAGTTCGCCACCCCCGAACAGGTCGCCGCGCTGCGCACCCAGCTCGGCCTCGACCAGCCGGCGCTGCTGCGCTACTTCAACTGGCTGATCGGCCTGGTCAGCGGCGATCTCGGCCAGTCGGTGAGCAACGCCTTGCCGGTCTCCACGCTGATGGCCGGCCGGCTGCCCAACTCGCTGATCCTCGCCGGCGTCACTACCGCGGTCTCGGTGCCGATCGCGCTGGCGCTGGGGATCATCTCGGCGATGCGCCGCGGCGGCGCGATCGACCGGGTGCTCAACGTCTTCACCCTGTCGATGGTGGCGGTGCCTGAATTCCTGGTCGCGACCATCGCGGTGCTGATCTTCGCCGTCCACCTCGGCTGGCTGCCGGCGCTCTCCTACGTCTCGAGCGTCGAGAACATCGGCGACTTCATGCGCATCTACGCGATGCCGGTGCTGACGCTTTGCTGCGTGCTGATCGCCCAGATGGCGCGGATGACCCGCGCCGCCCTGATCGACCAGCTCGACAGCCCCTACATCGAGATGGCCCAGCTCAAGGGCGTAGGCCCGCTGCGGCGGGTGCTGCGCCACGCGCTGCCCAACTCGCTCGGTCCGATCGCCAACGCGGTGGCGCTGAGCCTTTCCTACCTGCTCGGCGGGGTGATCATCGTCGAGACGATCTTCAACTACCCCGGTATCGCGAGCCTGATGGTCGACGCCGTCGCCAACCGCGACCTGGCGCTGGTACAGGCCTGCGCAATGCTGTTCTGCAGCGCCTACCTGGTACTGGTCATCGCCGCCGATCTCTGTGCGATCCTCTCCAACCCGAGGCTGAGAACCTGATGAGCCAAGCAAACTCCCCCCGCGCGGCGGGCAGTCAGCTGCCCGTCGCCTCGCCCAGCCGACGCAACCGCGCGCCGCGCCACGCCATGCGCTGGATCGGCGCGAGCCTGTTCGGCTTCTGGATACTGGTGGCGATCTTCGGCCCGATGCTCGCCCCGCACCCGGTCGGTGCGCTGGTCGGCGACGACATGTTCGCCGGCGCGAGCGCGGCCTTCCCGCTCGGTACCGATTACCTCGGCCGGGACATGCTCAGCCGGATCCTCACCGGTGCGCGCTACACCGTGGGCCTGGCACTGATCGCCGCGCTGCTGGCGAGCTCGATCGGCGCAAGCCTCGGGATTCTCGCCGCCCTCGCGCCCAAGTGGCTCGACGAGACGGTCAGCCGGCTCAACGATGCGCTGATCTCGATTCCGAGCAAGATGCTTGCGCTGGTGATGGTCTCCGCCTTCGGCGCCTCGATCCCGCTGCTGATCATCACCGCGGTGCTCAGCTATGCCCCCGGTGCGTTTCGCATTTCGAGAAGCCTGGCGGCCAACCTCACCACCCTCGAGTACGTCCAGGTGGCGCGTACCCGTGGAGAGGGCCGGCTCTACATCGCCTGGGCCGAACTGCTGCCGAACATGATTCACCCGGTGCTCGCCGACATGGGCATGCGCTTCGTGTTCATCGTCCTGCTGCTCAGCGGAATGAGCTTCCTCGGCCTCGGCGTGCAGCCACCGATCGCGGATCTCGGCTCGCTGGTGCGCGAGAACATCGGCGGCCTGAGCGAAGGGGCGCTGGCGGTGATCGCCCCGGCGGTCGCGATCGGCACGCTCACCATCGGTGCCAACCTGCTGATCGACAGCCTCTCCGCAAGCCGCGGCCAACAGGGAGACTGACCCATGCTCGGCGAACCCATCGAAGTGCAAGACCTGCTGGTCACCGCGGTCAATTCCGCCGGGGAAGAGGTCGAGATCGTCAAACGGATCGGCTTCTCGCTGGCCGCAGGGGAAGTGCTGGCGCTGATCGGCGAATCCGGCTCGGGCAAGACCACGATTGCGCTCTCCCTGCTCGGCTATGCCCGGCGCGGCTGCCGGATCTCGGGCGGCAGCGTGCGGCTCGGCGCAACCGAGGTGCTGAAGCTGCCGGCGAAGGAGCTACGCGACCTGCGTGGCCACCGCGTGGCCTACATCGCACAGAGCGCAGCGGCCTCGTTCAATCCGGCCAAGACCCTGATGGAGCAGGTGATCGAAGCCGCGCTGATCCACAAGGTAATGAGCCGCGAGGAGGCCGAGGCCAAGGCGGTCGGGCTGTTCCGTGAGCTGGCGCTGCCGGACCCGGACAGCATCGGCGCGCGTTACCCGCACCAGGTCTCCGGCGGCCAGCTGCAGCGACTGATGGCGGCGATGGCGCTGATCACCGATCCGGCGCTGGTGATCCTCGACGAGCCGACCACCGCGCTCGACGTGACCACCCAGATCGAGGTGCTGCGCGCGTTCAAGCGCGTGGTGCGCGAGCGCGGCACCACTGCGATCTACGTCTCCCACGACCTCGCCGTGGTCGCCCAGATGGCCGATCGCGTGCTGGTGCTCAACGGCGGCGAGATCCAGGAGCAGGGAGAGATCGACCAGATCCTCGAGCATCCCGCCCACCCCTATACCCGGAGCCTGCTCGAGGCCGCCCGCCCCGACCAGAAGCTCTCCCCGCCACCGACCACGCCGGGCGCGGAGCTTTTGCGCATCGACGACCTGCAGGTCGGCTACGGCGCGCGCGATGCCGATGGCGTACCGGCCAAAGTAGTGCTCGACCACATCCAGCTCAATCTCGCCCGCGGCCGGGCGCTCGGCGTGATCGGCGAGTCCGGCTCGGGCAAGTCGACGCTGGCCCGCGCCGTCGCCGGACTGATCGGCCCATCGCGAGGCGCGGTGCAGTTCGACCGCCGCGAGCTGACGCCGACGCTCAAGGGCCGCACGCCGGATCAGTTCCGCCGTATCCAGATGGTGTTCCAGAGCGCCGACAACGCGCTCAACCCCTCGCACAGCATCGAGCGCATCCTGACGCGTCCGCTGGATACCTATTTCGAGCTCGATGGCCGTGAACGCAAGCGCCGGGTGGCCGAGCTGATGGACCTGGTCAAGCTGCCCCAGGCGCTGCTCAAGAGGCGTCCCGGTGAGCTTTCGGGCGGCCAGAAACAGCGCGTCAACCTCGCCCGGGCGCTCGCCGCCAAGCCCGACCTGCTGCTCTGCGACGAGGTCACCTCGGCACTCGACACCGTGGTCGGTGCGGCGATCCTCGAGCTGCTGGTCGAGCTGCGGCGCGAACTCGGCGTCTCCTACCTGTTCATCAGCCACGACATCTCCACCGTTCGCGCCCTGTGCGACGAGGTGATGGTGCTGTTCCAGGGGCGCTGCGTCGAACAGGGCCCTTGCCGCGAAGTGATCCAGAATCCGCAGCACTCCTACACCCAGCGGCTGATCGGCTCGGTGCCAGAACTCAGGCGCGGCTGGCTCGAGTCGCGCCCGAGCTTCACCGATTCGCTGGAAGCCCTGGCATGAATACGCATACCGATCGCGGCCTTGCGGCTCGCCGGCTCGCCGTTTCGCGCAAGTCCGCTTTGGCCGCTCACTGAAACCCTCTGCACCGACCCAGCAGGAAGACCATCATGACCCATCCCGATTTCCCTCTCGAACGCCTGGCCGATACCGGGCTGCTGCGCACCCAAGCCTTCATCGGCGGCGAATGGTGCGACGCCGACGACGGCGCCACCCTCGAGGTGATCGACCCCGCCAGCAATCGACCGATCGCCGCGATCGCCGCACTGCAAGCGGTCGAGACCCGCCGTGCGATCGAGGCCGCCGAGGCCGCGTGGCCGGCCTGGCGCGCGCGACCGGCCGCCGAACGCGCGATGCTGCTCGAGCGCTGGCACGCGCTGATCCTCGAGCACCTCGACGACCTGGCGACGCTGATGACCCTCGAGCAGGGCAAGCCGCTGAACGAGGCGCGCGGTGAGATCCGCTACGGCGCGTCGTTCGTCAAATGGTTCGCCGAGGAGGCGCGCCGCGTCTATGGCGACACCATTCCATCGCCGAGCAGCGATCGGCGGATCCTGGTGCTCAAGCAGCCGGTCGGGGTCGTCGCCGCGATCACGCCGTGGAACTTCCCCAATGCGATGATCACCCGCAAGTGCGCCCCGGCCCTCGCCGCCGGCTGCCCGATCGTGATCAAGCCCTCAGAGCTGACCCCGCTGTCGGCGCTGGCGCTGGCCGAGCTCGCCGATCGCGCCGGCTTCCCGCCCGGCGTCTTCAACGTGGTCACCGGGCTGCCGCAGGGCATCGGCGCCGAGCTCACCGGCAATCCCACCGTACGCAAACTGTCGTTCACCGGCTCCACCCAGGTCGGCCGTCTGCTGATGCGCCAGAGCGCGGACGACATCAAGCGCCTGAGCCTGGAGCTCGGCGGCAACGCCCCCTTGATCGTATTCGACGACGCCGATCTCGAGCTCGCGGTAGCGGGCGCGATGGTGAGCAAGTTCCGCAATGCCGGGCAAACCTGCGTCTGCGCCAACCGCATCCTGGTGCAGAGCGGCATTCACGACCGCTTCGTCGCGCGGCTCAAAGAGGAGATCGCCAGCCTCAAATGCGGCGCGGGCTTCGAACCGGGTGTCCAGCTCGGTCCGCTGATCAACCATGCGGCAGTGGAGAAAGTCGCCCGGCACGTCGATGACGCGCTGTCCAAGGGCGCAAGCGCGGTGATCGGCGGTACCCCCAAAGGCGAGGACCAGTTCGTCGCCCCGACCCTGCTCACCGGTGTCGATACCGGCATGCTGATCTGCAACGAGGAGACTTTCGGCCCGGTGGCGCCGATCATCCGCTTCGATGCCGAGGAAGAGGCGGTCGCGATCGCCAATGCGACCCCCTTCGGCCTGGCCGCCTACTTCTTCACCGGCGGGATGAAACGCGCCTGGCGGGTCGCTGAGGCGCTCGAATTCGGCATGGTCGGGCTCAACACCGGCTCGGTGTCGATGGAGGTCGCCCCGTTCGGCGGGGTCAAGCAGTCGGGCCTCGGTCGCGAAGGCTCCAAGTACGGGTTGGATGAGTATCTCGAGAACAAGGCATTTCACATCGGCGGGCTGTGAACGCAAGGCCCATCGGCCGGTCTCGGGGGTAGCCCCCGAGACCCGGTTTCAGCCGAACAGGCACCAAGCACCGGCATTTCGAACAACGAATCCCATGAGGCGAAACCCACGGGTAGCGGCGTTCCCGAGGATCATCGCGCGCCTTCTCGGACAACACACCGGACGCTGAAATGAGAATCTCCTCCGCTTCGCCTTCGATCACCACCCACGCCAGCAGCGCTGCCAAAAGCGCCACGCGAGCCTCGACGCGGCTTAAGTCGATCGACGCCCTGCGCGGCCTGGTGATCGTCTTCATGCTGCTGGACCACGTGCGTGAAACCTTCTTCCTGCACGCCCAGGTACTGGACCCGATGGTCGTCGACAAGACGACGCCCGACTTGTTCTTCAGCCGCATGCTCAGCCATGTCTGCGCCCCGGTCTTCGTCTTCCTGACCGGCCTTTCGGCCTATCTCTACGCATCCAAGCCCGGCAACGGACGTGCGGCGGTATCGGCCTTTCTATTCAAGCGCGGGCTCTTCCTGGTGCTGTTGGAAGTCACCCTGGTGAACTTCGCCTGGACCTTCCAATTCCCGCCCAGCACGGTCTACCTGCAGGTCATCTGGGCCATCGGCCTGAGCATGATCGCGCTCTCCGCCCTGGTCTGGCTGCCCCGCGCCGCGGTGGCGGCCATCGGCATCGCGATCGTCGCCGGTCACAACCTGCTCGACGGGGTGCACTTCCCTCCCGGCCACCTGCTGAACGTCCCCTGGGCCATCCTGCACGACCGCGGTTGGATCGAAGCCGCCGACACCCTGCGGCTGCGCACCTCCTATCCGCTGCTGCCCTGGATCGGCGTCATCGCGCTCGGCTACGCGCTGGGGCCGCTGTTCGGCGCGAAGGTGAAGCCCGAGCGACGCAAGCGGGCCTTGCTGCTGGGCGGCTGCGCACTGATCCTCGGCTTCGTCGTGCTGCGCGCGATCAACGTCTACGGCGACGCGCCCTGGACGGTGCACCAGAGCGCGCTCTCGACGCTGATGAGCTTTTTCAACATCACCAAATATCCGCCCTCGCTTTTGTTCATCATGCTCACGCTCGGCATCGGAGCACTGCTGCTGCGCTGGTTCGAACAACTGCAAGAACGCGCCCAGGGCAGCGGCACGCTTGGCTGGCCGATCGCCCAGCTGGTCACGTTCGGCGCGGCACCGATGTTCTTCTATCTGCTCCACCTCTACGTGCTCAAGGTGCTCTATCTAGGCGCCGTCGGCGTCTGGGGCGCCAACCAGGGCGAGTACTTCGGCTTCGACGCCATGTGGATGGTCTGGGCGACCACCATAGCGCTGGCCGTGGCGCTCTATTATCCGGTGTGCGCCTTCGCCTCGTTCAAGGCCCGTCGCCGCGACATCGCCTGGCTCAAGTATCTCTGAGCGCGAAGCTTGGCGGCGCCGCATGCCCTGCTGGCGCCGCCTGCCGAGTGATGCGCCATGTCCATCGGTATGGCGGTGCCGCTCGTCCTCGAGGTCGAGCCGCTCAGTAACCGCTGCCGCGGTCGACGGTACCCCGCATCGGTTCTCCGCGCTGATGCCGGCGAAGATTGTCGAGCAGCACCGGAAAGGCGCTGTCAGGAAGGGTCATCGCCGCGATGTGCGGGGTGAGTAAAATCTCTTCGCGGGCCCAGAACGGGTGGTCATCGGGCGGGGGCTCCTCGTTGAGCACGTCGAGCACCGCGCCGCTGAGCCGGCCGCTGTCCAGCGCTTCGATCAGGTCGTCCTCGACCAGATGCGCGCCGCGCCCCATGTTGATCAAAGCCGCCCCTTCAGGCAGCGCGCGGAACAAGCGAGCGTCGAGTATCCCGCGGGTGGCGTCGGTCAACGGCAGCAGGCAGATCAGGATATCGGTATCGGCGAGAAACTCAGGCAAAGCCTGCTCGCCTGCGTAGCAGTGCACGCCTTCGAGCTCTCGCGGCGAGCGCGACCAGCCGCGAACGCTGAAACCGAGCCCGCGCAGCTGCTCGGCGACGCTCGCGCCGAGCCGGCCGAGGCCCATGATGCCGACACGCCGGCGCGCCGCTGGCACCAGCCGCTGGGGCGACCAGCGCCGCTGCGTCTGCTGGCGCTGGTAGAAAGGGATCAGGCGGTGCAGGTAGAGCGTGGCGAAGCTTGCGTACTCGCGCATGCCCTGTTCGATGCCGGGATCGAGCATACGCACCAGCGGCAGCTTCGCCGGCAGCCGGGTGATGTCGAATTGATCGACCCCGGCCGAGGTGGCGAACACCGCCTCCAATGCTGGAAACCGCTCGGCGATGTCCTCCGGCGGCATCCACGCCAGCAGGTAGCGGATCTCGTTCGGGTCGCCGACATCGGGCCACAGGCGCACCTCGATATCCGCGGCATGGCGGGCGAACAGCGCGCGCCATTCGCGCCCACGCTCGATATCGCCTTTGTAGAGAAGAACCATGACGGCCTCGCGCATCGCTGAAGGAAAGCTCCATGCTAGCCGGATTCACGACGCATGAAGTGCTGAAAAACATTCCCGCTACCGCCGATCCGCAGCCTATCCGGCGCTCTCGAGATAGATTGCGCGGCCAGCGGCGCTGAAGTGATTTATGCCGTTTGCGAGGGTGAATTCAGCCCTAATGGGATGCAGGAAGCGGCAACACGACAGCACCTGATCGCGACGCGGACTTACCCTGGTATCACGGTCGCCGCCTCTCTACGGTCACCCCCTTTTGCTCAGGAGCCCAAGATGAATACCGATGTCAGTCCTTCCCAACCCTGGCTGCGCAAGCGTGAGCGTGCGATTCCACGAGGCGTGATCAACGCGCATCCGCTGGTGATCGACAAAGCGCTCGGCAGCGAGGTATGGGACGTCGATGGCAAACGCTATCTCGACTTCGTCGGCGGCATCGGAGTGCTCAACGTCGGCCACAACCATCCCAAGGTGGTCGCCGCGGTGCGCGAACAGCTCGAACGCGTCACCCACATGAGTTTCCAGGTCGCCGCCTACACGCCCTACATCGAGCTCGCCGAGCGGCTCAACCAGCTGGTCGGCGGCACCGAGCCCTACAAGAGCGTGTTCTTCACCAGCGGCGCGGAAGCGGTGGAAAACGCAGTCAAGATCGCCCGCGCCCACACCGGGCGCCCTGGGGTGATCGCCTTCAATGGCGGCTTCCACGGCCGCACCCTGCTCGGCGCCACGCTGACCGGGATGAGCCAGCCCTATCGCCAGAACTTCGGTCCGTTCGCCGGGGAAGTGTTCCATACCCCCTACCCCAACGCCTTCCGCGGGATCGGCAGCGTCGATGCGCTCGATGCGCTGGAGACGCTGTTCGCCACCGAGATCGCCGCCGACCGGGTCGCCGCGATCATCATCGAACCGGTACAGGGCGACGGCGGCTTCCTGCCCGCGCCGGTGGAGTTCCTCCAGGCGCTGCGCGAACTGACCAGGCGTCACGGCATCGTCCTGATCGCCGATGAGATCCAGACCGGCTTCGGCCGTACCGGCAAGCTGTTCGGCTTCCAGCACTCGGGCATCCAGCCGGACCTGGTCACGGTGGCCAAGAGCCTCGCCGGCGGTATGCCGATCTCCGGCGTCGTCGGTCGCGCCGAGATGATGGACGCGCCGCTTCCGGGCGGGCTCGGCGGCACCTATGGCGGCAACCCGCTGGCTTGCGCCGCGGCGCTGGCGGTGCTCGAGCTGTTCGATCATGAGCGCTTGATCGAGCGTGGACAGGCGATGGGCGAGCGGCTCGACGCCGGACTGCGCCAGCTCCAGGCACGCCATGCGGCGATCGGCGAGGTGCGCGGGCTCGGCCCCATGTGCGCGATCGAGCTGGTCAAGGACGATGCCAAGCGCAGCGCCGACGCCGAGCTGACCCAGGGGGTGATCGAGCGCTGTTGCGAAGCGGGCCTGCTGGTGATCAAGTGTGGCGTACAGCGTAACGTGATTCGCTTCCTCGCCCCGCTGACCACCACCGATGCGCAGATCGACGAGGCCCTGACGATCCTCGATCGCGCGCTCGACATCGCCTGACCGTGGCGGTACGACTCGACTTGTCTTGACCAGGATACGGCGCTCGCGAGCCATCGCGAGCGTCGTCGTATCTGGAGGAGAACGGCATGCGCCTGACCGACTACCAAACCCTCTGCATCGATGCTCACGGCGTGCTGATCGATCGCGACAGCGCGATCCTGCGCGGGCTTTCGCCGCTGCTCGAGCAGCTCGAAGACCCGCCGCCGCCGAGCCGGGTGATCGCCGACTACGTCGAGGCGCTCACCTCGGTGGCCGACGAGGAGATGGACTCGGTCTCCGCGCACTGCTTCGTCCACCGTACGCTGGCCGATCGATGGGCGCTGTCGCCGAGCTGGCAGCAGAGCATCGAGTTCGCCAGCCGCTTGGGCGTCGGCTCGCTCTACGAGGACTCGCCGGGGGCGCTTCAGTATCTGCGCAAGTTCTACCGGCTGCGGGTGGTCACCACCTTGGACGCGGCGGAGTTCGCCGCCTTCGACCAAAGGCTCGGGCTCGCGGCCGAAGAGCGCCTGACCACCGGAAGCTTTATCGCCGCAAGGGCGCGGATCAAGGCATTCTGCGCCGATCCCGCACTGCTGCTGCTGTGCGCGGGCCCACCGCCGCAGGGTGCTGCGGGGTATCGTCGCATCCTGCGTACCTCCTCAGCTGAGACGATTGATTCGAAACGGGATTTCGTTTCCCTGGGCGCGTTCATCAGAGCCCACCAGAACGCCTTGCGTTCTGATATCGTCTGACTCATCGTCTCTCCACAGGCTGAATCGCGCTCCCCCTGGGGAGAGAGCCGCGCATACGACTCCCGCGAGATCAAAGACAATGTCCGTGGCGGTACGCATGGAAGGCCGCCGATGAGACGCTCTTCGCGCATCGAACGGCGGATGGAGGTCCTTCCTCGCTGCGCGCGCACCAGTAGGCGTCAAGGAGGTCTCTTCATCATGGGCATCGCCGTCAAACTCGACCGTATCGACATCAACATCCTGGTCCAACTGCAACGCGACGGAAGGATGACCAACGTCAGCCTGGCCGACGCCGTCGGACTCTCGCCCAGCCCATGCCTGCAGCGGGTGAAGCGACTGGAGGCAGCGGGCTACATCACCTCGTTCCAGGCGAGGATCAATCTGGCCAAGATCACCGACAGCGTGACGATATTCACCGAAGTGACGCTTTCGGACCATCGGCGCGAAGACTTCATGCGCTTCGAACAGAACATCCGCCAGGTCGACGAGCTGCTCGAATGCCACCTTGTCAGCGGCGGCTACGACTACCTGCTGCGCTTTCTCACCAGCAGCATCGCCCGCTATCAGCAGGTGATCGAGGCGCTGATCGACAAGGACATCGGAATAGAGAAGTACTTCAGCTACATCGTGATCAAATCGCCGATCGTCAAGGACGAACTGCCGCTGCGCACCCTGCTGGCGACCCGCCGGGAGCCGGAGGGAGAGTAGCTCGTGCAGGGCACGCCCTAGGCCCTTGCGAGCAGCCGGCGCGCCGCCTCGATCACCGGCAGGTCGACCATCTCGCCTTCGAGCTCGAACACCGCCTCGCCTCCTGCCGCGCGCTCGACCACCCGCCGGGCCCAGGCGAGCCGCCGTTCGCTCGGTGCGAACCAGCGCTCGGCCACCGCCAGCTGGCGGGGATGGATGCAGAGCATACCGGCGAAGCCCATCTCCTCGGCTTCGCGGGCGTGGGCCTCGAGCCGCTCCAGGTCGTCGATCGCCGGCGACACGGCGGCCATCGGCGGCTGGCATCGGTTGGCCCGCGAAGCGATCAGCAGGGCGACGCGCAGCTGGTCGATCACCCTCCGTGCGCCTTGGCTACCGCGTGCCAGGCCAAGGTCAGTGGCGAGATCGAGCTCGCCGAGAGCGAAACGTTCGAGCCCCTCGACCGCCGCCATCGCGTCCAGTGCGGCGATGCCCCGGGCGGTCTCGACCAGCGCCCATAGCGGCTTGCCGGCCAGCGCGGCCTGGCGCAGCGCATCCGCGCTCTCGCACTTGGGCACCATGACCCGCTCGACCCCCTCGACCCGGCGGCAAAGCCGCAGGTCTTCGTAGAAGGCGGGATGGCTCGGCGCGTTGATCCTGACCAGGAAGCGCGCATCGGGGTGGGTCTCGCTCCAGAGTTCGATCGACCGGCGAGCGCTGGACTTGCCCGACTCATCGACCGCGTCCTCCAGATCGATGATGATTCGGTCGGCACCGCTGGCCAATGCCTTGTCGAACAGCTCAGGGCGAGAGGCAGGAACGAACAGCACGCTGCGCGGCGACAACGAGGTGGACATGCTCAACTCTCCTGGGACAAGGCGGAGTGAACACTATACATTCCAAGCAAGGCAGGGCCGAAGGCGACGAATACTAGCGACAAAGGCCGGCACCGCGCCAAGCCACGACGCTTGGCCGGAAACGGGCGGCAAGGCCTTGGGGAAAGGGATTTGACGACGGCTCTGGGACTGAGGATCAAGTTGATCCTCGTACTGCTGGGAGGCTGCCTGCTGGCCCTGGTACCGGCACTGATAATCGGCGCACTGGTGATCGATAAGATCCGCGACCAGCTGAGCGTCGACTATGCGCGTACGCAGACCCAGCTGATCGCCCAGCGCGTCGGAGCGCGTATCGCCGAGCGTCGGCAGCTGGCCCGCCAGCTCGCCGCACAGCCGGCCACGAGTGCTTGGTTGAGTGCGGAGAACCCCGCCTCGGCGAATGCTTTCGTTGCCGACGCCACCCGGCTGGCCAACGACTTCGACGCCGACATGGTGTTCGCCTATCGGATCGCCGACCGGCACTTCTACCTGCTCGACTCAAGCCCTAGCGCCGATCTCATCTCACCGCTCTACCAGGCCAATCCGCTGGACACCGAGGATGCCTGGCTGTTCGGGCTGCTCGACACCAGCACCGACCAGCGCATCCAGGTGATCTTCGATGCACACCTCGAACGCCAGATGATCTGGATCAGCGTACCCGTGTTCCATCTAGGACGGCCGGTCGGAGAGGTCGGCAGTGGGATCGAGCTGCCGGGCTTCATCGAGGAGATGCTGCGCGAAAGGCGCCCGGGCATCACACCTATGCTGATCGATCCGCAGGGCAACCTTCGCGCTCATCCCGACGCCTCGTTGGTCGCGGACAGGATCAATCCCGGCTACTTCGATTTCAGTCGCAACCTCTACAGTTTGGTGACGCCGGAGCAGCGTGGCCTGCTCAGCTCGGCGATCATCGAGGCTCGGCGCTACCCGGGTAGCCAGGTGGTGCGGGCCCTGAACCTCCAGTCGCGCGACCAGCTGATCTCCGTGCAGTCGCTGCCCGAACTCAACTGGCTGATGGTCAGTGCGGTGGCCCCCCAGGAGCTGAGCGATGCCGATGCGCCTTGGTTCGCCTATCTGAGCCTCGCGACGCTGTCGATCCTGGCGATGCTGTTGATCATGCTCGGTTGGCTCGCCGACCGTCTGCTGCTCAATCCGCTGCGCTTGCTCACCGCCTCCGCGCAGTCGATCGCCCGCGGCGAATTCCGCACCAACGCTCCGCTCAAGCGCCGCGACGAACTCGGCCAGCTGTCCCAGGCGTTCGCACAGATGGCCGAACGGATCCGCAACCACACCTCGGATCTCGAGCGCACGGTCAGCGAGCGCACCCAAGCGCTCGAGCATGCCAACGAAGAGATGCGCCGCGCTCACCGCACCCTGGACGAGTCGATCGGCTACGCCCGCCTGCTCCAGAGCGCCATCCTGCCCGCCCGGCTCGAGCAGCGGGTGAACGGTGCGGTGCTGTGGCGGCCGCGCGATCGCGTCGGCGGAGACTTCTATCTGCTCCATGAGGAGCCGGGGGGCTGTCTGGTCGGCATCATCGACTGTGCCGGCCACGGGGTACCCGGGGCGATGATGACGATGCTCGCGCGCGGCCTGCTCGATCGCGCCATCCTGCTCGCCGGCGGCGCCGACCCGGCCTCGGTGCTGACCGAGACGGATCGCCTGGTGAGGCTGCTGCTGGATGAACGCCGCGGTCTCGCCACCGAAATGGACGTCGCGCTGCTCTGGCTCGACGCCAACGGACGCTCGGCCCGGTTCGCCGGGGCCAAACTCGACCTGTTCCTCGAGTGCGACGGCCAGGTGATCCGCCATCGGGGCGGGCGCCGGCCGCTCGGCCACCGTCGCCGCGGCGAGTATGCCAATGTCGAGCTGTCCTTCCCCTCCAAGGCACGTTGCTACATGACCAGCGACGGGCTGCTCGACCAGGCCGGGGGGGAAGATAGCTTCGGATTCGGGGTCAACCGCTTCATCGCGCTGCTCGAACAGGCGAGCGCACTGCCCTTGCCGCAAAGCCTGAGCCACTGCGCGGGCGCGATCGACGACTATCGAGCAGGACTGGCCCAGCGCGACGATATCACCCTGCTGGTGATAGAGAGTGGGGACTTCTCGCCACGCTGATATTATCCTGGGTCGGAATGGCGGATCGATTCTCCATCGAGGCCCGGCATCCGGCCAGAGAGCTTCGGCCGTTCACGCGCCGCGGTCGTTGGCGGGATGGGGAAAAGTGGCGCCATCACCCTCGAAAAACGCGCTCACCCCGCTTGAGCCGCGTTACCTCGCCATTCTCCAGGAGAAACGATGAAGACCATCGATCTGCTCGGACTACGCGACAGCTTCGCCGAGCACCGGGTGTTGCTCTGCTTCAACGGACCGATCTCCAAGAGTCTGATCGAGGATATAGGCAACGCTCTGCGCGGCTACATGGAGGCGGAACTAGCGCCGGCCAACGCGACCATGGACGTGTTCGCGGTCTATATCGAGATGGCCCAGAACATCCGCCACTACAGCCGCAAGCGCGGCGATAGCGATCTCACGGCTATCGCCACCCTGGCGATCGCGCGGGAGGAGGATGGCCACTACGCGGTGAGCGCAGGCAACCTGGTCGATCCAGAGGACGGCGAACGACTGGTCGCGACCATCGAGGCGCTGGCCCGGCTGGACAAGCCGGCGCTGAAGGAGAGCTACAAGCGCCGCTTGCGTGAGCCCCGCTGTACCGACGGCCACAGCGGCGCCGGCCTCGGGCTGCTCGACATCGCGAGAAAATCTAGCCAGCCGCTCAGCGCGCGACTGACGCCGCAGCCCGGTGGCCGCTGCTTCTTCAGTCTCCAAGCGACGATTTAGGAAACGACACCTCTATGGATGACCTTTGTATCCCCGCCACTGCGTCGAGCCCTTCGGTCAGTGCGATCTGGGACACGGGCCTGGTGCAGCTCGCTGGCGACTCCTATCCGGAGAATTCCTACGAGCTGTTCGCGCCGCTGATCGCGTGGCTCGAACGCTACCTGCTGCGCGAAGACGACCAACCGCTGAAACTCGAGCTCGGCCTGCTTTATCTCAATACCAGCTCGGTGAAATCGATGATGGACATCTTCGATCTGCTCGAAGAGGCCCATCGCGGCGGCCGCACCCTCCAGGTCACCTGGCACTATTCTCCACGCAACGAGCGCGTGGCCGAGCTCGCGGAGGAGTTTCGCGAAGATTGCAGCTTCCCGTTCGCCATCACTCCCCTAAATGGGAATTGAGGTTCGACATGAACAGCCGCGAGACAGTCGGCATCGAGGAGCGTGTCTCCTCCCTGCTGGCCTCCTCCTCGAATCGAGACCATCCGCTACACATCGCGCTGGCCGAGCTGTTCGATGCCTACAAGCACCAGCAGAGCCGGATGGAGCGCTTGGTGCACATCTCCGATGGCTTCCAGCGCTACTCGCTGCTCGAACGCCAAAGCCTGATAGATAGCTATCACCGGCAGCTCAAACGGCTCGACAAGGTCGCCAGGATTTCTGACCGCTATCAGCGCGCGATCCAGCAGAGCAACGTGGAACTTCGCCAGGAATCGTTGTTCGATCCGCTCACCGGGCTGGCCAACCGGCGCATGCTGACCGATCGAATTCTCAGCGCCAGCGACCGCGCCAGGCGCCACCGCGAGCCCTTCGCGATCGCGATGCTCGACGTCGACCACTTCAAGCGGATCAACGACCAGCACGGCCACGAAGCCGGGGACAGGGTGCTGGTGGCGATCGCCGCCACCCTGCGCGACCAGACCCGCAGTTGGGATCTCTGCGGTCGCTGGGGCGGGGAGGAGTTCGTGCTGCTGCTGCCCAACAGCGGGGTCAGCGAAGCCATTCCAGTGATCGAGCGGCTGCTCGAGGCGATCAGGCGGCTGAGCATCAAGGTCAAGGACGAGGTACTGAAGATCACCGCCAGCTGCGGACTCAGCGAACACAAGGAGGGGGACTCACTGCTGCAGTCGCTCAACCGCGCCGATGCCGCGCTGCTCGATGCCAAACGCCGCGGGCGCGACCGCTACGAGGTCGAGCTCGTCTCCGACTAAGGCGTCAGTGGCCGATCACGCTACACGTTCGGCTCGAGCGTCGAAGCACTGGCGCACGAAGGCACCGATCTGGACGATCGCCCGGCGCGCCTCGGGCACCTGCTCGGGAAACGCCTGCCAGACATGCCAGAGCCCCTTCCAGACATCCAGCTCGACCTCGCCACCCGCCTCGCGCAGCCGCGCGGCGAGCCGGATCGAATCGTCGAGTAGGATCTCGTTGTCGCTGACCTGCAGCATCGTCGGCGGCAGCCCTGCCAGATCCCCGAACAGCGGAGACACCTCCGGGTCGCGGAGGTCCACGCGAGGGCAATAGGCTTCGATGCAGTCATTGAGACGCTCGGCGGGCAGCATGGCGTCACGGCGGAAGTTGCGCTTGAACGAGCCTCCTCCCGCAGTGAGATCGGTACACGGCGAGAGCCCGACCAGCGCCGCCGGTAGCGCTATCCCCTGGCGCTTGAGCCGCAGCGCCAGCGCGAAGACCAGGTTGCCTCCGGCGCTGTCACCGATCAGGGCGATGCGTCGCGGGTCGAAGCCGCGGTCCAAGAGCGTGCGGTAAGCTCGCTCGCAGTCGTCCAATGCACAGGGATAGGGGTGCTCGGGAGCGAGACGATAGTCGACGCCGTAGAGCGGAGCACCCGCCGCCTCGACCAGCCGGGTGGTGAGCGGGCGAAAGCCGCGCGGCTCACCGACCACCCAGGCACCGCCGTGGAAATAGAGCAGCGCCTCTTCATCCCCGCGCGGGTCGGATCGGCCCAATGGCGCGACGCGCTCGACCTCGACGCCGCCGAAGTCGAGCGTCGAGATGTCGTAGGCGTACTCCACCTTGGGCTTGCGCGCCTCCAGGCGCTCGAGCTGTGCACGCAGCGCCGCCACATCGGCACTGTTGCGAAGCCGCCGCTTGGCGGTGAACCGCACCAGCTCACGCATCAACAGCGCATTGAGGCTCATCGCTCGCTCCTACGGACATCGTGCTACAGGCGCAGATCTCAGTGCGCCTCATCCCAGTTGTTGCCGGCGCGTGCCTCCACCAGCAGCGCGACATCGAGTTCACCAGCGGCTTCCATCCGTTCGCGCACCCCTTCGATGAAGCCCTCGACCTGCTTGTCTTCGACCTCGAACACCAGCTCGTCGTGGACCTGCATCACCATCAGCGCATCGAACTCGCTTTCATCGCGAAGCCAGCCGTCGACGTCGATCATCGCACGTTTGATGATGTCCGCCGCGGTTCCTTGCATCGGCGCGTTGATCGCAGTGCGCTCGGCGGCCTGGCGGCGAGCGTGGTTGCGCGAGGTGATCTCCGGCACGTAGAGGCGCCGGCCGAACACCGTCTCGACGAAGCCCTGCTCGGCGGCCTGGGCACGGATGTTCTCCATGAAGCGCGCGACGCCGGGATAACGGTCGAAGTAGCGCTCGATGTAGATCTGCGCCTGATTGCGCTCGACGTGGAGCTGGCGCGACAAGCCCCAGGCGCTCATCCCGTAGATCAACCCGAAGTTGATCGCCTTGGCGCTGCGGCGCTGGTCGGCGCTGACCTTGTCGAGAGCGACCCCGAATACCTCGGCGGCGGTCGCGGCGTGGATGTCCCGCCCCTCGGCGAAGGCCGTGAGCAGCCCTTCGTCACCAGACAGATGGGCCATGATCCGCAGTTCGATCTGCGAGTAGTCGGCGGCGACGATGCGATAGCCGGGGCGCGCGATGAAGGCGCGGCGAATCTTGCGCCCCTCCTCGGTACGCACCGGGATGTTCTGCAGGTTCGGGTCGGAGGAGGAGAGCCGCCCGGTGGCGGTCACCGCCTGGTGGTAGCTGGTGTGGATGCGCCGCGAGGTGGGGTCGATCAACTGCGGCAGCTTGTCGGTATAGGTCGATTTCAGCTTGGCAAGACCACGGTGCTCGATGATCAGCTTGGGCAGCGGATAGTCCAGGGCCAGCTCCTCGAGCACCGCCTCGGCGGTCGAGGGCGCGCCCTTGGGCGTTTTCTTGATCACCGGCAGCTTCTGCTCATCGAACAGAATTTCGCCGAGCTGCTTCGGCGAGCCGAGGTTGAATTCTCGCCCGGCGACCTCGAAAGCCTTGAGCTCGAGCTCCTTGATCCGGCTCTCGAGCTCGCGGCTCTGGATCGCCAGGCGCTCGGCATCGATCATCACCCCATTGCGCTCGATCCGCGCCAGTACCGGGATCAGCGGGGTCTCGAGCTGGTCGAGCACCTCATGGAGCCTGCCCTGCGCCTCGACCCGTGGACGCAGCACCTGGTGCAGGCGCAGGGTGACGTCGACGTCCTCGCAGGCATAGGGCACCGCCGACTCAAGCGCCACCTGGTCGAAGGTGATCTGCTTGGCGCCCTTGCCGGCGACCTCCTCGAAGCTCACCGTGCGGTAGCCCAGGTGGGTCAGCGCCAGCGAGTCCATGTCGTGACGGGTGGCGGTGGAATTGAGCACGTAGGACTCGAGCATGGTGTCGATCAGCCGGCCGCGCACCTCGATACCGTAGCGCGCCAGCACCTCGATGTCGTACTTGAGGTTCTGGCCGATCTTGGCGATCGCCGGATTGGCCAGCAGCGGCGCGAGCAGGCCGAGCACCTCGTCACGATCGAGCTGCTCGGGCACACCGAGATAGCTGTGGCCGACCGGCACGTAGATCGCCTCGCCCGGTACGATCGCAAGCCCGATGCCGACTATCTCGGCGCGCATGTAGGCGAGGCTGGTGGTCTCCAGGTCGAAGCAGAACGCCTCGCTTTCGGCCAGCCGGTCGAGCCAGGCATCCAGCGTCGCGCGGTCGACCACCGCCTGGTAGTCGACCTCGCCGAAGGCCGAAGGCACCTCCACTCCTTCCTCGCCCACCGGCTTCGCTCCATCCTCGGCGGCAGGGGCACCCGCGCCCTCGCCGCCCTCGAGCAGCTCGGCGAGCCAGCCGTTGAATTCGAGCTCCCGATAGAGCGGGATCAACGCCTCTCGATCGGGTTTCGGCAGCCCGAGATCGTCGAGCCCGACCGGCAGTTCGCAATCGGTACGGATCGTCGCCAGTCGATGGGAGAGAAACGCCTGCTCGCGATACTCTTCGAGTTTCTTGGCCATCGACTTGGCGCCGCGAAACGAAAGCCCGCTGAGCCTGTCGAGATCGGCGTAGATCGCCTCGAGCCCCGCGCCATACTCGGTGAGCATCGCAAGCGCCGTCTTCGGACCGACCCCAGGGACGCCTGGAATGTTGTCGACCGAATCCCCCATCAGTGCCAGGTAGTCGACGATCAGCTCCGGCGGAATGCCGAACTTCTCCTCCACCCCGGCGGGATCCAGAGTCTCGCCCTTCATCGTGTTGACCAGGGTGATATGGCTGTTGACCAGCTGGGCCATGTCCTTGTCGCCGGTCGAGATCACCGCGTCACGTCCCTGCTCGGTAGCGTGACGCGCGAGCGTGCCGATCACGTCGTCGGCCTCGACCCCTTCGACGCACAAAAGCGGCAGGCCAAGCGCACGCACGCAGGCGTGCAGCGGCTCGATCTGGGCCCGCAGTTCGTCCGGCATCGGCGGACGATGCGCCTTGTACTCGGCGAACAGCTCGTCGCGGAAGGTCTTGCCCTTGGCGTCGAACACCACGGCCATCGGGCTTTCGGGATACTGCTTGATCAGGCTCTTGAGCATCGACACCACTCCGCGCACCGCGCCGGTGGGACGCCCATCGGAAGTGGAGAGCGGAGGCAGGGCATGGAAGGCGCGGTAGAGGTAGGCGGAACCGTCGACGAAGACGATCGGAGGGGCGGCCTTTGACGGCATCGAGAGCTCCCAATGGCTGAACTTGCAAGGCGCGCGGCGTAGCGGCCCCATGATCCATCCATGATACGCAGCGTGCGTCGATTTGGCACCCGCAGTGCCAATGGTCTGAGACGTTACGAACGCCTAAACTGCTCCTATCGCCTCCTCATTTTTTCCGGCCTGGAGGCCCCATCGAAGGACCATGCCATGAAACGCACGCTCTCCGTCCCGCTCCTGAGCGCCCTGTTCGCCCTCCCCCTGGCGCTGCCGATGATCGGCATCGAGACCATCGCCCAAGCCCAGGCGCAGGACCAGCAACAGGACGCACCGGCACCCGACATCACCACTCGCCAGGAAGACGACCGCACGGTGCGTGAATACCGAGTCAACGGCCAGCTCTATGCCATCGAAGTGGTGCCGAACGTCGGTCCTTCCTACTTCCTGGTCGACTCCAACGGCGACGGCAACTTCCAGCGCTCGCCGAACAACACCCAGCGCATCGCGATTCCGCAGTGGACCCTGCTGCGCTGGTGAGCGAATGCAGTTGCGCGCATCTTCTCCCTCTGTCGATCTCGCGTACGCCGCCCCGGATGGTAGAATCTCTCCCTCATCGCCCTGAGCCCAGCGCTTGGGGCGCACCCAGACACGGATCGAACGCCCAGGAACCCTATGGCGGTTTTCACACCATTGAGCGAGACCCAGGTCATCGCTTTCCTCGAACGCTTCGATGCTGGGCGCTTGGTCGCGCTGGACGAAGTATCCAGCGGCACCGAGAACTCGACGTTCTTCGTCACCACTGATCGCCAGTCGCTGGTACTGACGCTGTTCGAGCAGGGCGAAAGCGAGGAGCTGCCGTTTTTCGTCGAACTGCTCGACTTTCTCGCCAATCACGAGCTGCCGGTGGCGAGCCCGTTGCACGACCGCGAAGGCAAGGCGTTGCAGACCCTGGCCAACCGGCCCGCACTGCTGTTCCCCAGGCTTTCGGGCGACCATCCGCTGTCGCCGACGCTGGTCCAGTGCGCCGCGATCGGTGAACTGCTCGGCAGGATGCATGCGCTTTCCCGCAGCTTCCCGGGCTCGCGCCCCAACCCGCGCGACTTGCGCTGGATCGGCGCCAACCACTCGAAGGTGATGGCCTATCTCAGCGACGAGGATCAGCAGCTGATGCTCGATCGCTTCGATAGTCTCGAAAGCCACCTCGGCTACTCGAGCGAGCTGCCGCAGGGCGCGCTGCACGGCGATCTGTTCCGCGACAATGCGATGTTCGAAGGTGATCGGCTCACCGGGCTGATCGACTTCTACAATGGCTGTACGGGCGATTTGCTGTTCGACCTCGCGATCCTGGTCAACGACTGGTGCAGCGACGACAACGGCGACATCATCGATGCGCGCTATCGTGCGGTGCTCGAGAGCTACATGGCGCAGCGTCCGTTCAGCGAAGACGAGCGCCGGGCCTGGCCGAAGATGCTCCAGCTCACGGCCCTGCGCTACTGGTTGTCCAGGCTCCTGGTCATCTACGTCGACCCGCCCGCGCACTCGCTGACGCCGAAGGACCCGACCCAGTATCGCGACATCCTGCGTTCCCGCGTCGAGCGCGGCGCGCCCGAGCTTCCTCGCTGATCTTCTGCACGCCGGGCCTGGCCTGGCGCTCTCCCTTTTCCCGGAGCTCATCATGACCCCCAGTGCCCAGACCTTCGCCCCGCTGGATGCGCGCCGCACCTATAACATCGACCAGTGGGGCAGCGGCTATTTCGACGTCGATGCCGAAGGCGATGTGCTGGTTCGCCCCAAGGGCGAGGCAGGCACGCCGGCGATCAAGCTGACCGAGCTCACCCGGCGGATCGAAGCCGTCGGCCTGCGGCTACCGGTGCTGGTCCGCTTCAGCAACATCCTCCACTCGAGGGTCGAGCACCTCTGCCGCGCCTTCGACCGCGCGATCGGCGAGCTCGAGTACCAGGGCGGCTATACCGCGGTCTATCCGATCAAGGTCAACCAGCAGCGCCGGGTGGTCGAGGAGCTGCTCGCCACGCCCGAGCGCGGGCGCGGCCGGGTCGGCCTCGAGGCCGGCAGCAAGCCGGAGCTGCTCGGGGTACTCGCACTCTCCTCCGAGTCGCCGTCGCTGATCGTCTGCAATGGCTACAAGGACCGCGAGTACGTGCGCCTGGCGCTGATGGGCGAGAAGCTCGGCCACAAGGTGTTCCTGGTGGTGGAGAAGAGCTCGGAGCTTTCATTGATCATCGAGGAGTCGCGCAATCTCGGCGTGACCCCGCGCATCGGCGTGCGCGCGCGGCTGATGTCGGTGGGCAAGGGCAAGTGGCAGAACTCCGGCGGCGAGAAATCGAAGTTCGGCCTGACCGCACGCCAGGTGATCGAGGTGGTCGAACGGCTGCGTGACGAGGAGATGCTCGATTCGCTCCAGCTGGTCCACTTCCACCTTGGCTCGCAGATCGCCAACATCCGCGACATCCAGCGCGGCCTGCGCGAATGCGCGCGCTTCTACCAGAGCCTGCGTGAGGCCGGCGCGCCGGTCGAGGTGGTCGACGTCGGCGGTGGACTCGGGGTCGACTACGAGGGTACCCGTTCGCGCAGCCACTGCTCGACCAACTACTCGATGCCCGAGTACGCCAACAACGTGGTAGCCGCCTTCCACCAGCTCTGCGAGACCCATGGCCTGCCCCATCCGCACATCATCTCGGAGTCGGGGCGCGCGCTGACCGCCCATCATGCGGTGCTGATCACCAACGTGATCGACGAGGAGCGCCAGCTCGCCCCGACACTGCCCGAGCGCAGCCAGGGCGACGTCCAGCTCGACATCCTGTGGAACTCCTACGAGTGGCTCGCCGAGCCGGCCGAACCGCGGGTGCTGGCCGAGTACTACCACGATGTGCTCCAGGCGATCAGCGACCTGCAGGACCGATTCGTGTTCGGCGATGTTTCGCTCGAGCTGCGCGCCGAGGGCGAGGCGGTCTACATGGCCGCCTGCCACCGCCTGCGCGGGAGACTCGACCCGCGTAACCGCTCGCATCGCGAGATCCTCGACGAACTCGACGAGAAGCTCGCCGACAAGCTGTTCGTCAACTTCTCGCTGTTCCAATCGGTGCCGGATGCCTGGGGGATCGACCAGATCTTCCCGGTGCTGCCTTTGACCAATCTCGACGAGCCGCCGACCCGGCGCGGGGTGGTCCAGGACATCACCTGCGACTCCGACGGCCGCTTCGAGATGTACGTCGACGGCCAGGGAGTCGAGAGCACCCTACCGCTGCCGGACTGGGACGACGATGGTGAAAAACTGCTCGGCATGTTCCTGGTCGGCGCCTACCAGGAGATCCTCGGCGACCTGCACAACCTGTTCGGCGACACCGACTCGATCGACGTGGCGGTCGACGCCGAAGGCCAGTGGCATCTCGGCGCGCCGGTCAACGGCGACAGCGTCGCCCAGGTGCTCGGCTACGTGAACTTCGACGTCGCCAAGCTGCGCGAGCGGTTCAAGCGCCAGTTGCTGCGCAGCGAACTTTCGGCCAGCGATCGCGGCACCTTCCTCGACGAACTCGAGGCCGGTCTCGAGGGCTATACCTATCTCGAGCAATGAGCGCAGCTTTAGCGAAAACGGCGGGCGGCCTCCTCGTGGGGCCGCCCGCCGTTTTCTTGGTGCCGCTCTCGGCGTGTCCTGAAAGCCGCGCGCGCCTCGATACCGCCTAGCGCATCACCTCCAGGCGCACCGGCGCAGTGCCGCTTCTGAGCATACCGAGACGATCGGCGGCGCGAGGAGAGAGATCGACGATGCGCCCCCGGGTGAAGGGGCCGCGGTCGTTGATCCGCACCGTCACCGAACGCTGGTTGGAGAGATTGGTCACCTTGACCCGGGTGCCGAACGGCAGCTGGCGATGCGCTGCGGTCATCGCATTGCGGTCGAAGCGCTCACCGCTGGCGGTGGTACGGCCATGAAAACGATCGGCGTAGTAAGAAGCCTTACCGGTCTGAACCTGGCCGCTCGGCGCGCCCGATGGCCCGGTCGCGCAGCCGCCGAGAACGAGTAGCAGGCAGAGCAGCGGCCAAAGTGCGTAGCGTGGAAGAACACGGGAGGAAGAATACAGCGAGGGCATCATGCGGTGAACTCGAATCGAAAACCGCGACACCTTAGCACGCTGCGCGGCGAAGCTTTACCAACTTCAGGTTAACCGATCGATTCGGACGGTAAAGACTTCACCCGGCCGCTGCCGGGCTCTGTGCTCAATCGATCACGCTGACCCGTACCCGGGCGACGCCGCGTTCCACCATGTCGAGCCGCTCCGCGGCGCTCTGGGAGAGATCGATGATGCGCTGGGAGACGAAAGGGCCGCGATCGTTGATCTTGACTATGGTCTGCTTACCGTTATCTAGGTTGGTCACCTGCACCTTGGTACCGAATGGCAGGCTACGGTGCGCAGCGGTCATCGCCTGGTTGCTGAAGGGCTCGCCACTCGCAGTAAGTGCGCCGTCGAAGTGGTTGCCATAATAAGTGGCACGCCCCTGCTCGGGACCGACGGCATCCGCCTGGGAAGCGAAAGAGAAGGGAGCGCAGAACAGCGCTGACAGCAGGGCCAGAGCCGCCAGGGGCGGACTCATTCGCGCAGCACGCGAACGCGAAATAGGGAAGCATTGACGCATGGTCGAGAACTCTTTCCTGGATGGACTCGCCGGACAAAGGCGCCTTGAGTGTCTGGGTGATTCCTGTGGAAAACGGCGCGATCCCGCGCCCGGCGTTGTACCGCCCGCCTCGCAAAGCTGCCGAGGATCGTGACAATTAACGACAACTCACCGCAAAAGTCCAGAAAAACCCTGAAAACCGCCCTATCAGGAGGACCCATGACGGCTTCATCCCCTACTTTTCCGCCAGCCGTCCAACGCGTGGTCGAAACCGCGCTCTATGTGGACGACCTGGCGCGCGCGGTCGATTTCTACCGCCGTGTGCTGGGCCTCGAACCCATGTTTCACGACCGTCGACTGGCCGCCTTCCCGGTAGGATCATCCGTATTGCTGCTGTTCCTGCGCGGCAGCACTACCACAGCGGTCGAACTGCCCGGTGGCCGGATCCCTCCCCATGATGGCGCGGGTCCGCTGCACATTGCCCTGGCCATCGAACCGGCCAGCGTCGACGCCTGGGAGCACTGGCTTGCGGACCAAAAGGTCGAGATAGAGGGTCGCACCGACTGGCCAAGCGGCAGTCGCAGTCTGTATTTCCGCGATCCGGACCGGCACTTGGTCGAGCTGGTCACCCCGGGGCTTTGGAAAAACTATTGAGCAGACCGACCGGGCCACATCAATGCACCAATTTGACGCATATCTTCATCAAACGATCTTTCGACCCATTCGTTCAAGCCTGGGCAATCGGCCGAAAGTGGCAGCTCCGGCCCGAGAGCGGCATGAGCATCGCTTGCACCGAAACATAAAGGTGCAGATATCAGCCTGTCCACGACGACTCGTACTTGCGCGATGCAGCGAGAGAGAAAAAATCGCACCCAATTAATGCAAACGCAAAACCAGTGCACCATGATTGAAAAGGATTAAGCCAAATCACGAATTGGACGCTCGACCGGAGGGACGAACACAGGCCTCGATTGAAAATTCAAGTCATTGATTTTGCTTAACTTAGATCTCAATGGAAGGCTTTATGCTTATTTAAACCCAACTTAACGAAGCAGCTGTTGTGCCATTGACCACTGCCCAATGGCCCGGCGGCTGTCCTTGCGTCTGGAGTAGCAAACGATGTCAGCGAGAAGCGCCCTGATCCCAGCCGCCGGTTTGTTCGGCGCCCTGCCCCTCTCCGCCTTCGCCCAGGAAGCGCCGCCGGTGGCGGATAGCGGCGATACCGCCTGGATGCTGGTTTCCACCGTGCTGGTGCTGATGATGACCATTCCTGGTCTCGCGCTCTACTATGGCGGTCTCGCCCGCTCCAAGAACGTGCTTTCAGTGCTGATGAACTGCTTCGCGATCACCGCGCTGGTCAGCATCATCTGGGTGGTCTACGGCTACTCGCTGACCTTCGACGCCACCGGCATGGTCGAGGGCGTGACCAATTTCAGCTCCTTCGTCGGCGGCTTCGATCGCGCCTTCCTCTCGGGCCTCGACACCTCGAGCCTCAACCTGACTTTCCCCGAAAGCATCTGGATCACCTTCCAGATGACCTTCGCGATCATCACCCCGGCGCTGATCGTCGGCGCCTTCGCCGAACGAATGAAATTCTCGGCGATGCTCTGGTTCACCGGCCTCTGGGTGACCTTCGTCTACTTCCCGATCGCTCATATGGTATGGGGCGGCCCCGGCGCCTTCATGGGCAGCGAATGGGGCGTGATCGACTTCGCCGGCGGCACCGTGGTGCACATCAACTCCGGGATCGCCGGGCTTGTGGCATGCATCGTGATCGGTAAGCGCAAAGGCTACCCGACCACCCATATGGCGCCGCACAACCTCGGCTACTCGATGATCGGTGCAAGCCTCTTGTGGCTCGGCTGGTTCGGCTTCAACGCAGGCTCTGCCGGCGCCGCCGACGGCAGCGCGGGCATGGCCATGCTGGTGACCCAGATCGCCACCGCCGCCGCGGCCCTGGGCTGGATGTTCGCCGAGTGGAGCAAGAGCGGCAAACCGAGCCTGCTCGGAATCATCACCGGGGCGATCGCAGGCCTGGTCGCGGTAACGCCGGCCGCCGGCACCTGCGGTCCGATGGGGGCGATCATCCTCGGCGCCGTGGCCGGCGTGATCAGCTTCTTCGCCTCCACCTCGCTCAAGCGTGCGCTCGGCTACGACGACTCCTTCGACGTGTTCGGCGTCCATGGCGTAGCCGGGATCATCGGCTCGCTGCTCACCGGCGCGTTCGCCGCACCGGCCCTGGGCGGCTTCGGCGAGGTCACCGATATCGGCCTGCAGCTCTGGATCCAGCTCAAGGGCGTGCTGTTCACCATCGTCTATACCGGGATCATCAGCTACATCCTGCTCAAGGTCATCGACGCCACGATCGGCCTGCGTGTCACCGAGGAGCAGGAAGGCAACGGCCTCGATCTGTCCCTGCACAACGAGCGCGGCTATAACCTCTGAGCCGTTTCGCCACTCATCGATGCGAAAGAGACCGGGGGAGCCAAAAGGCTCCCCCGGTCTTCAGATTAATGACAAACCCCTTTTGACCCAGCGACGCTCTCGATCCTGGCGAGTCGAGAACCGTTTGGGTCCTAACGCGCCTCTTGCTCGCTTAGATGCGAGGGGCGGACCCCTCGCGCTCCCCCTGAAAGGGGGCGCGCCGCCACGAGATCGCGAAACCCTGGCCGATCAATCGCTTGCCCTCGGGTCGGCGCGCATGGACATCTGACCGCCATGGATGGCGGGAATGCGGAAAACGCAGGAGCAGTTTTTCCGCCCTGTCCGGGCGCGCCTTTTGCGACATCCATGTCG
>NZ_JHYY01000036.1 GCF_000621205.1 Halotalea alkalilenta DSM 17697 | reverse complement strand
ATCCACGAAGGCTGCCAATGGATCCAATACCGGTAAGTGGGCCATCTCATAGCTCCTGGGAACGGGTCGATGGAGAAGGGGTTACCGCAAGCCCGGTCGTGTTCTGGGAAGACAAATCTTTCCAACGGGAAGCCAGGCTCACCAAAATGCGCAGCAGCCCACGACCAGAGCCATTCTCACCACCGGGCACCCGGCACCAAAAGACATGCGGCCACGCTGCTTGCGGCAACATAGCCATGCTACTCGGGTTCAAGGTCCATGCGCAGTGCCATCGCGATGGCACAGGAGGCTCACCATGATCGGAGTAGACAATGGCAGCCTCCCCAACGCATCGGGTTCGCATCGGCATGATCGGCGGCGGCGAGGGCGCGTTCATCGGCGAAGTGCATCGCCTGGCCGCCGCTCTGGACGGCGCCGTCGAGCTCGTCTGCGGCAGCTTCAGCCGTACGGCCGACAACAACCAGCGTACCGGAGCCCGGCTCGGCCTGGCGGCCGATCGCATCCACGCCGACTGGCAGGCCCTGCTAGAGGACGAGCGCCAGCGCCCGGCCGAGGAGCGTATGGAGGCAGTGGTGATCGTCACGCCCAATCACCTCCACGTTCCGATCGCCATCGCGGCCCTGCAGGCAGGGTTCCATGTGCTGTCGGAAAAGCCGGCGGCGCTTTCGTTGGCACAGGCCCAGGAACTTAAGCAGGTGATCGAATCCAGCCAGCGGCTCTATGGCCTGGCCCATATCTATCTGTGCTATCCCCTCGTCTGGCAGGCGCGCGAAATGATCCGCCAAGGCCAGCTCGGCGCACTGCGCAAGATCCACGTCACCTATTCCCAGGGCTGGCTGGGTGATGGCGCCGCCACGGAAGGCAACAAGCAGGCGGCCTGGCGCACCGACCCGGCCCTCGCCGGTGCGAGCGGCTGCATGGCCGATATCGGTACCCATGCCTTCGGCCTTGCCGAATTCGTTTCGGGGCACACCGTCAACGCCCTCTGCGCGGCGCTGGGCACTCACGTGGAGGGACGGCGCCTCGACGATGACGGCGATGTCCTGCTGCGCACGGCCGAGGGTGCCACCGGCGTACTCTCCGCCAGCCAGATCAGCACCGGCGAGGAGAATTCGCTCGAAATCCGCATCCACGGCGAGCTGGGCGCTCTGGAATGGCGCCAGATGGAACCCAACAGCCTGATCCATCGCGAGCTCAACGCACCGCTGCGGGTACTGCGCGCCGGCATCGACCAACCCAGCCTGTGCGACGAGGCCAAACGGCGATCGCGTCTGCCAGGCGGACATCCAGAGGGGTACCTGGAGGCGCTGGCCAACCTCTATCGCGACTTCGCCGCAGCCGTCCGTCGAGGTGACAGCGGTACCGCGGAAGGTGTGCCGGGCATCCTCCAGGGCGTGCGCGGCATGGCCTTCATCGAGGCGGTCATCGCCAGCCAGAAAAGCGAACTCAAGTGGACGCCGCTGGCGGCCGATAGCCAGGTATAAGGAGCGCTTCGATGACTATGAAAAACACCGGCACGATGCGGGGCCCGGCCATCTTCCTGTCTCAGTTCATCGGCGACGAGCCGCCTTTCGACAACCTCGACAACATCGCACGCTGGGCGGCCTCGCTGGGCTACCTGGGGATCCAACTGCCTACCACCGATCCACGCTTCATCGATCTCGCCACCGCGGCGCAAAGCCAGACCTACTGCGATGAGCTCAAGGGGCGCTGCGCGGCCGCGGGCGTCGAGATCAGCGAACTCTCCACCCACCTGCAAGGACAGCTGGTGGCGGTGCACCCCGCCTTCGACGCAATGTTCGACGATTTCGCTCCCGTCGAGCGGCGAGGCAATCCTGCCGCCCGCACCGAGTGGGCGGTAGAGCAGTTGAAGCTCGCAGCCAAGGCGAGCCGTCGCCTGGGACTGAGCGCCCACGCCACCTTCTCCGGTGCGCTGATGTGGCCGTTTTTCTATCCGTGGCCGCAGCGACCGCACGGCTTGGTCGAGGAAGGGTTCGCCGAACTCGCCCGGCGCTGGCGGCCGATACTCGACGCCTTCGATGAAGAGGGGGTCGATCTGTGCTTCGAGATCCATCCCGGGGAGGACCTCCATGATGGCGCCTCCTTCGAGCGCTTCCTCGACGCGGTGGACCACCACCCCCGCGCCCATATCCTCTATGACCCCAGCCACCTGCTGCTCCAGCAGCTCGACTACCTGGCGTTCATCGACTGCTATCACGAACGTATCCGCATGTTCCATGCCAAGGACGCCGAGTTCCTGCCCAACGGGCGCAGCGGCGTGTATGGCGGATACCAGGCATGGATCGACCGCCCGGGTCGGTTCCGCTCACTGGGAGACGGGCAGATCGATTTCCACGGTATCTTCAGCAGACTGACCCAGTATGGCTACAGCGGTTGGGCGGTGCTCGAGTGGGAGTGCTGCCTGAAGGATGCAAGCCAAGGGGCGGCGGAAGGCGCCGGCTTCATCAAGGAGCGGATCATCCAGCCTGCGCAACATGCTTTCGACGACTTCGCGAGCGTCGCCCCCACCCCCGGGCGCAACCGAGCGATCCTCGGTTTGGACAACAAGCACTAACGCCTTGTTTGTGTAAAGGCCTCCCCAGCGATCCATAGAGGTGTTGCATGGTTACGATACGCATGCGCCTGAGCATCATGATGTTCCTGCAGTTCTTCATCTGGGGAGGCTGGTTCGTCACCCTGGGCACCTTCCTCGCGAGCGATCTCGAGGCTACCGGCAGCCAGATAGGCATGGCGTTCTCCACCCAGTCCTGGGGGGCGATCATCGCACCGTTCATCATTGGGCTGATCGCCGATCGCTACTTCAACGCCGAGCGCATCCTCGGTGTGCTGCACCTCGGCGGCGCTGCGCTGATGTACGCGCTGTACCTGGCGGACGACTTCGCGACCTTCTATCCGCTGGTGCTGGCCTACATGATTCTCTACATGCCGACGCTGGCGCTGGTGAACTCAGTCTCGTTTCGCCAGCTCGACGATCCCTCGAGCGAGTTCGCCAGGATCCGGGTATGGGGCACGATCGGCTGGATCGTCGCAGGGCTCACGATCAGCTACGTGTTTTCCTGGGACTCTTCCCGGGCGATCGGCGCGGGCCTTTTGCGCAATACCTTCCTGATGTGCGCGGTCGCTTCTCTGATGCTGGGGCTCTACAGCTTCACCCTGCCGCGGACACCGCCGAAGGCGACGAGCGGCGGCGGCAAGAAGGAGGGTGTGAAGGAGGTATTGGGGATCGACGCACTCAGGCTGCTCAAGGACAGAAACTACGCCATCTTCTTCATCTCCTCCGTACTGATCTGCATTCCCCTCGCCTTCTACTATCAGAATGCGAACCCCTTCCTGGCCGAGATCGGCGTCTCCAATCCCACCGGTACGATGACGCTTGGGCAGATTTCCGAAGTGCTCTTCATGCTGATGCTGCCGGTGTTCATCCACCGCTTCGGCATCAAGGCGACACTGTTGATCGGGATGCTGGCCTGGGCGCTGCGCTATGCGCTATTCGCCTTCGGCGACAGCGAAGGACTGATGTTCATGCTGATCATCGGTATCGCGCTCCACGGCGTCTGCTATGACTTCTTCTTCGTTTCCGGCCAGATCTAGACCGATGCCAAAGCGGGCGAACGATTCAAGAATTCCGCCCAGGGCATGATCACGCTGGCGACCTATGGCGTGGGAATGCTGATCGGCTTCTGGGTGGCGGGCCATATCACCGAGTACTTCGCGACCAATGGCACCCATGCCTGGCAGGGTATATGGCTCTTCCCGGCGATGTTCGCGCTGATCGTCCTGCTGCTCTTCCTCCTCGCCTTCCGCGACAAGCACCGCATCGAAGCACCGGCTCGGAAGGCACGGGATTGAACGTGGCCCGGGCCGATGAAGCCGGCCTAAGTGCCCCACCACCCGTGACTACATCCGCGTCCACGGCCACGAACTTATCGAGATGACACTGAAAGGCCTGAGCCCGGTTCAGTACCGGACCCAGGCCTTCGGCCCCTAGCTTACTAAACCGTCCAACTTCTTGGGGTCAGTTCAAACAACGGGGCCCAGGCCTCAGATTGCCGATGAAGTATTTGAAGATGCCACGATGGTTTCCAGCCGCCTCCGAGAGCGCGCTGGCCGGCAATCGCTTGCACCGGGGTTTGCGACATGGATGTCGCAAAAGGCGCGCCCGGACAGGGACGTCCATGCGCGCCGACCCGAGGGCAAGCGATTGATCGGCCAGGGTTTCGCGATCTCGTGGCGGCGCGTCCCCTTTCAGGGGGAGCGCGAGGGGACCGCCCCTCGCATCTAAGCGAGCAAGAGGCGCGTTAGGACCCAAACGGTTCTCGACTCGCCTAGATGGAAAACGTCGCTGGGTTAAAAGGGGTTTGTCATTGATACGAGGCCTGGGCCCCGTGAACAACGGGCCCAGGCCTCACATGCCAACCACCCGACTCCACCAGCGCGATTCAAAATGGCGGAGTGATCGTCTCAGGCAGGTCGCGCGTCAATCGTCGCTGCCACCACCCATACCGAGCAGGCTGAGCAGACTGAGGAACAGGTTGTAGATCGCGACGTACAGGGAAATGGTCGCGAGGATATAGTTGTCCTGCCCACCGTGGATGATCTGGCTGGTTTCATACAGGATCAGCGCCGAAGAGAGCAGCACGAAACCCGCGGAGATCGCAAGCATCATGCCCGGCAGCTGGAACAGCCACGCGCCGAGCATCGACAGCAGCAGCACGATCATGCCGACGAAGATGAAATTGGCGAGAAAGCCGAAATCCTTGCGGGTCACCAGCACCACTGCGGAAAGGCCGACGAAGGCCGCCCCGGTCATGCCCAGCGCAGTCATCACCAACTGCGGACCGCCGCTCATCGACAGATAGGCGCTCAAGATCGGCCCGAGCGAGAACCCCATGAAGCCGGTGAAGGCGAAGGTGGAAAGCAGCCCCGCGGCGGAATTGGCGGTGCGGTGCACGAGGAACATCAGTCCGTAGGCACCGACCAGGAACAACAGGATGTTCATCCGCTGCACCCCGAGGCCCACCGCCGCCGCAGCGGTGACCGCCGAGAACAGCAGCGTCATCGCGAGCAGCATGTAGGTGTTGCGAAGAACTTTATGGGCGATTATCGAGCGCTCGCCTGTGCGCTGACCGATGCCGTAGCTACGGTTTTCCATCTGGCGTCTCCTGGAAGATGGGCGTTGCCACCAATCTAACCAAAAGCAGCCGCGCTGTATCGTTGCGCGACGCGCCTCTCAGTCTGAATTAAGCACTTTTCGCTGCGCCGAGAAGCACTTGCATATCGCGACAACGAAGACACCAGCGTTGGAGACAGCTCATCCGAGCGGCGGACCACGCGCGAAACATCGAAGCCACTCAGGTTCGTAGCCCGCGACCGGTCCGCTCCGGGTACAGCCAGGTCAGACCGGATCCTGGCACTCGTACCATTCGTTCTGCATCGCCCAGACATTCTTGGGAAAGCCATTCTGGGTCATCTTCGGCTGGCCCTTGAGCTGGACCCGATCGAGGTCGACCTTCATCAGGTAGTCCTCGCCGATGGCATCGACCTTACCGACCATGATGAACTCCCCCCACAGCTTGCTGGGCAGCGACTTGCACACCTGCTGGCCGATCTGCTTGGGGTCGCTCTGCGCCGCCTGCTGGGGCGATGGACGGGAGGGAATCACCTGCAAGGCCTGCTGCGGGGTTTCGGCCGGCTCATCCGCGCGATTGAATGGCCAGATAGAAGAGCAGCCGGCGAGCATCACAGTGGCAAGGGTCACACCGACGAGCTTTGAAGCGCAGAACCAGCGCTTTCCAACGGAAGGAATAGATAGGACACGCAAGGACATAGTACCTCCATCTGACGGAGCCGCCAGTTTAAGCAGTTTTTCCACCGGCTGCCTATGTCCTAAGTGCTGGAAATCGCCGTCGATCGTAACTATTTCGTCAAAGGCTACGGCGGCGCTACCAACGCCCTCTGCGCGCCGTTCATTCGAGGCTGAATATCACCGCGAGGATCACCGGCAGGTAGAACAGCGACAGCAGCGTGGAGCTGAACACCAGCCCCGCCACCAGCTCGGGCGAACGCCCTGCGCGCTGGGCGAACATGTAGTTGTAGACCGCCACCGGCATGCACAGCTGCAGCAGCAGCTGGGCGGTGTTGGCAGCGCTGAGCCCGAATATCCATCCGGCGGCGAGGCATACGGGGATCACCAAGAGCGTACGTACCGCCCCGAACGCCAGCCCGCCGGCCAGGTTGGCCACCCGGATGCTGGCCAGTGAGACACCGAGGGTGATCAGCATCAGCGGAATGGTGAATCCGGCCAGCAGGTGGGTGACGTTGAAGAGCCAGGAGGGAAGCCTGAGATCGAACACCATCAGCAGCAGCGAAATCGCGATCGCATAGATCGTCGGCGTTCTCGACAGTGCGCGCAGCGGACGGGCTGAGCCGATCGAGACGCTGAACACGAACTGGATCAGCGAGACCACCACCAGGATCGAAACCGCGTAGCCGAAACCGACCTGGCCGAAGGCGTAGAGAGAGATCGGCAGCCCCATGTTGCCGGTGTTGGGAAAGATCATCGCCGGCACGAAGACCTTCCAATCGAGCTCTCTCACCCGGCACATCACCAAGCCGAGCATCGCCAGGGTGAAAAGCGCGAGCAGCGTGGCCCCGGCGATGACGCTGAAGGTGGCGAAATCCACCCGGGTCTCGGCGAGGGAAGAGATGATCAGGCAGGGCGTGCCGATGTTGAGCGTGAGTTTGGAGACGAAATCGGTGGGATAGGCCTGCTTGGCGCGTACCCACAGATAGCCCACTCCGGCACCCGCCAGCACCGGTGCCATGACGGCGAACAGCTGCGCGAACATAGGACTCCACGTCGGCTTGTAAAATGATAGGGGGCGGCGGCGAGCCTGAGCCGCCATCGCAAAGGATAGGCTACGTGCAAGCCCGGTCGATGCCGGTCGGCATTCATCTCGCCCCGGAAACGCTCACCTCGGAGAGCCGCCTGCCCGCCTCGCTGAGCACCTCGACCAGCATCGCCAGTCGTTGGTCGTCGATGTCGTTGCCCACGGTGAAGCAGATCGTCGCCTTGACCTTGCCCCGCAGGTCGCGAATCGGCACCGCGATGCAGCAGGCGAAGCCATCGACCAACCCGCGGGTGACCGCATACCCCTGGGACGCGGCGCGGGAGATGTCGGCGGCGAAATCCGCAGGCTGGATCCGCTCACCGCTCGGCAGGATGAAATCCTCTTCCGGGACGAAAGCATGCAGTGCCGCCGCATCATACCCCTCGAGCAGCACGCGTCCAGAGGCGGTCCAGGGAATCGGCGTCGCCATGCCGACCTCTGAGCTGATCGCAAAGGGCCGGGGCGGCATCTCGGAGAGCGCCACCACGTACTTGTCGCCCTCCAGCATGCATAGCTGGCTGGTCTCGGCGTGCTCGGCGGTGAGCTCGACCAGCACCCGGCGGGCACGGGCGATGAAATCGTCATGGCGCAGGTAGTCGGTGCCGAAGTAATGCATCTTGCGTCCGAAGAACAAAAGGCCATCGGTGCGCTCCTCGAGCCATCCCGCCTCGAGCAGCGTCGCGACCTGCTCATAGACGCTCGAGCGCGGCGCCTGGGTCAGCTCGACCAGCTCGCGCACGCTGACCGGCCGGCCCACCCGGTGCAGGCAGTCGCATAGCCCGATGATCCGGTCGATCCCCCGAGCCCGCCCCTTCCCTGTGGTTGCTTCGCTCATCGCTCCCTCTCCTCACGTCTGGTCTCCCCGGCACCGTGCTTGCGCGGCCCGCTGAAGCCAATTATGCTTTTTCTCGTCCGATAAACAAGAATTGTGTCCGAAATACCAGACAATCACAACAAAGACTCGAGGATCATCATGAACGCTTCCCACCGCGTACTCGCGCTGGCGAGTACCTGCCTGGCGCTTTCTTCGCTCTCCTGCCAGGCCTATGCAGACAAGCTCGACGAGGTGCTCGAGCGCGGCGAAATCGTGATCGGCACGGGCACCGCCAACCCGCCCTGGCATTTCACCCAGAATGGCGAGACCGTCGGCTTCGACGCCGATATCGGCCATCTGCTGGCCAAGGGATTGTTCAACGACCCTTCCAAAGTCCGCTTCGTCAACCAGTCATCCGACGCGCGCATCCCCAACCTGCTGACCGGCAACGTCGACCTCTCCTGCCAAGCGATGACGGTGACCGCGGCGCGCGCCCAGCAGGTCGAGTTCACCATCCCCTACTACCGTGAAGGCGTCGGCCTGTTGATGCGCGCCGGCGGCGACTACGGCGACTTCGACGCGCTGGCGCAGGCGGGGAGCGAGGTGACCGTGGCGGTGCTGCAGAACGTCTACGCCGAAGAGATGGTGCACAAGGCACTGCCCGAGGCGAAGGTCGACCAGTACCAGAGCCAGGACATGATCTACCAGGCGCTCAACTCGCGCCGGGCCGACGCGGTGGCGACCGACCTGTCGACGCTGCGCTGGTACCTGCAGCAGAACCCCAACCGCTATGTCGACGCCGGCTACGCCTGGATGCCGCAGTCCTACAGCTGCGCGGTGGCCCCGGGAGACCAGCGCTGGCTGAACTTCCTCAACACCACCCTGTTCGAGGCCAAGCATGGGGTCGAATTCGACGCCTATGCGCAAGCGTTCGAGAAGTGGTTCGGCGAAACCCCGCCCGCCCCGCGGCCTGGCTTCCCCTCGCCCTGAAGAATCGCGCCGGTGCCGCCGCAACGGCGGCGCCGGCGAGCCGACGCGATAATCACCGCCTCCAGGTCGACCTTGCGCATGAACTACACCTTCAACTTCACCCCCGTATGGCAGAACTGGCCGCTGCTGCTCGAAGGGCTGGCCCTGGGCCTGGGTCTCGCCGTGCTTTCGATCGCGATCGGCAGCATCGCCGGACTGGTACTCGCCTTCTGCGCGACGGGCAAGCACCCGGCGCTGCGGGCGCTGGCCTTCGGCTACGTCTCGATCGTGCGCAACCTGCCGATCCTGGTGATCGTGCTGTTCATCTTCTTCGGCCTGCCGCAGCTCGGCCTCGCCTTCGACAAGAGCACGAGCTTCGTTCTCGCGCTGTCGCTCTACGCCGCGGCCTACATGACCGAGGTATTCCGCGCCGGGCTGCTCGGTGTGCCCCCGGGCATCAGCGAGGCGGGCCAGGCGATCGGCCTGACCCCGCTTTCGATCAAGTACTACGTAGTGCTACCAGTGATGCTGCGCAACGCCATGCCTGCCTTCGCCAACAATTTCGTCTCGCTGTTCAAGGACACCTCGCTGGCGGCCGCGATCGCAGTGCCAGAACTGACCTTCTATGCCCAGAAGATCAACTCGGAGAGCTTTCGCGTGCTCGAAGTCTGGAGCGTCACCGCAGCACTCTACATCGCCACCTGCTACCTGATCAGCCTGCTGCTCAGGGGGCTCGAATCCCGCTTGCGGCTATGAGGCCGACGCCATGGACCTGGAACTCAGCTACTTCCTGAGCGAGATCGTCGCAAATCGCGGCATGCTGCTCCAAGGCGCCTGGACCACCGTCAGCGTCTCTGCGCTGGCGATCGCCTCCGGCACCCTGCTCGGCATGCTGATCGGCCTGGCGCTGGCCTACGCCAGCGCGCCGCTGCGCTGGCCCGCCCGGCTCTACGTCGATCTGATCCGCGGCACCCCCGTGCTGGTGCTGGTGCTCGCCACCTACTACATGTCGACGCCGCTCGGCCTGCCGCTCACGCCCTTCCAGGCCGGTGCGGTGGCGCTTTGCCTGTTCTGCGCCTCCCACGTCGCCGAGATCTGGCGCGGCGCGCTGCAGGCGCTGCCGATCGGCCAGCTCGAGGCAGGCCGGGCGATCGGCCTGACCTTTCCGAGGATCTGCCTCTATGTGCTGTTCCCACAGGCGATGCGCCTGGCAATGCCGACCTGGGTCACCGCCGCGGCGGAGATGGTCAAGGCGTCGACGCTCCTGTCGGTGATCGGGGTGGCCGAACTGCTGCTCACCAGCCAGCAGATCATCAGCAACAATTTCCTCAACCTGCAGTTCTACTTCCTCGCCGGCGCGATCTACTTCGCGATCAACTTCTGCATCGACATGCTCGGCAAGTACCTCTCCCGGCATCTCGAAGGGGCCGGCAAGCCCAGGAGTCCGGTATGACCGTGCTGATCGACATCCAGGACCTGCACAAAAGCTACGATACCCTCGAGGTGCTCAAGGGAGTGAACCTGAGCGTCAAGGTTGGCGAGGTGGTCTCGATCATAGGCTCGAGCGGTTCGGGCAAGACCACCCTGCTGCGCTGCATCAACCTGCTCGAGGCCTTCCAGGGCGGCCGCATCCTGGTCGATGGCCAACCGATCGGCTATCGCGAGCGCGACGGCAAACGCGTCCGCGACAGCGAGCGCAGGATCGCCAAGCAGCGCGCGATGACCGGGATGGTGTTCCAGCAATTCAATCTGTTTCCCCATCTCAGTGCGCTCGACAACATCACCCTTGGGCTGACCAAGGTGCGCGGGCTGTCCCGCGCCGAGGCGGTCGAGCAGGCCGAAGGCTGGCTCGAGCGCGTGGGCATGCTGGCCCACCGGCACCATCGTCCCTCGCAGCTATCCGGCGGCCAGCAGCAGCGCGTAGCGATCGCCCGCGCGGTGGCGATGAAGCCCAAGGTGATGCTGTTCGACGAAGCGACCTCGGCGCTCGATCCCGAACGCGTCGCCGAGGTGCTCGACACCATCCGGGGCCTTGCCCAGGACGGCATGACCATGGTGCTGGTCACCCACGAAATGCGCTTCGCCCGCGAGGTCTCCGACCAGGTGGTGTTCATGAACGCCGGGCGGATCGAGGAACAGGGCCCGCCGCAGCGGCTGTTCGGCTCCCCTGCGAGCCCCAGGCTTCGCGACTTCCTCGCCCGCTCGGGGATCTGAGACGCGCTCGACGCATTGCGTCCAGGCGACGGCCATCCAACCGATGGCCGTCCACGCGCGAAATCCACGCACTACATCCACGTACTACATCCACGTACCAGAAGGACGATAGACAATGAGCGACATCCAACGCTACGGCGCCGAAGGCGGCCACGGCACCGGCGGCCAGCGACTGCCCTTCTCCCGCGCGGTGGAGGCGGACGGCTGGCTCTACGTCTCCGGCCAGACCCCGATGACCGATGGAGAGGTGGTCGAGGGTGGCATCGTCGAGCAGTCACGACTCGCGATCGATAACTGCCTGGCGATCATGAAGGAAGCCGATTATGGTCTCCAGCATGTGGTCCACGTGACCGTGGTGCTCACCGACGCGCGCTATTTCAGCTCGTTCAACAAGGTGTTCGAGCAGACCTTCGGCGATCATCCACCAGCGCGCATCTGCAGCGTCCAGGACCTGGTCGTCGACTGCAAGGTCGAGGTCGGGCTGGTCTGCTTCGACGCGTCACGCAAGCGCTGAGCCCAACGCATTCAAAGACGAGGAGATCCGATGCGACTCACCGAACTCGACACTCCCTGCGTGGTCATCGACGAAGACAAGGTCGAGGCCAACCTGGCAGGCTTCCAGCGCCTCTGCGACACCCTCGGCGTCGCGCTGCGCCCACACATCAAGACCCACAAGCTGCCCGAGCTGGCGCGCCGCCAGCTCGAGCTCGGCGCCAAGGGAATCACCTGCCAGAAGATCGGCGAGGCGGAAGTGTTCGCCGCCGCGGGCTTCGACGACATCCTGATCACCTTCAACATCGTCGGTCCAGCCAAGCTCGAGCGGCTCGCCGCCCTCGCCGCCCGGGTCGAACGGCTCTGCGTGGTCGCTGACTCCGCTACCGTGGTCGAAGGGCTCGCTGCACGCTTCGACCACCCCGAGCGTCCGCTCGATGTGATGGTCGAATGCGACACCGGCGCCGGGCGCTGCGGCGTGCAGTCCGCCGAAGCCGCGCTGGAGCTCGCCCGCAGGATCGAAGCCGCGCCCGGACTTCGCTTCGCCGGCCTCATGACCTATCCGAAAGCGTTCAACGAGGCCAAGGTGCAAACGTGGTTCAGCCATGCCCAGGCGCTGTTCGACCAGGCCGGCATCGCGATCCCCGGGTTCAGCAGCGGCGGCACGCCGAGCATGTGGAAGCTCGCCGAGGCACCGATCGTCACCGAATACCGCATCGGCACCTACATCTACCAGGACCGCTCCCAGGTCGCCGCTGGCGCCTGCCGGCTCGACGACTGCGCGCTGGCGGTGATGACCACGGTGGTCAGCTGCCCGACAGCCGACCGGGTAGTGGTCGACGCCGGCTCCAAGGCGCTGACCTCGGACCTGCTCGGCCTCGAGGGCTACGGCTGCGTGCTCGGCCATCCCGGGGCGCGAGTGGTGGGACTGAGCGAAGAGCATGGCACCCTCGACTTCAGCGCCTGCGCCGAGCGCCCCGCCGTCGGCGACCTGCTCTCGATCGTGCCCAACCACGCCTGCCCGGTGTCGAACCTGTTCGACCAGGTCCATTTCCATCGCGCGGGCCTACTCACCCGCAGCCTGCCGGTCGCGGCGCGCGGCAAGGTGGGCTGAGCGGGCACCATCATCGAGACGCCGTGCGCTGGTGCATAGCGCACGGCGCCGGCTTCATCCCGCCTTCATACCACCGCAATGCTCGCATCGGTACGCGGTTCGGTACCGCCGCAGAGCACCCCGGTAACCGGATCACGCAGGATCACCTGGCCGCGGCCGAAACTGGTCGAGTCGAAGGCCGACTCGATCTGGTGGCCGCGTGCCTGCAGTTCGAGCAGCAAGTGCCGCGGATAGCCGTGCTCGATCGCCACCCGCTTGCCGCCGAGCCATTGCCAGCGCGGAGCGTCGAGCGCGGCCTGGGGGTTGAGCCGGAAGTCGATCAGATTCATCGCCACCTGCATATGGCCCTGGGGCTGCATGAAACCGCCCATCACGCCGAATGGGCCGAACGCTTGGTCACCGCGGGTGATGAACCCAGGGATGATGGTGTGGAACGGCTTTTTGCCCGGCGCCAGGGCATTGGGGTGGTCGGGGTCGAGCACGAAACCGTGGCCGCGGTTGTGCAGCGCGATTCCGGTACCGGGTACCACCACCCCTGAGCCGAAGCCGTGGTAGTTGCTCTGGATGAACGAGACCATCATGCCCTCGCGATCGGCGGTGGCGAGATAGACAGTGCCGCCGGCGCGCGGCTCCCCCGGGGTCGGGTCGATCGCCTGGTCCTGGATCAGCGCACGCCGTTCCAAGGCGTACTCCTCAGACAGCAGCGCCTCGACCGCGACCCTCATATCGCGTGGATCGGCGATATGGGCGAAGCCGTCGGCATAGGCGAGCTTGAGCGACTCGATCTGGCGGTGCAGCAGGGTCAGGTCCTCTCGGGCCGGGCGCTCGGCAAAGCCGTCGATGATCCGCAGCGCCATCAGCGCGATCATGCCCTGGCCATTGGGCGGGATCTCCCAGATCTTATGGCCGCGATAGTCGACCCCGACCGGCTCGACCCATTCAGGCGCGAAAGCGGCGAGATCCGAACCGCGCAGATAGCCGTCGGTGGCCTGCGAGAACGCGTCGATCCGTTCGGCCAGCTCGCCGCGATAGAAGCTTTCCGCCCCGCTCGCCGCGATCGACTCAAGGGTCTTCGCCTGGGCCTCGTTGCGGTAGATCTCTCCGGCCTTCGGCGCTCGCCCGCCTGGGGTGAAGCAGTCGAACCAGCCGCGGGTGGCCTGGTCATCGAGCAGCGGACGAAACTTGCGCTCGGCGCGGGCCCACATCTCGGCGACCATCGGCGAGAGCGGGAAACCCTCGCGAGCGAGCCTGATCGCCGGCGCCAACGACGCGCTAAGCGGCAGCCGCCCGAAGCGTCGGGCAAGCTCCGCCCAGGCCCCCGGCGCCCCGGGCACGGTCACCGGTGTCCAGCCGTACAGCGGCATCGATTCGTGCCCCGCCGCGCGCACCGCTTCGAGCGACAGCGCAGCCGGCGCCGCACCGCTGGCGTTGAGCCCGTGCAAGCGCCCGGTACTGCCCTCGGGGACCCAGACCAGCGCGAAGGCGTCACCGCCGATGCCATTGGCGGTCGGCTCGGTGACGGTCAGCGCCGCAGCGGTGGCTATCGCGGCATCGACCGCATTGCCGCCGCGCGCAAGCATCTCGCGCCCGGCCTGGGCCGCCTGTGGCTGGGAGGCGGCGACCATGCCCGTGGTCGAGTAGGTCGCCGAACGCTGGGAGGGATAGGGCGCATGATGGGAAAAGTCGAACATCTGGTCTCTCTCGCATGGGAACCGGACCCCGCCCGGGGCTCGGTGGTTGCAGATATCGCACCGGCCGGGGGCATCGCGCGGCCCGCCGCCTTCGCTTGGTCGTTACCCTCAGGGCAACCGACCCGATCGGATCGGCGCCTCGCCGCCTGCCATTCACCCTGATGCGAAGTTGAGAAGCTGCGGGTCCAGGACTTGACACTCGCTTTCCGGTGACGGCTTACTGAACCAATATCACATTGGTTCGAGATGAATCCACCTAAACAAGCGTCCACTCCATGCAAGAGAACTCCAACGTCGCGCTCGAAAAGATCCACGGCCTGCTGAAGGCGGGCCAGGTGGACGCCGACGGCAAACTGCCCACCGAGCGCGCGCTGTCGGAAATGTTCGGCGTCAGTCGTCGAGCCGTGCGCCGAGCACTCGAGGTGCTCGAGGCGGAGGGTGAGATCTGGCGCCGGCAGGGATCGGGCACCTACGTCGGCCGCAAGCCCGATGGGTGGACCGAGCAGGTCGAGAACCTGGTCGCCGATACCAATTTCATGGAAGTCATGGAGGTCCGGCTCCGGATCGAACCGCAGCTGGCGCAGCTGGCCGCCCTGCGGGCGAAGAGCGAGGACGTCGCCTCGATGCGCCGGTTCGCCGAGAAGACCTTCGAGGCCGAGGACTCCGATGCCCGCGAACTTTGGGATGGCGCGCTGCATCGGCAGCTCGCCCAGAGCGCCGGCAACAGCCTGTTCCTGTCGCTGTTCGAGGTGGTCAATCGCGTCCGCCAGAACGAGGCGTGGCGGGCCATCCGCAGGCGCGCAAGGCTCCCCGGGGACACCCGGCCGCGCTCCTACGCCGAGCACCTCGCGATCATCACCGCGATCGAATCGCGTGACCCCGTTCGCGCAGGCGAGGCGATGCGCCGGCACCTCCTCAGGCTGCAGGAAGACGTCATCCGCCAGACATCGATGGTCCAGCTCGAGGTAGACGAAATCGACGTGGATGAAATCGACGGGGCGCCGGCGTCCACCGAGGCGCCTGGAGAAAGGCTCTGAGCGCCTGATGGAGAAGCGCTGCGGGAAAGAATCGCTTGGGAAAGCACAACAACGCTGAACGAAGAAAAACTCGCAAGATCCAGTAGCACGTCATGCAGCCGAACGGCAGGCACCCAACAACAAATCCGTCATGACAGGTGAAAGACATGAGAATCATAAACCGCGCCAGCGGCGTAGTACTGCTGGCGAGCGCCCTCTTCGCCCTTCCCGTTTCGGCAGCCGAGCTGCGAATCGGGCTGCAGGACGATCCGGACGTCCTCGACCCCCATCAGTCGCGCACCATCGCCGGGCGCATCGTCTACGCCGGCCTCTGCGACAAGCTCGTCGACATCACTCCGGAGCTCGAGATCGTGCCCCAGCTCGCCACCGACTGGACGTGGTCGGAAGACGCCTCACAGCTGGTGATGAACCTGCGTCAGGACGTGGTATTCCACGACGGCACACCGCTCAACGCCCAGGCAGTGGTCGCCAACATAGAGCGCGCGATGACCATGCCGGAGTCACGTCGCAAAAGCGAGCTCGCCTCGGTCGAGACCATCGAGGCGACCGGCGACTACCAGGTGACCTTCACCATGACCGGTCCCGACGCCTCGCTGCTCGCCCAGCTCACCGACCGCGCCGGGATGATGCTCTCGCCCACGGCCTTCAATGAGACCGGGGCGAACTTCGGCTCCAACCCGGTCTGCTCCGGTCCGTTCCGCTTCGTCGAACGCGTGCAGCAGGACCGGATCGTACTGGAGAAGTTCGCAGACTATTGGAACGCGGATAACATCTTCATCGACCGCGTGACCTATCTGCCGATCCCCGATGCCACGGTGCGCCTGGCCAACCTGCGCTCCGGCGACATCGACATGCTGGAGCGTCTGGCCGCCTCCGACGCCCAGACGGTCAAGAACGACGCCAATCTCAGCTATGCCGATACCGTCGGCCTCGGCTACTAGGCGCTCTACGTCAACGTCGGCAACGGCCCGCGCGCCGATGGCCCGATGGGCAACGACAAGCGTGTGCGCCAGGCCTTCTCGCTGGCCATCGACCGCGAGGCGCTCAGCCAGATCGTCTTCGAGGGCACCCAGCCGGCCGGCAACCAGCCCTTCCCGCCAAGCAGCCCCTGGTACAACGCCGAACTGCCGGTGCCCAGCCGCGACGTTGCAGCTGCCCGCGCGCTGCTCGATGAAGCCGGTCTCGACCGGGTGGAGGTCGAGCTGCAGGTCGGCAACATCCCGGTGCAAATGCAGATGGCTCAGGTCATCCAGGCGATGGTCACGGAGGCCGGTTTCGACCTGCGCCTGCGGGCGACCGAATATGCAACGCTCCTGTCCGAGCAGACCGCCGGCAACTTCCAGATCAGCCGCTCCGACTGGTCAGGGCGCATCGACCCCGACGGCAACCTGCACCAGTTCGTCACCTGCGACGGCGGCATCAACGATGTCCACTACTGCAACTCCGAGGTCGATGCGCTGCTCAACGAGGCGCGCACCTTCACCGATACGGCTGCGCGCAAGGAGCGCTACGACGCGGCGACGAGGATCCTCCAGGACGACATGCCGATCATCTATCTCGGCCACCAGTCCTACATCTGGGCGATGGACGACGCCGTGACCGGCTTCGTGCCTTCACCGGACGGGCTGATCCGGCTCACCGGAGTGCGGGTCGCCGACTGACCGCCTCCTCGCCGTGGGGCGCGGGCCCTCTGGTACCGCGCCCCTTCCCAGCCTCCCGCACCCGGTCGATGCCCCATGTACACTTATGTCGCCAAGCGTCTGCTCATCGCGATCCCGACGCTTTTGATCATCTCGCTGTTCGTTTTCATGCTCCAGAAGCTGCTGCCGGGGGATCCGATCCTGGCGATGGCGGGCGAGGAACGCGACCCGGTGCTGATCGCCCAGCTCAGGGAGCAGTACCGGCTCAACGACCCGGTGGTCTATCAATATCTTTATTGGCTCGGCGACGTGCTGCGTGGCGATCTCGGCACTTCGCTGCGGACCAACCAGCCGGTAACGGAGCTGATTCTTCAGAAGCTGCCGGTCACCATCCAGCTCGCGGTGATGGCGATGATCTTCGCGGTGCTGATCGGCATTCCGGCCGGCATCGTCGCCGCCGTGCGCAAGAACACCCTGCTCGACTATCTCGCCAACCTGGTCGCGCTCTCGGGCCTGTCGATCCCGAACTTCTGGCTCGGCATCATGCTGATCCTGCTGGTCTCGGTCTATCTGGGCTGGCTTCCCGCCTCGGGCTACTACCCGTTCTTCGCCGACCCGCTCAGATCGCTCGAGACCATGATCATGCCGGCCTTCGTGCTCTCGACGCCGCTCGCCGCGATGCTGATGCGCCACACGCGCTCGTCGATGCTCGGCGTGATGCGCGCCGACTACATCCGTACCGCGCGGGCGAAGGGGCTTTCCGAGCGCACGGTGGTGATGGAGCACGGTCTGCGCAACGGCCTGTTGCCGGTGATCACGCTGTCGGCACTGCTGTTCGGCGACCTGCTCGCCGGCGCGGTGCTGACCGAGCAGGTATTCACCATTCCGGGCTTCGGCAAGCTGATCGTCGACGCGGTGTTCAACCGTGACTACGCGGTGGTGCAAGGCGTAGTCCTGTGCACCGCGGTCGCCTTCATCCTGATGAACCTGATCGCCGACATCCTCTATGTCCTGCTCAATCCGCGCATGAGGGCCACACTATGACGATACTCGCACACGCGGCGATCGCACCGGCACCCGAGGAGACGCCCGGCCGGCGCGCCTGGCGCAAGTTCAAGGCCAACAGGGCCGCACTGGCCGGGCTCTGCATCATCGTGTTCTTCGCCCTGCTCGCCCTCGCCGCCCCGCTCCTGCCGATCCTGGATCCGAACGCGACCAGCTGGTCGGTGATCCGCCAGCCCCCCTCGGCCGCCCACTGGCTGGGTACCGACGAGATCGGCCGCGACCTGCTCTCGCGCCTGATCTGGGGCTCCCAGGCCTCGCTCGCAGCGGGAATCGTCTCGGTCGCGATCGCGGTCGTGATCGGCGTGCCGATAGGGCTGGTCTCCGGCTACTTCGGCGGCTGGATCGATATGCTGATCTCCCGGGTGACGGAGGCCTTCCTCGCGATGCCGTTCCTGATCACCGCCATCGCACTGGCGGCGTTCCTCGGGCCGAGCCTCTCCAACGCGATGATCGCCATCGGACTCTCGGCGATGCCGATCTTCGTGCGGCTGACGCGCGGCCAGGTGCTAGCGGTCAAGACCGAGGACTACGTGGAGGGCGCGCGCTCGATCGGACTCGGCAACCTGATGATTCTCAAGCGCTACATCGCGCCGAACGTCTTTCCGCCGATCCTGGTCCAGGCGACGCTGACCGTGGCCACGGCGATCATCGCCGAGGCGAGCCTCTCCTTCCTCGGGCTCGGCCAGCAGCCGCCCGACCCGAGCTGGGGTTCGATGCTCAACGTGGCCAAGAACTTCATGTCGCAGGCACCGTGGATGGCGATATGGCCGGGTGCGGCGATCTTCCTCGTGGTGATTGGATTCAACCTGGTCGGCGACGGCCTGGGCGATGCACTCGATCCGCGCGAACCCTGAGAAGTCCCTCGAAGCGCCATTCGTCACGACCATTCGACATCCCAAGGCAAACGACATGATCGACCCAGCGATGCCCGAGCAGCCCCGACCACACCCCGCCGCGGAGCCGGTGCTGTCGGTGCGCGACCTCGCGGTCTCCTTCCGCACCGCCGATGCATGGCGGCCAGTGGTCAACGACGTCTCCTTCGACATCGGCCCGCGCGAAACGCTCGCGATCGTCGGCGAGTCGGGATCGGGCAAGAGCGTGACTTCGCTCGCGATCATGCGCCTGCTGGCGAAGGGATCGGCCCGCATCGAAGGCGAAGTGCTGCTCAATGGACGCAACCTCCTCGCTCTGCCGGAGGAGCGCATGCGCGACGTGCGCGGCAACGAGATCGCGATGATCTTCCAGGAGCCGATGACCAGCCTCAACCCGACCTTCACCATCGGCCGGCAGATCGCCGAGACGCTGCTGCGTCATCGGCGGATGTCGGCGGCGCAGGCGAAGGCCGAATCGATCGAACTGCTGGAGAAGGTGCGCATCCCCAACGCCCGTGGACGGATAAAGGACTACCCTCACCAGTTCTCCGGCGGCATGCGCCAGCGGGTGATGATCGCCATGGCGCTGGCATCGAAGCCGCAGCTCTTGATCGCCGATGAGCCGACCACGGCTCTCGACGTGACGATCCAGGGACAGATCCTCGACCTGATCAAGACCCTCCAGGAAGAGGAAGGGATGTCGGTGCTGTTCATCACCCACGACATGGGCGTGGTCGCGGAGATCGCCGAGCGCACCCTGGTGATGTATCGAGGCGACGTAGTGGAAAGCGGACCGACCGAGGAGATCTTCCATCGCGGCAGGCGGCCCTACACCCGCGCGCTGATCGAAGCGGTACCGCGGCTCGGTTCGATGAGCGGCCATGACTGGCCGCTGCGCTTCCCGATCGTCGACATCGAGACGGGACGAGTCCGCGCGCCGACCGAGGTGGCCGGCACCCTCGATGCCGCAGGCACCCCGATCCTCTCGGTGCGCAACCTGGTCACCCGCTTCGACATCCGCTCCGGCTTCTTCCAGCGCAAGACCGAGGCGGTCCATGCGGTCGAGAACGTCTCCTTCGATCTCGCCCAGGGCGAAACCCTGGCACTGGTCGGCGAATCGGGCTGTGGCAAATCGACCACCGGACGCTCGATCATGCGGCTGGTGGAACCCCTCAGCGGCGAGGTGCAGCTCGACGGCTACGACGTGCTGAAGCTCGGCCCGGGGGACCTGCGCCGCATGCGACGCAGCGTGCAGATGATCTTCCAGGATCCGTTCGCCAGCCTCAATCCGCGAATGAGCGTGGGCCAGGCCATCTCCGAACCCTTTCTCGCCCATCACCTCGGCACCAGGTCACAGGCAAGGGAGCGTACGGCCGAGCTGCTCGAGCGTGTCGGCCTGAGCGCCGAGATGATGCGTCGCTACCCACACGAGTTCTCCGGCGGGCAGCGCCAGCGGATCAGCATCGCACGTGCGCTCGCCCTCGAGCCCAAGGTGATCGTCGCCGATGAGTCCGTCTCGGCGCTCGACGTCTCGATCAAGGCCCAGGTCTGCAACCTGCTGCTCGACCTGCAGGAAAGCCTCGGCATCTCCTTTCTGTTCATCTCCCACGACATGGCGGTGGTGGAGCGTGTCAGCCATCGGGTCGCGGTGATGTATCTCGGTGAGATCGTCGAGATCGGCCCTCGCGCGGCGGTGTTCGGCAATCCACAGCACGCCTATACCAAGAAGCTGATCGCCGCGGTGCCGGTGCCCGATCCTGCCCGCCGGGGGATCAAGCGCAACCTCGCCGTCGACGAGCTGAAAAATCCGATCCGCCCACGCGGCTATCAGCCACCCCAGCGCCACTATCGCGAGGTCTCCCCCGGGCATTTCGTCCAGGAGTGATGGAGCCGGAGCGCGCATCCTGCGCTACTCCGCGCCGCCACCGGTTGGCGGCGTGGAGATACCGGCACGGTCAGCCTCCCCGGTTGTCGAAGGCTTCTTCCCTACTGCCATCATCGACGCCCGCCTGCATCATCGCCTCCTCGAGATGGCGCTTGAGCTCTGCGATCGCCTCGGGCGCCCAATCGTCGACACCGGTGACGGCCATCCATGCGTCGACATGGTGCTGCGGTGCGTAGACGTGGCCGTAGCCCATCGGCGTGGAGCTCGCGACCGCCATGTCGAGCGCCAGCTGGAGCATGCTCACCACCGGATACCAGCGAAGCGCCGCCGACACCTCGGACCCGAGCGGCGGCTCCATCCACGCCGGGCGGCGGTAGAAGTCTCGGTAGTCGAAGAAAGTCACCGGGTCGCTGGCATACTGCAGGTAGACGATCCGCATCGCCCCCCAGGGCGCATCCGCCGGCACGGTCGAACCATCCTGGTTGAAGAAGCGGACGAAACTGCCGTCCCTGAACCGCGGCAACCATGCGGGCGAGTCCCCGTTGCGCCCATCGGTGAGCGAGCGCCAGATGCGGCTCGTGAACGGAGGGCCGCTCCAAAGCGCCCCCTGGATCGGATCGTGGATCATCTCGAACAGCTCGGCCGAGCGCTCGGAATTCATCGCGCCGAGGCTCAGGCCATGCAGATAGAGCCTCGGCCGACGCTCCCGCGGCAAGGTCGTCCAATAGGCATAGACCGCGGAAAACAGAGCACGCGCGGCCTCTGCCCCGTATTCAGGCTGGACCAGCAGCGACAGCGGACTCGACAGATAGGAATACTGCAGCGCGACGCTTGCGATGTCGCCGCGCTGCAGGTACTCGACCGAGTCCATCGCCGCAGGATCGATCCATCCGGTGCCGGTGGGGGTGACGATCACCAGCACCGAGCGGTCGAACGCCCCCACCCGCTTCAACTCCTCCAGCGCCAGCCGCGCGCGGTCAGCCGGGGTATCGGCCCCGCGCAGCCCGGCATAGACCCTGATCGGCTCGAGCGCCGGCCGCCCGGTCAGCGTTTCGATCTGCAAAGCCGAAGGCCCCGATGCGACGAACTCCCGGCCCGCGCGCCCGAGCTCGTTCCAGGCGATCAGCGAGGCGGCACTGCCGGTCTTGATCGGGTCCAAAGGTTGCGGGCGCTCAGGCTCGAGCAGGGCGTCGTACTCCCGGTAGGAAGAATCAAGCAGGTCGATCACCGCGCGGAAGAACACGTCGTTGGCCAGCGACCAGAACAGCAGGACGCCGACGCTGGCGCCGACCACGTTGGCGACCTTTCTCGGCAACAGCCGGCTCGAGCGGCGCGCGACCACACGAACGACGAGGCCGAACAGCCTACCGAGCGCCAGCAGTACGGCGAAGGCGGCCAGCGCCGTGGCGCTGAGCTTGAACGGATGCGCGCTCTCGACCGGCGCCATCTCCATCGACAGGCGGATCGAGTTCTGCCACTGCGCCGCGTGCCAGAGGCAGATCAGCGCGACCGAAAGGCATATGAGCGCGACCAGCGCATTGGTGGCACGGCGCATACGCTCCGGGGGTTCCGGCAGCTCCATGTAGGCCCAGAGCCAGCGCCAGAACAAGCCGAGCCCGTAGCCGGCGGCGAAGCATGCCCCCGCCAGGATCCCCTGGGTGAGATAGGTGCGGGGGACGAGCGTCGGCGTCAATGCGGCGGCGAAGAACAGCGTACCGAGTGCGAGTCCGATACCGGAGAGCGACAGCGCCTGCCGACGAAGGAGGTCCGCCAAGTCTCGCAGCGCTCCGGTCATGAAGGATCCTTGCCGACTGTTCAGAGGGTTCTGGTATCTCGCCATGGCAAAGCAAGCCAATGCCCGCCGCCCGGATCGATCTGCAAATATCGTTCTTGGCGCGCCGGTTCATCTGGAAAAACGAGTCTACAGGGCCGGTGCCTGTTGGCACCACCGCTGAGCGACGCTCATGGCTGTCGAATGGCGCATCGTCGGATGTCGCCGTCGGCGCAGGCATCGAAGTTGCGATGAAGTTGCAATATTGAAAGCTGCGAAATGAGCCGAAGGCGCCATGGCTTCAAAGGCTTGGTCAACGGCCCATACGCTCGATTGGCGTGAAGAACTGATATCTACCGAGAACGCTGGTCACAGCACCGGCGCAGGAAATCGGCGGACCTGCTGAAAAGATGACCAGGGGAAGTAAAAAAAGTGGCGGAAGGCGTAGGATTCGAACCTACGGGGCTGTTACACCCGCTTGTTTTCGAAACAAGTGCATTCGGCCGCTCTGCCAGCCTTCCGCAATGCTATCAACGGCACTGATGGCCGGGAAGCGAGGCATAATCTATCAATGGGTTGATCCAAGGTCAATACTCCAGCGCCCTTTTCCGCGATCCTGCATCGACGTATCAACCGAGGTCAAAACAATGAATCAAGGCTGTAGAAAAGAGGACCGAATCGGTATTCAATGCGCAGAAGGCATCGATGCGCGCCTCACCACCGCGTGAACAGGCATTGCAAGCTACATCAAGCCACTACGGCGCGAATCAGCGGCGCATCCAGCCGCAGCGACAAGGGGACTCTTCTCCTCTCCACTACCTCAACCGGGGACCGTTCGAATGGCCCGCCAGCTCATTGACGTCAAAGACATCTATCAAGCCAGCCGCGGTATCCGCCAATGCTCGCTGGATCCCTCGATTCGCTGCCTCGCCGAACTGCGCACCTGCCAGCTCAACGGCTGCGAAGGCTGCAGCCACTCATCGCTGGCCGAAGCCGAAGCGCTCGGCATCTCCAAGGACAAAGTCGAGCAGCTGGCCGACTGGGCCACGTCGAGCAGCTTCAGCGCCCGCGAGCGCGCGGCGCTGGCATGGTGCGACAACTTCATCCGCGAGCACTCCAACAATTCGGATATCCGCCGCCAGGCGATCGAAACCTTCAGCGGAAGCGAACTCGCGGACTTGACCCTGACCATCCAGCTCACCAGCACGCTCAACCGAGTGAGCCGCAAGTACGCCAACTGAAGCCATCATCGCACCGGCGCAGGGCTCATCGGATCGGACCATCCGCAAGTCCTGCGCGGCCGTACGACTCACTTTGACCGGATGCTGATCACCGACCATGATCAGAGTGCCTCGTCACCCCTCAAAGCGTCGAACACTCGACCAAGGAGCCGTACATGTCCAGAAAGGCCAAGCTGCTGACCACGCTGATCGGTTTCGGGATCAAGTACCTCAGCAAACCGCAGAACAGGCAGAAGATAAAGTCGACGATCTCGCAACTGAGAAACCGCTCGACTCAGCGCCCGCGCTGAGGCACCCCTTTTTCCAGCTCGACTTAGCGATAAGCTGCTGATCGATAAACATATCCATTGACCTGCGCGGCGACGATGGTAAGATCCCCAACCGTGTCAGGAGGGATGGCAGAGCGGTTGAATGCACCGGTCTTGAAAACCGGCAAGGGTTAACGCCCTTCCAGGGTTCGAATCCCTGTCCCTCCGCCACTTTTTCCAGCGTCCTCAAATAGTTACTACCCTCCGAGGACGTTCCAGCAAGGCATCCAAATCCCTCGCCAATCTTTCAACGTGACCAGAACGTGACTCAAGTCTGGCAACTGCCTCACGTGCGTGATGCGGTGCCGGGTAGGTATACCTGCTCCGTCTGCGTAATGGTGGAATGCCCGAACACTTCCTTTGCATCCGCCAGCGGCACGCCAGCTGGCGCAGGTATGGCATGGATGTGGTGCAGATCAGCGATGTGCAGGTGCAACTCGCACCGCCCCACCCGCCTTCGCATCTGACTTCCGGGGTGATGTCGTTCACCACACTTTTTCTTTCCCCGCCCTCGAGGCAGCTTTATTTTTTGCCCAAGGGATAGCCATGAGTGACGGAAGCACATTCGAGCAATCGCCCGTGATCGTCGCGGATTCGAGAGGAACAGTTGATACTGGGATGGAGATGACTTCTTCGGCGGAGCTCAAGGACGTGACATACCCAAACGGCGCCGCGCACCCAGCCGTTTCAAAGGTGTTGGTGCAAGTCCTGGCAGCCCTGGTGATCTTTTGTTCGTCAGTCGAAGCCGGGCTTGCTGCTGCCGATGGAAGCGAGGCCTTCCCGGTACCTGGCGCGGAAGGCGCCTATCTAGGCGAGTACGTCACAGGCATCGATCACAGTGCTGGCCGGGCATACCTGCAAGCGGCACCGGTCAATCAGGCTATCGTCATTGGTGACAGCCAGACCACGCCAGAGAAGGTCCGCCCGTTCGCTGATCTCACCGGTATTCCGATCTACAGCTACTCGATGTCGGGTACGAGCAGTCCTGTAATCCTCGCGCGCATGGGGGCCATACCTATGCGCCTGACATTCCCCGGCAACCAGATCCCCGCATCGGGATCGGTCACCGTCAATCACGTGAACGATCCATACCGGCTTGCCGAAAAAGCGACTGCCACGAATCATACCGTCTACATCAGCGGCGTGAAGGGGCGGCTCGTCTACGTAAGCCCGCGGGTCTATACATTCACGCGAGAACGGCCCGGGGAAGCTGTCGAGGTTCCATCGCCCGTCGATGTAGTCTGGGAGCGGGTGCCGCTTAGGCTCGAGACGTTCGATAGCGAAGGGAATCCGCAAACGATTTCCTCCGGGCTCGCACCGATCCAGGACAACATGGAGTACTTACAGATCTTCTGGTTTGGTGGCAACTCACGAAACAATCCCGTTGAGGACCAAATCGGCTACTACCAGGCGGCATATAACAGCATCAAATCGCGAATGAAGAAATTCATCTTCGTCAGTTGGTTCGCGCAGGAGCAAGCTACTCGGCTACCAATGCAGCTGCAGCGCCAGAAAGACGTGGCGGCTGCGCTCGGGGCGCTCTATGGACGCCACTACATCGATCCTCAGCCGATCCTTCTTGCCAACCCGTTGCCGCAGCCGTCTGCCCCTCTGAACCCAGACGACCCGGACTCGGTGGCTGAATGGGATGCCTATGAAGCCGATCAAACCGCAGTCGCGAGCGGGATAGTTCCGCCGTCCCTGATGATCGACAACACGCACATCAATCTCAAAGGGCGCCTGCTGATCTGGCAAGTCGTTGCCGAACGCTGCGTCGAGCTCGGCTACATCGACCAAGTAAGAGACATCGAAGAATGAAAACTCTGGTGGACATCGAGCAGTTCGCCGACTTCATTGAAAACAATGGCGAAATCAAATTAGCGGCTCATCCCCGCAGAGAGCGGCAACGCGATGACGCGTACGCGAACGAGTTTAGCGGCAGCCCGGCCCAATCGCTCGTGCCATTCCGGGAGGGTGCCCGGCGTCTACCTCGCATCATTGAACTGGCTGCGGCGGGCCCCCTTCCTCTTGATTCTGCCCATCAGCACAGTCATTCAAGAGCTGGGCCAGACTCGGCATAGCCCCATGCCGGGTACACCCAGTCAGGTTCCCATCAGCCCTGCCGTTCTGAGCGCGTTCAAAATCTCATTGAGCTTCTGGGCTTCTGGAGACAAATCATCGCCCGCCATGTCACTGACAGGTGATGCTATCATCGAGGTACCTTCGTTCCAATCTCCCGAATCCAATCTTGTCGAGTCTTCCGCATCGACGACCGAAAGAATAATTGGTACCGCTCGATTACTGAGCCCAACAAATTTAATTCCTAGAGTGAATAGCCTGGCGCCAGAGAGAGTCCCTTGTATACCTATGTCGATATAGGGCTTACCGGTACCCATCGGTTGTTCCGTTGGACGTGTAGAGAGGGTCGGTCCCACGCGAACCCCAAAATTTGATAGCGCTGAAGAGTAATTACCATTGACTCTCCAGTTCTCGACCTTGAGATCGCTCACATAGGGCCAGCGGAAGCCGTTTGAAACGGTGGTAGCGAATGTGATCTTCTTGGCCCCTGTGGCACTACCGTCTCCTCTAGCGATGGTGAGAATGATCTCGTAGAATCCTGCGGATTCGTTCTGCACTCTAACTATATCATTCTCTGAAACAGTGACTGATCCATTGTAAACCCGACCATACATCCTACGCCCAGAGTAGCCGACGTACGTAGACGAGTTGATCGAGGTGGACGAATTATAGCCAGCTTCTATAAGGGTACCGATCTGGCGGCCATTGGCAGCCCAAAAAGTTCCCGGGTTATCAATTTCAACGGGGACCGTAGAAGACCCAGAGTTACCCTCATTGTATATTTGGGGGTCCACGGCTGGATTCTTCGAGCGAAGGCCTACCTGAACCGTTTCGAAGTAGTTGTTGCCATATCGGCAGATTCCACGCCCATTGTAGGTAATCGCGGCACCTGTGCCATTACCCTGATACCCAGCCCTGCTGGATGCCCTGACCTGTTTGAAGTGACATCCCCTCACCTCCAGAGACCTTGACCAACCACCACCTGAACCAACACTCAAACGAGTCTCATCGCCCGGATCATTCCAGTTGACGCCATTCTCGCCATTGGGAAGGAGACCAGCGAATCTTCCATCATCGGAGAATTCGATCTTACCGTTACCATTAGCACCTTCGGAGAGCACCATGATGGCGTGGTTTACACCTTCAAACCAATCGTTATAAATCTGCCAGTGAAAATTTCTTCTCCCTAAGTAACCGCACAGGAAGTTGTTCGACCCTCCTGTGTGAGAGTTACCCCACGCGAACCTATTAGATTCCGACCCCGAACCATGGTCCAGGATGTCCGCTACCCTGGGGTCCCCCCCAAATGAGTTCTTGGTGAAGGTAAAAGCGTCATTGAAGTTGCCTCCTCCTCCGCCAATGACCCCTCGCGCAGAATGCGTAATTTCTCGATAACTGTTCGAAAGGTTCAAAAGACCAATGCGAGCAAGGGTACCCGCTGCTCCCGAGAACATATTTTCGTTCCAGGACATAGCGATGTTGTTACAGCTTACGAAAGCAACTCTTGGATTCCCATTGAATTGGCACCACCGGGTCCTCACCCGGCCGCCGTTGGCGAGGAGGATGCAAACCCCATGAGCGGGCCCTTCGATCGCTATATTCTCCATGACTACGTCAGACCAGCCACCGGTTTCGGAGTTCTCGTTGAAATTACTGGAGACGAACCCGAACTGCACAGATGCTTCCTCATCCCTGGTATACAGGGATTCCATCTCACTGGTTGGGGTTCCCGTCGGCATCGTCGAAGGAAACACATCGGTCACCTTTCCAGCGTTCTGGAAAACGAAGGTCGATCTCCAAGGCCCAGCACCGATAAAGCCCTTGCATGCCCCTGGCAGTTCCCGATCCCTGATCGGTATTTTTCGATTGAGATAGTACGTCTTGAGATGGCAACCAATGATCCAGGCGGGGGTTCTAGCGAGATAGAATACTTCTCTGATAGCGGCCCAGTCGATCAGGTCGGTCAGCTCATAGGCATGGGGATACCTGACCCGCGCCTCTTTCAATGTGGCAAAGAAGGCACTGAGCGGGAGAGGCTGGCCAACCGCACCGAAGTATTCAGGCGATGCACACTTGAATTCCCTCTCCCAATATCCGTTGGCGCCCTCTGGCACTGCGATGGTGCCGTAGTCGGTGATGGCAGCCCCTTTTCTCCAAATGAAATTGCCGCCGGACTCCTTGACTGGATAGTCCTTCCAATAGGAGACAAGGTAGACGGCATCGCCATCGTATCGACCCGAGACCGCCAAGAGTTCATCGAAAGAGAAAAGCTGTCGCGACGCCCGGTAAACGATGCCCGCGCCTCGGGAGAGACTCAGCGCGGTATCCGAGAGGTCTTCCCGCGTGAGTCCCTGGAACACCCCCACGTGGCCCTCTGCCATGTCCTGGTCCAGCGATACACTGGTGTAATCGTGGACGACGACATAGACGATGCCACCGCTGACGAACAGGTCCCGAGCCTTGTATGCCTTCCCGATTTCATAATCCCCGGTGGGATTGACTACGCCGAGCCCGCCGATTGCCTTCTCCGCGAGCTGCCTCCAGCCTTTCGCCATCTTGGCCAGTGTCGGTAAAGGGCCGGATTCGGTCACCACGTCGGTCCCTTCATCCCCATGCACGAAGGTGTGCTGGAGGTCGCTGGCATCGTTTGAACGACGCGCGGCAAGCGATAGCTGTCCCGCATATTGCTCAAGGGCCTCGAGGGTGGTGCGGTCTGCCATGTGGGGTTTCTCCGTTATCAGCGGCGGTTAGTGCATGGTAATGGACCGTGTAGAGAATCTGGCCGGCTGAATCACCGAACATATGAGCGATGCTCTCTCTCCATGGCCTATAGCGACATCGGTGTGACCGGGTGGGTCAGCCATCACCCGATGCTCGGGCATCGATCACGTCAAGACCCTGCGCCGATGCATCGACGCGCCAGCCGATGATGGGCGTCGCGGTAATGAGCGGATCAGGCATAATGGCTCATCGCGAAGCTGGCCCGATATCCTCGATTCACTGAGCCAAGCTGCCAGCATAGACTGGCAGGATGGGGCAAATATGAAATCTGAAAGCAGTGAAAGCACAGCGCGTTTTAGTCGTCGCCAGTTTTTCGGGCTGGCGACGGCATCTCTAGCGGCAGCCTACGCCTGGCCAACGGTACAGCCGGAGGAATGGTCAGGGCTGGCCTTTCGGGCGAGGGATGTCACCGATCGACTCACCCTCGCTGCCGAACAGCTGCACCGCAGTATCCATGTCGTGGTACCCCGCATTTTTCGGGATACAGATTGATCTAGGCCACTGCGACCGAGGCACCTAGGCCAGATGAAGACCGCCGCGGCCCAGTTCCAGCGCCGCACGTCGAATGCGAGCCGCCTGACACTCCATCCTCCGACAAACCTCCAAGAATTGCTCTTCCATACGTCAAAGACGTATCAGATTAATGACAAACCCCTTTTGACCCAGCGACGCTCTCGATCCTGGCGAGTCGAGAACCGTTTGGGCCCTAACCCACCTCTTGCTCGCTTAGATGCGAGGGGCGGCCCCACTCGCGCTCCCCCTGAAAGGGGACGCGCCGCCACGAGATCGCGAAACCCTGGCCGATCAATCGCTTGCCCTCGGGTCGGCGCGCATGGACATCCCTGTCCGGGCGCGCCTTTTGCGACATCCATGTCGCAAACCCCGGTGCAATCGATTGCCGGCCAGCGCGCTCTCGGAGGCGGCTGGAAACCATCGTGGCATCTTCAAATATTTTGTCAGCAGTCTGTACAAGCGACGAAAGGAGACGGTGGAGCGAAGCTTCGCCGATGCCAAACAGCTACACGGCCATCGCTACGCTCGGATGCGGGGACTGGCTCGGGTGAGAGAGCAGTGTCTGCTTGCCGCAGCCTGCCAAAACCTGAAGAAGATGGCCCTGGCGCGGATGCGCCGGCTATTTTCATCCATTTTTGGGGCCTGGAGCGTTGTTCAACGGCGCTGTGAGGCGTTGATGAGCGCCATGACCGTCATCTACCGATTCCCTGGGTATCTGCACGCAAAGTGGGTGGCGTGAACTGAAATGACGAACCCTGCCTGTAAAAGCAGGGTTCGTCAGCAGTCTGATACGTCAAAGACGTATGGTCGATGGCATGTACACAATCATCGAAACCGCCACGTTCAGGCGCTATGCCACCGGCATCTGGCAAGAAGACGAGCGTTTGGCGTTCTTCTCGTGGTTGGCGGCCAATTCATTGACCGGCGATGTGATTCCCGCAACGAGCGGTCTGCGCAAGATTCGCTGGAGTCGCTCGGGGATGGGAAAGCCGGGTGATCTACTACAACACCCTGGATGACGGCACCATCTGGCTGCTGATCGTCTATACCAAGGCCAAATTCGACAACCTGCCTGCTACCTTGCTCAATCAGCTGAAGGAGGAGATCGAACATGGATAAGGAAATGGAACAGTTCGGACGTGACCTGCTGCAATCCGTACGCGAGATGAAGGCCGGCAAGGCGGCACGCGTTACGCGCGTGGAGGTGTCGGAGGCTGCCTCACGCGCGCCAGCGGGTCGGCGCTTCACAGTCAGAGTTCGCCAAGCTGATCGGCGTCAGCGTGCGTACCCTGCAGGAATGGGAGCAGGGGCGGCGCGGGCCCACCGGCGCCGCTCGTACGCTGCTACGCGTCGCCGTACAGCATCCCGAAGCGCTGCGAGATCTGTCGTAAGTACTTGCCGGAGCATCGGGTGATGGGGCCGACATAGGGAGCCGAGGTCGGCTGTTCGCCGCTTGACATGGTTATCTACCATAAGTAGCTTTGCCAACAAACCTACCAAAAGTAGGAAAGGTCTGACTATCTTCTCAACCATGGCAGGAGCTTCACCATGCATGCGCTCATCGTCGTCTCTCACCCCGAGCCCGAGTCACTCACCCATAGCATCGCTCTGCGTATCGCCGAGGGCGTGAGCATCTCGGCGCAGGGCAACTCGTTCGAGATCGCGGATCTCGCCGCGGAGGCTTTCGATCCTAGATTCAGCGCAGCGGATCTTGCCGCTAGCCGCGGCCAGGCAGCACTCTCCGCCGATGTCATCGCCGAACAGGCGAGGATCGATCGCGCCGATGCCCTGGTGCTGGTCTATCCCGTCTACTGGTGGTCGATGCCGGGGCTGCTCAAGGGCTGGATCGATCGCGTGTTCGTCAGCGGCTGGGCGTTCGACTTCGATGCGGATGCCCAGCTAGTGAAGAAGCTCGGCCACCTCAGTGTTCATCTCGTCGGTATCGGTGGAGCCGATAGGGAGACCTACACACGGCACGGCTACGCCGACGCGATGAAGACGCAGATCGATCATGGGATTTTCGACTACTGCGGTGCCCAGGTCCCGACCTCCATGCTGCTGCTGGAATCGGAAACGCGCCCGCCGGATGCCCACCTGGCATCCGCCCATGCCATCGGGCGAAATCTCTTCGACTGATCCCAGCAGTGCCCGACCGCAGCCGCGCCGGGGTGGGTCACCCCTCAGCGGAAACCAAACGCTGCCCGCGACCGTACCTCCGTGGCGAGGCACCCATGACTCTCTTGAACGCCGTGCTGAAGGCGCTTTCGGATTCGTAGCCGAGCGACAAGGCTATGGTGGAGATTGAGTCGTTGGAGTTCTCCAGCCGGTCGCCGGCGAGCAGCATTCGCCAGCGCGTCAGGTATTCCATCGGCGAGGCCCCGACCGTCTCTTTGAATCTCTGCGCGAAGGCCGATCGCGACATGCAGGCACGTTCCGCCAGTTCGTGCAGCTTCCAACGATGCGCAGGATTGGCATGGATCGCGTTGATCGCGGCGCCCAGCTGCTTGTCCGCCACGCCGAGCAGCCATCCCACCCCGCCCATCGTCGACGCTTGCTCCACATGCAGCCGCAGCGCCTGGACCAGCATCATCTGGGCGAGGTGCTGCAGCACCAGGAAGCTGCCCGGCTGCTGCTCGCGCAGCTCCTGCATCATCCGCTCGACCGACCAGCGCAGCGCCGACTGACCCGCCTCGCTGCGGATATGCCCGATGGGCGGCAGCAGTCCCATCAAGGTGCTTGCATGACTGCCGCTGACAGCGAAACGACTGCCGACGAGAAAGAAGTCCCCGCCGCCGTTGATGGTCACGACCCCGCCGGCGCGGGCCGGAGGGAAGAAGTCGCTGGCCGCGGCGGGCGTCACCGCCATATCGCTCGCGAGACGGAATGGACGCCCGCTCGGCAGTACGAAGCAGTCCCCCTGGGTCAAACGCACCGCCTCGGGAATGCCCTCCACAGCGAGCCAGCATCCGCCGGAAACCACCGCATAGCACTTGATGAGCTGGTGCTGGGCGGCGAACTGAACCGACCATTCACCACCTGCGTCGAAGCCGGAGGACACGTAGCTGCGCGGCTTCAGCAACGAAAGTACGTCTGAGAGCGGATCCATAAACTTTCCTGGACGATGGCAAGAACAGCTCGGACACCAAGCCCTGGATCGTACTATCGGGCTCGGCGGCCTTACCTGTCATGAAACCTCGCCGTTCCTTTCCACCGACTTACCATGTTCTCTCGATGGACATGTTCTTTCGAGGGAAAGGAACCGCCCGATCACCGCGCACGCCAGTGGCTGGACACGCAGCGAGAATGTCCCGCTCCTCGTCTGGATGATCGCAAATACAAGCAGGACTACCCCGCATAGACCCTGGCCGGTGCAACCACCTATCTTCGGCCCGGTCGCAAGACAAGGCGGCTACTCGGCCAAGCCCATGGCCCGCCTCGATTAGGATCGACGCCGCTTGCTCGGCAACCCGGTGCGCAAGCCACAAGCGTTGCAGGGATGCTTTTGATCCTCGCGCGCCGGTATGCAGTGAACACCCGTTTCATAGCTAAAAGAACGACGCCGCACAGCGCCATACAGGAACATGGATTCATGCATCCAATCCTCACCCGCCCCCTCACCCGCCCCCTCCACCGCTTCATCATCCGCGGTTTCACATGCCACCTCGTCGAGCTCCTCCGCTCAGTACGCGTCGCTCCCCTCCTGCTGCTCGCCGCCTGCGGCGCGCCGTCCGGTGATAGCGCAGAGGACCCGAGGGCCGAGGCGGTCCGGGTCTCCGTGGCGCTGGTGGAAGCCGCTGCGTTCGGCGAACGTTTCTCGCTTTCCGGCACCCTGACCGCCGAGCGCGAGGCGGGGCTATCTCCCCGCGTCGACGGACTGGTGGCGCGCGTGCACGTCGATGCCGGTGATCATGTCGAGGCCGGGCAGGTGCTGATCGAGCTCGATCCCGCCATCGCCCGCCAGGGGCTGCTGCGCGCCCAGGCCCAAACGGAAGAGGCCGAAGCCGCCTTGCGCGAGGCGCAGCGCCTGCACACCGAGGCGCAGCGTCTCGGCGCTGGCAGGAGCATTGCCGCCACCCAGATCGAAGCACGCGCCGCGGCACTGCAGCTAGCCCGAGCGGTAGCGGACTCGGCCCGGGCCAATGCGCGCGAACAGGCGGAGCAGGTCGAGCGGCATACGCTGCCGGCGCCGTTCGATGGCGTGGTGGCCGAGAAGCTCACCGAGGCCGGTGAATGGGTACAGCGCGGCACCCCGGTGCTGACCCTGGTCGCGACCGAGCGCGTGCGCCTCGATTTGCGTGTACCGCAGGAGCGCTTCTCCCAGCTGGACGGGAATGCGCAAATCCGCGTGTTCGCCGATGCGCTGGGCGACACGACGCTACCGGCGACCATCGGCGCGCGGGTGCCGGTCACCGATCCCCGTGCGCGTGCCTTCCTGCTGCGCCTGCTGGTGGAAGACCCCGAGGGCCGATTGCTCCCGGGTACCTCGGCTCGCGCCGAGATCGATCTCATCGCGCAAACGCCCGCGCTTGCGATCAGTCGCGACGCCCTGCTCCGCCAGCCCGACGGCGGCTACAGCGTATTCATCGTGGAGGACGATGGCGATGCAACGGTCGCTCGCCAGCGCAGCGTGCGGATCCTGCACGAACGCGATGGCCAGGTCGCCGTGGCTGCCGGCCTCAGCCGCGGCCAGCGCGTCGTGGTACGCGGCAATGAGGCCCTCGATGAAGGCCGCCCCGTCGAAGTGATGGAGCGCTGAGCGATGGGCTTCGATCGCATTCTCCGTCATGGCACCCTGATCGCGGTCGCGGTCCTGATCCTCTGCGTGCTGGGGATCAGCGCCGCGCTGCGGGTGCCGGTGCAGATGATCCCCGATCTGGAAGTGCGCACCATCAGCGTCGACACGAGCTGGCCCGGCGCCTCGCCGCAGGACGTGGAGAAGGAGATCCTGATCGAGCAGGAGCAGTACCTGCGCACGCTGCCCGGCCTGCGTCGCATGGTGTCGACCGCCAGCATCGGGGAAGCCAGCATCGTGCTGGAGTTCCCCTTCGGCGTCGACATCAACGAGGCGCTGGTCCGCACCAACAACGCGCTCAGTCAGGTCTCCGATTATCCGGAGAACGTCGACGCACCGGCATTGACCACGGTCTCGGTCTCCGAAGAGCCGTTCATGTACTTCCGCGTCGGCCCGAGCGCCGACAGCGGCGCAAACCTCGACCTGGCGATGATGCGCGACTTCCTGGAGGACGAGGTGCGGCCCCGCCTCGAGCGTGTCGACGGGGTCTCGCTGGTCGAGGTCAATGGCGCGGCCGAACGCCAGGTCCGCATCGAGATCGACCCATACCGCCTGGCCGAACGCGGATTGGACATGACCGATGTGCGCGATGCGCTGCGGGCACGCAACGTCGACCGCTCCGCCGGCGACCTGGACGACGGCAAGCGCAGCGTGCTGGTGCGCACGATCGGGCGCTTCCGCACGCCTGCCGAGATCGGCGAGCTGATCGTCGCCGAGCACGAGGGCGCCCTGATGCGCCTGTCCGATCTGGCCGAGATCCGGCTCAGCCACCACGAGCTGCGCGAAAGCGCCTACTACAACGGCCTGCCGACGCTGTTCCTGGCGGTGCGCCGCGAGACCGGCTCGAACGTGATCCAGACCAAGTACGCGGTGCTGCCAGAGGTCGAGGCGATCAACCAAGAGATAATGGCGCCGCTGGGGCTCGAGATCACGCTGGTCAGCGAGGATGCGCGCTACGTCGAGGAGTCGGTGGCCAACGTCTGGACCAACCTGCTCCTCGGCGCACTGCTCGCGACCCTGGTGATGTTCGCTTTCCTGCGTTCGGCGCACAGCACCTTCATCGGCGTGATCGCGATTCCGATCTGCACCATCGCCGCCTTCATCGGCCTGCTGCTGGCCGGGCGCACGCTGAACGTGATTTCCATGGCCGGCGTGGCCTTTGCCATCGGCATGACCCTGGACAACACCATCGTGGTGCTGGAAAGCATCGACCAGGCGCGGCGCCGCGGACTGGACCGCTTCGAGGCCGCCCTGGCCGGCGTACGCCGGGTCTGGCCCGCGGTGCTGGCCTGCACCCTGACCACCGTGCTGGTGTTCGCACCGACCCTGTTCGTCGAGGAAGAGGCGGGCCAGCTCTACTCGGACATCGCGATCGCCATCTCCGCCGCGATCCTGGCCTCGATGGTGGTGGCGGTCACGGTGCTGCCCGCGCTGGCCACGCGGCTGATGCCGCCACCGGGCGCGGGGAACGCAGCCGGCGGCGATGTGTTCGACCGCATCGGCCAGCGCCTCGGCGTGCTCCACGTCACCTGGCCGCGTCGCGTCGCGGTGCTGGCCAGCACGCTGGTCGCCTCCGTGCTGGCCGTGGCACTGCTGACGCCGCCGGCCGAGTACCTGCCCGAGGGCGAGGAGGCGCGAGTGTTCTCGCGCATGATCGCGCCGCCCGGCTACAATTTGTCCGAGATGGAGGGCATCGCCCAGGAGTTGATCACCGAACTGCGCCCGCGGCTCGACGATGCGCCCGAGCGCTATTGCCCGTGGCGAGACGGACATACCGGCGCTGCGCATCTTCGCCATGTTCGTGGATCCGCAGGGCATCAGCATCATGACCGACCCGAAGAACCCGGCCGAGGTCGACGCGCTGATAGGCGCCCTGGAGAGGCTCTACACCTCCTGGCCCGGCATGCGTGCCTTCGCCTCGCGCGGCTCGATCATTTCCAACGACGAAGGCGGCACCCGCAGCATCAATCTGGACATCGCCGGTACCGACCTGGCGCAGATCTATCGCGTCGCGGGCTTGGCCTATACCCGCGCCGCGACCCTGTTCGAAGGCGCCCAGATCGGCTCCGAGCCGAACGCGCTGAGCCTCGACCAGCCGATGCTCGAAGTCGTGCCGCGCTGGGAGCGTCTGGTCGAGGTCGGCCTCGACGGCGAGCGCTTCGGCTATTCGGTCGCCGCGCTCAGCGATGGCGCATTCGCCGACGAAATGATCCTGGACGACCGCCGCATCGACATCTATCTGTTCAGCAGCGCCGGCAGCGGGCAGCGCGTCGACCGCCTGCCCGATCTGCCGATCGCCACGCCGTCCGGCGCGGTGCTGCCGCTATCCGCACTGGGCGAACTACGCGAGTCCGTCGATACCGACAGCATCCGCCGGCTGGACGGCCGCCGCACCGTCACGCTGAACATCGTGCCGCCGCGCTCGGTGGCGCTGGAGACCGGCGTTGCGCGCGTGCGCAACGAGCTGATCGAATCGATGCGCACCGCCGGTGAGATTCCGCACGACGTGTCGGTGGACATCACCGGCGCCAGCGACCAGCTGCAGGCCACCCGCGAAGCCGTCTCGGGCAATTTCCTCATCGCCGTGCTGCTGTGCTACCTGGTGCTGGTGGTGGTCTTGCGCCATTGGGGACGGCCGCTGTTCGTCATGGCCACGATCCCGGTCGGCCTGGCCGGCGGCATCATCGGGCTGGCGCTGCTCAACGGCGTGGGCGCCGGGTTCGGCATTCACCAACCGTTCGACATGATCACGCTGCTGGGCTTCCTGGTGCTGCTGGGCGCAGTGGTCAACAACCCGATCCTGATCGTGCAGGAAGCGTACAAGCGTCTCGAGGAGGGGGCCGAATCGATTGCGGCGGCGGTGGACGACGCGGTGCGCATCCGCTTGCGCGCGATCCTGATGTCCAGCCTGACCACTATCTTCGGCGTGGCGCCGCTGGTACTGATCCCCGGGGCGGGCACCGAGCTCTATCGCGGCCTGGGCGCCATCGTGATGTTCGGCATCGCCTTCTCCACCCTGGTCACACTGACCTTCCTGCCGAGCCTGATGGTGGCGGCGCTTACGCTGCACGAGCGAGCCGGCGGGCTGCTGCGCAGGGCCCAATGAAACACCAACAAGGCCTCAGTTTCTCCGAATCCCCTCCAACAACGCATCGAGGCAGGAAACGTCCGCCAGCCGGCGCAGGCGCTCGAGCATCGCCACTGTGCGCTCCCTGGGCAGATTCGATGCTGCGCTGGCAAGAAACTTCGCCTCCAGCTCCGCATCGCTGAGCGGATCCTCCGGGTCGCCCTTGCGATGTGGCTGGAAATGCTCGAGAACTCGACCGTCCGATAGCTGGATCCTGATCCGTGCACTGCGCTTGGCCGGAAACGAGGCATCGATGGCGGCATCGACCTGCATTCGTACGCGCGGCATCAGCCTGCGTACCGCGGGATCATTGATCCGCCCGGACTCGAATGCGCTCATCCCGACATCGCCGTGGTGGAGCGCACGGGCGAGCACGTAGGCCATGCTGAAGCGTGCAGCCAGCGGATCGGCTGGCGCGGCGTTCGCGGTCATCGCCAGGGTCCGCTGATTGGTGAATACATCGATGCGTTCGATACGCTCCAGCGCACTGAACAATTCGGGGCGAAGCGCGAGCACCGCATCCACCGCCGAGAAGGTTTGCCCGCAGCATGCGTGGCGCTTGAAGGTGATGCTGGCGGTATTGCACACCTGCCCCAGATCGGCGAGCGCCAGCCGCCAGTCGGGCGATCCCCCCATCGCCGAGCCGAATCCTGCATCGCCCTCGAGGATATCCAGCGCCCCGGTCACACCGCGGCGGGCCGCGAGCGCCGTCCACACGCCAGTGTCGGCGGCGTGGCCAGCGTGCAGCGGCTTGGTCATCGCAGCGCTGCGGAAAGCTTGCTGCAGGCCGCTGGCGAACGTGGTCGCATTCGCCAGCGCGTGGGCGAACTGCTCCTCGTCGCATTTCAGCAGCATCGCGGCCGCCGCTGCCGCACCGATGCAGCCGACGGTGCCTGTGGTATGCCAGAAACGGTAGTGGCCCGGGTTGATCACGGTGGCGATGCGCGTGGAGATTTCGTAGCCCACCAGGATCGCCATCAGCAGCTCGTCGATGCTGGCGCCCCGGGACTCGGCGACGGCAAGTGCCGCGGCGATCACCGGGGCTCCTGGGTGGAAGAGCCCTTCCTTGTAGATGTCGTCCAGCTCCAATGCGTGGGCGGCTACCGCGTTGACCATCGCCGCGGAACGCATGCCGAGCTGCCTGCTGTCGAGTACCAGGGCGTCCGCGGCAGGCCCTTCCAGTTCCAGAGAGTCCTTCAGCAGGACGACGACCTCGGCATGCGCGCCCGCGATGGCGCAGCCCAGCCAATCCATCAATACCCGCCGCAAGGCGATTCGCTGCGCATCGCTCAGCGACTGCGCATGCTGGCCCAAGGCGTAGTGGGCGAATTGCTGACAAAGAGTCATGAGGAAGCCGCAGATCAGGGACGAAGGCCTAGCCTACTCAATCGACGGGAGCTCTGCACATGGAGAAATGAGGCCCCCTCCTCCCGGCTCGTCAGCTCTCGCGACTTTCCAGGCGATTGAGCAATTTGACGATCGGCAGCAGGATGATCAGATAGATCAGCGCGGCTGCGATCAAAGGCGTCGGACTGTAGGTATTACCCTGGGCGATACGGGCCATGCGCAGCAGCTCGGGCAGAGTCACCACACTGGCGATCGACGTCACCTTGATGGTTTCGAGGATGTTGGTGATCAGATCCGGCGCCATGTTGCGCACCGCCTGCGGAATGACGATGTAGCGCTGGACCTGGATGAAGCCGAGCCCGGTGGAGCGCCCCGCCTCGACCTGGCCCTTGGGCAGGCTGTCGATGCCTGCGCGGAACACTTCGGCGAAATAGCTCGATACGTTCAGCGTCAGCGCCAGGATCACCGAGCTGCGGGTGCCGATCTCCACACCGAAGAACGGCAGTCCGTAGTAGATCAGGATCAGCAGCACCAGCGAGGCGAAGGTGCGGAAGAAGTCGACGTAGAGGGTGATCAGCAGGCTCAGCCAGCCTATTCCCAACGCCCGCGCGCAGGCCAGCAAAAGGCCGACACCGATGCCCAACGGCACGATGATCGCCGATAGCAGCAGGGTCTCCTTCAGACCCTGCAACAGCATCGGGTAGATGGCGACGATGATGTCGATATTGAAAAAAGTCTGCTGGAAGCTACCCATCGTACGCGCTCCTCACTTGGCCCACTGACTGCGGTGTTCGAGCAACTTACTGGCGAATACCAGCGGATAGATCATGATCAGGTAGCCGATCGCGGCCATCATCAGCGGGGTGGTATTGGCCGCGCTGCTTTGCACGGTGATGGCGGTGCCCAGCAGCTCCGGCACCGCGATCGCCGAGGCCAAGGCGGTATTCTTGGTCACCGCGATCAGGCGTCCGGTCAGCGGTGGGATGGAGATGCGCATCGCCTGCGGCAGCAGCACGTGCTGCATGGCCTGGGCGAACGTCAGCCCGGTGGAGCGTGCCGCTTCGAACTGTCCCTTGTGGATGGCGCGAATGCTGGCCCAGAAGATCTCTTCGGCGAATGCCATCAGCACCAGTGAAAGAGACAGCCAGGCCACGGTGAATCCGCTCAGCCGCATCCCCGTATAGGGCAGGCCGAAATAGAGCACGATCATCAGCACCAGCGGAGGCAGGGCGCGGATGACGTCGATCGTCTGCTTGATGATGAAGTTCAGCGGACGAAAACCGAGACAGCGAGACAGCGCAAGCAGCAGGCCGCTGAGCACACCGGTGACGATGACCAACAGCGCAAGCCAGAGGGTCTTGGCGAATCCGACGCTCAATTCGGGCGCGTACCTGATCATTACGTCCCAATTGAAAAAGTTGTAGATGAACGCTTCCACGGGGCGGTTCTCTCGAATCGGATCGAAATAGCGAAAACCAACGATCGTTACGCTCAGCGCTCGTAGCTCTCGCGCTGTGCGGATATCTCACGCAGGGCCGCGGCCCATGCGGGTTCGATCCAGGGCGCGTACTCCTCTTCCCGATACTGCTTGGCGACGTGCGAACAGATGGCATCGGACGGTACATGCAGCTCGGCACCGCCGGACTGCGCCGCGAGCTGCGCCTGGCAGGCACGTTCGAGAAAGTAGATCTGGTCGAAAGCTTCCGGGATGGTCCTGCCGCCGACGAGCAGCCCGTGATTGATCAGGATCATGGCCTTGTTGGTCGGGCCCAGATCGGCGGCCAGGCGCTCGCGCTCGGCATGGTCCAGGGCGATCCCCTCGTATGGGTGATAAGAGAGACGGCCATAGAACTTCAGCGCATGCTGGCTGATCGGCAGCAGCCCCTGCTTCTGTGCCGACACCGCGATCCCGGCTGCCGTATGGGTATGGACGATGCAGGTCAGATCGGGGCGCGCCTTGTGCAGGGCGGAATGGATAGTGAAGCCGGCCGGATTGATCCAGCGGTTGCCGAGGCCCTCGGTCTCGATCACCTCGCCCGCCAGATCGACCTTCACCAGGCTCCCGGCAGTGATCTCGCTGAACAGCGAACCATAGGGGTTGATCAGGAAGTGCTCCTCCGGCCCCGGCACCCGAGCGCTGATGTGGGTGTAGATCAGGTCGGTCATGCGGAAATGGGCAACCAGCCGGTACAGCGCCGCCAGCTCCACGCGCACTTGCCACTCGCTCTTGCCCGCGTGCTGGTACTCGATAGGGATGGTCATGGGACTGCCTCCTGGACAATGGACTCAGCGATTGATCTGGGAGAGGAACTCGCGCAGCCGCGGGTGCCTGGGCCGCGCGAAGATCTCCTCGGCGGTGTCCTGCTCGACGATGCGGCCATCGGCCATGAAGATCACCCGATCGGCCGCTTCGCGGGCGAAGCGCATCTCGTGGCTGACCACCACCATGGTCATGCCCGACTCACGCAGCTCACGCATGGTGTTGAGCACGCCGCCCACCAGTTCGGGGTCCAGCGCACTGGTCGGCTCGTCGAACAGCACCACCTTGGGTTCGAGCGCCAGCGCACGGGCGATCGCCACCCGCTGCTGCTGCCCTCCGGACAGCTGCCCGGGATAATGCTCGCAGCGCTCCGCCAGCCCGACCCGCGCCAGCATCGCCAGGCCGATCTCACGTGCTTCCGCCTTGCCCTTTCCCGCTACCTTGCGCAGCGCCAGCATCACGTTCTCCAGCGCCGTCATGTGCGGATACAGGTTGAAGGACTGGAACACCATGCCGATCTTGGTGCGCAGCAGGTTGACGTTGACCTTCGGCGAGCCGATGTTGACGCCCTCGAACAGGATGTCGCCCGAGGTCGCCTCCTCCAGCCGGTTGCAGCAGCGCAGCAAGGTACTCTTGCCCGAGCCGGAAGGCCCGATCAGGAAGATCAGCTCCTGCGGCATCACCCTCAGGTCGATCCCGCTGAGGATCTCGAGCTGACCGAAGGATTTACTCAGCCCGACGACTTCCAGGATGGGTTTGTCGGTGATGGTCGCGGTAGTCATGGCGGCACTCTCGTGGCTGGAAAAAGAGCGCTCAGCGGCAGTTCGGGGTATGTTCGGTGGGGTCGTAGTTCGGGTATCCCGGTGCGCCGTAGCCGGGGTACACGGTCATCACAGCGCCGCCTTCGAGGGGTTCGAGCCCGGTCCACTTACGGTAGATATCCGCAAGCTCTCCGCTTCGCTTGATGCACTCCAGCGCCTCGTCCAACTCGTTGCGCAGTTCAACATCGTCGCGGCGGACCGAATAGCCGTAGACCTCGCCGTTGTCGATGACGAAACCGGACACCATCAGCATCGGCGCCTTCTTCGCCGCGTCCCCGGCCGAAGCGCTGTATACCAGCGCCGCATCCGCCTGGCCGCTGACCACCGCCTGGATGGCGTCGCTGTTCTTGTCGTAGCGATTGATGCTCCATCCATACTGGTCCTGCCGCTCGGTCAGCCACCTGTCGAACAGGTTGCCGCGATTGACCGCCACCACTTTGTCCCTCAGGTCCTCGGGCGAGGCGATCTTGTCGTCGGATGCGCGCTGCACGAACTGATAGGTCGCGTCGCCATAGGGTTCGACGAAGAGCATGCTCTGCGCCCGCTCCTCGGTGATCATCGCGGCGGACAGCACCATGTCGAACTTGCCGGCGTTCAACCCCGCGTAGGTGGTCGACCAGGCCTGGTCGATGATCTTGATCTCGGTGCCCATCTGCCGGCTCAGCGCCTTGGCTACATCCACGTCCATGCCCTCGAACTCGCCTGACGCGCCGACCGAAGCGAAAGGTGGATAGCCGACGTCGGCCGCGGCGGTGATGGTCTCGGCGGCCTGGGCGGAGAAAGCGCAGGCCAGCGCCAGCCCTGCGATGGTTAAGCGCGATCCTTGGATGATCATCGACGAATGCTCCTAGTTATTGTTGGGTAAGCCACGAATTGATCAACCGGCTCGATTGGAAAACGACTGCCGTTGGCGAGTGAGCCGATCGGCTCACAGCTTCTCCTTCACGCTGGCCGCCTTGTGAATCCCGCTGCGCCGCAGCCAATACAGCCAGAGCGGTGCGACCAGCATCAGCGAGATCAGTCTCAGCAGATGGTGGAAGGTGACGAACACCGGATCGATGTTCAGCGTCATCGCCAGGATCGCCATCTCGCCGATACCTCCCGGCGCGAAGGCAAGAATCGCGATGTGCAGCGGAACGCCCAGCAGCCGGTGGATCAGGTAGGCGAAGCTGGCCAGTACCGAAAGCGTCAACGCCGTCGCCACCAGGGTCTGGAGGGCGTAGCGCAGCAGCTGGGCCAGTTTCACCCCGGAAAACCGGGCGCCGATCGCGCTGCCGAGCACCCAGAGCATCACCTCGACTCCCCAGTACGGCAGGTGCAGCCGGGCCAGGTCGGCGGCGCCCAGTCCGGCCGCGATCAGCATCGAGGCGAGCAGCGCCGGGTTGGGCAGGCACAGCCATCTTCCCAGCGCGATGAACGCCGGCAGTGCCGCCAGCAGCCAGAGGCCCTCCACCCCCTCGGCCGTGGCCACCACCCCGGCCGGTGCGCTGGCGTACTGGACGAAGAACGGTGGCAGCACCAAGACGATGATCAGCGCGCGCAGCGACTGCGCCACCGCGATCCTCGGCGGATCCCCGCCGGCCTTGTCGCCCATCATGATCATCGCGGTCATCGCTCCGGGCGCGGAGGAGAACCAGGCACTGACCTTGTCGAAGCCGCAGCGTCGGTACCACCAGGCACCCACCAGGGTCGACACCCCGACGCCCACCAGCAGCGCCGCCGCCGATACCGGCCAATCGAGCATCCGGCCGGTAAGCTGGGGAGTCACTTGGCCGCCCAGCAGCAGGCCAAGCACCCCCAGGAAGTACTCCCGCAGGCGGTCCGGCACCGCGACGTCTCCGCCGCCGACGGCCAGCAGCAGGTTCGCCAGCAGCGGGCCGAGCATCCAGGCCAACGGCAGGTTCAGCGCATCGAACAGCATCCCGCCCAGCGCACCAACCGACAGCGCGCGCAGCAGCATCGACGGCCAGCGGCCGCCACGCACGAATCTGTCAGCGAGCCAGGGCATCGCCGCTGCTTTTCGCGTGCTCACGAACGGCAGCGGAAAACTTCTCCATTCCCTCATCCAATACGTCCAGCGGCATGGTCAACGGATGAAGGAAGCGAATCACGTTGCCATAGAAGCCACAGACCAGCGTCAGCACACCGTTTCTCAACGCCGCGGCCTGGATCGACTGGGCCATGGCCGGGGCCGGCTGGCCGGCATCGTCGAGCAACTCCATCGCAATCATGCTGCCCTTGCCGCGCACTTCGGCGATGTTGGGCAGCACGTCGCGCAGCGCCTCCAGCGCAGCGACGAGCCTGCTGCCGATCAGGTTGGCGCGCTCGACCAGGCCCTCCTCCTCGATCACCTCGAGCACGGCATGAGCGGCGGCGATCGCCAGCGGATTGCCGGCGAAGGTGCCGCCGAGGCCGCCGGGGCCCGGGCCATCCATGATCTCGGCCCTGCCGCAGACCGCCGAGAGCGGCACCCCACCGGCGATGCTCTTGGCCATGGTCATCAGGTCCGGCGCGACGCCGTAGTGCTCCATCGCGAACAGCTTGCCGGTACGGCCGAAGCCGGTCTGGATCTCGTCGGCGATCAGCACGATGCCGTGCTGGTCGCACAGCGCGCGCAGCCCCTGGACGAACTCCAGCGGCGCCGGAACGAAGCCGCCCTCACCCTGCACCGGCTCGAAGATGATCGCCGCCACCTGGCTTGCATCCACTTCGGTCTTGAACAGGCGCTGCAGCTCACCCAGCGCGTCTTCGGTACTGATGCCGTGCAGCGCGTTCGGATAGGCGACGTGATAGACCTCGGTCGGAAACGGACCGAAGCCGGTACGATACGGCTGCGCCTTGCCGGTCAGGGCGATACCCATCATGGTGCGGCCGTGAAAGCCGCCAGAGAAGGCGACGATCGCGCGCCGGCCGGTGCTGGCGCGGGCGATCTTCACCGCGTTCTCCACCGCCTCCGCACCAGAGGAGAAAAAGGTGGTCTTCTTGGGATAGTCACCAGGGGTGAGCCTGTTCAACTTCTCGGCCAGCTCGACGTAGGATGCGTAGGGGGTGACCTGGAAACCGCAGTGGATCACCTGGTCCAGCTGCGCCTTGATCGCGGCGACGACTTTCGGGTGGCGATGTCCGACGTTGTTCACCGACACACCGCTGACGAAATCGATGTAGCGGTTGCCTTCGATATCCCAGATCTCGGCGTTTTCCGCGCGCGCTACGTAGAACTCGCACCTGACCCCGACGCCACGGGGTGTGGCGGCGTTCTTGCGGGCGACCCACTCTGCGTTGCTCATCTGCTGCTCCTGTTGATTCAACTGTCGATACGAATGCCGTAGCGGCGCAGTGCCGCTTCGGGACTGACGAAACCGTCGCTGACGTCACGACGCACCGCCGCCGGGTCGCGCTCGGTGACCGGGCCGTAGCCGCCGCCGCCGGCGAGGCGAAGGCTGAGCACGTCGCCGCGCTTCAAGGTGCAGGTCTGCTTGGAATGCAGCGCGATCGCCTCGCCATCCGGATTGAGAATCGAGGCGGCCAGAGCGCCGGACTCGGCGCCGAACAGGCCGTAGGGTGCGCGAGCGTGGCGATCGCCCAGCAGCGAAAGCTGGACCTCGGCGGTACGGATCTCGATGTCCTTGCGCAGCCCGCAGCCGCCGCGGAACTTGCCCGCGCCGCCGGAATCCTGGATCAGCTCCAGGCGGTTGATCTTGATCGGGTTGTAGGTTTCATGGACCTCGACGGGGATGTTCGCGCAGTTGATCACCGGGGCGAGCCCTTCGACACCGTCGGCGTAGGCTCTGGCGCCGAAGCCGGCGAACACCAGGTCGTAGTAGATGAAGGCGTGGCCAGTACGCTCGTCGATGCCGCCGATGATCGGGTTGCTCCAGTGCGAGAAGCCGCCCATCGCCTTGTCCTTCAGCAGCGGCGCCAGCGCGCCGTTGATGACTTCGAAAATGCGCACCTGAATCGCCGCGCGCCCGCCGCTGGGCGCCGGGAACACCGGGTTGAAGAACGAGCCCTGGCGGCCGATGACCGCGACGGGGCGTATCGAGCCGTCGTTTTGCGGCATGAACGGATCGGTGAAGGCCCGCACCGCGAACATCGCGTGCGCGCGGGTAAAGTTCTGATAGGCGTTGATCGCCGCTGGCACCTGGTCGCTGCTGCGGGAGAAATCCACCACCACCTCGTCATCGATGATGGTCACGTCGACCGCCACGCGGATGGGCTCGCCGCCGATCTCGTAGCTATCGAGGCAGTCCTCGAAGCTGTAGACCCCATTGGGGATCTCGCGAATCAAGGCGCGCATCTTGGCCTCGGACCGATCGAAGATCTCCTCGATGCCGGCGGCGACGCCCTCGACGCCGAACTTGTCGAATATCGCCTGCACCCGCAGAACGCCTAAGTGGTTGGCATTGCGCTGCGCGCTCAGATCACCGCGGACATGCTCGGGCATCCGCACGTTGGCGCAGATGAGGCGCATGATCTGCTGGTCGAACTCGCCCTCGACGATCACCTTGACCGGAAGGATGCGAATGCCCTCCTGATAGGCCTCGGTGACGCCGATGACCTTCTGCGAACCCGGGGCGGCGCCGCCGACGTCGATCTGGTGCGCGATGTTGCAGACGAAACCGACCAACTCACCCTCGAAGAACACCGGGGAGACCAAAAAGAAGTCCGGAAAGTGGCCGGAGCCCATCGCCGAGTCGTTGAGCAGCACGCCGTCGCCGGGCTTGAAGGTTTCCAACGGGTAGTAGTCGATCACCGTACGTACCACGTAAGGCATCGCACCGAGGTGTCCAGGGGTGAAGTTGCCCTGCGCGATCAGGCGGCCTTGGCGATCGAAGATGCCGGTGGAGAAGTCGTCGGCCTCGCGCACCGCCTGCGAGAACGCGGTCTTGCGTAAGGTACTGCCCATTTCATCGGTGACCGAGACGAAGCTGCCCCAGAGCAGCGACAGCGCGATCGGATCGAGTGCGCTATGCGCCATCGCCCGCCCCTCCCAGGATCTCGATGACCAGGTTGCCGGCGGTCGACAGCGCAGCCGTGGTGCCAGGCGGCAGCACGGTGGTGGATTCGGCCTCCTCAATGATCGCCGGCCCCTCCACGCGCTGACCGGTACGCAGCGCCGAGCGCCTGAACACCGGGGTGTCGATGTAGCCGCCGGATTCGGGAAAGTAGGCCCTGCGGCCGTGCACGATGCTTTCGGTGCGAAGCTGTGCCTGCGCGCGCGCGGCCGTGCGGCCGTCTCGGGTCACCGTCAGGTGCCAGTCGGTAGCCTCGACCGGCGCATCGCCCTCGTCGTAGCCGTAGGTCCGCCGGTAGGCCGCGGCGAAGTTGCGCCGGGTGGCGGCCAGATCCGCCGCGCTATCGGCCGAGATCGCTACCGCCACCCGCAGTTCGGAGCCCTGGCCGAGGTAGCGGGCATTGACGAAGTAGCGATGCTCCAGATCCGCGCGCGCCAGCTTGCGGATATCGTCCACCGCCTGAGCGCGCAGGTTCTCCAGCAGCGCCGCGACCGCCTCCCGGACGCCGTCGGCCAGGATCAGCGGCTTGCTGATCGAATAGTCGAGACGTGGCTCGGCCACCAGCAGGCCGATCGCCGAACCAACGCCCGCGCCGACCGGTACGATCACCCGCGGGATGCCCACCGCCATCGCCAGGCGCACCGCATGCAGCGGGCCGGCACCGCCGAAGGCGACCATGGTGTACTGGCGTGGGTCACGGCCGCGCTCGACCGATACGATGCGGGTCGCCCGTTCCATGTTCGCATTGGCCAGGGTATGGATGCCCCAGGCCGCCTGCTCGACGCCCACGCCCAAAGGCTTAGCGATGTGCCGGCGAATGCCCTCGGCCGCCCGCTGATCCTGCAGCGCCATGGCGCCACCGTTGAAAAAGCCCGGGTCGAGATAGCCCAGGGTCAGGTTGGCGTCGGTCACCGTCGGCAGCTCGCCGCCGTTGCCATAGCAGATCGGGCCTGGGCTGGAACCCGCGCTCTCGGGCCCGATCTTGAGCAGGCCCATGTCGAGATGGGCGATGCTGCCGCCGCCGGCGCCTATCTCCAGCAGCTCGATGGCGGAGATGTTCAGCGGCAGTCCGCTGCCGGGCTTGTAGCGCAGCTGATCCACCTCGAAGGTGGAGAGAATCGCCGGTTCGCCACGCTCGATCGCACCGAGCTTGGCGGTGGTGCCGCCCATGTCGAAAGACAGCACATGGTCGGCGTCCTCCTGCTTGCCGATCGCCGCGCACATCAGCACACCCGCCGCCGGCCCGGACTCGACGATGTTGATCGGCTTGTCGATCGCCAGCTGCGGGGTGATCAGTCCCCCATTCGACTGAATGATCGCCAGTGGCGCCGCGATCCCGGCATCGCGCAGCTTGGCGCCAAGCTCGTCCACGTAGCGCCGCACGATCGGCTTGATGTAGGCATCCGCCACGGTGGTGCTGGTACGCTCGTACTCGCGGATACGCGGTGAGATGACCGAGGAGAGCGTCACCGACATCTTCGATCCACGCTCGGCGATCCGGCGCGCGATCGCTCGCTCGTGAACGGGATTGACGTAGGCGTGCAGCAGACAGACGGCGACGGAGAGATAACCCGCCGCCTGCAGCGCCTCCAGCAGCGTGTCGAGCTCGGCGATGTCGAGCGGCTGCTCGACGCTGCCGTCGAACAGCACCCGCTCGCTCACTTCATGGATGTCGCGGCGCGCGATCAAGGGCTTCGGCTTGTCGAGATGCAGGTCGAAGGTCTCGTAGCGCTTCTGCCGGCCGAGCAGCAGCACATCGCGAAACCCTCGCGTGGTCAGCAACGCCGTGCGGCTGCCCTTGCGCTCGATGATCGCATTGGTGGCGACGGTGGTCGCGTGCAGCACGGCCTCGACCTGGCCCGCCTCGATACCGGCCTCGTCCAGCAGGGTCCTGATCCCCTGCAGCACCGCCTTGGAGGGCTCATGGTGGGTGGACAGCACCTTGGCGAAGCGCCGCTCCCCGGTGTCGGCATGCTCCAGGACGAAGTCCGTGAAGGTCCCGCCGATATCGAAAGTGACTCTGTACATGCCCGGGACACCTGCTCAGCGGCGCACGAAGGGATTGGCGACCTGCAGGTCGCTCGAGATCCATACGCACTTGGTTTCCACGAACTCATGGATGGCCTGGATGCCCGACTCGCGCCCGACGCCGGAGCCTTTGTAGCCGCCGAAAGGCGAGGTGAAACTGGTGGCGCGATAGTTGTTGACCCACACGGTGCCGGCCTTCAGCCGCTCGACCATGTACAGCGTACGGTGCAGGTCCCGGGTCCAGACCCCGGCCGCCAGGCCATAGGCGGTGTCGTTGGCGATGCGCAGGGCGTCGTCGGCATCCTCGAACGGCATCACCACCAGCACCGGGCCGAAGACCTCCTCCTGGGCGATACGCATGTCGTTGCGCACGTGGGTGAAGATGGTCGGCTCGACGAAGCGCCCGGCGCCCAGCTCCGGGCGGGACCTGCCGCCCAGCGCGCAGACCGCGCCCTCCGCCTTGGCGATCTCGATGTAGTCGAGGATCTTGCGGAACTGACCGGGCGTGGCGATCGGGCCGACCTGGGTGCCCTCCTGGGTCGGATCGCCCAGCACCGCATCGGCGACGAACGCCACCAGACGCTCGACCAGTTGGTCATGGATCGAGCGCTGCACCAAAAGGCGCGAACCGGCCAGGCAGGTCTGCCCGGAGGCCGCGAAGATGCCCGACACCACGCCCTTGACCGCCTGATCGAGGTCGGCGTCGTCGAACACGATGTTCGGCGACTTGCCGCCCAACTCGAGGGTAACGGTCTTCAGCTGTTTCGCCGCCAACTCGTAGATCCGCCGCCCCGCGGCGTCACCGCCGGTGAAACCGATGTGCGAGACCAGCGGATGGGTCACCAGCGGCTCACCGACCTCCTCACCGAAGCCACAGACGACGTTGACGACCCCTTTTGGGAACCCCGCCAGCTCGAACAGCTTGGCGAACTCGATCATCGACGCCGAGGTGAACTCGGAAGGCTTGATCACCACCGTGCAGCCAGCAGCCAGCGCAGGGGCCAATTTCCAGGTGGTGAGCGACAGCGGCGAGTTCCATGGCGTGATGATTGCAACCACTCCCTTGGACTCGTATCGGGTGTAGGCGAACACCCCTTTCTTGTCGGTGGGGATGACCGAGCTCTCCACCTTGTCCGCCAGGCCGCCGTAGTAGCGGTAGTACTCGGCGGTATAGCGCACCTGGCCGGTCACCTCGGTGGCCAGCTTGCCGTTGTCGCGCATCTCGATCTCGGCGATTCGCGCCGCGTGCTCGACGATCAGGTCGGCCAGACGCATTAGGCACCGTCCCCGCTCGGTGGCGCTCATCGCAGGCCAGGCGCCCTCGCTGTGGGCACGATGCGCGGCCTGCACGGCAAGCTCGACATCCGCCGCGCCGCCGCGCGCGACTCTTGCCCACGGCTTGCCATCGAAGGGGTTGTCCGAGCTGAACCAAGCATCATCCAGTGACGGGCGCTCCTCACCGTCGATGAACAGGCCATAGCGTGGAAGGAGATCGGCAGAGGTCGAGTCACTGGGCATGACGGAGATTTCCTCTTCATCGGCGGCCGCTTCGAGTCATTCGAAGCGGATCAATGTGTTCCAAATATAGAAACGTGTTTTCAAATTAAGAGATGGCGAAGTAAGGCGTCAAGCACTTCCAGGCTACTTTTCTCCAATTCAATCGACGCCCGATTAATGTGCAAAAAACGCAGTGTTAGCACGATTTTGGCGCATCTTGTTTTTCCCCTGCCCTCTTGTCTTGGACTTCATCGCTGGATAACGTGGAACCAGGTTTCAAATAAAAAGGGGCAGGATCATGTCGTCCACAAGCTACATGGCGTTTCACTGGGGTCTGTACGAGGTGGAAAACGCCATGACCGATGGGTTGAGGGTGCGCCCTTTCCACCGCGATCCTGCCCCCTCTCCCATCGGCCTTCACGCAGCCGACCCTACCTTGTCCCGCGCGCGTATCCGCAGGCCAGCGATCCGCCGGGGCTGGCTCGAGGCCAAGCGCGGCGGCCGCGACGATGGCTTCCGCGGCCAGGACGCTTTCGTCGAAGTGGAATGGGACGAGGCACTGGATCTGGCCGCCTCCGAGCTCGACCGGGTGCGTGAGACCTTCGGCAACGAGGCGATCTTCGGAGGCTCCTACGGCTGGTCCAGCGCCGGGCGCTTCCACCATGCGCAGAGCCAGGTCCATCGCTTCCTCAACACCATTGGCGGCTACGTGCGTCACATGGACTCCTACAGCCTCGGTGCGGCGAGGGCGTTGATGCCCTATCTGGTGGCGCCGATGGACCGGCTGATGTCCGAGCACACCGACTGGGCGACCATGGCGGCCCACACCAGGCTGTTTCTGACCTTCGGCGGAGTACCGGCGAAGAACGCCCAGATCAGCGCCGGTGGAACTTCCGCTCATCGGATCCCGGGCGGCCTGCGCGCCATGGCGGAGGCAGGCGTACGTTTCGTCAACGTCAGCCCGGTACGCAGCGATCTCGACACCGGCGCCGATTTCGAGTGGTGGCCGATCAGGCCGAATACCGACACCGCGCTGATTCTCGGCATGTGCCATACGCTGCTGGCCGAGGAGCTCTACGATCGCGATTTCCTCGAGCGCTACTGCGTCGGCTTCGAGGTGTTCCGTGACTATCTCGACGGTACCCGCGACGGTGAGGCCAAGACCGCCGACTGGGCCGCAACGATCACTGGCCTGCCAGCCGGGGATATCCGCCAGCTCGCTCGGGATCTCTACGCCACCCGCAGCATGATCAACATGGCTTGGTCGCTGCAGCGCGCGCACCACGGCGAGCAGCCGTTCTGGGCGCTGATCGCACTGGCCTCGATGATCGGCCAGATCGGCCTGCCCGGGGGTGGCTTCGGCGTCTGCTACGGCGCTGAGAACCTGATGGGCAGCCCGCACCGCAGGATCAAGGGGCCGACACTCGCCCAGGGCCACAACCCGGTCGGTGGCTTCATCCCGGTGGCGCGTATCGCCGACATGCTGCTGCACCCTGGCGGGAGCTTCTCCTACCGGGGTGAAGACCACCGTTATCCCGACATCCGGCTGATCTACTGGGCCGGCGGCAATCCTTTTCACCATCACCAGGATCTCAACCGCCTGATGCGTGCCTGGCAGAAGCCGGAGACCATCATCGTCAACGAGATCTACTGGACGCCGCTGGCCAAGGCCGCCGACATCATCTTCCCGGCGACCTCTCCGATGGAGCGCAACGACATCTTCCATGCCACCCGCGAACCCTGCATCGCCGCGATGAAGCGAGCCCAGCCGGTGTTCGGCGAAGCGCGCGATGACTACGCGATCTTCAGCGCCCTGGCCGAGCGCCTGGGAGTCGCGGACGCTTTTTGCGAGGGCCGGAGCGCCGATCAATGGCTCAGGCACCTTTATGAAAACTGGCGCCGGCAGCTCGTCGACGACGACATCGAACTGCCCGACTTCGATACCTTCTGGGACACCGGGATCATCGAGCTCCCCCAGACCGGGGAGCCTGTGGTCATGCTCGCCGGGTTCCGTGACGACCCTCGGGCAAACGCGCTCGAGACCCCCTCCGGCAGGATCGAGATCTTCAGCCAGCGCATCGCCGGATACGGCTATGCCGACTGCCCCGGCCATCCCTGCTGGCTGCCGCCCGAGGAGTATCTCGGCAGCCCGGTGGCCGAACGCTATCCGCTGCATCTGATCACCGACCAACCGGCGACCCGCCTGCACAGCCAGCTCGACCACAGCCCCAACAGCCTCGATAGCAAGATCAGCGGGCGCGAGCCCATCTGGCTCCATCCGGACGATGCCGCCGAGCGCGGTATCGTCGACGCCAGCCTGGTGCGGGTATTCAACGATCGCGGCAGCTGTCTCGCCGGCGCGGTGGTGACGGATGCGATCCGCCGCGGCGTGGCCAAGCTCTCCACCGGCGCCTGGTTCGACCCGACCACCTGGTCGGCCGAGGGGTCGCTCGAGAAGCACGGCAATCCCAACGTACTCACCATCGACCTGCCGGCGTCCGCCTTCTCCCAAGGCTGCAGCGCGCAGAGCTGCCTGGTGCAGATCGAGGCATTCCTCGCGCCAACGCCTGAGCTCAGCGCGCATCTTCCACCGCGAGGGATTGAAAACTTCACCGAACCCCAATAGCCTGCGCGGCTCGATAGCCTGGACGAACGCTCGATGCCCATGCTCAAGACAACTGGGATGCAAGGTTCATGGACAAGGTTTTCCTGAAAGGTCTTGCCCTGCTCGAGACGCTGGCCAATCACGACGAGCCGCGCGGGATCACCGAACTCGCCAACGAGCTGGGGCTGACCAAGAGCAATGTGCACCGCCTGCTGCAGGCGCTGATCCACTGCGGCTTCGCCTACCAGGACGAAGATAGCCTCCGCTATGCCTGCACCTTCAAGATGTGGCAGCTGGGCACCCAGGTATGGAACCGTACCGACATCAAGCCCATCGCCCGCCCTCACTTGCTGGAGCTGAACAGGCTGACCCAGGAGACCGTGCATCTGTCGGTGCGCGAAGGCACCGACGTGATCTACGTCGACAAGGTCAACTGCGCGCATCCGATCGGCACCTTCACCCGGATCGGCGGACGCGCACCGGCCTACTGCACCGCTACCGGTAAGGCGCTGCTTTCGACCCTGCCGGATGCGGAAGTCGAATCTCTCGGCATCCAGTTCAAGCCCCATACCGACAAGACCCTGCTGACCCTGGAGCAGCTTAAGGCCGAGCTGGCGCGCATCCGTCGGCAGGGCTTCAGCACCAACCGGGGCGAATGGAACCAGGGCGTCGGCGGCGTCGCCGCCCCGGTATTCAACGCCACGCAGACCGCCTGCGCGGCGATCGGCATATCGGGCCCGCTGGAGCGGCTGACGCCGAAGATCCGCAAGGCCTATACCCAGCTGGTTCTCGACGCGGCGAGCGCGATCTCCGAGAGCTTGGGCAGAGGACCGCTGAACGGCGCAGCCAGAACGCCTTGATCCAGTTCTTCCATCCCGACATCTGAAACATGGATGAGCGAAGCGCATCGAGGGGCACGAACGGGCCAACAAGCCCGTTCGTGCCGAGCGGCGCCCATACGCGCCAAGGCCGAGTATCGGCTTGGCAATGAAGGGCGCCAGTCGAGGGATCGAGCGGCATGGCGTTGGTCGGATCCGGATCGTTTCAGCCATCGAGCAGGTCATAGAACGGGGAGCGCAGCGCCTTGCTCACCTCCCGTGCACTCTGCACCACCAAGGGCTTCATCTGCTCGATTCGCGCCTCGGTGAAGCGGGTGCGCGGCCCCGACAGCGCCAGGGCACCGATCAGCCCCTGGTCCAATGCGAAGACCGGCGCGGAGATACCCGCGATCCCAGGCCCCCGCTCCCCCAGGGAAACGATCGGCAGCGCCAGCAGGCGATCGGTGTCGGCGGGCCGGTCGCCGTCCTCGTTCTCGAACTCCTCGAAGACGTGGCCCGCCGCGCCCTTATTGACCTCCACCGCGTCGCCCTCGGCCACGTGCTCGCGCAGCAGCTGGTCGGTGTCTTCGCGAAACAGGCAGATACGCCGGTGCCCTTCGCGCCGGAAAAAGGAGCCGCTTTCCCCGGTCGCCGATACCAGCTGCCTCAGCGCCGGGCGGATCAACTCCTCGAGGCCGAGGTTCTGCCGATAGGCACAGCTGATGCGAAACGCCTCGGCGCCCACGGTGTAGCGCTTGTCGGGCATCATCGCAACGAACCCGGCATCGCGCAGCGAGACCAGAAGGCGCAGCGCCGAACTCTTCACCAGCCCGCTGCGACCGCTGATCTCGTGCAGGGAAAGAATCGACGTGCGGCTGTCGAAAAGCGACAGGATCCGCAGTGCTTTGTCCACCGCCTCGACCCCTTTCGTCTTCAACCTAGGGGTTTCTCCAGCCATCTCGTTCACTCCTCAGCGAGAACGGGAAAAAGCGGCACTTTACCCGCGCTCGTCGCTTGACGTTTCGTATTTGGTCGTAGATCATTCTACTCAATGATATTGCATTTCGCACAATGGAACAAATCGAACCAGCTACCGCTGGTCGATACCGACTCAACGAGGAATCAAGCCGCAGCATGAAGAGGTCGCGCATCGCTAAGCGATGAGACTTCAGAGGGCGAAGGCAAAAAAGGCAAAAGACCAAGACGCATGGCACGAGATACGCAGCACCACTTAACAAGGAGAATAATCGTGGCCTGTACTGACGAACTCGAATTGCAATGTGACATCCGCGCGCAGGACGACAATCCTGGCGAGGCAATCTCTCCAGTCTCCAACCGCGCAGCGGGATTCACCCGTCGAACCCTGCTCAAGACGGCCGCCGCCGGCACCGTTCTGGCCGCCGCGCCTTTCTATGTGAGGAATGCCTTTTCCTCTTCGGGCGAGCTCAACATCATGTGCTGGTCGGGGGAACTACCCGACGATGTGATGGCGGATTTCACCGCGGCGACCGGCATCCGGGTCAACAGAACGCCGTTCTCGTCGAACGAAGAGCTGATCAATAAATTGCAGGCGACCTTCGGCGAAGGTTTCGACCTGGTCATGCCCTCGTTCAATCGCGCACCGGAGTTCCAGTTCCTCGAGCTGCTGGCGCCTTTCGATACCAATCGCCTGAACATGGAGGCTTTCCTGCCTGCCATGCTGGAGGCCTCCAGCAATCTCTGGACCTGGGAAGGCGAGCTTCATCACCTCCCCCATTTGTGGGGCTCCGAAGGGCTGTCCTGGCGCAGCGACAAACTGGAGCTCAGTTACGAAGAGGCCAGCTACGGACTGCTCTGGGATCCACGCTTCGATCGCCAGGTCCAGATGCGCCCGGTCTCCGGTCTGCTGGGACTTGGGCTGTGGCTCGATGCGACCGGGAAGCTTCCGACCAATCGAATGCTCGACAGCTACAAAGACGAAGCGACGATGCGCAAGATCTACGACGAGCTGCTGGCCTACGCCGTAGCGCACAAATCGCAGATCAAGCAGTTCTGGGATTCGAGCGACAACGCCAAATCCGGCTATATCGAAAACGGCTGCGTGATTGGCCAGACCTGGGACGGTCCGGCGTTGGACCTGGCCAAATCCAACCAGCCAGTAAAATTCATTGCCCCTCAGGAAGGCGCGCTGGCGTGGATCGATGGCTTCTCATTGACCAGCGCGGCGAGAAACATCGAACAGATCTATGCCTTCCTCGACTACATCACCCAACCCGAAGTCGCAGGAAAAATCGCCACCGGCTCCAGCTACAACTCAAGCATCAAGGGTGCCGAGGCCTACGTTCCCGAGGCCGACAGGGCGCTGTTCTCCCAATCCTATCCTGCGAATGCGTTGGAAAGACTCTGGCGCTATCCATCGAGCCCCGCTTGGTTCATTTCGGCTAGAAATGAATACGCGGAGAAATTCAAGGTAGCTTGAAGGCGAAGAATCGCCCTCTCGATTGAGCTCGCGCGGAGCCTCTCCGACGCACCTGATCATTCTCGAGTTATCGATATGCCTTTTGCATAAAGGGATACGCCATGACTATTGCAGTCGAGTTGGAAAAAGTCAGCATCCAGTTCGGGAGCTTCACCGCGGTCGAAGAAACCGATCTCGAGATTCAGGAGGGAGAGTTCTTCAGCTTCCTAGGCCCTTCCGGCTGCGGCAAGACCACCCTCCTGCGCACGATTTCCGGTTTCACTCACCCGAGCTATGGAAAGGTTCGCATCGGCGGGGTCGATATGGCCGGGATCGGTCCCAACAAGCGCCCCACTGCGCTCATTTTCCAGAATCTGGCGCTGTTTCCGATGATGTCGGTGGCCGAAAACGTCGGCTACGGCCTGCGCGTGCGCGGCGTGGCACGCGGCGTGCGCGATGCCAAGGTCGCCAGGCTGCTCGACCAGGTGGCGCTGTCGCCGCACGCCGACAAGAAGATCAACGAGCTGTCGGGTGGTCAGAAGCAGCGTGTGGCGATCGCCCGGGCGCTGGCAGTGGAGCCCAAGGTGCTGCTGCTCGACGAGCCGCTCTCGGCGCTGGATCTCAAGCTGCGCCAGCACATGAGACGCGAGCTCCGGGAAATCCAGCAGCGCGTCGGTATCACGTTCATCTACATCACCCACGACCAGGGCGAAGCCTTGACCATGTCCGACCGTGTCGCGGTGATGAACGCAGGACGCATCGAGCAGGTCGGCGATGGACGCAGCATCTATGCCCAGCCCAAAACCTCCTTCGTCGCCTCCTTCGTCGGTGAGAACAACGCCATCCCCGGCACCATCCTTGCGACCGAGGGCGAGCTCGCGACGCTCGATACCCCAGTGGGCGTGTTGAGCGGGCGCAATCCCACCCGGCTCGGCGCAGGCGGGGAAGCGACGCTGTTCATTCGCCCGGAGCTGCTGCGCCTGAGCGATGGCACGCCGAGCGAGTGCGCGATTCCGACTCGGGTCGGCAGTGCAGCCTATGAGGGCTCGATGACCCATCTGCAGCTCGACGCGGCCGCCGGCACCCGGATCATGGCCTCGGTCATCGCCGCGCACGCATCCGCTCATCCGCAGGTCGGCCAGCCCTTGAGCGCGGGTTTCGACCCCCACCACGCCGTCGTACTGGCCGGCTGAGGAGACGATGCGATGAAAGGGCTCTCGATCACCTTCGCCGCCACGCTGATCGTGGTCGCGATATTCCTGCTGCTGATGATGCTCGAGCGCAAGAAAGGCGGGCGCGGGATGTCTTTCTTCGAGCGCAACGGCGTCTTGATCGGCACCTACCTGATCCTCGCCGTCGGCTTCTGGACCATCGTCACCATCATCATGCCGATGGTCTTCATGGTCGATCTCTCGTTCCGGCCGAAGCTGCCTCCTTCGCAGGTGGGCGGACCGCTCGACGAGTACACGCTCAAGAACTACCGGTACTTTCTCTTCGGCAGCTCGACCAGCGCTGAAGCATGGAACACCGTCCATATCCGCGCCTTCTTCGTCACCATCGTGGCCAGCATCATCCTGACCCTGGTGAACTTCGCGATCTGCTACCCGATCGCCTACTACATGGCCCAGGCGGCCACGCTGAAGAAACTGCGCATCGTATTGCTGCTGTTGATCATTCCCTACTGGGTCAACGACATCCTGCGCGCCTTCGCTTTTCGCATCCTGCTATCGGAAAACGGCTTCGTGAACGGCGTGCTCGACTGGATGGGCCTGGCGGGCGCTCCGTTCGACTTCCTCGGTGCGAACGTAGGGCTCTACATGGCCCTGTGCTACTCGCATCTGCTGATCATGATCTTCCCGCTCTACAACGCGATCGAGAGCCAGGATCACAATCAGATAGAAGCCGCCCGAGATCTCGGCGCGCCCTGGTGGCACATCCATCTCTTCGTGGTCATGCCCCATGCCAAGCCCGGCATCGCCTCGGGCATGACCCTGTGCTTCATGCTCACCGCTGGTGCGGTGGCGACGCCGATGGTGCTCGGTGGACCTCGCTCTCTATGGTTCACCCCGATCGTCTACGACCGCTTCTACCAGCTCTTCGACTGGCCCCAGGGCGCCGCCTACGCCTTCATCCTGCTGCTGGCCTGCATCGTGTTCGTGCTCACCGTGCTCAAGATCTCGGGCCTCAAACTGGGGGAAATCACGCGATGAAATCAGCCATGCTCAATCGCTTCATCGTCGCCGTCTACATGGTCTCCTTCTTCACCTTCCTGCTGGGCCCTTTGGCGGTGATGGTGGTGTCCGCGTTCAATACCCCCGCCTATCCGCAGGTGTGGCCGATCGAGGGCTTGACCCTCGAGTGGTTCCAAAGGCTCGCCAGCGATGCCGAAATACTGGAAGGCCTGAAAACCAGCGTGATCATCGGCATCTTCGTGGTGCTGGTGTCAGTGCCGGTGGGCCTGGCGGGCGCCATCTGCATGACCCAGATCTTCCGCTCGGCCCGCTCGTTCTACTACTTCGTGGTGGTGGCGCCGGTGCTCACCCCAGGGATCGTGATCGGGATCAGCACCGTCGTGTTCTGGCGTGACTTCAGCGGCCTGGCCGGCCTGCGGGAGCTGATGTACGACGGCATCGTACTGACCGTACTGGGCCAGTCGAGCTTCATTTCCTCCTACTGCATGCTGATCATCATGGCGCGTCTGCAGCGCTTCGAATCGGCCCAGGAAGAGGCCGCGCTCGATCTCGGCGCGAGCTTTCCGCAGGCCTTCCGGCACATCCTGCTGCCCTTCCTGCGCCCAGCGATCCTATCCGCGGCGGTGCTTGCGTTCCTGACCTCGTTCGAGAACTACAACACCACCACCTTCTCGATCCTGGCGGACAAGACGCTGACCACGGTCCTCGCCGGCCGGGTGCGGCTGGGCTCTTCGCCGGTGATCAGCGCACTCGCCACCATCATCGTGATGCTCACCCTCGTCGCCGCGCTTGCCTACGAGCTCATCAAGCGACGGGAGGACCGCCGCAACGCGCGCCGCAAGAAGACCGCCATGGCCGCGGAGGACGCGGAGCTCTCCCCGGGCGCCCCACGCCCTGCGCCCAAGTCCACTGACACTCCCCCCCTTCGCCCGTCACCATCGCCAAGGAATGCCATCCATGTCTCCTCGCGTTGAAGCTCTCCATTCGAACGACGCCCTGCCCGCTCGAGCCGATGTGGTCATCGTCGGCGGTGGGATCGTCGGCGTCTGCGCGGCACTTGCGCTGAGAAAGCGCGGCCTGTCGGTCGCGGTGCTGGAGAAAGGCGTGATCGCGGGGGAGCAATCCAGCCGTAACTGGGGCTGGTGCCGTGAACAGCTGCGTTCACTGCCGGAAGTGCCGCTGGCGATGAAAAGCATGGCGCTGTGGCGCAACATGAGCGACGCGATCGGCGAGGACAGCGGCTTTCGCCAAACCGGCATGATGGTAGTGACCAAGGATCCCAGCGAAGTGGCACGCTGGGAGGGTTGGCTGCGGAGCACCAAGGCGTACGGCATGGAGGGCGGCCTGCTCTCAGCGTCCGAGACACATGCCGCGCTGCCCGCCACCAGCGAGCGCTGGATCGGCGCGATCCACTCGCCGGTCGACGGTTGGGCGGAGCCTGCGATCGCGGCCCCCGCGATCGCGCGCAGCGCTCAACGACAGGGGGTGACGATCCACCAGCAATGCGCGGTGCGCGGGTGGGAAACCTCCGCGGGACGGATATCCCACGTGGTCACCGAGCGCGGTGAAATCCGCACCCAGGCCGTGCTGTGCGCGGCAGGCGCTTGGTCGACGATGCTATTGCGCCGCCACGGCATCGACTTTCCGCAATCGGGGGTGTATGCCACCGCCTTTCGCACCACGGCCGCGGCGCAAATCCACCCGGGTGGCGTCGGCAGCCCGAAGTTCTCCTATCGTCGCCGCATCGATGGCGGATACACCATTGGCCTGCGTGGGCGCGGACGGATAGAGCTGACCCCGATGGGCTTGCGCCAGGCGCGCCACTTCGCCCCACTGTTCATCCGTCGCCGGGGCGAGCTCACCATCCGCATCGGCAAGTCGTTCCTGAGCGGTCCCGGCGCCTGGAGTAGCTGGCAGCTCGATCGTCCATCACCGTTCGAGCGCCACCGCATCTACGATCCGAGCCCCGATCCGAAGCTCATCGAAGCCGGGCTCGCAGCCTTCCATGCGGCCTATCCGAGCATGGCCCACACCCGCGTGGCCGAGAGCTGGGGCGGGTTGATCGATGCGACGCCGGACATGGTCCCGGTGATCTCGCCAGTGGATGGCGTGCCCGGCTGCTATCTCGCCAGCGGCTTCAGCGGCCACGGATTCGCCATCGGCCCGGGAGCCGGCTTTCTCGCCGCCGAGATGATCGCGGGCGAGGTGCCCTCGGTCGACCCGACGCCGTTCCGGCTCGAGCGTTTCTTCGATGGAACGCAGCACCGGATTCATCAATGGGTATGAGCTAGCGCTTCGCCCCGGGGCCGTCGCGCTCGGCGAGCCTCGAGGCGAATTTCGCCCGGGATGCCTGGTCCTGCGCTTCCTTCGCCAGCAGTTCGGGCAAAAGCGCCTCGGCAAGGCTCGGGCCGAGGATGAACACGCCGTCATCGTCGCCGACGGCGAGGTCCCCAGGTGCCACATCCACACCGGCGATTTCTATCGCGCCGTTGACCTCCCCGCTCAGCCCGATCTTGCGCGTGGTCACCGCACTCACGCCCTGGCAGAACACCGGCAATCGCAGCCGGCGCAGGGCGCGCGCGTCGGTGACCGGACCCGCCACCACCACCCCTGCGAGGCCTTTGATCAGCCCAGCCATGGTGCGCAGCTCCCCCCAGCATGCGTAGTCGTCACCGACGCACTCGATCACCAGCACATCTCCCGGCCGGCTCGATAGCAGCGCCTCGCGCAGTACGCTGCCGTCGGGGGGAAAGACCTTGGCCGTCACCACGTTGCCGACCATGTGCAGGTCATCGAACAGCGCCTCGATACCGCGCAGGTAGCCTTGGCTGTTGAGGTGGCCGATGGTCGACGAGCCGATCCCCTGGTAGCGGCGGATCGACTCCTCGCCCATCCCTTGGCGACGTGGCGCGATGCGATAGCTCATCGTTTTTTCCTCGGCCGCAGCAGCGGGCAGGTAGAACAGTATTGCGCAGGCTCGGTGGCCTGGTAATAGAAGCAGCAGGTCCGGCGAAATCGAATGCTTCGCCGGCCGTCGTCGAGCGGCGTCGGTGGCCTACGGAAATGGCCCAGCGGGTTGTAGTCGAGGCCGAACATGGCGGCAGGCGCTTGTCTCAGCAACCAGTCGAAGTCCGTAGCGCAGCGCGCTCGGGTCGCCTCGTCGTCAAGATTTGCCATCCGCTTTTCGTAAAGCGAGTAGACCCGCACCGCAGTGTTCTCCCAGAGGATCCGCCGCGGCAGGCCGGTGACCCCGTAGAACGTCTGCCACAGCGGCTGCAGCAGCCCGGCGAACAGCGTGCCGGCGATCTCCTCGCGCCAGGCGTCCCGCTGGCCCTCGGGGTAACGGGAGGCCCGCAGTCGCTCGAGCGGCATGGATGAGGTCCAGCGTCCCGCGTCATGGCCGTATTCGATGATCGCGTTGTCCAGCGACAGGGTCAGCCCCTTGTCGAAGACCGACATCGCATAGAGGCAGGCGCCGGTGGCGAGAAAGGAGATCCGCTTGGCCAAAAGCGAAGCGGTGATCCGACGCGAGGGCGAGCCGATGATCGGCGCCAGGCGGTCCAGCACTTGCGTGCAGCTCTCTTCACGCAACAGCGAACGCGCCTCCAGCGAGCGCGCGCGGTCCCGCTCGCTGGCGGCCTTCAGCCGCAGCGTGCCGCTCAGCACCGCCCACTCCTCGGCGGTGAACGCCGCATTCACGGCGGTGCCTCCCGCCCGAACGGGATGCACAGGGGGGTGCCGAAGAACGGATCGGGGATCACCCGGCAGTCGAGATCGAACACGGTCTTGACCAGCGCCTCGGTGAGGATGTCATCAGGGCGTCCCTGGGCGAAGACGGTGCGCTGGTGGACGGCGACCATGTGGTCCGCGTAGCGACAGGCCAGGTTGAGATCGTGCAGCACCATGATGATGGTCTTGCCCTCGCCCCGGTTGAGCTCGCGCAGCAGGTCCAGCACTTCGATCTGGTAGGCAAGGTCAAGGAAGGTGGTCGGCTCGTCGAGCAGCACGATCCCGGTGTCCTGCGCCAGGGTCATGGCGATCCATGCACGCTGGCGCTGACCGCCGGAAAGCGAATCCACCGGGCGCTCGGCCAGCGCCTCCAGACCTGTACGCGCCAGCGCCCGAGCGACCATCGCTTCGTCCTCGCTCGACCACTGCTGCATCCAGTTCTGGTAGGGATAACGCCCCAGGCTCACCAGCTGCCGGACGCTGATTCCCTCCGGCGCGACCGGCATCTGCGGCAGGATCGCAAGCTCGCGCGCCACTACCGCGGTGGGCTTTTGCTGGATGTCCGCGCCATTCAGCAGCACCACACCCTGCACCGGCTTGAGCAGCCGGGCGAAGGACTTGAGCAAGGTGCTCTTGCCGCAGCCGTTACCGCCGATCAGCACCGAGACCTCGCCATAGGGCAGCTCGATGTCCAGCCCCTCGATGATCGTCTGGCGCTGATAGCCCAGTGTCAGGCCACGACTCGCGATGGCGCTCATGCCTTGACTCCTCAATGACGCTGCCTGATCAGCAGGTACAGGAAAAACGGTGTGCCCAGCACGGCGACGAAGATACCGGCGGGCAGGTCCAACGGCAAAAACAGCGTGCGCCCGGCCAGGTCGGCCAGCATCAAGAGGCTTGCGCCGCTCAGCGCCGACATCGCCGCCTGCCCGGCGAAGCCCGCGGCGACCAGCCGCTTGGCGATATGGGGGGCGATCAGCCCGACGAAGGCCATTGCGCCTCCCCAGGCGATGGCCGCGCCGGCCAGCGCCACGCTCACCATCAGCAAGGCGGCCCGCAGCCACTCGACCCGCACCCCGATTCCTCTCGCCAGCCCGTCGTCCAGCTGCTGCACCATCACCTGGCGCGACAGCACGACCAGTAGCGGCAGCAGGGCCAGCAGCCAAAAGGCCAGCGCACGCGCCTCGGCCCAATTGGCGCCGTAGACGCTGCCGGTGAGCCAGACGTAGGCCGAAAGCGTAGTGCTCAGCGGGCTGAACACCAGCATGAAGGTGGTCGCAGCGGCCAACAGCGCCGATATACCGACGCCGATCAGCACCAGCCGCAGCGGCGAGGCGCCCTGCTTCCAGGCCAGCAGATAGACCGTGAGCACCGCAAGCCCGGCCCCCAGCATCGCCGCCAGCGGGATGAACCGCTGCCCCAGCACCGCGGCGAACGAAGACAGGTAGAGCACCGCCGCCGCGCTGGCGCCGCTGGTGATCCCCAAAAGGTCCGGCGAGGCCAGTGGATTGCGAATGATCGCCTGGAGGATCAACCCGGAGACCGACAGCGCCGCGCCGACCAGCGCCGCCAGCAGCAGGCGCGGCAGGCGCAGCTGCTCGACGATGAAGACCAGGCTCTGATCCCCCTCGCCGAACAGCGCACGCAATACCGCCAGCGGCGAGAGCACGACCTTGCCCAGGCACAGCGAGGCGAGTGCCACAAGCGCAGTGACCGCTGCCGCGATCATCAATCGCATGAGCGTCGAGAGCTCGATGCGGCAGGAAAACCCGCCACGGCGCAGGACTAGAATCCTCGATCTAGCCATAGCGGCCACCCCGGCGTACCAGCGCGATGAAAAACGGTGCACCGAACACAGCGGTCATCACCCCGACGGGGACCTCCTGCGGCAGGATCACCACCCTCGCCAGCATGTCGGCCAACAGCAGCAGCGTCGCGCCGACCAAAGCGCAGCCCGGCAGCAGCCAGCGATGGTCGACCGAAAGCAACCTGCGCACCATGTGCGGCACCACCAGGCCGATGAAGCCGATGCTGCCGGCCAGCGCCACGGCGCTACCGGCCAGGGCGACGACCAATACGCTGATCAGCAGCCGGATCCAGCCGGTGCGCTGGCCCAGGCCGACCGCGATCTGCACGCCGGCATTCAATACGTTGACCTGTCCCGCCAGCAGCCACGCCCCACCAAGGGCTATCGCGGAGCAGATCAGAAGGGGTGCCGCGGTCGACAAGCTGCGCTCGGTCAGTGACCCCGCCAGCCAGAAAAGCACCGTATCCAGCCCGTCCTGGTTGATCACCAGCAGCGCCTGGCTGAAGGCGGAGAACATCGCAGTCATCGCCGCACCGGCCAGCACGATGCGCAGCGGCGAGAGACTGCCCTGCCCCGCATTGCCGATCAGCCACACCAGGCCGCCGGCGATGGCCGCTCCGAGGAATGCACACCAGAGCCACTGCTCAGGTGAGGAGAGCGAAAACACCGAGGTGAACAGGATCAAACAGAAGGCGGCCCCGGCATTGATGCCGAACAGCCCCGGCGAGGCCAGGGGGTTGCGGGTCAGCGCCTGCATCAGCGCACCCGCGACCGCAAGGCAGGCCCCTACCACGATGGCAAGCAGCGTGCGGGGCAGCCGCGTGCTGTTCACCAGGATATGGTCGAGATTCATCCCATCGGGCCGCACCAGTGCGATCATGGCTTCGGAGGGTGGAATCCAGCTAGCGCCGAAGGAGAGGCTCAGTACGCCACAGCACAGCAGTAGCACCGCCGCGATACTCAAGGTCCGGGCGTCGCTCATGAGGCGACGGCCGCGGTGGCGACCCGCTCGATATCGTCGAGCATCAGATTGGCGCCGAGAATGCCGCCGGAGAGGCTCCAGGCCACGCCATCGACCTGCCATACCCGCCCCCGCCGCGGCGCGCGCAGGCGCTGCCACAGCGGATGACCGACCAGCGCCTGGTAGCTGCGCTGCATCGAGGGGGTATCCGCGCGCAGGAAGACGAAGAAGATATCGGCGTCCACCACCGGCAGGCTCTCGCGACTGGTGAGCTTGATCGATACACCGCTGGCAGCGCGGCTGGCCTCGCTCCAGGTGAAGCCCAGCTGGTCGAGCACGGACCCTGAGAAGCTGCCCGGCAGGTAGCTGCGCACGTGGTCTTCGCGGATATCCAGCACCGACACCGTCAACGGCCAGTCATCGGCGAAGCGGCGCGCGAGCCGTTCACGCAGCCGCGCCACGCGCCGCCGCCAACCGGCCTGGATATCCATCGCCAGCTGGCGCCGATGCAGCGCCGCGCCCATCCGCAGCAGGGTCCGTTCGAACTCGAACACCTCATCGAGCATCAGCACCGGGCAGAGCTGCTCGAGCAGTACTGCGATGCGCTCGTGCCGAAAGCGCGAGGCGACGATCAGGTCAGGCGCCAGCAGCGCGATGTCCTCGAGGCTCGGCTGGGTCTCGAGTCCAACATGGGGCACCTCTGCCAATGCGGCGCGCAGGTAGCGATACATGGGCTTTTCACTCCATGAATCGACTACCCCACAGGGCGTCACCCCCAGCGCGACGGCGGTGTCGGTCGCGCCCTGGAACAGCGTCACCACCCGCATGGGTGGCGCGGCCTGCGCCGTCGGCGCCAACAGCCGCCAGGCCAGCAGGCCCATGGCCAGGCGAAAGGTTCCACGCCTGGAGTACGAATGCGCTCGATCAGCTGACACGGCCTATCCTGTGAAACGGGTTGATCACCTGCCCTTTGCCGAACGGCATGCTGCCCGGCCCTCCGGCGCGTTCGACCATCGGCCGCAGCAGCAGCTTGAGCGGCCAGTGCGGCGAGGCGAAGAGCCGATGATGCAGCATCTCGCGCGCCTCGTCATCGAAGCCGATGGCCGCGATCCGCTCTTCCATCACCTCGCGCAGCGCGGCCCACGAAGTCGCCGCCGGCAATCCATAGAGCTGCTCGAGGGTGTCGATGATCGCGCGCAGGTTGACCTGCATGCCAAGCGTCTGCAACCAGAAGAGCAGGTCCTCGGGGCGCTCATGGTAAAGCGTCTGGGCGTGCCCCTGCTTGATCCGGTAGCCCGGGTCGCTCATCCCGTTACGCTTGAGCCAGGGCACGTAGAGACGCAGCGAGTCATGGTCGCGCAGCAGCAGTCCCTGCACCTGTCCGGCCCGCCACACCAGCACGGCGTTCTGGCCATGGACCTCGCCGAGCATGCCGAGGCGGAACATGCGCAGGTTGACGTCGAAAAAGCGGTGGCACAGCTCGCGAAACAGCACCAGCACCGACGAAGCGTTGACCGGCAGTTCGCGATATTGCAGCCAGTCGTCGAAGAAATGCCGGTCGCTGCCGGGCAACGGCGAGCCCAGCGCCGCCATCGGCAGCAGTCGGCAAGCTGGATCGTCGAGCAGTTCGGGCGGATAGCTGCGCACCATCGCCGACAGGTGCCGCGGGGCCTCGTCGAACAACGTCGCCCCTGGCGGCATGAAGGCCCACCATTTGCTTTCGTCACATACGTGCAGCGTCTGGCCCAGCACTTCGTCCTGCTTGCGCGCCTGGCGCAGCAGGGCCTCGCTCAGCGAGCCATTGACCATCTTCACCGCCGGCAGGTAGCGCGAAGCCCCCAGCGAGTGGATCGCCATCGGCAGCTTGAGCTGATCGGTGCTGTGCCCGGGGCGCACCATCGAGCGTAGCGACGGGGTGGCATAGAAGGACGCGTCGTTGAACTCCAGCCGCTGGCAGTCTCCACGCTCGAATGCCTCGCCCAGCTGGGCCTCTAGCACCTGCTCGAATTGCCAAGGGTGCACCGGCAGCGCGATGTGGCTCTCGGCTATGCCACGTTTTTGCAGTTCGGCATGCAGCGCGGCCTGCTGCGATGGGCTGAGCAGGTAGTCGGCGGGGCTCTCTCCCTGCGATGCCACGCCATCGCCATACTGCAGCACAGCGCGCTCGACCGCGACCCAGTGGAGCGCCACCGGACTTGCGAACTCCGCCTGGTAGTGGCGGTACTGTTCGTCGGTCAGGCCCTGCTTGGCCTTGGCCAGCGGATGATAGGGCCGGTCGCGCAGCGAGGCCCACTGCTCCATCGCCAGGAAGAATGCGGCGTTGTCCCGCTCCAGCAGCTCGCCGGTATCGATCCGGTGGTCCAGCGACAGCTCGGTTTGCCGAACGCTGGTACGCAGCACCTCCATGAACAGCGCCAGTCCCTTCTCGTTGTCCGGGTAGCGCGGCGCAAGCGCCTTCAGCACCAAGGACATGAAGCGCTCGGGGCTCAGCTCATGCCAACGTTCGCCATGGCGTACGTACACCGGCGAGCCCGGGACCTTCTCCCACGACTGGGTGATACCGGGTCGCAGCGCGGCGACGATGAAGCGCTGCTCAGGCTCGTCGCAGCACCACTCCCAGATCCGCTGCTGCGGGTCTAGGGCTGCGAAGGCAGGCGGTCGTCCGGGCCCTCCCTCCCACTGCGCGGGGTCGGCGAGCCGCAGCGGCGCGCTGGCGAAGAACTCCTCCGCCAGCAGGCAGTCGATCAGATCCTGCATCACTTGCCGGGCGGCCATGTCGGTGGCATTCATTGGTTCATTCTCCTCCTGTCGAAGTGGCAGCCAGCTTGGCCTGCAGTGCACGGAAAGCGATCCCGCGCTCGTCTCCCAGCACGAAGCTCTTCACCCCGCGCTCGACCCAACGGGCGTGATCGTCCGGCTGGCGCGCGATCGCACAATAAGGCACGCCCGCACGCCTCGCCGCCTGCCAGGTCTCGGTCAGTGCCCGCTGGACCTCGGGCTGGTCGATGCGCCACGGCATGCCGAGCGACTGCGACAGATCGGCCGCACCTTCGAGGATCATGTCCAACCCCGGCACCGACGCGATCTCAGCGGCCCGCTGCGCGCCGGTGGCGCTCTCGATCATCGCCACGACCATGACCTGCTCGTTCGCGCGGGCGACGTACTCGGCCAGGCTGTGCTTGCCGAACGCACCAGGACGCCCGGCATTCAGGCTGCGCTGGCCGAGCGGATGGTACTTGCAGGCACGAATGGCGTCGGCCAGCTGCGCGGGTTGCTCGATCATCGGCAGCACGATGCCCTGGGCGCCTCCGTCGAGCAGGCGCAGCATCGCCTTGCCATCGAGATTCGCCACCCTCACCAGCGGCGTGAGGGCGTAGCTCTCCGCCGTGCGGATCATGTTCTCCACCGTTTCCGGATTGATCAGCACGTGCTCGGTATCGATGATCACGAAGTCGAACCCGGCCTCGGCGATCAGCTCGATGGCGGCCGGGGAAGGAATCGAGCTGATCAGCCCATAGACGGGTTCTGCAGCCGCAAGCTTCGCCTTCAGTCGATTGGGCCTCAGCATGCATTGCCTCCATGCGCGCACAGTGGATTGGGCACCGCTTTGAAGCGGCGCTCGCCGTCCCCCAGCAGCCGACGCTTGGTCAACTCCTCCACCTCGTAGCAAGGCGCGAAGACATCGAAGGTCGCGAAGCGCTCGCGATGCTGCGGGTGAGCGCTCTGGTAATCGGTGATCACCTCAGCGGTCATGCGCCAGAACTGGGCCTCATCGAGGCGATAATGCTGGCGCAGGAACACCGCAAGCTCCGCCAGGCAGATGAAGAAGAAGGCGTCGCAGGAGAAATCGCGCACCGCATCGACATCGTCGGTCAGGATGAAGGAGTTGCGGTTGATCTTGGCGTGGCTGGCGGGCAGCGGCACCAGCGTTGGACACAGCTCGGGGCGCGCCAGGTGGTGGGGCGAATAGCGCACGCCGTCGTGGAAGTCCTTCAGCGCGATGCGCCGGGGCCAGCCATCCTCGACGATCAGCACGATGTTCTGGCCATGGGACTCCATGCCAATGCCTTCGGCGTAGAGCATGTGAATGATCGGCGAGACGGTGACCTGCAGCATCTGCCGGGTCCAGGCAAGCAGGCCGTAGCGGCGGATCCAGGCGTCGATGAACGGCGTCTTCGCACCCGGTGCGTAGCGGTTCTCGAGGTGGCTCAGGCCATTGAAGGGCACTGCTTGTTCACCGTCGCGCAGATAGCCATGGATGCTCTCGCGCCAGATCGCACCCAGCGTGCCATACGCCTGTGCCATGCGGGTGGCCGGCAAGTGGGCGTAGTCGAAGCTGGCACCTGCGACTTCACCGAGAATGACGAAATCCAGCGCCTGCGCCGTCGGGTCGCTGGCGATCAGCCGCTGCAGCCAGTCGGTGATGATCGGTCCGTTCATCACCGTATGCTGGGCAAGGATGCGCGTGCTCGAGGTGTTGGTGATGCTCATCGCCAGCTTGACGTACGGGCGCCGCCTGTCGGTCGTGTTGGCCAGGGTGCGGATCGACTGCTGCGCCTGGTAGCGGTCCTCCGACTCGCCGAGGTAGACGATCTCCCCACTGAGCAGTTCGGCATGGAACACCGGCACGATGACCTCTTCCCACTGCCAGGGATGCACCGGTATCAGCTGGTAGTCGTCGATCGCGCGTCCCTCGTCCACCAGTGTCGCCGCCATTTCCCGCCAGCGCTGCGCACCGGCCTCTTGCTGGATGAAGGCGTTGAAATCCAACCGCTGCGAATGCTTGAACGAAGCGCAGGACCTGGCCACCGCCAGCCAGACGATCGCGATCGGCGTAGCGAACTCCGGGCCATAGCGCTGATTGTCAGCCAGCGAGAAGCCGATCCTCGATTTGTAGCAGGGGTGATAGCCGTGGGCATCCATGAAGTGGCGCTCGAGCTCATCCACGTCCAGCTCGTGCGCGGCGCCGGGCGGCTGGTAACCCTGGCTGCGCGCCTGCAGGTCCTTCAGCAGCGTCTGCTCCAGCTCCTCGACGAAACGCGGCAGATGCGCGCTGTCGCGAAGGTCACCGAGCAGCTCCGACAGCGCCTGGTGAAGCGAGGGCCGGCTGCGCTCGCCGCGGGCGTCGACCCGCTCCAGGCTGGTCGGGTCGAGGCGAATCAGCTCGAAGCTGTCGCTGCGCAGCCCGTTGCAGTGGTACTCGACGATCTCCTGCCGCTCGTCGGTGCCGGAGAGGATGAAGCGATGAAGATGCTCGTCCACCGGCTCGTGGCGATACGCCAGCACCGCTTCATAGCAAAGCGTCTGCAGCAGCTGGCCGACCACGCGCTGCTCGACCTGGCGGTGGAGCCCTGGGTCGACATTGGCCAAGGGGTGGCTGGGCATGGCTGCGGATGCTCGAGGCATCGCCCGTGAGGTGGTGGTGGTCATATCGGTTTCTCCAGTCAACGTTGTTCGACGCCTTTCAGCGCCGCTTCGCGGGCCGCATCCGGGGTCGCCACGGGAAAACGCCAGGCGCAGGGCAAGGCGAGCAGGACCAGGATGCCGGTGGCGATGAACACTTCGCTCACCGCAGTGGCAGTCGCTGCGTGCTGCGCGACCCACCCCGCATCGCCGTCGATGCGCAGCTCCAGCCACAGCGAGGCGAGCACGATCGCAAGCGACGACGACAAGCGCCGCGAGATGTTGTTCATCGCCGCCCCCTGGGTCACCAGCGCCTCGGGCAGCACCTCGAGCCCGGCGGTGGTGGCGGGTATGTAGGAGAGCCCAAGGCCCGCGCCGCGTATCGCCATCAGTACCAGCACCAGCGCAAGGCCCGCTTCGCTGCCCGCCATACCCAGCGCTAGCGTAGCGGCACCGGTCAGCATCAGGCCGACGGTCAAGATGCCGCGCGGCCCGTGTCGATCCAGCAGCTGGCCGCCGAGATGACCGAAGAGGCTGGCGAACACCGCGGTACATAGCAGTGCCAGGCCGGTCCAGATGGCGCTGTGGCCCAGCACCATCTGCACCAGCAGCGGCACCAGGACGAGGCATTCGAACATACCCACCGACTGCACCACGGCGATGATCACGCTGAGCCGGTAGCCCCTGAGCGTGAAGACCCGCAGCTCGAGCAGCGGTACCGGCCGGCGCAGCTCCCAGTGCACGAACGCCCAGAGGCAGAGCGCCGCGGCCAGCAGCATGGCCAGGTTGAGCGGGTCCGCCAGCGCTTCGGCGCGCTGCAGCCTGCCGATCGCGATCATCAAAAGACCGATACCGCCGGCGATCAGCAGGTAGCCCACCCCATCGAAGGGTTTTCGCTCCCCCACCTCGGCGGCCGGCAGCACCGCGAACCCGATCAGCAGCGCCAGCAGCCCGATGGGAACGTTGAGCAGAAACAGCCAGCGCCAGTCCGACCATTCCAGCACCAGGCTGCCGCAGAGCGGACCCAGCGCCGGCGCGAGCATTACCGCAGCGCCCCATAGCCCGGTAACGCGGCCGCGTTCGCCCTTGGGGTAGACGGCGAAGATGATCGCCAGCGCCAGGGGAATCATCAGCCCGCTGGCGATGCCCTGGACCACCCGTGCAACGATCACGAGCGCAATGGAGGTCGCCGCCGCCCCCGCCAGCGAGCCCAGTACGAACAGCGCCAGGCCCAACAGATACAGGCGCTTGCGTCCAATCCGCTGGCTCAGAAAGCTGGTGAGCGGCATGGTCATGCCCATGCTGACCATGAAGGCCGCGACGATCCAGGTCGCCATCAGCGGACCTAGCTCGAAAGCGTGGATGAACGCGGGCAGCGCCGGGTTCAGCGCGCTGTTGTTGAGGCTGACGGTGACCGTGCCCAGGAGCACGTTGACCACCACCAGCCAGCGCGGTGCCGCGATCATCAAAGGCTCCGCACGCTTGGGCCTTGCGACGTTCCTGCTTGAAGGAACAGCTGGGTCGGCCGTGGATGGCAGAGGAAATCCGCGTGGGAAATGTTGTAGCCATAGGCGCCGGCCAGCGGCAGCGCCAGCACGTCGCCGACGGCGATGCCGGCAAGCGGGCGGTCGCGGCTCAACACGTCCTTGGGTGTGCAGAGCTGGCCGACGACGGTCCACCGCCGCACTGGGGCTTCCGCGGCGACCGGTCGCTGCGGTAGGTGGATCACCGGATGATCGTGCCCTTGCGCCACCGGCAGGCGGAACTGATGGGTACCGCCACGGCAGACCAGGAAGCGCGTGCCGTGGCTTACCTTCGTATCCAGCACTTCGATGGCGTAGTAACCGCAGAAGGCGGTGATGAACCGGCCCGGTTCGAAGCGCACCAGCGGCGCGTCGTCGATCTCGGCCAGGCGCCGGCCGAGATGGCGGCACAGCCGCTGCCAGTCGAACTGGTCATCGCTTAGGTAATCGACGCCGATGCCGCCACCGACATTGAGGTGGGTGATCGTTTCGGGCTGAGCGGACAGCGCCTTCCACTGCCGCCAGCGTTGCAGATAGACCTCCAGCAAGCGCTCATGGCGCTCCACCTGCAGCTGGTGCGACATCGCGTGCACGTGGAACCCCTGCAGGCGCAGGTGGCTGGCGGCATCGACCTGGCGCACTGCCTGCGCCAGGTCAGACTCGTCGATGCCGAACGGCGTCGGCGTCCCCGCCATCGCCAACCTGGTCGAAAGCGAAGGCGGCAGCTGCGGATTGATCCGGATGAACACCGCCTGCGTTCTTCCAGCCTCACGGGCCAGGCGCTGCAGGCGCTCGATCTCGTTCAGGCTCTCCACATGGATCGCTTCGACATCGTGGCGCATCGCCGCGCGCAGGTCGGAATCCAGCTTGCCGGGACCAGAGAAGACGAAGCGCTTGGGCGTCGGGCAGTCGCGTACCCGCTCTATCTCGCCGCCCGATGAGATCTCGAAACCATCCACCCATGGCGCCAGCGTGGCCAGGATCGGGGCTTCGCTGTTGGCCTTGATCGCGTAGTACAGCTCGACGCCGGCGGGCAGCGCCGCCATCACCCGCTCGATATGTTGGCGCAGCGCGTCCAGGTCATAGATGAACATCGCCAGCGGATCCCCGCCGCTCATCCTCTGTGCCTCGATGGCATCGCGCACGGCAGCCGGCAGCCTATCCATGGGACACCTCCCCAGCCCAGGGCGAGGACAGCTCGACATAGCCGGCATGGCGATCGGCCCGCGCCGCCAGGCGAACCTTGAGGTTGGTCTTGCACGCAATCGCTTGACCGGCGATCAGCGCGTCCAGCTCCGGCGCGGCGCGGGTGAGTTCGTTGCGGATATCGACCAGCCGTTTCGCCACCCGCTGCCACATCCGAGATGCCAGGTGAGGTCGCTCCCAGCTCAAGGCCAGCACCGCTTCGGACAGGTTGTTGACGAACAGGCAGTAGCTGATGCGCTGCCAACCCTGCTTGCGCGAGTAGCTCAGCGATCGCCGGACGCGAGGGTGGAGGTCTTCGTCGAGCTGGTGGACTCCCCTCTCCTCGGTCAGCTTGACCCCTTCGAAATCGCGCAGCAGCAGCTGAACGGGGCGCCCGTTGTCGTGGACCAGTACGCAGTTCTGCAAATGCGGCTCCATCACCACGCCGTGGTTGAAGAACAGCGCAAGCACCGGACGCAGTAGCAGCGTCTGGTAGCGATCGAACCACTCGAGCAGCTGGCCATCACTGGGCGCGCTGCGCTTGAAGCGACCCAGGAAGTCGTGCACCAGCGGCTTCAGCTGCTCGTCGCGAGCGAACAGCGTGCCGGCCATCAGGCTGCAGTCGGCGCCGGTGCGCAGGCAGAAGTTCTCACGCAGGATCGCGCCGGTCTGCTCGCGGAACCAATGGTCGTCATCCGCCCCGGACGCCGCCGGTGCCCAGCTCAGCGACGCGGGCTCGGCGACCACCGTGAGCCCGCCCAGGGTCGCGGTGTGCAGCCGCTGCAGGCGCCGGAACAATCGGTCGATGACCAGCGCGCTTTCCAGCTCGTACCAGGCGTTCTTGCGTACGCAGTTGGTGATGCGCACGTTCAGCGAGCCCTTGATGAAGTAGTCGTGCCCGTCGACGTACCAAGTCCGCATCGACGCCGTCGGGCAGGCCCGCGCACCGCGCCGACCGTGATCGATGATCCCGCCCGACGCCACCAAGGGGCGCACGCGGGGATCATCCAGGAACAGCTGCGCCTGTACCGGGTGCAGGCAGAGAATCGCGTGTCCGGGCCGCGCCAGCTGCTGGTCGGCGAAGCCAGACAGTACCTGCGCGTCGCTCAGCTCATTGGCCGAGATACGCAGCCCATCCAGCGGCACCTCGATCAGGTGCAGGTGCGTGCTGACCCGGAACTCCGGCGCATAGGCCTGCTGCGAGAGCTCGGCCGGCCATAGGCGTGCCTTGGGCGCGGGATGATTCGGATGACCGAACCACAGCCCTTGCTCGCTTGCGATGTAGTCGCTGAGGGGATCATCGCGCCGCGGCTGGAGGTTGTGATCGACGATAGCCGCTGTTAGGTGCTGGCTTTGCAGGATCTGCTCCAGCAGCTCGTGGTTCTCGGCATCCGCCATATGCTGGCAGGCGCACAGCAGCTGCTCGACGAATTCGGAAAATGACGGGCAGCTCCAGGGACCACCGTTGCTGCGTGAATAGACGTCCGAGAGGTAGCGCTGGCTCCCGAGCGTATCGTGCCGGTCGACCATGACGAAGAACTCGCGCTCGCAGGGCAGTTCGATCACCAGCGGAAGACCTTTCCAATCGATACCCTCCAGGTAGCTGCCCGGCGCGATGCCGTTCATCTCCGACGGCCAGGCATAGCTCAGGCGGTTTTCCGGCAGTGCGAACTCCTTGATCAAGCAGTTGAGTAGAGCGTGCGAGGCGGCCAGCTCGCTCACCACACGAGATACAGCGGTGCGATCAGGGTCGTTCATGGTTGCTCCGTAGTAGCCATTAGGGAGATGGCAGTTGCTTCATTCATCGATGACATCGAATGTCCAAGCGGGCTGACGAACGGACGGCGCTTCCCCGCTCGTGCCCCTCGATGCGCTTCGCTTCCTCGGGATGCTCGGACGGCCGGCGAGGACGACCCATTCCACCGTTCGTGGTGAGCCGGCGAGGACGACCCATTCCACCGTTCGTGGTGAGCCGGCGAGGAACGAGCCGAGTCGAACCACAATCCCCGGCGCCGAACCCGGTCCCTCGACAGGCGTCCCCCTACGCGATGCCGGCTCGAAGACTCGGCGAGTGGGACGCCGCTCGGGACGAACGGGTTGGGGCAATGGCGTCCTGCGTGCCTAAGCGACATCAGACCGCCTGGTCGATATCGCCGCTATTCGTGTCAGCATTTCCAATGAAATCCGCTCCTTCTACGATGAGTCGGCGCGTGAGCAATGAGCTGGCGCAAGAATCTCTCGACCATGCGCCAGAATGACTATAAATAAAGGACGAACTTCAGAAGTCTACGGAATATCCCACCGTCAGCGTCCTTCCACGACCAGCGAAGTACCGCCGGGGTTCGACTAATGCACTTTGGGAGTAATAGGTGATGTATTGCTTGTCGAACAAGTTGGCCAATGCGACATTGATTCTTCCCGTTGACAACTTATAACCCACCGCGGCATCCATCAATAGATAGCCATCGAACTCCCTGTTCGCGTCATCGAAGCTACGATCGAAAGCATAGTTCGCCTGAACGAAAGAGGACCATTGCGGTGACCAATTCGCCGCCCAGCTACCAATCAGTCTATTAGGCGAAACATTCAAGCCATCGAGCTTGGCATCGAGACTTCCATCGTTGTCGCTGTCGTAACGGCCACGCATGTAGGAATAAGCCAAGGAGAATCGATGCGCTTCTGACAGACGATAACCGACCGATGCCTCGACACCATCTATCTCGGTTTTCTGTCGACGCGTCACATAGGCATCGCCAACCCGATCGACCCGGCTACCCAAGTCCGAGGAGGACTTGTAGTAACTGACTTCGGCATCCCACGGTCCGCGTTCGAAACGCACGCCGGCTTCGATATTGTCGGTGACGATCGGGCGAAGGTCATCGAAATCGCCGAAGGACATGCCGTCGGTATTGATCAGCCGCAGCGCGCGGCCCACGTCGGGGATCGCGAAGCCTTCCGCATAGCTTGCAAAGAAGCTCAATGGCTCGATGGGCCTCCACACCGCACCATAGTTGAAGAGTGTGTCATTGAAACTGCGCTTTCCACCGTCGACATCGACATTGTTGGCAGCCCAGGTGGTGCGATAGTCATCGGCTTTCAGTCGGGCATATTCATAGCGAGCGCCGGCGGAAAGCTTGAGGGTGTCGATCGGTGAAAATTCAACCTGGAGGAATGGGGAAAGATCCGTATAGGAAACCTCGGGTACATAGGTGCGGCCGGTGCCCCAAAGGTCCTGCTTGGAATCATCGAACAATGTGTCGAAGCCAACCGTGAGCTTGACTCGATCCTGCCAAAGACTATCGTTGGTCAGCGCCACCTTGGTGCCATACTTGGATGTCACCGCACGGGACTGATCATACAGCGTACCCACTGGGGCGATGTTAGGATCCTGGAACGATCCGGAGTTGTCGGCGCCGAACAGTGCTTCATAGTCCTGGTAGTAGACCATGGCCGTGAGCGACATGCCGAAGAAGTCATAGTTGTCGTAGGTCAGGCCCGTCGTCCAGACGCTGTTGAACGGCGCTTTGCCTGGAGGCGTTCCCCGAACGGAGCCCGTTGGAATACCGGCCTCCCTGTCCCCTGTCACGCTGAGGTAGTCATTATCGCCATCGATGCGATAACGGTTGATGCTCAACTGCAGTCGCTGATTCTCGTCGAACCAATAACCCAACTTGCCGAGGACATCGTAGCTGCGCGAGTCCATCACATCACCCTGGGTGTTATCCACACCGACGGGATCTCCTCGGCCATCGAGAAACAGCCCCTGGTCCTCGTAACTGAGCGAGAACAGATAGTCCAGATTGCCCGAATTACCGTCGACACCGTAGGTCGTCTTGTAACTCATGGTCTCGGATTTGAGCTGGGAGGTCGGCGTGGTGGCTTCGATGCTGAAATGCTGATTGAAAGAGCCGGGGGCCGGGCGCCGGGTGACCAGGTTGATCACGCCCCCGGTCGCACCTACGCCATTACTGGCATTGGCGCCATGGATCACTTCGATGCGCTCGAGCATCGAGAAATCCACCGTATGCATCTCCCGCCCGGTGGGGCGCAGCGGGTTCGATTGCGGGATGCCGTCGATCATCACCAAAGGTGCACGTCCGCGGAACGTCTCGCCGCTCCCGCTCATCTTCTGCCTGCTGGGTGAGAAGGCGGGCAGCAGATTGCTCAATACCTGAGAAGAGTCCGAAGTGATGTTTAGCTGCTGCTGGATCTGCTCGCGATCGATGATCGTCACCACCTGCGGGGAGTCTCGCGCTTCGGTATCGGTACGCGTCGCGCTGACCACCAGCTCGTCGAGGCGCTGGGGAGTCTCCCCCTCCTGAGCCTGGGCCGCGGGCAGATAGGCCAAGGAGACGATTGGCCACAGAATTCTAATTTTCATGAAAAACTTCCTATCCCTGTCACATCCCTGAAACCCTGCATCGAGCGGGCCGATACCCGTTCGGATACCTGGCCCGTCACCGAGGGTGCCGCATGGCAAGGCGGAAGCTAAAATATATTCTAAATGATAACCATTGTATTTTTGTTAACGCCTCGGGAGCCCAGCTCTCACGGGCATAGACCTTGGTCTAAAAGCATGGTCGTGCGCAGACGCTCGGGCCCGTCGCCCGAGCTGTACGTCGTGGCAAAAGCGTCGACTAGGCGACTCGCTCGATCATTTCCCGCCATTGTCGTGGGGACAAGCCGCTGCTCGCCTTGAAGGCCCGGGACAGTGCGGCCTCGCTGGCATAACCAACGTCATGGATGATCAGCTTCAGCGGACGCCCCTGGCGCAATAGCTGCTGGGTGATACCTACCCGCCAACGCTGCAAGTAGAGGCCGGGCGTACAGCCGACGATCTCGCGGAAGCTGTTGGCGAACGCACTGCGCGACATGCCCGCGCGGGCCGCCAGGGCGTCGAGCGACCACGGCTGCGCCGGCTGCTCGTGGATGGCGACCAGTGCGTGACGCAAACGTGGATGCGCAAGTCCCGCCAGCATGCCCACCTGGGCCTCTCCTCTCTCCATCAGGTGGCGCAGGATCTGGATCAGGACCACCTCGAACAGCCGGTCGACCATCGCTTGGCGACCACAGTTGCGCTTGAACGCCTCATCGAACAGTAGCGCCAGTACGCCTTCGACACCCTCCAGCTCATCCAACGGAAGACAGGTGAACGCAGGCAGTGCCGCGGCAATCGGATTGGCGGCCGCTGCGTCGAAGCTCAACCGGGCGCAGACGAAGTCGGCTCCGCGCGCTGGATCGGTGATGAACCTATGCGCCATCGGCCGGGGGTAGAGCAGCAGGCTGGGCCGGGTGATGCGCAACGCGACGCCGCCCTCGTGGCTGACATCGACCTCCCCTTCACGGATCAGATGCAGCTGGCCAGTGTCCCCATCGGGACGCAGGTCGTTGGTACCGCACAGGGCGCCTGCGTGGAACGTCTTCGCCCTGACGGAGAAGTGCGCGAGCAGTGCCTCGAGCCGATCGGGCATGAAAATACTCCTGATCAATTTTTTAGCATTTTAAGCCACCAATCGTACAGTAAACAGCGGCAAAGTGAGCACTGCCATCCCGGCATCACTTGGCAATGACTTAGCGATGGCGATCCACAAAGCGCCACAGCGACTCTCACATCACCCGAGGACATCGAAATGAGCGTCAACTACATCACTACCCAAGACGGCGTGCAGCTTTACTACAAGGACTGGGGGCCCAAGAACGGCCCGGTCGTCACTTTCAGCCACGGCTGGCCGCTGAACTCGGACAGCTGGGAATCCCAGATGCTGTTCCTGGCCTCCCAAGGTTATCGGGTCGTGGCCCACGACCGCCGCGGACATGGGCGTTCGAGCCAGCCTTGGGACGGCAACGACATGGATCATTACGCCGACGACCTCGCCGCCGTCATCGAGCGGCTGGACCTCAAAGAGGTGACCCTGGTCGGTTTCTCGACCGGCGGCGGCGAGGTGGCGCGCTACATCGGCCGCCACGGCACCGGGCGGGTCAAGAAAGCCGTGCTCGTGAGCGCCGTGCCGCCGCTGATGCTGAAGACCGCGGACAATCCGCAGGGCCTTCCGATCGAAGTCTTCGATGGCCTGCGCCAGGCATCGCTCGACAACCGCTCGCAGCTGTATCTGGATCTGGCATCCGGCCCCTTCTTCGGCTTCAACCGCGCCGATGCGCAGCCCTCCCAGGGCCTAATAAATTCGTTCTGGGTCCAGGGCATGCAAGGGGGGCACAAGAATACCTACGACTCGATCGCCGCATTCTCCGCCACCGACTTCCGCGAAGACCTGCGCAGGTTCGATGTTCCTACTCTGGTGATCCATGGGGACGATGACCAGGTCGTGCCGATCGATCCCGCTGGACGTGCTTCGGCCGCCTTGATCAGCGACGCGGAGCTGATCGTCTATCCCGGCGCTCCCCATGGCCTGAGCGACACCCACAAAGAAAGGCTCAACCAGGACCTGCTCGCCTTTCTCGAGCGTTGACCGGCGGCATCGTGCAAAGCGGGGCTATCATCGGTTGCCTGAAGCAGATCGAGCAGCCCCGGGATCGACGAGGGCGTCGCAAATCGCGGCGCCTTCGCCGGCCCAGCGGCAGCCAGCCCACCGGTATCCAGCGCCAGGAAAAAGACCATCCGCTGGGCTATGGTAAATCCAAGCCATCGGCACCAGCCTGTCTATGGCATCTTTTCGATCCATGAGAAGGACCGACAACGCCTAGCAACGATCCGATCCCAGTTGCCGCCGCTGCATGCTTCGTACGGGAGCCCACCATGCCGATTCTGCTCGACGCGATGATCCCAGCGCTCATCATTATATTCACGATAATGGCCATGGAATGCATCGCTACTGTCGTTCATAAGTACATCATGCATGGATGGGGGTGGGGCTGGCATAAATCACACCATGAACAGCATGACCAGGTATTCGAAAAGAACGATCTTTTTGCTATCGCCTTTTCCGCACTCGCCATCATTTTGTTCGTCATCGGGATGTACAACTGGGTAATGTGGTGGATAGCGATCGGTGTCACCGCCTACGGGGCCATCTACTTCCTCATGCATGATGTGCTGGTGCATCGCCGATGGGGACCGGTCTATTTACCCCGCAAAGGCTACTTGAAACGTATTTATCAGGCCCATCGGCTGCATCATGTCAAGAACACCCGAACGGGCTGCGTCTCTTTCGGTTTCATCTATGCCAAGCCGATCGATAAGCTGCTGAAGAATCTGCGTATCGAACGCAAGGGGCAGCCTTCACCTGATCAAGATAAATGAACGAACGCTGATGGGGCCCTATCGTTCATGCTCCTCCTCTACAAGCTGATTTAAGCTGGGAAAGTTTGGTCTCCAGGGCCGCTGCTATGCTGTATCCATGCTCGGGCGCGGGAAGCCCCCATGAAGACCCGTCAAGGAGAGGCCATGATGACAGCGCGAGCAACCGCCCGCCCTTCGCCGCTGCAGAAATTCGAAGACGATCTCGTGGCCACCATGAGGATGGGTCTCGACGAGGGTGCCGAAGCCATCGACAGTGGGCACCTGGTCGCTGCGTTGACTCATCATATCGACGGCGGGGGAAGCAGGATTCGCGCCCGCCTCGCCCACCGCTGCGCACTGCAACTGATGATCGAGGAGCCTGATGCACTGCGGTTGGCCGCGCTTTGCGAGCTTTTGCACAGTGCATCTTTGATCCATGACGACCTTTCCGACCACGCCCGGACACGCCGCGAAGCACCCAGCGTGAACCATGCCTTCGGAGACGACACGGCGCTCTGCCTGGGCGATCTGTTCATCAGCGCGGCATATGCGATGACCGCACGCCTCGAACGTGCCGACTTGCCTCTGGCGGCGCTGCTGCAGCTGATCCACCGCGCCATCACCTCGACCATTCACGGCCAGCTGTCGGCATCACGATCGACTACCAATCCCACGCTCGAGCATTCGATTGCCGCGGCCTGCGCCAAGACGGCACCGCTTTTTTCCCTGGCGCTGGAGCTGCCCTTGATGGTGGCGGGAGAACACAAAGCGCAGCCGCTCGCTCGCCGCGCCTGCGAGCGCTTCGCCCTCGCCTATCAGTTGCTCGACGACCTCGACGATTACGATGAGGACGTCGCACTCGACCCGGAGCGGGGCAACGGAAACTTGGTGCGCTGTTTCGAACGAGAGCTGTCGGGCAGTGCCAAGGAACACGCAATGACGCTGCTGCATCGATGCCTGGACCAAGCGAGCGCAGAGGCGGACCTGCTGCCGCACGACGTCGGCGGCGGACTGAAGAGCGCCGTGCGGCAACTGGCGGCCAGGGCTCTGCATCGCACCGGCCAGAGAGCGTCCGCATGAGCCGAGCGCTGGTGATCGGCGCAGGCTTCGGGGGCATGGCGGCGGCGCTCAGGGCCCGCGCCAAAGGATACGAGGTCACCTTGATCGAGCGCTGCGAACGGCTCGGCGGTCGCGCCCAGGTGTTCGAGCACGAGGGCTATCGCTTCGATGCCGGACCGACGGTGATCACCGCGCCCTTCCTCATCGAGGAATTGTTCTCCCTGTTCGGGGAGCGACTGGAAGATTCGCTCGAGATGATCGCCCTGGATACCTGGTATGCGTTTCGGTTTTCCGACGGCGATCGCTTCGCCTACGGTAACGACCTGAGCCGCACCGAGGCACAGATCGCGAGGATCTCTCCGCCAGACGTCGAGGGCTATCACCGCCTGATGGAAACGTCGCGCGAGATATTCGAACTCGGCTTCGAGCAGCTGGCCGCACGCCCTTTCGATCGCTTCGCCACCATGGCCGCGCAGGTGCCGGCGCTGTTGAAGCTACGTAGCTACAAGAGCGTATGGGGCTTGGTCGCCGACCATATCCAGCATGAGAAACTGCGCGAGGCGTTCACCATCTCCCCACTGCTGGTCGGCGGCCATCCGTTTCGCACCACCAGCATTTATGCGTTGATCCTCTATCTCGAACGCAAATGGGGGGTGCATTTCCCGCGCGGCGGCACCGGGGCGCTGGTCGATGCACTCGCATCGCTGATCACACGACAAGGCATCACGGTACGTACCGGCACCACCGTGCGGCGCATCCTGGTACGCCACGGCAGCGCCATTGGCGTCGAGCTCGAGGACGGCGAGCGCCTGGAGGCGGACGAGGTGATCAGCGATGTCGACCCGACCTATCTCTACACCCAAATGCTCGATGCGGTGGCGCCGTCGGCAAGGCTGAAACTTCGCGTCGCCGACTATTCGATGGGCCTGTTCGTGCTCTACTTCGGCACCAACCGCCAATGGCCCGAGATCGACCACCACACCATCTCGCTGGGCCCGCGCTACCGCGGCCTGCTCGACGACATCTTCATTCACCGCAGGCTCACGCCCGATTTCTCGCTCTACCTGCATCGTCCCACCGCCACCGATGCCAGTTTCGCTCCCGCAGGCCACGACGCTTTCTACGTGCTCGTGCCGGTCCCCAACCTGCTGGGCAACGTCGACTGGCACGCCGAGAAGGAGCGCTTCGCCGAGCGGATCATCGCGACGCTCGACGCCACCCTGCTGCCGGGCCTGCGGGAGAGCCTGACCGTGCAGTTCTCGATGACCCCCTTGGACTTCGAGCAGCGCTACCTGAGCCGGCATGGCAGCGGCTTTTCGATCGCGCCGCGGTTCAGGCAGTCGGCATGGTTTCGCTTTCACAATCGCGCCGAGGGTCTCGCGCATCTATACCTCGTAGGTGCAGGAACCCACCCTGGCGCTGGAGTGCCGGGGGTCCTGTCGAGCGCCAAGCTGGTCGGTGAACTGCTGCCGGAGGCATCATGAACGACCAAGACAGAACGGATGCCGATGATGCCCTGGCCACCCTCGGACGACACGGCAAATCGTTTCGCTTCGCAAGCCTTCTGATGCCCAAGCGCGATGCCGAGGATGCCGCCCGGCTCTATACGGTCTGCCGTCACATCGACGATCTCGCCGACGAATCCGAGCCCACCGCCCGGCCGGCCGCATTGGCGCGGCTTGCCAGAATACGCCGGGAGTTGGCCGGCGGCGCAGCGCCCACCGATCCGCTGGCGATCGTCCTCCACCAGCTCGCCGAGCGTCGCGGTGTCGACCTAGAAGCGGCGGACCACCTGGTCTCGGCGATGATCTCGGACGCCGAGCGCCCGGCGCTGATCGAGGATCGCGCCGAACTGATACGCTATTGCTATGGAGCCGCGGGCAGCGTCGGCGTGATGATGGCGCCGCTGGTCGACGCGCCTCGCCATGCGCAACCGTTCGCCGTCGATCTGGGACTCGCCATGCAGATGACCAACATCGCGCGCGACATCGCAGAAGACGCAGCGATGGGGCGCCGCTACCTGCCAGCGAGCTGGGTCGATGGGCTGTCGCCCGAGCGCATGCTCGCCGGACGTGAAGAGCCGAAGATTCGCGCCATCGTCTCCAGCGCCATGGCGAGGCTGCTCGAACTGGCGGAGTGCTACTACGCCAGCGCCGCCGAGGGAATCCAAGCCATACCAGGCCGCAACCGGGTAGCGATCAGGATCGCGGCGGTGGTCTATCGCCAGATCGGTCTCGAACTCGCCGCCACCCAGCACAACTGGTGGCAGGGACGCATGCGGATCGGCATCGCCGGCAAGCTGCGCTGCACGCTGAGCGATGCGCTCGGGCGCCGCGGCATACGTCCGCGCGGCGTACCCCATGATCCCCTGCTGCACCGTGTGATCGCGGACAGGCCGGGATGCGCAGCAGCGCCGGAATGAACCTCGATGCCGAAGTACTGATCCTCGGCGGCGGCTGCGCCGGGCTTTCGCTCGCTTACCGCCTGGCGAGCCAGCCCAGTTCGCCGACGGTGATACTGATCGAAGCGCGACGTCGCTACGTCAACGACCGCACCTGGTGCGGCTGGCGGATCGAACCGCATCCGTTCTCCCACTGCCTGGTCACCCAGTGGCATACGCTACGACTGCGCGATATCGGGCGCGAGATCGAGTTCGACTGCGCCGACTACCCCTACGAAATGATCGACGCCGGATGCTTCTATACGAGCTGCCTGTCGCGCATCGATGCAGCAGCGCACATCGAGCGGCGCGTCGGCCGGGTGGCGGGAGTGGACGCCCACCGCAGCCACCTGGAGGTGAGCTTGGAGAATGGGTCGCGGCTGCGAGGGCGCTGGGTGGTGGATACCCTGCCCCGCCCGGCGCGTCTGGTGGCACCCTGGCGCTGGCAGGATTTCGCCGGGCTGGAAGTGTCGTCGCCGCGCCTCGAGGACGCAGAGCCGACATTGATGGACTTCTCGATCAAAAGCGAGATCGCCGAAACCGACCAGCTCGATTTTCTCTATCGCTTGCCCATCGCGCCCGGCCGGACACTGTTCGAATGGACTCGCTTCGCCCGTCCGGCAAGCGACCCCCATCTGCTCGAACAAGCCCTGCACCGCTACCTCAACCAGCTGCTCGACGGCGATTACCGCATCCTGCGCCACGAACACGGCAGCCTGCCGATGGCGCCGCCGAGCGGCAAATCCAGCCGCGCCGGCGGCCGCCACATCCTCGCCGGCGCCTATGCCGGCGCCATGCGCGCATCGACCGGATACGCCTTCCACGCCATCCAGCGCTGGAGCGATCACTGCGCTCGCGCCCTGTCACGCGGAGAAGCGCCCCGACCGGCCCCGTCACGACGCGCTATCGCAGCGCTCGACCGCATCTTCATGACCGCGCTGGAGCGTCATCCCCCCGACGCCGCCGCACTCTTCTGCCAACTCTTCGAACGCTGCCCCAGCGATGCGCTGGTACGCTTTCTCGCCGGCCACCCGTCAATCTCGGACGTCGGGCGGGTGATCGGTTCGCTGCCCAAACTCCCCCTGCTCACCGCAGCGCTCGCAAGCGTAGTGCCGAGTTCGAAATCACCACGCTAGCCACCGGCTCATCGTTCGCCGGCTATCCGAGCATCCTGGGGAAGCGAGGCGGCATCGAGGGGCACGAACGGAAGTAGAACCGAGTCCAACGCGGCATCATCACCCACCCCGTTCCTCCCGAGCGGCGCCCTACGCACCAAGGTCTAGCTCCACCTCGGCAATAGGAGGCGCCAGTCGAGGGATCGAGCGGCGGCGGTGAGGCCGTGGTTCGACTCGG
>NZ_JHYY01000035.1 GCF_000621205.1 Halotalea alkalilenta DSM 17697 | reverse complement strand
ACGAAAGGAGACGGTGGAGCGAAGCTTCGCCGATGCCAAACAGCTACACGGCCATCGCTACGCTCGGATGCGGGGACTGGCTCGGGTGAGAGAGCAGTGTCTGCTTGCCGCAGCCTGCCAAAACCTGAAGAAGATGGCCCTGGCGCGGATGCGCCGGCTATTTTCATCCATTTTTGGGGCCTGGAGCGTTGTTCAACGGCGCTGTGAGGCGTTGATGAGCGCCATGACCGTCATCTACCGATTCCCTGGGTATCTGCACGCAAAGTGGGTGGCTTGAACTGAAATGACGAACCCTGCCTGTAAAAGCAGGGTTCGTCAGCAGTCTGAAAGAGAAGGGGTGCTGCGCGCAGCACCCCTTCTCTTTTTACGTCACCTCTCTAGCGTTGCCCGCTCATTGCGGGCAACTGGCGGTCATTCAACTGCGTGAGCCGAGAGAGCCGAAGCGCCGTTTGAACTGGGCGGCGCGTCCTTCGCTGCTGATCGCACGCTGCTGGCCGGTATAGAAGGGGTGCGAGGCCGAGGAGACATCGAGCTTGACCAGCGGGTAGGTGTTGCCGTCCTGCCACTCGATGGTGTCATGAGCGTCGATGGTCGAGCCGATCAGGAAATAGGCATCGGCGTTGGTGTCGTGGAATATTACTTTGCGATAGCTGGGATGAATGTTGGCACGCATGGCATTGCTCCCTATCGGAATGGGCCGGTTATCGGGATACGGCGCTGTTTAGATATACTATAACATATTGGTGATGAGCGCCAAGCCGGCCATGCGGACGAGGTGCGCTCTCATCGAATCCGCCCATCGACTTGGAACAGTCTCTCCACTTCGCGCAGCTTTTGCTTGTCGATCACCAGCAAGACGAGATGATCGCCGTCCTGGATGCGCAGCGACCCCTTGCCGAACAGCACCTCTTCGCCGCGTACCACCACACCGATGGTGATGCCCTCGGGAAGTCCGAGCTCCCGGATGGTATGGCCAACCACACGCGAGTGTCTCTCCTTGCCGTGGACCACCAGCTCGATCGCTTCCGCCGCGCCTCGGCGCAGCGAATGGACGCTGGCCAGATCGCCCTGGCGCACATGGGAGAGCAGGCCGCTGATGGTCGCTTGCTCCGGCGAGATGGCGATATCGATCTCACCGCCCTGGACCAGATCGACGTAGGCGGTATTGTTGATCAATGCGAGTACCTTGCGTGCGCCGAGGCGCTTGGCCAGCATCGAGGACATGACGTTGACTTCGTCATCATTGGTCAGCGCGCAATAGATGTCGCACTCGTCGATGTTCTCATCGGTGAGCAGGCGCTTCGAGGTCGCAGAGCCATGCAGCACCACAGTGTCGTCGAGACGCTCGGCGAGGGTCTGGCAGCGCTCCAGGTCGCGCTCGATGATCTTGACCCGGTGGGAGGGCTCGAGCGACTGCGCCAGCCGCTCGCCGATGTGGCCGCCGCCGGCGATGATGACGTGGCGAACGCTGCGATCGCTGCGCCGCATTCTCGCCATCACCGTGCGGATGTCACGGCGCGCGGCGAAGAAGAATATTTCGTCGTCGGCTTCGACCACCGTGTGCCCATCGGGAATGAACGGCCGATTGTGCCGGTAGATCGCGCTGACCCAGCTGTTGATCGCGTCAGGGGCCTCGTGCAGCGCCCGCAGCTTCTGTCCGACCAGCGGGCCATCCTGGTAGGCCTTCATCGCCACCAGTTGGATCATCCCATCGCAGAAGTCGAGCACTTGGAGGGCGCCTGGATATTCGATCAGTCGACGGATCTGGGTGGTCACCACCTGTTCCGGACTGATCAAGACGTCGATCGGGATAGCGCCGGGATTGAACAGCTCGCGGCGCATCAGGTAGGCGCTCGAGCGCACCCGCGCGATCTTGGTGGGAGTCTTGAACAGCGAATAGGCCACCTGGCAGGCGACCATGTTGATCTCGTCATCGTTGGTCACCGCGATCAGCATGTCGGCGCTCTCGCAGCCCGCCTCGGCAAGTACCGCAGGGTGCGAGGCATGGCCATGGAGAATGCTGATTTCGCAGCGGTTGTGCAGCTCGCGCAGGCTTGCCAGGTCGACATCGATCACGGTGATGTCGTTCTCCTCGCGGGCGAGGTGCTCAGCCAAGGTGCCGCCCACCTGCCCCGCGCCGAGGATCAGTATCTTCATCCGTCAGAGTTCATCCTGCGTTGCTCATCGAGCGTGTCATTCCAGCTTGAAACCGACCTTGAGGCTGACCTGCCAGTGCGCGACACGACCGCCTTCGATATGGCCGCGGGTGCTGGTGATCTCGAACCACTGCATGTCGCGTACCGTCTCGCTCGCCTTGATCAAGGCGTTGTTCACCGCATCCTCGACGCTTGTGGTGGCTGAGCCGGTCAGTTCGATCGACTTGTAGACGTTGTCGCTCATGATTCTACACCTCCTGAAGGGATTGATGGCCGACGACGCTCCATCGTCGTTCCCACAGCATAGTCACTCAATTCGCGCTGTCGATTTCGCCAATCTCGACCCGGCCGTTCGCGAGCGCCTGGCGGGTCGCGGTGTCGTTCGCCGAGCTGACCGGGCGAGTGAGCGACCACAGCAGATGGGTCTTGAAGCCCGCATCCACCGCATCCTCGGCGCTCCACAGTACGCAGACATCGCGGGCGAGGCCGCAGAGGTAGACGTCCGTCACGCCGCGCTCGCGCAGCCAGCCGGCGAGGCCCGTGGTCGGGCGGCTGCCGGCGGGGCCGGGGTTGTGGCGAAAAGCGCTGTAGGAGTCGACCTGGGGGTCGGTGCCCTTGCGGATGATCAGGTCGACCGGTGCCCAATCGATCATCGGATGGAGCTGGGCCCCCGGGCTGCCCTGCACACAGTGGTCCGGCCAGAGGGTCTGCTCTTCGCCGTGCAGCGGGATTCGCTCGAAGGGCGCCCTGCCGGGATGCTGGCTCGCGAACGAGACATGCCCGGCCGGGTGCCAATCCTGCGTCGCGACCACGTGGCCGAAGCGCCGGGCGGCGAGCAGGGCGTCGATGGCGGAGACGATCTGATCGCCATCCTCGCAGGCCAGCGCGCCGCCTGGCATGAAATCAGGCTGCACATCGACCACGATCAGCGCGCTGTGGATGAAATCGGGAGAGAAGCGAGTGGTCATGGTGATCGGTCTTCCGTTGGGTTCGTGGTCATCGATCCTGGCGACGGCTTTGCTTGAGCAAATGCGGCGATGATCGGCGAGGTTTTTCCGCAGCCGTTCCTCTAACGACGTTTTTCGGCCATAGGGACTGCTCTGTGGCGAATTCGATATCTCCTATTTACCCGATCTACTTCCAATCTAAGCCTTTCGACTGCAAAAAGTCGGGTGAAGAGTTCAAGCAATGTTCACACGATGTAAGGCTGCGTGAATGATGGTGAATTGTTGACTACAAAAATATTGACAAGGTCTTTTATTTTTGATCTATGGGGTATGTTAGACTCCGGCCCTATAAATGACCCGGTAGCGCAGGCGCGCCTGCACTGCAGGTCGGCTTCCGTGCGGTCTCGTCGGTGCGTTCGAGCGTAGCGATGATTTTTCTGCCTTTGATCATGGGCGAACCCGTCGGCAGGCATAGCGTCTTTCGTACGTTCGCGAGCGAGCGTCGCCACCACGAAATCCAGCATGTCCGGTGAATTACATGTCCAATAGAAGAAGATTGCCCTTCGTCAGCGACATTCATTATCTGCTCGGTTCGACTCTGCGTGATTCTCGCCAGGATCGGATCGGTCGCGTAGTCGGTCTCGATCAGCACCGGGAGCGGCCGATCATCGATGTGCTTTGGAGTGGCGAACGCCGCGTCGAGCGCGTCGAGATCAGCGCCGAGCAGCTCGAGGCACTGATGCGCGTCGCTCGCGAGCGCGCGGCCGGCCAGGGCGTCGAGGTCGTGGATGAGCCGCGTCGTCAGGCTCACTCACCCGACGAATCAGAGAGCAGGCTCGAAAAGCCGCGCCATGAAGCCGTCGACGAGCGGGCACCGCTGCGCCGCCGCGCCTGAGCCTGCCCTCGATCGCGCCGGCGTTCAGCCGGGAAGGGAAAGAATCTGGCGGGCCAGCTGGATCATCTGCGGATCGCCCGTGTTCTTCTCGCGGATATCCGAGAGTTTCACCACCGCGAGCCACTGATCGTCTCCCTCCGGGCGGGTCTCCGTCATCTTGACCACGATGTTCATCGGCTTGACCCCGACGTCGTTGGTGAAATTCGTTCCGATGCCGAAGGACATGCCGATCCTGCCGCTGCAAAAACGCACGATTCGATCGACCTTTTCCGGATCGAGCGCGTCGGAGAATATGATCGTCTTGCTGCGCGGGTCGATGCCGAGCTTCTTGTAGTGTTCGATGGTGGTTTCGGCGAAAGCGATCGCATCGCCGCTGTCGTGACGCAGCCCATCGAAGAGCTTGGCGAGCATCTTGTCGAAGCTTGCGAAGAATACCTCGGTGGTGAAGGTATCGGTCAGCGCGATGCCGAGATCACCACGATAGACCTTGACCCAGTTGTTCAGCGCTACCGAGTTGGCGACCTTGAAGCCATAGTTGGCGGCATGGAACATGAACCATTCGTGGGCATGGGTGCCGAGCGGTTTGACGCCGTGGCGGTGCGCCAGGTGAACGTTGCTGGTACCGGTGAAAGAGCTCTCGCCATAGCGCTTGAGCGTCGCCACCACTTTGTCGTGCAGCGCATAGCTGTAGCGCCGGCGAGTGCCGAACTCGGCGACCTTGAGTCCGAGTCGGCGGTAGTGCTCGATTTTCGCCCTGGTCTTCTCTAGCGCCTGCTCGTCGCTCTCCCTCGGTTCGCCCCGCATCTCGAACCATAGCTCGCTGATCAAAGCCATCAGCGGCATTTCCCACAGGATGGTGCGGTACCAGAGCCCTTCGACCGTGACCTCGAGATCCTCTCCACGCTGGCGGATGACCACTTCGTCGGGATCGAAGCGAAAACCCTGGAGGAAGTCGTGATAGGTCGGATCGAGATAGGGGCAGGTACGTTCGAGGAAGTCGCGTTCGTCCTGGCTCAGCTCGAGTTCGGCCATTCTGTCCACCGCGGCGCGCAGGCGCGTCGAGAAGCCTTCGGGAAAGGCATGCTTGCCGCGATTGATGAATCCATAGCGCGCCCAGGCCCGGGGAAAGAGCTTGATCACCGCATTCTGCATGGTGAACTTGTAGAAGTCGTTGTCGAGGATCGAAACTAGCATGGGGCGGCTTGAGACCTCTGGGGCTAGGGCTGGCTGGCGCGACCTGAGCAACTTGCAGGCGGGTCCGGGGTGCCGGGATCGGGCGTCGATGATTCGGCCTAGAATAGCGCACCATATCAAGCGGCTCCACGCCGTGCCGGTAACATTTTCCTCTCCAGGAGTAGCCGATGGGTAGAGGTGGCCAGGGGGCACTGGAAAGCTCGCGCGAACTCGAGGTGCGTTCGCTCTCGCTCGGCTCGCTGCCCGCCGAACAATGGGATGCGCTGGTGAGCGATGGTTATCCGTTCGCTCGTCATGCCTTCCTGCATGCGCTCGAGGAGAGCGGGGCGGTGGGGGGCGAGAGTGGTTGGTCGCCTCGGCATCTCGGTGTCTGGCGCGGCGAGCGGCTGGTAGGAGCGCTGCCGTGTTTCGAGAAGCACCACTCGTTCGGTGAGTACGTCTTCGACTGGCAGTGGGCGGATGCCTGGGAGCGTGCCGGTGGAGCGTACTATCCCAAGCTGGTCAGCGCGGTTCCGTTCACACCGGCGGCCGGGCCCAGGCTTTTGCACGCTGTGGGCGAGTCCCACATGGCGCTGGTCGAAGCGCTGCTTCCCTGGCTCGAAAGCCCGCGTGTTTCCGGCTGGCACCTGCTGTTTCCCAGCCAGGCTGAAAGCCAGCGCTGGCGGGCGGCATGGCCCGCTCTGGCGCTGCGCTACGGGGTCCAGTACCACTGGCACGATCGCGGCTATCATGACTTCGAGGGTTTTCTCGCCACCTTTACCGCCAAACGACGCAAGGAAGTCCGGCGCGAGCGACGCAAGGTCGCCGAGCAAGGACTGACGCTGCACCGGCTGTGTGGCGCCGAGATCGATGAAGCGGCGCTCAGGCATTTCTATCGCTGCTACCAGATCACCTATCTCGAGCATGGGCAGCGTGGCTACCTGCCGCTGGCGTTCTTCGTCCTCCTACTCCAGCGTATGCCCGAGGCGCTGGTGCTGGTCCAGGCCCGCCATCATGGTATGCCAGTCGCCTGCTCGTTGTTCTTCCAGGGTGGCGACACGCTCTATGGGCGCTACTGGGGGAGCGAAGTGCACGCCGACTGCCTGCATTTCGAGGCTTGTTACTACCAGGGCATCGATTATTGTCTGACCCAGGGGCTTGAGCACTTCGATCCGGGTACCCAGGGCGAGCACAAGATTCCGCGCGGGTTCGAGCCGCTGCTCACCCACTCGCTGCATTGGCTCGCCGCGCCTTCGCTGCGACATGCGGTGGAGACCTTCCTGGCGGATGAGCGCGCGTTGACGATCGCCCGCCGGGACGCCGCCGGGGAGCTGCTTCCATTTCGCCGAGACCAGGCTTAGCGCCCTGCACGACAGGGCATGGCGGCGGTTAGAATCCGTCGCCGTGATCATCACCAATGGAGATACCGATGCGCCTTCCGCTGCCCAAGCCGCTACGCCTCGTGCTGCCCTTGTTGCCGTTCGCCATGCTGGGCGTTCAGCCGGCCGCCGCCGCGGATGTGCTCGAGCTCGCTCGCCAGGATGGCCGCTTCACCCGCTTCATCGAGATGGCCGAGGCTTCCGGGCTGTCCGATAGGCTCGAGGGACGGGGGCCGTTCACCGTCTTCATCCCTGTCGACGAAGGGTTCGCCGAGCTGGAGCCCGCCCAGGCGCAGCGGCTGGATTCCGCCTCGCACGCAACGCTCGAACGCTGGGTCGCCTATCATGCGGTCCCCGCTTTGATCGTCCGCGATGAAGTCGTGCATACCCCTGTGGTGCCGGCGCTGACTCAGCAGCTGCGCCTGGTCGACGATGGCGAGCGTTTCAGCGTCAACGGGCGGGAGGTGATCGAAGCCGACCTGCGCGCCGATAACGGTGTCATCCATGTGATCGATGCTCCGCTGGTACCGCACTTCCCCTACTGAGCAGCTTTTCCCGAGGCTTGCCGAGGAGCCCGCCCGCATGACGCGAGCGGGCTTTTCTCAGTCTTAAGTTAACCTCGGTTTATTTTTTTGTGATATTGATTCTATTTTCATCATCGTTTCATTATATGCGTCGTGGTGAAAGCGGGGCGGGCTCGCGCAAGCCTCCCGGATCGATCACCGAAGTCATGAGAGTTTCGGATTTTCGTAGCCAGGTCTTAGGAGGAATTAGAAAGATGATCGACCGTTTGAGGCGTGCAGTGATGGTCGCAGCACTGGCGGCAGCCGCCGTGGCGACCGTCGCGCCAGCCGCCGCCGAGGAGAAGTTCAAGGCGGTGACCACCTTCACGGTCATTGCCGACATTGCGCAAAATGTCGCCGGCGATGCGGCCATCGTGGAGTCGATCACCAAGCCGGATGCTGAGATCCACAATTACCAGCCTACTCCAGGCGATATCATGCGGGCGCAGGGAGCGCAGTTGATCCTCTGGAACGGCCTCAACCTGGAACTATGGTTCGAGCGTTTCTTCCAGAATTTGAGCGATGTGCCGAGCGTGGTGGTCTCCGAAGGGATCGAACCGATGGGCATCGTCGAGGGGCCCTATACGGGTAAGCCGAATCCGCATGCGTGGATGTCTCCGGCGGCGGCGTCGATCTACGTCGACAACATCCGCGACGCTTTCATGGAGCATGATCCCGAGAATGCCGAGATCTATGCAGCCAATGCGCAAGCCTACAAAGCGCAGATCAATGCGGCGATAGAGCCGATCAAAGCGCAGCTTGCCAGCATCCCGGAAGAAAAACGCTGGCTGGTGACGAGCGAGGGCGCCTTTTCCTATCTGGCACGCGACTTCGGGCTGAAGGAGCTCTACCTTTGGCCGATCAACGCCGACCAGCAGGGCACCCCGCAGCAGGTGCGCAAAGTGATCGACGCTGTCCGCGAGCATGATATCGGGGTCGTCTTCTCGGAGAGCACCATTTCTCCCGCGCCGGCGCAGCAGGTCGCTCGTGAGACCGGTGCCAGGTATGGCGGCGTGCTCTATGTCGATTCGCTGACCGGGCCGGATGGCGAAGTACCTACTTACATCGACCTGCTCCGCGTCACTTCGGAAACGATCGCTACGGGACTCAGCCAGTGACAGCCTCTCCCACTACGTCTGTTCTTCCCGCCTCTGCCGAGGCGGGATCAGGCATTGAAGTCAACGGTGCCACTGTCACCTACCGCAATGGCCACACCGCGCTTCGCGACGCGAGCTTTCGGATCCCGACCGGTACCATCGCGGCGCTCGTCGGGGTCAACGGCTCCGGCAAGTCGACCCTGTTCAAGTCGATCATGGGGTTTCTGCGCCTCGCCAGGGGGGAGATCCGAGTGCTGGGCATGCCGGTCGAGCAGGCCCTGCGCCAGAACCTGGTGGCCTATGTGCCGCAGGCGGAAGAGGTCGACTGGAACTTTCCGGTACTGGTCGAAGACGTCGTCATGATGGGGCGCTACGGGCACATGGGCATGCTGCGCATACCCAAGGCGGCCGACCGTGAGGCCGTTTCCAAGGCGCTCGCCCGCGTCGACATGAGTGATTTCCGCAAGCGCCAGATCGGTGAGCTTTCGGGCGGACAGAGGAAGCGGGTTTTCCTCGCCCGCGCGCTCGCCCAGGACGGCCGGGTCATCCTGCTGGACGAGCCCTTCACCGGCGTCGACGTCAAGACGGAGGACCAGATCGTCAAGCTCTTGGGGGAGCTGCGCGATGAAGGCCGGGTCATGCTCGTCTCCACGCACAATCTCGGCAGCGTGCCGGAGTTCTGCGACCGCACCATCCTGATCAAGGGCACCATTCTCGCCTATGGCCCGACGGTCGAGACCTTCACCCAGGAGAATCTCGAGGAGACCTTCGGCGGCGTGCTCCGTCATTTCGTCCTGCAACAGACGCCCGGCGACGGCGCGCAACCGATCGGCGTCTTCACCGACGATGAACGCCCGCTGGTGTTCCAGGGCGGCAAGGCGACGGCGCGTTCGCCAGCGCGGGACGAGGGGAGGTCGCAATGATGACGGGCCTGCTCGAGCCGTTCACTTACAACTACATGCTCAATGCGATGTGGGTCTCGGCCCTGGTCGGCGGTGTCTGTGCGTTCCTGTCCTGCTACCTGATGCTCAAAGGCTGGTCGCTGATCGGCGACGCGCTTTCGCACTCGATCGTGCCAGGCGTCGCCGGCGCCTACATGCTCGGGCTGCCGTTCTCGATCGGCGCGTTCTTCTCCGGTGGGCTGGCGGCTGCGACCATGCTCTTCCTCAACCAGCGCACCAAGCTGAAGGAAGACGCCATCATCGGCCTGATCTTCTCGGCGTTCTTCGGGCTCGGGCTGTTCATGGTCTCTCTCTCGCCCACGTCGGTGAACATCCAGACCATCGTGCTCGGCAACATCCTCGCGATCACGCGGGGGGACACCTTGCAGCTTGCGATCATCGGCTTCGTCTCGCTCGCCATCCTGCTGGCCAAATGGAAGGACCTGATGGTGGCCTTCTTCGATGAGAGCCATGCGCGCTCGGTCGGGCTCAACCCCACCGCGCTCAAGATCATGTTCTTCACCCTGCTGTCGGCCTCTACCGTTGCCGCGCTTCAGACGGTGGGTGCGTTTCTCGTCATCTGCATGGTCGTAACGCCCGGCGCGACCGCCTACCTGCTGACGGATCGGTTCCCGCGGCTGCTCGTCATTGCTGTCGCGATCGGTACGCTTACCAGCTTCACCGGCGCCTATGCGAGCTACTTCCTCGACGGGGCCACCGGCGGGATCATCGTCGTGCTCCAGACCGCGATCTTCCTGATCGCTTTCCTGTTCGCTCCCAAGCATGGAATGCTGGCGGCCCGCAGGCGTGCGTCGCAGGCGCTGGAGGCAGGTCGATGAGCCTTATCGACACGTTACTCATGCCGTTTCAGTTCAGCTTCATGGTCAATGCGCTGATCATCTCCGTGCTGGTCGCGATCCCCATGGCGCTGCTTTCCTGCTTCCTCGTCCTAAAGGGCTGGTCGCTGATGGGCGATGCGATCTCGCACGCGGTCTTTCCTGGTGTGGTCATCGCCTACATCGTCGGCTTCCCTTATGCGATCGGCGCCTTCATCGCCGGCATGTTCTGCGCCGTCGCGACCGGCTTCCTGAAGGACAACAGCCGCATCAAGCAGGACACCGTGATGGGCGTGGTGTTCTCCGGCATGTTCGGCCTGGGCCTGGTTCTTTACGTCAAGATCCAGTCCGACGTGCATCTGGACCATATCCTGTTCGGCGACATGCTCGGCATCTCCTGGGGCGATATCGCCCAGTCTGCGATCATTGCCGCGATCACCGCCTGCGTCATCGGTGTCAAGTGGAAGGATTTCCTGCTCCACGCCTTCGATCCCACCCAGGCGCGGGCGGTCGGCCTTCGGGTCCACCTGCTCCACTATGGTTTGCTTTGCCTGATCTCGCTGACCATCGTCGGTGCGCTGCAGGCGGTCGGCATCATCATCGCCATCGCCATGCTGATCGCGCCCGGAGCCGTCGCCTTCCTGCTCACTCGGCGGTTCAGCACCATGCTGATCCTCTCCGTAGCGATCGCGGTGGTCTGTTCCTTCGCAGGGGTCTATCTTTCGTTCTTCATCGACAGCGCACCGGCACCGACGATCGTGCTGCTGCTCTCGATCTTCTTCGTCGTGGCGTTCATACACGCCTCGCGCAAGGCCGCGCGGGTCGAGGGGCGCGTAGCGTCCTGAATCGCCTCGCTCGGGCGGTAGCCGGCTTTGGGCCAAGATGGTGCCAATGCAGTGCCGTTCGAGCTTGGCTGCTTCGCGAAGAGGCACCCAAGACTAAAGAATGATCTTCCACCCCTCGAGTGCGCTGCGGCATGCCTGTGACAGGCATGCCGCAGCCTGCTTCGCATTGCCTGCCTGGTCGTTTCGAGCGAATTAATTGATTCAGTTCAAGGAACGGTAGGTAGCGAAGCGTTACAGTTGGTTTTCATCCTTTGACTGCCATTGCCTTTAGCGACTATATGAAGAAGGGGCGAATCGATCATCGAGCGAAAAGCGGTGGTCGAGGGTGGGCGAACTTCCTTCATGCATGGTCATCAGAATCAGCATCTCTGCGGGCAACGTTCAGCGGTTGCCCGATCACTATCTAATACCAAGGTATTGGGTGGTCGTCGAAGATCGATTCACGGTACGGGTTTTGCTGTTCATTGAGTGAGGTGCCCGGTGGGACGCTGAGTTTCGCTTCGCGTTCATCCTCCGGTCCGCCTCGATCGGTCACCGGCGCGGACACGGGGGGAAATCATGGGCAGCAGCGCGATCACCAATGACTTTCGGGCCCTGGTGGGTGCAGTGCGCGATGGTTCGCACCCCGCCAGGTACGATGAGGAAGATGCGCCGCAACGGCGCAAGGTGCTTTTCGTCACACCGGAATCCGCTGATTTCATCAAGGTCGGTGGCCTTGGCGATGTCTCCGCGGCGCTGCCGCGGGCGATGTCGTCCGATTTCGACGTGCGGGTGATGATCCCGGGCTATCCCCAGGTGGTCGGCGCGGGGTACCCATTGATCGAGGTCGGCCGCCTGCCTGCTTTGGCGGGAATTCCCGAGTGCGAGCTGGCGCGGATCGACCTGCCCGATGGGCTCATCGTCTACGTGCTGGTCTGTCCCGAGCTGTTCGAGCGCGAGGGGTCGCCCTATCTCGCGCCGGACGGGCGCGACTGGGACGACAACCACATCCGTTTCGGTCGGCTTTCGCTTGCCGCCGCCCAGCTCGCCTCGGGCGTGGGTGATCCCACCTGGCAGGCCGATCTGCTCCACCTCAACGATTGGCCTACCGCGCTCGCTGCCGGCTATCTCCACTGGTGGCGGCAGCCGGCGCCCTGTGTGTTCACCATCCACAACCTCGCCTACCAAGGGCTCTTCCCGCTGGATTACCACCAAAGCCTGGGCATTCCGCCCGAGGCGTTGGGCACCGATCAGCTCGAATTCTACGGCAATCTCTCTTTCATGAAGGCTGGCCTGGTCCACGCAGAGCAGCTGACCACGGTGAGCGCCACCTATGCGCGCGAGATCACCACCGAGGAGTTCGGCTGTGGGCTCGAGCGCTTGCTGCGCGAACGCGCCGAGCAGGGGCGGCTGTGCGGTATCGCCAATGGCATCGACGATACCTGGGACCCGCAAAGCGACGCCCACTTGCTGCGCGGCTTCGGTACCAGCGACTGGATCGGCAAACGGATCAACTGCGAGCACCTGCGCCAGATGTTCGGCTTGGCGATCTGCCACGGGCCGCTGTTCGCGGTGGTTTCCCGGCTGGTCCATCAGAAGGGGGTCGACCTGACCATCGCCGCCGCCGAGTCGATCGTGCGCAAAGGCGGGCAGCTGGTGGTGATCGGCCGAGGGGAACCCTCGATCGAAAGCGCGCTTCGCAATCTCGCGGCGCGCTTCCCAGGGGCGATCGGGGTGCGCGTCGGTTTCAGCGAACGCGAGGCGCGGTGCATCTTCGCCGGGAGCGATTTCCTGCTGATGCCTTCGCGCTTCGAACCCTGTGGCCTGTCGCAGATGTACGCCCAGCGCTTCGGCTCGCTGCCGATCGCCCATCGCACCGGCGGGCTGGTCGATACCATCGAGGACGGAGTGACCGGGTTCCTGTTCGATCGTATGACCGTCGAGAGTTTCAAGGCCGCGATCAACCGCGCCTTCTCGGTCTATCGCACCACTGACCTGTTCTATGCCATGCGCCGAGCGGCGATGGGTATCCACTATCACTGGAGCGTATCGAGCGTGCCCTACGCTCATCTTTATCGAGGTTTGATCGATCAGGCGTTTCCTCCGGTCGTTCGGGAAGACGAATCGAAGACGCTCGTGAACTCCAATTGACGCACGCCTAGCGCTCGGTGGGGATGGAATATCTGGGCTGGGCCAAGGAGACAGCGGCGATCATGGATGAAGTCATGACCATCGATGCAAGAATGGGACTGGATGCCGATCAGCGACGAGCGCTGGTCGAAGGTCGCCACGGCGGGGCCTTCGAGTTGCTGGGGCGTTTTCCCATGCGTGATGGTGCCTGGGTGCGGGCGCTGCTTCCCGGAGCGCAGCGGGTCGAGGTGGTCGATCAAGCGGGAGAGTGCGTCGGTGAGCTGACCGATCCGCTGGGTGACGGGCTGTTCTGCGGTCGAGTCGAGTCCCAGGTACTCGACCAGCAGCCTGATCGGCACTATCGCCTCAGGGTGTCATGGCCGGGAGATATCGTTCACGAAAGCGAAGACCCCTATGATTTCGGCCCGCTGCTCGGCGAACTGGACCTTTATCTGATCAATGAAGGGCGCCACCATCGGCTCGCCGATGCGCTCGGTGCCAAGCCGATCCACTTCGATGGCGTACAGGGGACGCGCTTTGCCGTATGGGCGCCGAATGCCAAGCGCGTAGCGGTGATCGGCGATTTCAACTCATGGGATCGGCGACGTCATACCATGCGTCTGCGCGGCAACTCCGGCGTCTGGGAGCTGTTCGTGCCGCGCCTAGGGGCGGGGGAGCGCTACAAGTACGCGATCATCGGCGCGGATGGCGAAGCCCTGTTCGATAAGGCCGACCCCGTCGCCCGCCAGACCGAATGTCCGCCGGCCACCGCTTCCGTGGTCGCCGATCCACGCCCCCTGGTCTGGCACGATCAGGACTGGATGCAGCGACGGCGTAGTTTTCGCCCCCACGCTTCACCGATATCGATCTACGAGCTGCACGTCGGCTCCTGGCGTCGCGATGCCGATGGCCAGAGCTATGGCTGGGATCGGCTGGCCCGCGAGCTGATTCCCTACGTTGCCGATCTTGGCTTCACCCATATCGAGCTGCTGCCCGTCGGTGAGCATCCCTTCGCCGGCTCCTGGGGTTACCAACCGCTCGGGCTGTTCGCGCCCACTGCGCGCTTCGGGCCTCCTGAGGCCTTCGCTGCCTTCGTCGACGCTTGCCACCGCGCGGGGATGGGCGTGATCGTCGACTGGGTGCCTGCCCACTTCCCCTCCGATGCCCACGGCCTTGCGCGTTTCGACGGCACCGCGCTCTACGAGCATGCCGACCCGCGCGAGGGTTTCCACCGCGATTGGAACACCTTGATCTACAACTTCGGGCGCAACGAGGTGGCGGGTTTTCTGATCAGCAGCGCACTCGAGTGGATCGAGCATTTCCATATCGACGGGCTGCGGGTCGATGCGGTCGCCTCGATGCTGTATCGCGACTACAGCCGGCTCGAGGGCGAATGGCTGCCCAACGTCTATGGCGGTCGCGAGAATCTCGAGGCGGTCAACTTCCTGCGCCATCTCAATCAAGTGATCGGCGAGGAGTACCCCGGGGTGATGATGATCGCCGAGGAGTCCACCGCCTGGCCCGGCGTCAGCGCACCGGTGGCCACCGGCGGACTGGGGTTCACCTTCAAATGGAACATGGGCTGGATGCACGATAGCCTCACCTACATGTCTCATGACCCGATCCATCGGCGTTATCACCACAATGAGCTGACCTTTTCGTCGGTCTACGCTTTTTCCGAGCATTACGTACTGCCGCTCTCCCACGATGAAGTAGTGCACGGCAAGGGTTCCTTGCTCGCCAAGATGTCGGGCCTGGATGACTGGCAGCGTCGTGCCACGCTGCGCGCGTACTACGCTTTCATGTGGGCGCACCCCGGCAAGAAGCTCATGTTCATGGGCGGCGAGCTGGGGCAATGGCGCGAGTGGGATCACGATCGTGAGCTCGATTGGTATCTGCTCGACGACCCCGCCCATGACGGTATCCAGCGCGCGCTCGCGGATCTCAATCGGCTCTATCTGGAAGAGCCCGCGCTGCACCTGCGCGATAGCGATCCGCGCGGCTTCGCTTGGGTGGTGGGCGATGACAGCGAGAACAGCGTGTTCGCGTTCCTGCGCTTCGCCGATGCCGGCAGCGCACCGGTGCTGGTGGTGAGCAACTTCACGCCGATAGTGCGCCGGGGCTATCGCCTCGGAGTGCCCTCCAGCGGCCGCTGGGTCGAGCGCTTCAACAGCGACAGCCGCTTCTATGGCGGTTCGAATGCCGGCAACGACAGCGGTGTCTATGCCGATGACACGCCCAGTCACGGATTCCCCGCCTCGCTCGAACTGACTTTGCCGCCGCTCGCCACGCTCTACCTGCGCCAGGGTGATTGGGTGGTCTGAAGGCTCGGAGAGGGCGGTGGCGGAAGTGAAAGTCGGTCCACGTATCCGAGGAGGTGTGCGATGTCGACAGAGCATGGAGGACACCATCGCTCCCGCGCGTTCGGAGTCACGGACGAGCACGGTGGACTGCGGCGTTTCGCGCTATGGGCGCCCGATGCCGAACGCGTATCTTTGGTGCTCGGCGCGGACTCCCCGTCGCCGCGCTTGATCGCCCTCGAGGATCGAGGCGAAGGCCACTTCGAGGTGCGCTGCGCCGCGGCGCACGGCACGCCCTATCGCTTTCGCATCGACGATGATTTCGACGTGCCCGATCCCGCCGCGCGCGCATGCCTCGACGGGCCGGACAGCCCGGGATTGATCGTCGACACCGACTACCCCTGGCGCCATGGCGACTGGCGCGGTCGTGCCTGGCGCGAGCTGGTGGTCTACGAGCTCCACGTCGGTGCGTTCGGTGGCTTCAACGGCGTACGCGAGCGCCTCGAGGCGCTGGCCGAGCTTGGCATCACCGCGATCGAGCTGATGCCGATCAGCGAGTGCCCGGGGCGGCGGAACTGGGGCTACGATGGGGTACTGCCCTATGCGGTGGAGTCCTCTTACGGCACGCCCGCCGAGCTCAAGGCGCTGATCGATGCCGCCCACGGACTCGGCATCTCGGTGCTGCTCGATGTGGTCTACAACCACTTCGGGCCGGACGGCAATTACCTGCCACGTTACGCCAGCGCATTCTTCCGCGACGATGCCACTACCCCTTGGGGGGCGATGATCGACTTCCGTCGCCGCGAGGTGCGCGATTTCTTCATCGACAACGCGGTGCAGTGGATCGAGGAGTATCGCTTCGACGGCCTGCGCTTCGACGCCGTCCATGCGATCGACGATCGCGGTTTCCTGCTCGAGCTCAGCCGCCGGGCGCGCCAGGCCGCGGCCGGGCGGCACCTCCACCTGGTGCTCGAGAACGAATTCAACCAGGCCAGCCTGCTCGATCGCGCCGAGCCCGGTCATTTCACCGCCCAATGGGCCGACGACTGGCACAATGCCATCCACGTACTGCTCACCGGTGAGCACGAAGGCTATTACGCCGACTTCGCCGAGCGGCCCACCGAGCGTTTCGCCCGCGCGCTTGCCGAGGGCTTCGTCTATCAAGGCGAAGCCACGCGCCATGGCGAGCCGCGTGGCGAATCGAGCGCTGGGCTGCCACCGTGCGCGTTCCAGATATTCCTCCAGAATCACGACCAGATCGGCAATCGTCCCCTCGGTGAACGGCTTACCCTGCTGTGCCCGGAAGAGCAGCTGCACGCTGCCACGGTGATGCTGCTGCTCTCGCCGCTGATGCCGCTGATCTTCATGGGAGACGAATGGGGATCCGAGCAGCCTTTCTTGTTCTTCACCGATCACCATGACCAGCTCGCCGATGCGGTGGGCGAGGGAAGGCGCGGTGAGTTCGCCGAATTCTCGGGCTTCACCGAAGCGTCCGCCAGGGCGAGGATTCCCGACCCCAATGCCGAGGCCACCTTCCAGGCATCGATCCCCGACTGGGAAGGACGCGAAAGCGTGCGCGGCCAGCGCTGGCTCGAACGCTATCGCACCCTGCTGCGGCTGCGCGCCGAACGGCTGGTGCCGCGTTTCGAGGGCTGCTTCTGCCTGGGGGCCGAGGTGCTGGCGGAGGCGGCGGTGATCGGCCGCTGGACCCTCAACGATGGTCAGGTGCTGGCGATCGCCTGCAATCTCGGCGAGCGGGTGATCGATTTGCCGCTGGTCGATACCCGTCATGCCGCACTGCTCTATGAGAGCGCCGATGGCGGCTGGACCGGCCTTTCCAGCAGTACCCTGGGCCCCCACGCGGCGCTGGCCTGGCTCGAATACGGTACGCCTTCCGATGAGGCGGTCGCCGAAGAGGAAGAGCCGCTGGTCGAGGTGGTCGAGGCGGTTGGCGGGGTGCGGCAATGAGCGATGACTACGACGATCAGCTCCAGCGGTTCGGCGCAGCGCTCGGTATCGAGCCCGAGTGGCTGGCGGTGACCGGCGAGACCCACCGGCTGGCGCCGCAGGCACTGCGGCGGTTGATCGAAGCACTCGGCCAGCCAGTCGATGACCGAGCGCTGATCGAGGCGGCGATCGCCGAACTCGAGGCACGCCGCGCGCCGACCGATCCGGAGCAGCTGCCACCGCTGCTGGTGGCTGAGCTCGGCTCGCCCTTCGCGCTGCCCGCATCGCTTGCCCCCAGGCTCGTGGGAGGGCATTTGCGGCTGGTTTTCGAGGAAGACGAGAGTATCTGCCTGGCGCAGCATCTCGAGGCCTCGCTTGCGGTGACGCTGCCCGAGCGGCTGGGTTACTACCGGATCGAGATCGATGGCGCCGACGGCGGCCGGCTCTCTCGCCGCCTCGCCGTGGCGCCGAAGCGCTGTTTCGGGTCCGACGATCGCTCCCCACGCTGGGGCGTCGCCGCGCAGCTCTACTCCCTGCGGCGATCGGGAGATGGGGGAACGGGTGACGGTCTCGCGCTGGTCGGCCTGGTCGAAGCGATGGCGGAGCTGGGCGCGGACGCAGTAGCGATCAGCCCGGTTCACGCGCTGTTCGCCGCGGAGCCCGCGCGGATCAGCCCCTATTCGCCCTCCAGCCGGCAGTGGCGCAATCCGCTCTACATCGCGGTGGATGCGGATGACTCCGCGCCGGATTCGAGCGAGTTGATCGATTGGCCAGCGCTGGCCGCGCGCAAATGGCCGAAGCTGCGTGCCGCCTGGGAGGCGTTCGAGCGTGATGACGAGCCCCAGGCGCGGGCCTCCTTCGCGGCCTACCGACGGGAAGGCGGTGAGGCGCTGGAGGACCACTGCCGTTTCGAAGCGCTCTGCAGCCTGGAAGGCCTGCCCGGGGACTGGCGCCGCTGGCCGCCGGCGCTGCGCGATCCTCGCGCTCCCGAGGTGGCTGCATGGGCGGCAGCGCATGCGAGCGAGATCACCTTCCACGCCTACGCCCAGTGGCGCATGGCGCTGGAGCTCGACCGGGCGCAGCGCCGCGCGCGCGAGGTGGGCATGGCGATCGGTCTGATCAATGACCTCGCGGTCGGCGCCGACCCCGGCGGCAGCCAGGCCTGGAGCCGACGCGACCAGCTGCTCGACGGTGCCACCATCGGTGCGCCGCCCGATGCGTTCTCGCCCAGGGGGCAGGGCTGGGGCGTCGCTGCCTTTTCGCCGTTCGGGCTCGAAGCGCACGGCTATGGCGCCTTCATCGACATGCTGCGCGCCGCGATGCGCGGTGTCGGTGCGATTCGCATCGACCATGTGATGGGACTGGCGCGCCTGTGGCTCTTGCCGGAAGGGGGCTCGCCGATGGACGGCGCCTATCTGCGCTATCCATTCGAGACCCTGATGCGCCTGATCGCGCTCGAATCGCACCGCGCCGGAGTGCGGGTGATCGGCGAGGACCTGGGTACCGTGCCGCCCGGTTTTCGCGAGTGGCTCGACCGGTTCGGCGTGCTTGGTATGCAGGTGGTGTGGTTCGAACGCGACGCGTGGATTCAGCTCGACGATGGCGCCTGGGTCGCCGGCTTCGCTCCGGCCGAGCGATATTCCGCCCGCGCGGCCGCGCTGAGCAGTACCCATGACCTGCCGACCGTGGCCGGCTGGTGGCTTGGCCGCGACATCGATTGGCGCGAGCGGCTCGGGCTGATCGACGACGTCGTGGGCGAGCGCCAGGCACGCGCACGCGACCGTGCCGCGCTGGTGCGCATGCTCGGTCTCGAGCTCGAACTCGAGGATCGCTCGGCCGAAGGCGTGGCGCGGCTGATCGATGCGCTGCTGGTACACCTTGCGCGCACGCCTTCGCCGCTGGTACTGGTCCAGATCGAGGACCTGCTCGGCCTCGAGGAACAGGCCAATCTGCCGGGCACCATCGACCAGCATCCCAACTGGCGACGGCGGCTGCCGGTCGAGGTCGATGCGCTGCGCCACGATCCCCGGCTGCGTGCTCGCGCGACACTGCTGGCCCGCTGCCCGGATGCGACCGGGCCCACCCGGGCCGAGGAGGTGCGATGAGCGATCTGCGTGCCACGCAGCGACTGCAGCTCCATCGCGGGTTCACTCTCGACCACGCCCGTGAGCTGGTCGACTACTTCGAGACGCTGGGCGTCAGCCACCTCTATCTATCCCCGCTGCTCGCCGCCACCCCCGGATCGATGCACGGCTACGATGGCGTCGATCCCCGCCGGGTCGATCCCGAGCTCGGCGGTGAAGCGGCACTGGTGCGGCTCGCCGAGGCAGCACGCAAGCGCGGCCTCGGCATCATCGCCGACATCGTCCCCAATCATCTGGCGGTCGGCGGTCGCGACAACCCATGGTGGCAGGACCTGCTGCGCCATGGCCGCCAGAGCCGCTACGCCGGCTACTTCGATGTCGACTGGGAGATCGACGACCCGCTGCTGCACGGCAAGCTGCTCGCGCCGTTTCTCGGCGCATCCAGGCTCGAGGCGCTGGCCACGGGGGAGCTGGTCCTGGCCTTCGACGCCGGCGAGTTCCGCTTCGACTACTTCGAACACCGTTTCCCGGTCGACCCACTGCACTTCGATGCGATCCTTGCCCATGGCGACGGTGACCCACTGCGGGCGCTGGCCGCGTTCGACGGCACCGACGAGAGCGGACGCGAGCGGCTGGAGGCACTGCTCGACCGTCAGCACTACCGGCTGACCCATTGGCGCAGCGCGGTGGACGAGATCAACTGGCGCCGCTTCTTCGACGTCACCTCCCTCGGTGGCCTGCGGGTCGAGCGCGAGGAGGTGTTCGAGGCGGTACACGCCAAGATCTTCGAGCTGATCGAGCGTGGCTTGATCGATGGGCTGAGGGTCGACCACATCGATGGGCTGCGCGATCCCAAAGGCTACTGCCTGCGGCTGCGCCAGCGGCTCGAGCGCCTGCGTCCCGGCGAGCGCCTGCCGATCTACGTCGAGAAGATCCTCGGCCACGGTGAACGGCTGCACCTCGACTGGGACGTCGATGGGACCACCGGCTACGAGTTCATGAACGAGATATCCGCGTTGCAGCACCTGCCCGAGGGCGAGGGGGTGATGACCACTCTGTGGCGCGCTTTCTCCCATCGCCCGGGCTTCGAGCAGGAGCTCGTCGATGCGCGCCGCTTGATCCTCGACTCCCACCTGGCCAGCGAATTCGAGCGCGCGGCGCGCTCGCTGTTCGATGTGGCCCGCAGCGAGCCCGGGCAGCGCGAGACGCCGCTGGGCAGGATTCGCCGCGCGCTGCGCGAGCTGATCGTCGGTTTCGCGGTCTATCGCACCTATGCGGATATCGACGGCCGCCCGCTCGATGACCAGGTGCACTTCGAGCATGCCCGTGCCTTCGCCGCCGAGCGGCTCGACCCGCCCGAGCGCGCGCTGCTCGAGACGTTCGAGCGCTGGCTCGGTGGCGAGGCGCCGGGCGAGTTCGCCGAGCCCAGGCGCGGTCTGCGCTTCGACGCCATCGCCCGCTTCCAGCAGTTGACCTCGCCGGTGGCGGCCAAGGCGCTGGAAGACACCGCCGGATACCGCTTCGCCGCCGCGCTGGCGCGTAACGATGTCGGCTTCGAGCCTGACGTCTTCTCGCTCGACGTCGATGCCTTCCATGCCGCCCAGCTGCGTCGAGCGCAGCGTTTCCCGCGCTCGATGCTGACCACCGCGACGCATGACCACAAGCGTGGCGAGGATCTCCGCGCCCGGCTCGCCGTGCTCTCCGAGCGGGCCGAGGAGTACGCCGAGTGCGTCTCCCGCTGGGTCGAGCAGAGCGGTTCGATCCGCGATGATCCGAAAGTGCCGAACCGCGGCGACGAGCTGGTGCTGTACCAGATCATCGTCGGCGCCTGGCCTCCCGCGCTCGGCAACGAGGACGAAGCCGGGATGCACGAGTTCGCCGAGAGGATCTGCTCCTGGCATTGCAAGGCGCTGCGAGAGGCCAAGCTGGCGAGCCATTGGCTGTTCCCGGACGAAGCCTACGAGGCGGGATGTCGTCAGTTCATCAACGCGCTGCTGCTCGAGGCGCGTGGCGCCAGCGTGCGAGCCGAGATAGAGGCGCTGGTCGCCGAACTCGCACCTGTCGGTGCGCTCAATTCTCTGGCCCAGACGCTGATCAAGTACGTAGCACCTGGAGTGCCCGATCTTTATCAAGGCACCGAGTTCTGGGACTTCAGCCTGGTCGATCCGGACAACCGGCGCCCCGTCGACTTCGAGCGCCGGCGCCAGGCGTTGAAACGTGTCCAGCCGCTCGATCACTACCTGGACCATTGGTTCGGTGGCGAGCTCAAGCAGCAGTTGATCAACGCAGCCCTTGGGCTGCGCCGCGAATCGCCGCGGCTTTTCATCGAGGGCGAGTACGTGCCTCTGGTCGTGGGGGGCGCGCAGTCCGAACGGCTGCTCGCCTTCGCCAGGATCGACGCCGCGCGCGCTGTCGTGGTGGTCGTGCCGCTGCACGTTCAGGCGTTGATCGGTGAACGTCGAATCGATCGTCCGCTGGTACCCGCGCAGTGCTGGGAGGATAGCTGGGTTCTCTTGCCTCAGGGGTTCGAGGGCTGGTGCGACGCGCTCAGTGGCGCCACCTTCGAGGCCTCGGCGAGACACCAGGAGGAGGGGCGGCTCGCCGTTTCCAGCCTACTGGCGACCTCCCCGGTGGCATTGCTGGTGGGCGATGCTGTAGGGGCGGGGTGATGGCAGGCTCGGTAATCGAGTGTGTCGACAACGGGAGACAGTGACAGGGCGAGGGCCCGAGGGGGAAATGGTGATGGACGAGGAACTCAGGATCAGGCAGCTGGCCTATCGGATCTGGGAAGCGGAGGGGCGTCCGAGTGGTCAGCATGACCTGCATTGGCAGATGGCGTGCAAGCTGGTGGCCGCCGAGCGCGGTGAGTCGGCCCAGCCCGCGCGCAGCGATGCCGCGGCGGGCGAAGAGAGCCCGGATAGCGTAGGGAAGGCTGCGATCGAGCCCGCGCCCGCCGCGATCAAACCCAAGCGGGCGTCGACCAAGGCCGCCACCAAGCCGTCGGCCAAGGCAGCGGACAAAGCGGTGGGCAAAACGGTGGAGACGCCGGCGAAGAAACCGGGCCGCGGACGCGGCAAGGCGCCGACGCCGCCGAAGGAGTGAATGGGGTAGCGCGATATCGAGGGAAAAGACCGTCCGTGGCGGTCGCTGCGGACGGTGAGTTCGGCATGGTCAGGTGAGGAAGCCACGATGGATGATCGAGCACCGAAGGAAGACGCTGATATCGAGTGGGCGGAAGCCTCATCTGGAGCGCGGTCCGCGAAGGGATCAGGCGGCGCGGTGGGCATGGCGCCCGACGAGCGGGAGGTGATCGAAGGGTTCGATGCGACCCATCGCACTCGTGTGCGGGAAGGGCTCCCGTACCCGCTCGGCGCCACCTGGGATGGGCTGGGGGTGAATTTCGCCCTGTTTTCCGCGCATGCCACCAAAGTGGAGCTGTGTCTCTACGATGACAGCGGCAACGAAACCGACCGTGTCGAGCTGCCCGAGTACACCGACGAGGTGTGGCACGGCTATCTGCCGGATGCGCGTCACGGCCAGCTCTATGGCTATCGGGTACATGGCCCGTTCGATCCCGAGAATGGGCATCGTTTCAATCCCAACAAGCTGCTGCTCGATCCCTACGCGATGCAGATCGTCGGCGAGCTCGAATGGGACGATGCGCTGTACGGCTACGTCATCGGCGACGAGGAGGGCGATCTCTCCTTCGACGAACGCGACAGCGCGCCTTTCATGCCCAAGTGCCGGGTGATCGACCCCGCTTTCACCTGGGGCCGCTCCCGCGAGATCCACATACCCTGGGACCAGACGATCTTCTACGAGACCCACGTGCGTGGCTACACCATGCGCCATCCGGCGGTACCGGAGGCGCTGCGCGGCACATTCTCGGCGCTGACCGTGCCGCAGGTGGTCGAATACATCCAGAAGCTCGGCGTCACCTCGGTGGAGCTGATGCCGATCCATGCTTTCGTCGACGACCGCCATCTGCAGGAGAAAGGGCTGCACAACTACTGGGGCTACAATACGCTGGCCTTCTTCGCCCCCCATCCGAAGTACATGGCGACCGAATCGGTCAACGAGTTCAAGCAGATGATCGCCTGCCTGCACGCCGCGGGCATCGAAGTGATCCTCGACGTGGTCTACAACCACACCGCCGAGGGTAACGAGATGGGGCCGACGCTTTCGTTCAAGGGGATCGACAATGCCACTTATTACCGGCTGCTCCCCGACGACAAGCGCTATTACATCAACGATACCGGCACCGGCAATACGCTGAATCTCAGCCATCAGCGGGTGCTGCAGATGGTCACCGATTCACTGCGCTACTGGGCCACCGAGATGCGGGTCGACGGTTTCCGCTTCGACCTGGCCACCATCCTCGGCCGCGAGGACTACGGGTTCGACGAAGGGGGTGGCTTCCTCGATACCTGCCGACAGGATCCGGTACTGAGCCAGTGCAAGCTGATCGCCGAGCCCTGGGACTGTGGTCCGGGTGGCTATCAGGTCGGGCGTTTTCCACCCGGCTGGGCGGAATGGAACGATCGCTACCGCGATACGATGCGCGCCTTCTGGAAGGGCGACGAAGACAAGATATCCGAGTTCGCCACCCGGGCCTCAGGCTCGGCGGACTTCTTCAACCAGCGCGGGCGCAAGCCCCACGCCTCGGTCAACTTCATCACCGCGCACGACGGCTTCACCCTCAACGACCTGGTTTCCTACAACGACAAGCACAACGAGGCCAACGGCGAGGAGAACCGCGACGGCCACAGCGACAATCTCTCCTGGAACCATGGTGTGGAGGGCGAAACCGACGATGAAGAGATCAACCAGCTGCGCCAGCGCCAGATGCGCAACATGATCGCGACGCTGATGTTCTCCCAAGGGACGCCGATGCTGCTCGCCGGCGATGAGTTCGCCCGCACCCAGGGTGGCAATAACAATGCCTACTGCCAGGACAGTGAAATCGGCTGGGTCGATTGGGACATCCACGACAAGGGGCAGGCGCTGGTGCGCTTCACCCAGCGGGTGATCGCGCTGCGCAAGCGCTATCCGACACTGCGCCGTACGCGCTTCAGCACCGGTGAATTCAATCCGGACATCGGGGTCAAGGACGTCACCTGGATCCGCACCGATGGCGAGGAGATGACCTTCGAGGACTGGGGGCATGCCCATGCCAAGAGCCTTGGCATGCTGCTCGACGGCCGCGCCCAGCCGACCGGGATTCGCCGCCCTGGCTGGCACAGCACTCTGCTGCTGCTGGTCAATGCGCACTTCGAGGAAGTCGAGTTCACTTTGCCTGACGTGGCGGACGGCACCGGCTGGGTGCGGCTGGTGGATACCTTCCAACCCGAGGCGCCCGAGAGCGCGCCGCAGGGCTACGATGACGGCTATGTCTGCCAGCCGCGCAGCCTGGTGCTGTTCGAGCTGGTCAAGGCGCAGCAGTAGAAACCAGCGCGCCGCGAGGCTTGAACTCGCGGCGCTCAGACTGCTGACAAAGTATTTGAAGATGCCACGATGGTTTCCAGCCGCCTCCGAGAGCGCGCTGGCCGGCAATCGCTTGCACCGGGGTTTGCGACATGGATGTCGCAAAAGGCGCGCCCGGACAGGGACGTCCATGCGCGCCGACCCGAGGGCAAGCGATTGATCGGCCAGGGTTTCGCGATCTCGTGGCGGCGCGTCCCCTTTCAGGGGGAGCGCGAGGGGTCCGCCCCTCGCATCTAAGCGAGCTAGAGGTGCGTTAGGACCCAAACGGTTCTCGACTCGCCAGGATCGAGAGCGTCGCTGGGTCAAAAGGGGGTTGTCATTAATCTGCGCGCCGCGAGGCTTGAGCTCGCGGCGCTTTCGCTTCTCGACTCGCGGCGAGGGTCAGTCGTTGATCGCTTCGCGAGCCCGGTCGAGCAGGTTGGAGGTGGTCTCCTTGGTGCTTTCCCAAGCGCTCTGCGCGCCTTGCTGGGTCTGCTCCCACAGCCGGTTGAGTCCCGCCCGGCTCTGGTTCCACCAGTCGTTGTCGTAGACCGGCAGCGCACGCACTCCGTCGGCATCGAGATCGAGGGTGACGCGATACTCGAGACGCTCGATATCGTCGTCATTGAGGGTCTGGACGGTGAACTGGCCACGTTCGATCACTCTATCCTGGTCGCCGCTGCCCTGCAGGCCGTCGACGTCGATCACCAGCGCCTGGACGCTCATGTCCTCGCCGAGCAGGATGTCCTCGACTTCGCCGATCGCCTGATTGGGGTTGTCGCGCAGATAGACGTTGGCATCGTTGAGTTCACTGGCCGAGTAGAGCCCCTGGGGCCCGCTCTGGGTCTGCGCCTGGGCGGTCGCGGCGCCGGCGAGCAGCGCGCACGAGACGGCCAGTGCCAAGGGAAGTCGATGATGGTATGCACGCATGGTCTGACTCCTGGTCGATTGAATCACCCGCCTATCGCGGGAGAGACGGCTTTCCCGCCGTCGTATGGGACGTACGTCACCTTCCGAGCATAGGCGATAGGTCGAGGTGGCGCGGCGTCGATGCCCAATCGGCAAGCCTCATGCAAGATGGGTATGCCGGTGCGCTTGCTGCCCTCGCCAACGCCTTCGACGCGTCGCATACTATTCGGCCTGGCCCGCGGACCGTCGAGGCCAGGCCTCGAATCACAATTCCACAGGATGATCGCCATGAGCTGGACTCCGAGCCGTGCAGATTTCGATACCTACATGTTGCCCACCTATGCACCGCAGAACGTGATCCCGGTGCGAGGCGAAGGTAGCCGACTGTGGGATCGAGAGGGCCGAGAGTTCATCGATTTCGCTGGCGGCATCGCGGTCAACGCACTGGGCCACTGCCACCCTCGGCTGGTCGAGGCGTTGAAGGCCCAGGCCGACAAGGTCTGGCATCTCTCCAACGTCTACACCAACGAGCCCGCGCTCAGGCTCGCCCGCTGGCTGGTGGAGCACACCTTCGCCGACAAGGTGTTTCTTTGCTCTTCCGGGGGCGAGGCCAACGAGGCCGCGTTCAAGCTGGTGCGGCGCTATGCCCACGACATGCATGGCGAGCACAAGCAGAAGATCATCTCGTTTCGCCAGGCGTTCCATGGCCGCACCTTCTTCACCGTCAGCGTCGGCGGCCAGCCCAAGTACTCCCAGGGCTTCGGCCCGGTACCCGGGGGCATCGAGCACGCCGAGTTCAACGACCTCGACAGCGTACGCGCGCTGATCGACGATGAGACCTGCGCGGTGGTGGTCGAGCCGATCCAGGGCGAAAGCGGCGTCAGGCCGGCCGACCCCGAGTTCCTGCGCGGCCTGCGTGAACTCTGCGACCAGCACCAGGCGCTGCTGGTGTTCGATGAGGTGCAGTGCGGGGCGGGGCGCACTGGCTCGCTCTATGCCTACATGGAATACGGCGTGGTGCCCGACGTGCTGACCACCGCCAAGGCGATCGGCGGCGGCTTTCCGCTCGCCGCGATGCTCACCACCGATGAGATCGGCAAGGTCTTCGTGGTCGGCACGCACGGCTCGACCTATGGCGGCAACGCCTTGGCCAGCGCCGTCGGTCTCGCCGCGATGGAGACCATCGGCTCCAATGAAGTGCTCGATGGCGTCGCCTCTCGCCACGCGCTGTTTCGCCGCCATCTCGAAGCGCTCGGCGAGCGCTATGGGGTCTTCAGTCAGGTTCGCGGCAAGGGGCTTTTGATCGGCGCCGAGCTGGCCGAGCCGTACGCCGAGCGCGGTCGCGACATACTCGAGGCGTCGATCGAAGAGGGGTTGATGCTGCTGGTCGCGGGTCCCGGCGTGCTTCGCTTCACCCCGTCGCTTGTGATCACTCCGGCCGAGATCGAAGAGGGCATGGTGCGTCTCGATCGCGCGCTGGCCCGTATCGCTGGCTGACCTGCGCATTTCTCACCGCGTCGAGCTTCGTTTCGCGCGGTGTTTCCCCTAGAGTCGGCGGTTGCCGCCGCCGGCTTCTCCATTCCCGCATGGCTAGGAGTTCGCGCATGCTGGTCGTTCGTCTGGTCGAGCGTCGGGACATCGATGCGCTGATCGCGCTGGCGGCCCAGGCCGTTCCGCGGCTGACCAATCTGCCCGAATGGCGTGAGGGTCTCGAGGCGCGGATCGAGTCGACCCGCGCCTCGCTCGAGCGCGAGATCGCGACGCCCGGCGATGAGGTCTACATGTTCTCGCTCGAGGACACCGTCGCCGGCCGCTTGGTCGGTACCGCCACGCTCCGGGCGCAGGCCGGCAGCGGCCAGGCCTACTACACCTATCGTCGTGAGACGATGATCCATGCCTCCCCAGGGCTCGGCCTGCGCCAGGAGGTCGACGTGCTCTCGTTCTCGCACGAAATATCCACCGCCACCCAGCTTTGCGCCTTGGCCGTCGCGCCGGAGTATCGCGACGACCTCGAGGCGGTGGCGCTGCTGCGCCGAGCGCGGCTCGCCTTCATCAAGCAGCATCCGCAGCGTTTCGCCCACTGGTGCGCGGTGGCCTTCGCCGGCGTCCTCGACGCCCGCGGCCGTTCGCCGTTCTGGGAGAGCGTCGGGCGCCACTTCTTCGATCGCGACTTCGCCGAGATCAACTTCCACGCCGGGCGCCGGGCGAAGAGCTTCGTCGCCGAGATGATGCCGCAGCTGCCGCTCTACGAGGAGCTGCTGACGCCCGAGGCTCGCGAGGTGATCGGTGAGACCCACGTCGCCCATCGTCACGCGCGCCAGGCGATGCTCGACGAAGGCTTCAAGCCGGGCCGCCACATCGACATCTTCGATGCCGGCCCGGTGCTCACCGCTCGCGCCCAGCGGCTTCGCACCGTGGCCGAAAGCCGCGGCTGCACCCTGGCACCCGGCGAGCCCGGCCCGGATGCACCATGCGCACTGGTGGCGCGCAGCGGGCTCGACGATTTTCGCGTAGTGTCCGCGCCAGCGGTGCTCGATCCCGACGGCGGCGCGCACCTGGGCGCTTCGGCGCGGCGCGCGCTGGGGATGGAAAGCGGCGGGCGGCTGCAGTTGGTGCCGCCCCGGTCGACGGTGGAGGAGAGATGATCGTACGCCCGATCCAGCTCGATGACCTCGATGCGCTACAGCAGATGGCCCGCGAGACCGGGGTCGGTTTCACCTCGCTGCCGGACAATCGCGAGTTCCTGCGCGCGAAGATCGAGCACAGCATGGCTTCGTTTCTCGACCCGCGCGGCGAGGGGGCACAGCTTTACTTCTTCGTCCTCGAAGATGATCAGGCTTCCTCCGCCGAGCGAATCGCTGGCTGCTGCGCGATCGAGGCCCGGGTGGGGCTGAGCTCGCCGTTCTATCACTACCGCCTTGGGCGGCTCGCCCACTGCTCTCCTGAACTCGGCCTCCACCGGCTGCTCGAGACCCTGTTCCTCTCCTCCGACCACACCGGCGACGCCGAGGTGTGCTCGCTCTATCTTCGTCCGGCCTGGCGCGGCGGCAGCGGTTTGCGCTCGCGCCTCGGTACGATGATCTCGCGGGTCCGCTGGCTGTTCATCGCCGCCCAGCGCGAGCGCTTTCCCCAGCGGGTGCTGGCGGAGATGCGTGGCCGGGTCGACGATCAGGGCGCGAGTCCGTTCTGGAAGAGCCTCGGCAGTCGCTTCCTGCCAATGGACTTCGGCGACGCCGACCGGCTCATCGGCCTGGGTGAAAAGGGCTTCATCGGCGAACTGATGCCGAAATACCCGATCTATACTGCTTTCCTGACCCAGGAAGCGAGACTGGCGATCGGTCAAGTCCACGACCAGACTCGTCCGGCGATCGCGATGCTTGCCCATGAGGGGTTGCGCTGGGAAGGCTACATCGACATCTTCGATGGAGGGCCGACCATGGAAGCCTACATCGATGACGTTCGCGGCGTACGCGACAGCCGTCGGCTGGTGGCGCGGGTAGACCCCGAGGCCAGCGACCGCGAGGCCCGCGCCAGCGGTTTTCGGCCTCGCTGGCTGGTCGCGCGGGATGGAGCGGCGAAGGACTTTCGGGCCGCCTGGGTCTCGCGTGCGCCCCGCGAAGAGCGCCTGGTGCTGAGCCTCGCCGAGGCGCAGCGCTTGAAGGTATCGAACGGTGACTATCTGCGCGTGCTGGAATGCTGAGGGGGGCGATCAGATGTCCGATACACCTAGCCTTGCGCCGTCACGGCGTCAGTTGATCGATGGCCGCTGGGTCGATGGGGAGGGCGCGCGCTTCGACAAGCGCGACCCGGTGGCGGGAACGCCGCTGTGGGAGGGCGCCAGCGCCTCGGAGGCCCAGGTACGCCAGGCGGTAGCGGCGGCCCGTGCGGCGTTCCCCGACTGGGCGCGCGCGCCGCTCGAGCGGCGTACGGCGCTGGTCGAGAGCTTTCGCGAACGCCTGCGCGCGCATCGCCCGACCCTGGCGCGATGTTTCGCCGAGGAGACCGGCAAGCCCTATTGGGAGACGCTCACCGAGGTCGACGCGATGATCAACAAGGTCAAAGTGTCGATCGAAGCGCAGCTCGAGCGAGCGGGTACCCGGGTAGTCGACAAAGGGGATATGCGTGCGCGAGTCAGCCACCGTCCCCACGGGGTGATGGCGGTGTTCGGTCCCTACAATTTCCCAGGCCACTTGCCCAATGGCCATATCGTACCGGCGCTGCTGGCGGGCAACTGCGTGGTGTTCAAGCCCAGCGAGCTGACCCCTAAAAGCGCAGACCTGGTGCTCGGCTGCTGGCTCGAGGCCGGCTTGCCCGCGGGGGTGATCAATCTGCTCCAGGGCGGTCGTGAGGTCGGCCAGGCGCTGACCCGCCAGCGGGGCCTCGACGGCGTGCTGTTCACCGGCAGCGCCTCGAGCGGCAAGCAGATTCATGCCCAGTTCGCAGGCCAAGTCGACAAGCTGCTGGCATTGGAGCTCGGTGGCAACAACCCGCTGGTGGTCCGCGACGATTGCGGGATCGACGCGGCGGTGGTCAATATCGTCAATTCCGCCTTCCTCTCCGCAGGCCAGCGCTGCAGCTGCGCGCGCAGGCTGCTGGTGCCGGACGGCGATTGGGGTGTGGCGCTGACCGAGCGCCTGATCCAGACCATGGCAAGGCTCCGGGTCGGCGGCCAGTTCGACGAGCCCGCGCCGTTCTACGGTGGCTTGGTGAGTCCGCAGGCCGCCGAGCGGATGCTCGACGCCCAGCGCGAGCTCGAGGAGTGTGGCGCCCAGGTGCTGCTGCGGATGCATTCGCTCGCCGAGGGCACGAGCCTGCTGTCGCCAGGGCTGGTCGACGCCACCGGAGTGGAGCTGCCGGACGAGGAGTATTTCGGCCCGCTCTTGACGCTCTATCGCTATCGCGACTGGGACCAGGCGATCGAGCTTGCCAACCGCACCCGCTACGGGCTTGCGGCGAGCCTGCTCGGCGGCGACGAGGCGGCGTGGGAGGATTTCTCGCTGCGCGTGCGCGCAGGGGTGGTGAACTGGAACCGGCCGACCTGCGGTGCGGCCAGCGACGCGCCCTTCGGCGGCGTCAAGGAGAGCGGCAATCACCGCCCCAGTGCTTTCTACGCCGCGGACTACTGTGCCTACCCGGTGGCCTCGATGCAGAGCCCGGTGCTGGACCTGCCCACCACGCTGCCCCCGGGCCTGCAGCTCTGATGCGCCACCTGGTGGTGGCTCCTGGAGAATAGAGATGAGCGACGTTCGCGAAGTCAATTTCGATGGATTGGTCGGCCCGACCCACAACTACAGCGGTCTGGCGCACGGTAACCTAGCCTCGCACGACAACGCGGGACTGACCTCGAGCCCGCGTCAGGCAGCCTTGCAGGGCCTGGCCAAGATGAAGGCGCTGAAAGACGCGGGCTACCTGCAGGGGGTGATTCCCCCCGCGCCGCGACCGCTGCTGTCGACGCTCAGTGATCTCGGCTTCCATGGGCCGGGGATGCTCGACGAGGCTGCTCGCGAGGCGCCCGCGCTGCTGCGTGCGGCGTTCTCGGCATCGAGCATGTGGGTGGCCAATGCGGCGACCGTGACGCCCAGCGCCGATAGCCAGGACGGCAAGGTCCACTTCACCCCGGCCAATCTCCAGTCGAGCCTCCATCGCAGCCTGGAGGTATCGTTCACCAGCGCTATGCTGGCGCGGGTATTCGCCTCGCCCCGCCACTTCGTCCATCACCCGGCGCTGCCGGCGACCCCGGCGCTCAGCGATGAGGGCGCGGCCAACCATACCCGGCTGTGCGCCGCCCACGGGGGGCCCGGCGTCCATCTGTTCGTCTATGGGCGTGACGACGGCGACGACGCGGGGCCGATGGCGCCGCAGCGCTTCCAGGCGCGCCAGAGCCTTGCCGCCTCGCAGGCGGTGGCGCGCCAGCATGGCCTGGGTGATCACCGTGCAGTGTTCGCCCGCCAGCATCCACGGGCGATCGACGCGGGTGTCTTCCACAACGACGTGATCGCCGTCGGCAATGGCCCGGTGCTGCTCTACCACGAACTCGCTTTCGCCGACGAGGAACCGACCCTCGAGGCGCTGCGCGAACGCATGCTGTCGCTCGACGGTACGTCGCTGCTGCCGGTGCGTGTACCGATCGAAGCGGTGTCGCTCGAGGATGCGGTATCCAGCTACCTGTTCAACAGCCAGCTGCTCTCCAATGGCGACGGCAGCATGAGCCTGGTGGTGCCGGTGGAGTGCCAGCGCAACGAGGCGGTGTGGTTCGCGCTGCAGACCCTGCTGCTCGATGGCCCCAATCCGATCAGCGAGCTGCTGGTCCAGGACGTCACCCAGAGCATGAGCAACGGCGGCGGCCCCGCCTGCCTGCGTTTGCGGGTGGCGCTGAGCGGGGTCGAGCGCGAAGCGCTGGGGGGGCGGCTCTTGCTGTGCGATTCGCTCTATGCCGATCTCACCGCCTGGGTCGAGCGCCACTATCGTGATCGGCTTTCTCCTGAGGACCTCACCGACCCCCGGCTCGCTGACGAGACCTTCTGCGCGCTCGAGGAACTGGAGCAGATCCTCGATCTGCCAGGGCTCTACGGGAAGCGATAGGGCATGTCGAAGCTGGATAGTCACATCATCGGGTCATGGGCATGATCTGCCGGAAAATCAGGCTCTCAGGGCAAGTACGGCAATCGTCTGCCGGAATTTCATAATTCAAACTTAATAAGCTTGCGGTGCCCACGGCGCCGCTTGTCAGCTTCCTTCCCCCTGGTACGATCCATCTCCCCCGAGTCTCCGACGAAGCGGATGAAAGCCCGCTGCGAACGCGACTTTTCGATCTCCATCAGCGCCTTGCGCTCGCCGTGCCGTCCATCATGCCGTCAATCATGTTTTCTCGCCGCGCGCTGTTCGGGTTGATGGTGCTATGTGCGGCGCTCTTTTCTTTCGAAGCTCGTGCAGCGACCACTCTGCGGCTGGCTTCCCAGCTGCCCGAGGCCCATGCCCTCGGCCAGAACCTGGCGCTGTTCGCCGAGCGGGTCGAAGCGCTCAGCGATGGTGAGCTCAGGATCGTGATCTATCCCTCGTCGCAGCTCTACAGCGACAAGATGATCCCCAAGGCGGTCGGGGTCGGGGCGATCGATATGGGTATCGCCTCGCTGACCCAGTTCGCCGGTATCCAGCCGGCGGTCGATCTGTTCTACCTGCCGTTTTTATTCGAGGACCAGCAGGCCGTACTGCGTGCGATCGATATCGATAGCCCAGTGCGCCAGCGCCTCGATCGAGCGCTGCTCGAGACCGGCACCCGGGTGCTGTGGTGGCAACCCTACGGCAGCACCGTGGTGATGAGCCACCATCCGGTGCGGGTGCCGGAGGACCTCGCCGGGCGCAAGGTGCGGGTCTTCGGCAAGACGGTGGGGGATTTCATCGAGGCGATCGGTGCCGCGCCAACCTTGCTTTCCGGTGCCGAGCAGTTCCTCGCCTATCAGCGCGGCACGGTGGATGCCGGGCTCTCCGGCATCCTCGCGATCAAATCGAGGCGGCTCTACGAGCTGATGCCCCATATCACCCTGACCCGCCACGCAGACGTCGAGTTCGTGGTGCTGATCAACGACCAGCGTTGGCGCTCGCTCGACGATCGCCAGCGCGAAGTGCTCGCCGCCGCCGCGCGCGAGGCCGAACTGGAGCTGCGCGACCAGATCCCGCGTCTCGAGCGTGAGGCCGAGGCGTTCGTCGCCGAGCGTGCCGAAGTGGTCGAGCTCAGTGACGCCGAGCGCGAGCGCTGGCGCGAAGCTTCGAGCCCGGTTCGCGCGGCCTTCCTGGCCCAGAGCGGCGCGCTCGGTGCCGAGCTGCTCGAGGCCGTCGAACGGATCAACCGTCCCAGCGAGGAGCGCCTGCCATGATGCCCGAGCGCGGTTCCATCGCCACCGCATCCCACGCCAACCCGATCGACCGGCTCGCCGAGTTCGCTGCACTGCTCGGCGCTTGGCTGTTCGCTGTGGTGGCAGTGGCGATCTGTTACGAAGTGGTGTGGCGCTACCTGCTCAACGCGCCCTCGATCTGGGTCGAGGAATTGACCCTGCTCGCCCAGCTGTGGGCCACCTATCTCGGCGCCGCCTACGTGCTGCGCCATGACGGCCTGATTCGCATCACGGTGATCCGTGAATGGGGAGGCGAGCGCGTTCGCCTGGTGAGCGACCTGCTGGCGCTCGTCGCGGTGCTCGCCTTCAGCCTGCTGGCCACCTGGTTCGGCATGATCTCGCTGATCGAGAGCCTGAGCGTGGGGCGCGCCTCGGCGAGCCTTCTGATGCTGCCGGCCTGGACCAGCGAAGCGGCGGTGCCGATCGGCTTCGGCTTGCTCAGCGCCCAGGCGCTGCTCGAGCTCGTCCGTCTGGTACGCGGCCAGCGCCGGCCGGCGCGGGAGGTGGCGCAATGAGCGCCTGGTGGGTGGTGGCGGCGCTGCTCGCACTGCTCGCCGCCGGGGTGCCGGTGGCATTCGCCTTCGCCCTGCTGGCGGCGGTGATGCTTTGGTGGATCGATATTCCTATGATCAGCATACCGCTAGGGCTGATCGAGGGGATCGATAGCTTCGTACTGCTCTCGGTGCCGCTGTTCCTGTTGATGTCGAACGTGCTGCTGCGGGGCGGTATGGGACGTGATCTGTTCGCTGCGGTGCAGAGCTGGGTCGGCCACTGGCCGGGGGGGCTTGGCGTTGCGACGATCCTCTCCTGCGCGCTGTTTTCGGCGATCTGCGGCTCGTCGGTGGCGACCGCGGCGACGATAGGTAACGTGGCGATCGGTGAAATGACCTCGCGCGGCTATCCGAAACGCTTCGTCTACGGACTGCTGGCCGCCGGCGGTACCCTCGGGGTGCTGATCCCACCCTCCATCCCGTTGATCATCTACGGCGCGATCACCGAAGAGTCGATCGTCGAGCTGTTCCTCGCCGGTATCGTTCCGGGCCTGGTGCTGACCGGGCTTTTCATGCTGGCCTGCCTGGTTCACGCCTTCACCCGCCATGGCGCGCCGCGCCTCGCCCCGCAGAGCTTGAAACAGCGCTGGCGGGCGAGCCGCGGTGCACTGCCTGCGCTCGGGCTCGCGGTACTGATCGTCGGTGGCATCTACACCGGCGCGTTCACGCCCACCGAGGCAGCGGGAATCGGTGCGGTGGCAGCGGTTCTGCTGGTCGGGCTGATGGGCAGGCTCAACTGGGCCGACCTGCGCCAGGCGGTGCTCGACAGCTTCCGCACTACCGTGACGCTGTTTTTGATCATCATCGGTGCCAAGCTGTTCGGCCACGCGGTGGCGCTCTACGACATCCCGCAGCAGATCACCACCCAGATCACCGCGACCTTCACCACTCCGCTCGGTTTCCTGCTGGTGGTGGCGCTGGTGGTGCTGGTCGTCGGGTTGTTCCTTGAGTCGGTCTCGCTGCTGCTGCTGATGGTGCCGATCCTGCTGCCCTCGCTGCTCGGCATGGGAATCGATCTGGTGTGGTTCGGCATCCTCTTCGTGATCATGATCGAGTTCGCGCTGATCACTCCGCCGGTGGGGATGAACCTGTTCGTGCTCCAGGCGGTGGCGGGCGCGCGGATGGGGGAGATCGTGCGCGGCGTGGTGCCGTTCTTCGCCCTGATGGTGGTCGCATTGATTTTGGTCTACCTGTTTCCCGCCCTGGCGCTGTGGCTGGCCAAGGGGTGAGGCGCCGCTCTTTCGCGTTTCACCGCTGCACTCTTTCCTAGCCGTCTAGCCTAGCCATTTGGTCGTATTCGTATGCCTGTTAGTCCGAAGGCCCCATTCATTGGGGCCTTGCGCTATGCGGGTTGGCCGCTCTTTTCTTCGATCCGGTGAAAGAGAGGATCTCTTGCGTGCACGAGTCTCGCTAGCGAGTGCGCCGGCCAGGGATTAGCTTCCTACTGACGATGACGCCCTCACGCTCGGCGTCTATTTCATTGCGCGGCCAGACCGTAGGGGAGGTAGGCAAGAATGAACGCCAAGGCGCTGGTACTCGAGGAGAAAGGACGGCTCTCGCTGCGTGAGATCGCGCTGGACGACCGGCTGGGCGCGGATGACGTACGCATCGCGGTCCGCACGGTGGGAATCTGTGGCAGCGACGTCCATTACTACACCCATGGCCGGATCGGGCCGTTCGTGGTCGAGCAGCCAATGGTGCTGGGCCACGAGGCGTCGGGGGAGGTGATCGAGGTCGGGGCCAACGTGCGCCATCTCGAGGTGGGTGATCGCGTGTGCATGGAGCCGGGAATTCCCGATCCCCAGTCGCGCGCCTCCCGGCTCGGTATCTACAACGTCGATCCGAGGGTGACCTTCTGGGCTACGCCGCCGATTCACGGCTGCCTCACCCCCGAGGTGGTCCACCCCGCGGCGTTCACCTATCGCCTGCCCGACTCGGTCAGCCATGCCGAAGGGGCGATGGTCGAGCCGTTCGCGGTCGGCGTCCAGGCTGCGGTCAAGGCAGGAATCAAGCCGGGCGATCTCTGCGTGGTGACGGGCGCCGGCACCATTGGACTGATGGTCGCGCTGGCGGCGCTCGCCTCGGGTGCCGGACAGGTGGTGATTTCGGACGTCGTCGACGAGAAGCTCGAGCTTGCCGCGGGCTATCCCGGCCTGGTTCCGGTCAACATCTCTCGCGAGTCGCTGCGCGACCGGCTCTCCCTGCTGTGCGGTGACGACTGGGGCGCCGATGCGGTGTTCGAAGCCAGCGGCAGCCCGAGGGTATACGACGATGCGATCGCCTGCGTACGCCCGGGCGGTGCGCTGGTGCTGGTCGGCATGCCGGTGGAGCCGGTGCGTTTCGATGTGGTCGCCGCTCAGGCCAAGGAAATCCGCATCGAAACGGTGTTCCGCTACGCCAACGTCTATGATCGCGCGATCGCACTGATCGCCTCCGGCAAGGTCGATCTCAAGGCGCTGATCCGCGAGACCTATCCCTTCGATCGCGCGATCGAAGCGTTCGAGCGCGCGGCCGAAGGGCGGCCCGCCGACATCAAGCTGCAGATCGAACTGCCGAGGGCCTGAGAGCGCCTGTCCGCGCCGGCCCGCACGAGCGGGCGGGCGCAAATGCCTCGCGGCTGGCTCATCTCTACGAGTGGCTGGCGATGAACTTGTCGATGATAGCGTCGAACCCGGCATCGGTGTGGAAGCCCAGGGCATCGGCTCGTTGCGTATCGAACGATTCGGGCCAGCTGGAGACGATCGCATCGATCCTGGCGTCGTGTTCGAAACTGACCAGCGACCTCGTCTCCTTGCCCGCTTGTCGCTCCAGCGCACCCAGCATGTCTTCGACACTGACGCTGATACCGGGCAGATTGATCACTCGGTCCTCGTCGATCAGCCGCTCCTCGATGGCGAGCGCGTGGATCAGGTTATCGATCACCGTCTCCGGAGAGGAGAGCCACATGGTCAGCGAGGGTGATACCGGGCAGACGCTTGGCACACCGCTGAGCGGCTCGCGGATGATCCCGCTGGCGAAGGAGGAGGCGGCCGCGTTCGGACGGCCGGGACGAACGACGATGGTGGGTAGACGACAGACGCGGCCGTCGACGAAGCCGTGCCTGCTGTAATCGCTGACCAGAAGTTCGCCGATGGCTTTCTGGGTCCCGTACGACGAGCGTGGCTTGACGCAGCTGTGATCCTCCACGCGTCTGCCTACGCCTGCGCCGAACACCGCCAAAGAGCTGGTGAACAGCAGCCGCAGGCGCTTGGAATGCAGCCGACAGGCATCCAGTATCGCCCGCGTGGCATCCAGGTTGACGTGCATGCCCAGTTCGAAATCACTCTCCGCCTGGGAGCTGACGATGGCTGCGAGGTGCGCGATACCGAACGTATCCTCCCTGATCAGCGAACGGACCAAGCCGGGGTCTTCGATATCGCCAATCACCGATTCGACGTTAGGATGCTCGAGTGGGCAGGCCACTCGGTCGAGTGAAGTGATGTGGGTGATGTCGAGCCCGAGGCGTTCGTTTTTCGGCGAGAGCAGCGCGGAAATCAAACGACTGCCGAGAAAGCCTGCCCCGCCGGTGACGATGAGATGCATGTTCGAAACTCCTCGATTGGATGGTGTCGATGGGTGCAGTGGGCATCGATGCGCTGGTCAGAGCACAAGTGATGCGATGATCAATAGGGGGATGCTCGCCAGCCACAGCGTCGTCAACATGCCGGTGTGCATCTTCAGGGCTGCGCTGCCGCTCAGGCCGGTGAAGCGGGTCACGACCCAGAAGTAGGAGTCGTTGTAGTACGGCATCGCCATCGATCCTGCGCAGACCGCGAGCGCGGCCAGCAGAGGATCCAGCCCGCCGCTTTCCACCAGCGGTACGGAGAGCGTGGCGGCGGTGATGATGGCGACGGTGCCGGAGCCCTGGGCGACGCGTACTACCGTGGCGATGACGAAGGGCACCATGAACAGCGGCAAGGCGGACCATTCCGACACTGCGGTGCCGAGCGCACTGCCGACGCCTGAGTCGCGCAGTACCTGGCCATAGGCGCCCCCCGCGCCGGTGATGAAGATGATCGTCCCACCCGAGGCCGCGGCGGTGCCCATCCAGCCGACGATGGTTTCACGGGAGGTGCGCTTCGACGGCAGCGTATAGAGCGCGATGAGTAGGCCGATCAGCAGCGCTATTGCCGGTGCGCCGAAGAAGGTGGCGAGCGCGGCGAAGTGCGACCCCGGGACGAGCGCCTGGCTGAAGGTGTTGGTGAGGATCAATACCACCGGGACCAGGATGGGCGCCAGTGCTTTCCATGGCCCGATGTGCGCATTGTTGTGCTGTTCGTCCTGGTTGGTCTCGTCGGCTTGCTCCTCCTCCTCGGAGTCGCTGGTGTAGCCCAGGCGTTGGCTTTCCAGCTTGGGCCCGACGATGCGGGCGTAGATGATCACCACCGGTAGCAGCGCGATGATGAACAGCGCACCGGCTGCGAACAGCGCCCCTAGATCCAGGCCCAGCAGTGCCGCTGCGGCCAATGGCCCAGGCGTTGGCGGCACCATGTGGTGACTGATCGCAAGGCCCCCCGCCAGGGCGATCGAGAGCGCCACCACCGAGCGCTTGGCATGTCGGGCGAGCGGCCTCACCAGCGGGTGGAGCATGACGAACGCGGTGTCGCAGAAGACCGGCACCGAGACCACGGCGCCAGTGGTCGCCATCGCGATCTCTTCGCGGTTCTTGCCGAACAGGCGGATGAACATCCGCGCCAGTACCGTGGCCGCCCCGGTGACTTCCATCACCTTGCCCAGCATCACCCCCAGGCCGATGACGATACCGATGCTGGCCAGCGTCCCGCCGAAGCCTTGGGTGATCGAGGTCACCAGGGCATCTGGCGATACTCCCGCAATCAGCCCAGTGACTAGCGCACCTATCAGCAGCGCGGCGAAGGGGTCGAGTCTCGAGCGCAGAATCAAGGTGATGACCGACACGACGCCCAGCAGTAGGGCAGCCAGCATATGCATGTCCATATCGGGTATATCCTTGTCGTTTGGTGGTGAGGGTGTGGCTCTTTCACCCAAAGGATGAATTGAACTCCAGTGGCGATATTTGTAATGTTGTCTGACAAATATCGCGGTTGGGAAGATCGCCATTAGTCGGAGATCGTTATCGCGATGAGTGATTTACCTGCACGTTCGCCGCATTTGTCGCATCAGGTGGCGGATTGGTTGCGTGAGGAAATTATTGGCGGCGCGTTCGCGCCAGGTGAGCGGCTGCCTACCGAGGCCGCGCTCTGCGAGCGCTTCGAGATCAGCCGGTCCGTGGTACGGGAAGCGATTTCCGTGCTTCGTGACGCGGGTTTGGTGGTCTCGCGGCGAGGAAGCGGCAGCTACGTCGCCGAAGTGGCCTCGGCGATGGTCAGCCTGCCGCTACCGGGTGACCAGTTGAGCGCGGTAACGGGTGTGCTCGAGTTGAGACGGGCACTCGAAAGCGAGGCGGCGGAGCTGGCGGCGCTGCGGCGCACGCCAGCGCAGCTGCGGCGGCTGAAGATGGCGCTGGAGGAGCTCGACGAGGCGGTGGCGGCTGGGGGCGATGGGGTCGAGGAGGATGTCGCCTTCCACCGCTTGGTCGCGGAGGCGTCCAACAGCCCTTATCTGCTCAAGGTGGTCAATCTGTGCCACGTGCTGCTGCGGCGCACGATAGGGATCACCCGCTCCAACGAGGCCAAGCGGCATGTCTACATGCGTCAGGTCGAGCGTGAGCATGCGCTGATCGTCGACCGAATCGAGGCGCAGGATGCGCAGGGGGCGTCGGCGGCGATCAAAAGCCACCTCGAGCATGCCGAACTGCGCCTCAGGGCCTGTTGATACGCCCTAGGCGGGGAGGCACGGCGGGGCGTGCGAAAGGTTGAGGAAATACCATCCTGGATAGGGGGCAACAATGCAGCAAACCCGGAACGTAGCGCTCCCCTCGGTCGGTGTGATCGGCCTGGGATCGATGGGCATGGGGATTGCGCGGTCGCTGCTGCGCGCTGGTTTCGACACCTGGGGCTGCGATCTCGGCGAGTCGGCGCGCTCGGCCTTCGCAGCCGCCGGCGGGCATGTGGCGCAAAGCCCGGCGGCGCTCGGCGAACGGGTCGATGTGCTGTTCTGCGTGGTGGTCAATGCTCGCCAGGCCAAGGAAGTGCTGCTCGGCGAGCAGGGGGCCTGCGCGCGGATGGCGCCGGGAGGCGTGGTGATCCAGTGCGCCACCTGCGCCCCCGATGCGGTACGCGCGCTCGAGGCGCCGATCGCGGCGCTTGGTCTCAGCCTGATCGATGCGCCGATCTCCGGCGGTGCGGTCAAGGCCGCTGCGGGTGAGCTGACGGTGATGGCCTCCGGCGGGGCCGAGGCGTTCGACAAAGCGGCGGGGGCATTGGATGCGGTGTCGGCGCGGCTCTTTCGTCTCGGTGAGGCGATCGGCGCGGGTTCCCAGGTCAAGCTGGTCAACCAGCTGCTCGCCGGCGTGCACATCGCTGCCGCCGCCGAGGCGATGGCCTACGGCATCAGCGGTGGCTGCGACCCGGACGCGGTGTTCGAGGTGATCACCGCCAGCGCTGGCAACTCCTGGATGTTCGAGAACCGCGTGCCGCATATCCTCGATGCGGATTACTCGCCGCGTTCGGCGGTCGACATCTTCGTCAAGGACCTGGGCCTGGTCCACGAAAGCGCCCTGGGGCGCAAGTTCCCGCTGCCGCTCACCGCGCAGGCGCTTTCGATGTTCACCCAGGCCTCGGCGATGGGGCTTGGTGGAGAGGACGACGCCGCGGTGGTGAAAATCTTCCCAGGCGTGCAACTACCCAAAGCGAAGGAGGCTTGAGCATGGCCGACAAACTCCTGCTCGGCTGTATCGCTGACGACTTCACCGGCGCGACCGATCTCGCCAGCCAATTGGTGGCGGCGGGCATGCGAGTGGTACAGACCATCGGTGTCCCCGGTACGGCGTTGGACGATGACTGCGACGCGGTGGTGGTCGCGCTCAAATCGCGTACCGTGGCGCCGGAGCGCGCGGTCGAGGCCTCGCTTGCAGCACTCGACTGGCTGCGTGACCAGGGCTGTGAGCGCTTCTACTTCAAGTATTGCTCGACGTTCGACTCCACCGCCCAAGGCAACATCGGGCCGGTCACCGACGCACTGATGGAGGCGCTGGGGGTCGATTTCACCCTTGCGGTGCCGGCGCTTCCGGCCAACCGGCGCACGGTCTACAACGGTTATCTGTTCGCCAACGACGTGCTGCTCAACGAAAGCGGCATGCAGGATCATCCGCTGACGCCGATGACCGATCCTTGTCTCTTGCGCGTGCTCGCGCCGCAGACCCGGCATCGGGTCGGTTTGGTCAGCCATCACGATCTCGCCAAGGGTGTCGAGGCGGTACGCGCGCGGATCGAGGCGCTGCGAGGCGAAGGCGTCGGCATCGCGATCTGCGACACCCTCGACGAGTCGGATCTCCACCTGCTCGCCGCCGCCGCAAGCGACTCGGTGCTGCTCACCGGCGGCTCGGGGCTGGGGCTTTCGATCCCCGCCACCTTGGAGGGCTTCACCGCACGCGCGGACGCGGGCCGGCTGCCGCCGATCGAAGGGCGCGCACTGATTCTGAGCGGTAGCTGCTCCAGAGCGACCCTCGGGCAGCTCGAGCATGCCCGTGGGCGCTACCCTAGCATCGCCGTGGAGGTCGAATCGCTGGCAGAGGATTTCGACGCGCACCTGCAATCGCTGTTCGACTACTGCCTGGCGAGACTCGATCAAGGGCCGGTGGTGGTCCACGCCAGCAGCCCCGCCGAGCGGCTGCGTGAGGTCCAGGCCCGCTTCGGCGTCGAGGCGTCCGGTGCGCTGGTCGAGCGCGCCTTGGCAGGTCTCGCCCAGCGGCTGGTGGACGAGGCCGGGGTCCGCCGGATCCTGGTCGCGGGGGGCGAGAGCTCGGGCGCGGTGGTCGAAGCGCTCGGCGTCGAAGGGCTCAAGATCGGCCCGAGCATCGATACAGGGGTGCCCTGGACCCATAGCGTCGGCCGCGAGCCCGCACTGGCGTTGGCGTTGAAGTCGGGGAATTTCGGCCAGGTAGATTTCATGACCCGGGCCTGGGAGGTGCTGCCATGAGCAAGCGCGACGAGTCCCAGCTGCGAGATGAGCTGTGCAGGATCGGGCGCGAGTTTCGAAGCCTCGGCATGGCGCCGGGCACCTCCGGCAACTTGAGCGCCAAGCTCGACGACGGCTGGCTGATGACGCCGACCAATGTAGCGCTCGGCGAGCTCGAGCCTGCGCGAATCAGCAAGCTCGACTGGGAGGGGCGGCTGCTCGCCGGCGATCCGCCGACCAAGGAGTCGTTTCTCCATCGTGCCTTTTACGAACAGCGCCCCGAGGCCGGCGCAGTGATCCACCTGCATGCGACCTATGCCACTGCGCTTTCGTGCCTTTCCGGGCTCGATACCCGTTCGTGCATACCGCCGATCACGCCCTATTTCGTCATGCGCGTCGGCCGGTTGCCGCTATTGCCCTATTTCCGTCCTGGGGATCCGGCGATGGGCGAGGCGGTCGCCGAGATGGCCGCGAGCCACACTGCAGTGCTGCTGGCCAACCACGGCCCGGTGGTCTCCGCCGCGACGCTTGCGTCTGCGCGCAGCGCGATGGAAGAGCTCGAGGAGACCGCGCGGCTCTACCTGCTGTTGCATGGCCGCGAGGTGACCACGCTGGACGAGGAGCAGATCGAAGCGCTGCGCCAGTCCTTCGGTGCGCGCTGGTGAATGAAGGAGCCCGCACCGATCGAGTCCGAATCGATGCGCCTATTGATCGAATTCATGAGGAGAGCGGAATGCCGCGTTTTGCCGCCAATCTGAGCATGCTGTTCAACGAGGTACCGTTCATGTCCCGGTTCGAGCGCGCCGCGCGTGCCGGATTCGAGGCGGTCGAGTTCCTCTTTCCCTATGATTTCTCCGCCGACGAGATCGCCGCTGCCCTGCGCGAGCACCGGCTCGAGCAGGCGCTGTTCAACCTGCCCCCCGGGGATTGGTCGGCCGGAGAGCGGGGCATCACCAGCCTGCCGGGGCGCGAGGCCGAGTTCCGTGCCAGCGTCGAGACCGCGCTCGGCTATGCCCGCGCGCTGGGCTGCCGACGGCTGCATGCGATGGCCGGCGTACTGCCTGCCGGAGTCGAGCGTGAGCGAGCGCTCGACATCTATCGCGGTAACCTGAGCTACGCCGCCGAAAAGTTGGCCGGCGAAGGGATGACGCTTCTGATCGAGCCGATCAACCAGCGTGACATGCCTGGCTACCTGCTCAGCCATCAGGCTGAGGCGCACCGTCTGGTGGCCGAGCTGGGTAATCCCAATCTCAAGGTGCAGATGGACTTCTACCACGCCCAGATCATGGATGGTGACCTGTGGCGCTGCTTCGAGCGTTACCGTGATACCGTCGGCCACCTGCAGATCGCGGGCGTACCCGACCGCCATGAGCCCGACGAGGGCGAGCTCAACTATGGCTGGCTGTTCGCCCAGCTCGATGAGGCTGGATACGAGGGCTGGATCGGCTGCGAGTACCATCCGCGTAGTGATACCGAGGCGGGGCTTGGCTGGTTCGAGCCCTATCGGCCTGCTCGCTGAACCGATTGAAGCGCAATCGCCCCGCTATAGCGGGGCGATTGCGTTGAGGGGAGCCAATCGCTTTCAGTCCGCGGTCTTTTCCACCAGGGCATAGAAGAACCCATCGGCGCCGTCGACTTCGGGCAGCCGCTGGCGTGCGCCACCGTTGGTCTCGATGCCCCAGGAGGCATCGATCGGGACCAGCCGGGCATCGCCTGCGTGGGCGAGGAAGTCTTCGATCCGCGCCTGGTTCTCCGCCGGCATGATCGAACAGGTGGCATAAAGCAGCCGCCCGCCGACGCGCAGGGTCGGCCATAGGCTGTCGAGCAGCCGGCGCTGGAGCTCGGCGAGCTGGGTGATGTCGGTGGCGAGACGCAGCTGCTTGATGTCGGGATGGCGGCGAATCACCCCGGTGCCGGAGCAAGGCGCATCGAGCAGGATGGCGTCGAAGCGCTGCCCGTCCCACCAGTCGAGCTGGGTGGCATCGGCTTCGATGACGTCCACGGCTATCGACTCCGGCGGCGAGATGCGGGCAATGCCCTGCTCGACCCGTTTCAGCCGCTGAGCGTCGCTGTCCAGCGACTTGAGCGATAGCTCCCGTCCGGCGGCGGCCGCTCGTTCGATCAGCTGCATGCTCTTGCCGCCGGGTGCGCTGCAGGCGTCGAGCACCCGCAGCGGTGCCTGGGTGGGCGAGGCCAGCAGTGGGTCGATCAAGAGCGCAGCGGCGAGCTGGGCCGATTCGTCCTGCACGCTGACCAGCCCCTCCTTGAAGCCAGGCAGCGTCAGCGCATCGACCGCGTTGGCGAGCGTCACGCCATCCTCTGCATCGATGCAAGGGCGGGCCTCGAGGCCCTCGGCCTCGAGGCGGGCGAGATATTCGTCGCGCCGGATGCGAGCGCGGTTGACCCTGAGCGTCATCGGCGCCGCGGTGTTGTTGGCGGCGATGATCGAGGCCGCCTGGTCGGGCCAGGCATGCTCGATCGCATCGAGCAGCCAGGCCGGGTGGAGCAGCTGGCTCTGGCGCTCGGCGTCGAGACGCGCCTCGAGGGCTTCACGCTCGCGCTGGCAGCGCCTGAGACAGGCGTTCAGCACCTTGGTCGCCCAAGGCTTGCCGAGCAGGCGTGCAGCGCCGGCAGTCTCGCCGACCGCGGCATGATTCGGCACCCGCATGTAGAGCAGCTGGTGCAGGCCGATCAACAGCAGCGCCTGGACGTCCCGGTCGCGGGGCTTGAAGCCCTGGGAGAGCAGCATGCCGGCCAGTGCCTCGAGACGCGGCAGGGTGCGGCACACACCAAAGCAGAGCGCGCGGAAGAAGCCTTTGTCGCGACCGCTCAGGGTGCCATCGTCGAGGCTCGAGAGCGAGGCTCGGCGCTCGATGATCGGCACCAGCGCGCGGGCGGCGGCAGCGCGAGGGTCGTTGGGTTCACGCGGTGATGCGCTCATGCGCTTGGCTCCAGGGGGGCGAAGCGCTTGCCGGGCAGGAAGCGCTCGGCGCGGCTGTTGAGCAGTTCGCGCAGCGACAGCGGCTTGCCGCCGGGCAGCTGGGCACGGAGTACTCGCAGCTGTCCGCTCGCGCAGGCGATAAGCAGCGATTCACCGTCGCTTTCGAGCAGCGTGCCGGGGGCGGCCTGCGAGGCGCTCTGCGGCTCGGCCTCGGCGGCCCAGATCCGCAGGGGCTCTCCATCGAGCTCCGCCCAGGCCACCGGCCAGGGATTGAAGGCGCGCACCTTGGCGGCGAGCCGTTCGGCGGGCTGGTCGAAATCGAGCCGGGCCTGTGCTTTGGAGAGCTTGGCGGCATAGCTCACCCCTTGCGCCGGCTGCGGGCGGGGAGGGAGCCGTGCGGGATCGTCTGCGAGCGTATCCAGGGCGCTGACGATGGCTTCCGCGCCAAGCACGGCGAGCGCGTCGTGAAGCGCGCCACCGGTGGTTTGCGCATCGATCGCCACCCGGCGTTCGAGCAGCATGTCGCCGGTGTCGAGGCCTTCGTCCATCGCCATGATCGTCACCCCGCTTTCGGTATCACCCGCCTCGATCGCGCGTTGGATCGGCGCCGCGCCGCGCCAGCGCGGCAGCAGCGAGGCATGGACGTTGAGCGCGCCCAGCCGCGCGATCTCGAGCACTTCGCGCGGCAGGATCAAACCGTAGGCGGCGACCACCAGCACATCGAGACGCGCCTCGACCAGCGCGGCCCGGCTCTCCTCGCTGTTGAGCCGCTCGGGCTGGTGAACCGGCAGGCCATGGCGCTCGGCGAGCAGCTTCACCGGGCTCGACTGCGGTTTGCGCCCTCGTCCGGCGGGGCGGTCGGGCTGGGTATAGACGCACACCACCTGGTGGCGGCTAGCGAGCAGCGCCTCGAGGATGGCGGCGGCGAAGTCAGGGGTGCCGGCGAAGCCGACACGCAGGGATACGGGCATGGAGGAACTCGATGGCGATGGTGTGCGACGCAGCGCTCGAGGCTGGCTCAAGCGCTGGCCTTGTGGCGCTTCTGCATCTTCTTCTTGATCCGCTCGCGCTTGAGCGGCGAGAGGTAGTCGACGAACAGCTTGCCGTCGAGGTGATCGCTCTCATGCTGGATGCAGTGGGCGAGCAGGCCATCGGCTTCGAGCTCGAAGGGCTTGCCGTCGCGGTCCAGCGCACGTGCGCGAATGCGCAGTGCCCGGGGTACCTCGGCATAGTACTCGGGTACCGACAGGCAGCCTTCCTGCATCTGTGCGCGCTCGTCGTCGAGCGGCTCGTACTCGGGGTTGATCAGCACCATCGGCTGGTTCTGGGTGTCGCTCACGTCCATCACGAACAGACGGATGTGGCGATCCACCTGGGTGGCGGCAAGGCCGATGCCGGGTGCGTCGTACATGGTCTCGAACATGTCGTCGATCAGCTTGTTCAACTCATCGTCGAACTTCTCGACCGGTTTGGCGACGGTGCGCAGGCGTTCGTCGGGGTATTCGAGGATCTGGAGTATGGCCATGGATAGGGATACCAAAGAGTAAGGACGCCTCCGCCGCGGATAGCACCGAGCCAGCGCTGGCGCGAAGCCAGTGGCGGCGGACCGCGGAGATCGATCTGGATGCACGGGTGATATCCACGGCCGCTTCGCTCGGCGAGCGTCCAGCCTGGGCTAAACCGCAGCGATGGACTGCCGCTATGTCTCATAGGCGGCGAACGGCGGGAATGCCCCTATTGTAGTGCGCCACGGGCGGCAGATAAACCGCTGAGGGAGGGGAGCATCGATGAGCGAAGTATGGCCGGGAGCGCGGGAGTGGTTGGCGCTATCGCTGGTGCCGGGGCTGGGGTGTCGCCGTCTTAGGCGGCTACGGCAGTCGAAGGCGGCCTGGCCGGACGGTTGGCTGGCCGCCTTGAGTGTCGAGCAGCGCAGCTATCTGCGCTATCTGCTGCGTGCCGACGTCGGTCGCGAGCTGCTGGATCCGATGCTCGCCTGGCTCGAGCGCGGCGAAGCGCACCATCTGCTCCATCCGGGCCATCCTCGCTGGCCCTCTCTGCTCGACGAGATCGACGACACGCCCGCGCTGCTTTGGGGGTGGGGGGATCTCGATGCCTTGGAGCAGCCCTGCATCGCAGTGGTCGGCAGTCGTCGACCCAGTCGGGCCGGGCTGCGTCACGCGCTGGATTTTTCCGCTCGGCTCGCCGCCGGTGGATTCACGGTGGTAAGCGGGATGGCCAAGGGCATCGACGGTGCCGCCCATTTGGGAGCGCTCGAGGCAAAGGGGCGCAGCATCGCAGTGCTCGGCTGCGGTGTCGATGTGCTCTATCCGCGCCAGCACGCCCGGCTGCGCGAGCGGCTGCTCGCCGAAGGGGGGCTCCTGCTCTCGGAGCTGCCGTCCGCCACCCCGGCGCATGCCCGGCATTTTCCTCGGCGCAACCGGCTGGTCACCGGGTTGAGCCAGGGGGTGCTGGTGATCGAGGCGGCGATGCGAAGCGGCTCTTTGATCAGTGCCCGGCTGGCGCTGGAGCAGAATCGCGAGGTGTTCGCGCTGCCCGGCGCGCTGGACGATCCCCAGGTGCAGGGTTGCCTATGGCTGATCCAGGAAGGGGCCCGGCTGGTGACGCGGGCCGATGAGCTGTTCGATGAGTTCTCCGGTCGGCTCTCGCTCGCACCGGTCGCGCCCGAAGAGCCGGATGCGATGGGGGAAGGGAGCCCGCTGCTTGCGCTGCTCGGAGAGTCACCGATGCCGCTGGATGCGCTGGTCGAACGCGCAGCCCTCGATGTCTCGCGCTGCGCGGCGATGCTCCAGGCCCTGGAGATCGAGGGGCGGGTACTGCGCCGGCCTGGAGGCTGGATTCGGCGGCGCGAGGGATGAGTCGAGCAATCAAAGAGGCTAGAATCTGCGCCACCGTTTGCCAGGGAAAGATTGCATCATGACTACCGAGGTGATCGCCGACGCCGCTGCAGTGCTGCGCCGGGGTGGGATCGTCGCCTATCCGACCGAGGCGGTCTGGGGGCTCGGCTGTGATCCCGATGATCCGCTCGCGCTCGAACGGCTGCTCGGGTTGAAGCGGCGCGATGCGGCCAAGGGATTGATCCTGATCGCTGCGTCCATCGAGCAGTTCGAGCCCTGGCTTTCAGGGCTCGATGCCGAGTCTCGCCGACGGTTGGCCGAGCAGTGGCCCGGGCCGCTCACCTGGCTGGTTCCCGACAATGGCCGCGCTCACCCGTTGATACGCGGCGCGCACGACAAGGTCGCGCTCAGGGTCACCGCTCATCCGCTGGCCTCGGCGCTGTGCGAGGCGTTTGGCGGCCCGGTGGTGTCGACCTCGGCGAACCTCGCCGGTCGACCGTCGGCGCTTAGCGAGCAGGAGGTGCGCCGGGACTTCGGTGGTACGCTCGATGCGGTAGTGCCGGGCGCCCTCGGCGGTCGCGACCGGCCCAGCGAGATCCGCGATCTCGCCACTGGAGTGCGTCTTCGGCTCTGACCCTGGCCGACCTTTGCCGCGCTTTCATCGCTGATTTCAGGAGTCGTTCATGACCACACCCTCTCCGGCCGCCATGCTGTCCAGCGTCGAGCATTATCTGACCGGCCTGCAGGAGCGGCTTTGCTCGGCGCTCGCCAACGAAGATGGCGAAACCGGCTTCGTCGAGGAGCGCTGGACCCGCCCACAGGGCGGCGGTGGACGCACTCGCGTGATCGCCGACGGTGCCGTGTTCGAAAAGGGGGGGGTGAACTTTTCGCATGTCCACGGCGGCGAGCTGCCTCCCTCGGCGAGCGCATCGCGCCCCTCGCTTGCGGGGCGGGGCTTCTCGGCGATGGGGGTCTCCTGGGTGCTGCACCCACGCAACCCCTTCGTGCCCACCAGCCACGGCAACGTGCGCTTCTTCCTCGCCGAGAAGCAGGGCGAGGCGCCGGTATGGTGGTTCGGCGGAGGCATCGACCTCACCCCCTACTATCCTGAGCGCGAAGACGTGCTGCACTGGCATCGCGTCGCCCGCGATGCCTGCGCGCCCTTCGGCGATGACTGCTACCCGCGCTTCAAGGCCTGGTGCGACGACTACTTCCTGCTCAGGCACCGTAATGAAACCCGCGGGGTCGGTGGGCTTTTCTTCGACGACTTGAACGAGCCTGGCTTCGATGAAAGCTTCGCTTTCATGCGCTCGGTCGGTGACGCCTTCCTGCCCGCCTACCTGCCGATCGTCCAGCGTCGTCGCACGACGCCGTTCGGCGAGCGCGAGCGTGATTTCCAGGCCCATCGCCGAGGTCGATACGTCGAATTCAACCTGGTCTACGATCGCGGCACGCTGTTCGGGCTGCAAAGCGGCGGGCGTACCGAATCGATCCTGATGTCGATGCCGCCGGTGGCGCAATGGAGCTACGGCTACGCCGCCGAGCCCGGCAGTGCCGAGGCGAGGCTCGACGACTTCCTGAGGCCGCGCGACTGGCTGGGAGAGGCGGGCGAATGAGGCCGACGCCTACGGCGAGCTGCTGTAGGTGAGGAAGTCGAGGCCAGGATCGGGGTTGCCCAGCGAGGTCAGCGCATAGATCAGCTGGCCGCGCAGTTGGATCGCGTAGCTTATCACCTGGAATAGAAGCTCGACCCGGCTCAGCTCGAGGATGCCGACGCCCCCCTCGAGTCTCAGCTGTTCGGTGGCGCTGGCGTCGTCGAGCGTGCTCACCGCTTGGCGCCACTGGCGACACTGCTCGCGCAGCGCCGCGGCGAGCGTGTCGCGACCGCTGATCGACTCGCGGTAGACATCGGTCGCAGTGGCGCTATCGGGAGCGGGCCTGCCGAGATAGCGCGAAAGCCACAGCTCCTCCGTCTGCAGCAGATGGTTGAGCGTACCGTGGATACCGTGGCAGTGGAGCCCCAGGTCGCGGCGGTAATCTCCTTCGCTTACTTCCATGCAGGCACCGAGCAGCCGTTGAGTGGCCCACTCGTGATAGTCGATGAGAGTACGCAGATAGTCGGCGATCATGAACGGGGTCGGCGTCCTTGGAATGGGGGAGAATGATCAAGCCGGGTCGAACGCAGTGCCACGTCGCTGTCTCGGCCCGAGCTTGACTCGCAGATCTGCGAGGGCGGCGTGTTGTGTGGTGCGTGTACCGTCCTGGTTTCGTTTTTACAAGCATTGGAGCTGTCGTGTCAGCCATTTATTGCGTTTTCGGTCACCCTGTCGCTCATTCTCGCTCGCCTGAGATCCACTACGCCTTCGCCGCGCAGTTCGACATGCCGCTGCGCTATGAACGACGCCTGGCACCGCTCGACGGATTCGCCGGCAGCGTGGCGGAGTTCATCGCCGCCGGCGGGCGCGGTGCCAACGTTACCGTCCCGTTCAAGCAGGAGGCGCTGGCACTGGCCGAGGTGGTCGCGCCGCGCGCGCGCCGTGCCGGTGCGGTCAATACGCTGAGCGTCGATGACCAGGGACGGCTGCATGGCGATACCACCGACGGCGTCGGGCTGGTGCGCGATCTCGAGCGGCTCGGCGCGCGTCTCGAAGGCGCGCGGATTGCGGTGCTCGGCGCGGGCGGCGCGGTACGCGGGGTGCTCGAGCCGCTGCTCGAGCGCCGTCCCCAGGCGCTGTTCGTCGCCAATCGCACCGCCGAGCGTGCCCGCCAGCTGGCTGAGCGATTCAATGGCCTTGGCCCGATCGCGGGAGGCGCCTTCGACCAGCTCGAGGGCCGCTTCGACCTGGTGATCAACGGCACCAGTGCCAGTCTCGGCGCCGAGCTGCCACCGCTGCCCGAGGGCATGTTCGCAGGCGAAGCGCTCGCCTACGACATGGTCTACGCCGCCCAGCCCACGGTATTCATGCGCTGGGCCGAGCAGCGGGGGGCGTGCAGCCACGATGGGCTCGGCATGCTGGTCGAGCAGGCGGCGGAATCGTTTTTCATCTGGCACGGCCTCCAGCCTGACACCGGTGCCGTGCTCGCCGGCATGCGCGGAGACACGGATGCGCAAGGCTGATCCGCCGACGCGCCCGGTTCAACCGCAGCTGGGCCGTCTACCCTCGCTCTGGGCCGCGCGATAGAGCGGCTCCGCGATGGAGAGGCGGTTCTGCAGTTCGGCGATGCGGCGCTGGCTGTCGGGGTGGGTGGAGGCCCATTCGGGTTGAGTCGCTCCCTGGGTGGCGCGCTCCATGTTGTTCCACAGCGTGATCGCCGCCTGCGGCTCGAAGCCCGCGCGCGCCATCAGATCGAGGCCGAGCACGTCGGCTTCGCTCTCCTGGCGACGGGAGTAGGGCAGCAGCACGCCGTATTGGGCGCCGAGCCCGAGCAGGCTGCCGAGCTGCTCGCCGCCCAGGCTCTGGGCCACGCCCAGCCCGTACTGGGTCAGCGTGGTGTTGGAGACCCGCTCGTTGGCGTGATGAGCGAGTACGTGGGCGACCTCGTGGCCGATGACCGCCGCGAGCTGGTTCTGGTCGGCGGCAACCCCGAGCAGGCCGCGATAGACGCCGATGTAGCCGCCGGGCAGTGCGAAGGCATTGACCTCGTCGCTATCGAATAGCCGTACCTGCCACTGGCTGTAGCCGCTCGAGGCCGGTACCTGGGCGGTGATCGCATCGGCGACGCAGCTCACGTAGTCGGCCTGCGCGCCCTGCAGCGTCGCGGTCTGTGCGCTGATCTCGGCGAAGGCGGCAGCGCCCTGGGCATCGAGCTCCTGGTTGGAGAACAGCGCCAGCTGCGAGCGGCCCTCGGGGCTGGTCACGCAGCCGGCGAGTAGTGCGATGGTGATGGTGAGGGAGGCAAGGCGTGCGCATTTGCGCGTGGGACGATAGCGGGGCATGAAGTCTTCCATCGAACAGGGGGCATCGAGTCGTGGGATGCTGCACTGTGACCCACTCCCCGGTGGGATTGCATTATGTTTGACTTAAAACTTCGAGTCAGCACGAAGCGTCGCTGACTATGGCCAACGATTCGCGACCGACCATTGGAGAGCCGATGAACGAGGAACTGAGCTCGCGCTTGATCGCGCTGCTGGCACGCATCGAGCCGTTGCTGCCCCCTGAGCACGCCGAGATCGACTGGCGACGTGACATCGCAGCACTTTGGGAGCGCCATCCGCTGGCGGGCGGACGCTTGGTGGCGGTATCGCCCCGCGATGACGTGAGCCTCGACGATCTGGTCGGCATCGAGCGGCAAAAGCGCGCGCTGCTCGACAACACCCGCGCCTTCATCGCCGGTCGCCCGGCCAACCATGCGCTGCTGTGGGGCGCGCGCGGTACCGGCAAATCCTCGATCATCCGTGCGCTGCTTAACGACCTGAGTGGTGAAGGGCTGCGTTTGATCCAGGTCGACCGCCATGACCTGGCGGGGCTGCCCGGGCTGGTGGCGAGGCTTCGCGACCAGCGCTACCGGTTCATCGTCTACTGCGACGATCTTTCCTTCGAAGCCAGCGATCACGCCTACAAGGCGCTCAAGAGCGTGCTCGACGGCACGCTCACCGGTCCGCCGGAGAACGTGCTGATCTACGCGACCTCCAATCGTCGCCACCTGCTGCCGGAGGCCGCGGTGGACAACACCGACACCCGGATCGTCGACGGCGAACTCCACCATGGCGATGCCGTCGAGGAGAAAATCTCGCTCTCGGATCGATTCGGCCTATGGCTCGCCTTCCATGCCTTCAATCAGGAGACGTTCCTCGTCGCCTGCGAGTATTGGGTCAAGTATCTCGAGGGAGACTGGAACGCGCAGGCCCGGGAAGAGGCGCTGCGCTACGCCACCCTGCGAGGGGTGCGCAGCGGCCGGGCCGCCTGGCAGTTCGCCTGCCAGTGGGTCGGCGCCGGCGCGTGAAGCGCGGCGCGGTAAAGGTGAATTGGCCCCTGCGCCAGTCAGTGGGCGGGGCTCAGCGCTTGCTGCGCCGCGCCTCGCGGGTGCGTGCGAGCTGGCGTGCCTTGGCTTTCTCCCGGTCGGTGGCGTCGGGGTTGGCGTCGAAGGGGTTGGCCCCCGAGCGGAACTCGAAGCGGATCGGGGTGCCGCGTACCTTGAGCACTTTGCGGAAGGTATTGATCAGGTAGCGCTTGTAGGCTTCGGGCAGCTGATTGATCTGGTTGCCGTGAACCACGATGATCGGCGGGTTGCTACCGCCCTGGTGGGCCATCTTGAGCTTGATCCGGCGGCCGTTGACCATCGGTGGCTGGTGCTCGGTGACCGCGTCCTGGAGCAGGGTGGTGAGGCGGTTGGTGGTCCAGTGCGCGGTGGCGCTCTTGAACGCCCGCTCGATCGAGGGGTAGAGATCGCCTACCGCGGTGCCGTGCAGTGCCGAGATGAAGTGCAGGTCCGCATAGTCGGCGAAGCCCAGGCGTCGCTTGATCTCGGTACGCATCTTCTCCTTCGCCTCGCTCTCGAGCCCGTCCCACTTGTTCACCGCCAGCACCAGCGCGCGGCCGGTATTGAGCACGTAGTCGAGCAGGTGGAGATCCTGCTCGACCAGGCCCGTGCGTGCGTCCAGCACCAGCACCGCGACGTTGCATGACTTGATCGCATCGAGGGTCTTGACGATGGAGAACTTCTCGGCGATCAGGCTTACGTTCTTGCGCCGGCGGATACCCGCGGTGTCGACCAGCACATAGGGCTTGCCGCGCCGCTCGAAGGGAATCTCGATCGCATCGCGCGTGGTGCCGGCCTCATCGAACACGACCACGCGCTCTTCGCCCAGCAGGCGATTGACCAGGGTCGACTTGCCGACGTTGGGACGACCGACCACGCCTATCCTGATGCCTTTGCCATCGAGCTCCGGGTGCGCCTCGGTATCGCTGGGCTCCGGAAATGGCTCGAGCACGAGCTCGATCAGCTGGGTGACGTTGCGTCCATGGGAAGCAGCGATCGGGTAGGGTTCGCCGAGGCCGAGGGCGTGGAACTCGACGGTGGCGGTCTCCTCGGGAAGGCCGTCGGTCTTGTTGACCACCAGCCAGGTCTTCTTCTGGTTGACCCGCAGGTGCTGGGCGATCGCCTCGTCGGTCGGCGTCAGCCCGGCGCGGGCATCGACCAGGAACAGCACGATATCGGCCTCGTCTATCGCCAGCAGCGACTGCTCCGCCATCGCCGCGTCGATGCCTTGCTCGTCGCCGCTGATTCCGCCGGTGTCGATCACCGTGAAGGGTTTTTCGCCGAGGCGGCCATTGCCGTACTGGCGGTCGCGGGTCAGCCCGGGAAAGTCGGCGACGATGGCATCGCGCGAGCGGGTCAGGCGATTGAAGAGGGTGGACTTGCCGACGTTGGGACGGCCGACCAGTGCGATCACGGGGTTCATTTCGATGCTCGAGATTGGCGCGGCCAGATCAACTGCGCTCTAGAATGTGGCTTCCCGGCCGAAATACGAGTCCGATGCGCGTGGCGATCGGTCGGCGGGCGGGGCGATTGGGAGTGAATGGTAGCGAAAAGCGCGGCGGCTATATAGGGGGCAGGGAATAGAGGCCGAAGGTGCCGGCGGGCGGAGCGACGTTCGCCGCTCCGCCTGGAGCTTACTGGGCGATGAGCTGGAACGCGACCAGTTTGCCCGAGTTGGACAGCGCATAGAGACGGTTGCCATCGCTCAGCAGCGGTACGCCGATACCGTCGCCGCCGATCCGCGCGCGGCCGTCCATCTCGCCGCTGCCGGCGTTGAGCAGGTGGACATAGCCTTCGTAGTCACCCAGCGCGATCTGGCCGTCGACGAATACCGGCGCGGTCAGCTGGCGGCCTTCGAGGCCATCCTGCTCCCACAGCGGCTCTCCGCTGTTGGCATCGAGCGCGTGGACGTGACTGCGCTCGTCGACGGTGAACAGCGTATTGCCCACTAGCAGCGGGGAGCGATAGCTCGACTGCTCCCGGCTCCACAGCGTCTGGCCGTTCTGCACGTTGACCGCTACCACCTGGCCATTGTAGCTGGTCACGAACAGCCGACCGTCAGGCGTCAGCACCGGCTGGCCGATCACGTCGGTGAGCTGCTGGACCTCGTTGGCCCCCTGGGGGACCGAGATGCGCATGTCCCACATCATCTCGCCGCTGCGGTTGTCGAACAGCCCGACCCGACCGTTGGCGAAGCCCGCGAAGGTGACCGGATCGATGGTGCGTGGAGTGCCGGTGCCTCGCAGGGTGAGGGTGGGCTGCGAGGCAGCGTAGAGCCAGCGCTGGTCGCCGGTGAGCTTGTCGAGCGCGGTGAGGGTGCCATCGACGCTCTGCACCACGATCAGGCTGTTGTTCGCCTGGGGCGTGGTCAGCACTTCGCTCGCGACCTGAGTACGCCAGACGATGTTGCCATCGCCCAGGCTCACCGCCAGCACTTCGCCCTTGCGCGTGCCGATGAACAGCCGCCCGGCGCTGACCGAGACCCCGGTCGAGACCGGCACGTGGAGTTCGCTTTCCCAGCTGACCTCGCCGCTCTCGGCGTTGATCGCCCGTAGCCGGCCCTCGGCGTTGACGGTATAGAGCACGCCTGCGTCGAGTGCGGGTTCGAGCGGATAGCGGGCGCGGCCCAGGTCGCCGATACCGCGCGACCACTGCTGGTCGAGGCGGACCTGCGGCTGGATGTCACCCAGCTCCTTGGGTGGCGGATCGGGTTTGACACCGCCGCCGCATCCTGCGAGCAGCATGGTGATACCGAGGGCGCACATCAGGCTGCGCATTGGGGTCCGCGAGTTCATGAAGCCTCCTGGGGCGCGAGATCGTCGAGCTTGAGCTGTACGCCATAGATCGGCAGGTCGTGCTGCTTGGCGAGATCGAGCGCCGTACGATAGGCGTCGCGCGCCTCGTCCAAGCGCCCCAGGCCCTGGAACGCGTCGCCGCGCACGTTGGCCTGTTGGGCGAGGAGCCCTTCGGGAAGCTCACCTTCGAGGTTCGCGAGCGCTTCTTCGTACTGCTGGCGGTCGACCTGGACCCGTGCCAGATCGAGACGCGCCACAGCCTTGACGTAGTCGTGCTTGGCACCGTCGATCACCTGCCTCAGGCTCGCCATCGCGGTGTCTGGGTCGTTGGCATCGACCGCCACCCGGGCCTGTATCAGGCGGGCGAGTTCGGCATAGAGCGTGCCGCCGTGGTCGTCGCTGAGCTGTTCGGCGAGCTGATCGACCTGAGCGCGCTGTTCGTCATCGAGCACGTTGAAGTCGCTGGTCAGTGCGATCAGCTGGTCGAAGGCTTGCGAGGCGGCCGCGGTCTGGTTGGCCTGATGGCTCTGCCAAGCGTTCCAACCGAATATCCCAGCGGCGGCCAGCAGCACGCCGGCCACCAGCGAGGTGCCGTGACGTTTCCACCAGCTCTTCAGCGCGTCGAGCTGTTCGTCGTCATCTCTTAAGTCTTGCGCCACGCATCGTTCTCCTGTCTGCGTACCGGCCGCGATCGCGGTCCGAGCCGATTCATCCGTGCCGCGCCAGTGCGGCGTCGTTCAGGCGCCTAGCTCCAGCGCCAGCCGCTCGACCAGCGCGGCCTGGGGAATGTTCTCCTGCTCGCGCTCTTCACGCAGGAACTTGATTCCCACCGTGCCGCGCTCGCACTCCTCTTCGCCGAGCAGCAGGGCGATACGCGCCCCGCTGCGGTCGGCCTTCTTGATCTGGCTCTTGAAGCTGCCTCCGCCGCAGTGCAGCTGCAGGCGCAGGGAGGGTAACGCATCGCGCAGCCGTTCGGCGAGTGGCAGTGCCCGCTGCTGCGCACGTTCACCCAGCGCGGTCAGATAGACGTCGAGGTGTTCGTGCACCGAGGCGGGCACCAGTTCGAGGGTCTCGAGCAGCAGCACCAGCCGCTCGATGCCTAGGCCGAAGCCGATCGCCGGGGTCGGCTTGCCGCCGAGCTCCTCGACCATGCCGTCGTAGCGGCCGCCGCCGCACACCGTGCCCTGGCTGCCCAGCGCGGTAGTGGTCCACTCGAATACGGTGCGCGAATAGTAGTCCAGGCCGCGTACCAGGCGCGGATTGATCACGTAGCGCACGCCGGTCTCGTCGAGGCTCGCCTTGAGCCGCTCGAAGTGGGCCTCGGACTCTGCGTCGAGATGGTCGAGCATGCGCGGCGCGCCGGCCAGCATCGCGGCCATCTCGGGATTCTTCGAGTCGAGCACACGCAGAGGGTTGGTGGTCAGCCTGCGCAGCGAGTCCTCATCGAGCACCTCGCGGTGCGCGTTCAGATACTCGACCAGAGTGGCGCGATAGGCAGCGCGGGCTTCCTTGGTACCGAGCGAGTTGAGCTCGAGGGTGACCTGGTCGGAGAGCCCCAACTCGCGCAGCAGTCGCGCTGAGAGCAGGATCAGTTCGGCATCGATATCGGGCCCTTCGAGATTGAAGATCTCGACGCTGAGCTGATGGAACTGGCGATAGCGCCCCTTTTGCGGACGTTCGTAGCGAAATACCGGGCCGGTGGTCCAGAGCCGCTGGGTCTGGTTGTGGGCGAGTCCATGCTCGATCACCGCGCGCACTATGCCGGCGGTGAACTCGGGGCGCAGGGTGACGCTCTCACCGTTGCGGTCGTCGAAGGTGTACATCTCCTTCTCGACCACGTCGGTCGCCTCGCCGATCGAACGGCGAAACAGCGCGGTCTGCTCGAGCACCGGCGCGCGAACCTCCAGGTACCCGTAGCGCGACAGCAGCCGCTTGAAGGTGTTCTCCACGTACTGCCAGACCGGAGACTGGTCTGGCAGCAGGTCGTTCATACCGCGAATGGCCTGTAGCTTACTCAATGTCGACTCCCGAAACGGCCTCGTCTGCGGCCTTGCTTCTGCTCATCCTGCTGCCACGCCTATCGATACGGTCGTCGTGGCTTGGATATTGGTTCATTCGCCGAGGGTGAATCTGGCGACGTTGCTGCCGCCGGTGCGCGCGGGCAGGTCCACGGGCTGGCCTCGGAAGCTGAGCGAGACGCCGCTGGCATTGCCGATCACCAGCCGCAGCGGTGGTGCGCCTTCCACCGAGCGCTCGCTGCCGGCGGGCTGAAGCCCCGTCAGCACCACCATGTTGTTGGCATCGCGAACCTCGACCCACGACGCCTCGCGGAAGCTCAACGACAGCACGTCTTCTCCGCTCGCGGCCGCCGATGCCTGCTCGTCCTGGCTCGGTGCGCTGCGGCTCTGGTTGCTCAGGGCCGCAGCCTCGCTCGCGGTGAGCTGGGCGCCATTGACGCCTTCGCCGACGTCGATCTGCAGGCCGTTGCCGCCGATTGCCTCGCTGGCCTCGGCGCCTGCGACCGCCAGTGCGGCGTCGAGATCGATGACCTCGCCGCTCAGCGAGGCAGCCGGTGCGACCGGTGCCGAAGGCGGCGTGGATGGCTCTTCTTCGAGCGCTTCGCTTGAAACATCGCTGCCGGGGGTGTTCTCGGCGAAATTGGGCAGTCCGTCGCGGCTTTGCCACCAGAGCGCGGTCAGCCCCAGCAGCACCAGCAGGATGATGACGGTGACCAGGCGGAACACCAGCTTGCCCAGGCGGCTCGGGCGGCGAACCGCCTGGATCGGGGTGGCCCGCAGCGCGTCATGGGTATCGCTCTTGCCGTGAATCGCATCGTGCGCCCTGAGGACTTCGGCCGCGTCTATGCCGACCAGGCGCGCATAGGCGCGCAGATAGCCGCGGCGATAGGCGGGCACCTGCAGCTGGTCGTAGCGTTCGCTTTCGAGATCGGAGATCAGCGAGGGACGCAGGTTGAGCTGAGCGGCGGCCTGTTCTATCCCCAGCCCCTTGCGCTCCCTGGCTTGGCGCAGCATGTCGCCGGCCGGCTGCGTCGGAGTCCTGGGTGCCGCGGAAGATGGCTGTTCGCTCATGCGAGATGTCCTTGTTGGGCGCGGTTACGGTTGATCGATGGCCGACGACGCAGGTTCGAGCGTATTCGGCGAGGCATCCGCAGTGTTTTCCAGGGCGTCGTGGAGCGCTCGCCCTTCGCGAGTAAGTCCCGCGAGGCGTTCATATTGCGTCAGCCGCGCGCGCGATGCACCCATGTCGCGCTCGGCATAGTCGAGATAGGCCAACGCCAGCAGTACCGTGGGCTGGTCGGGCGCGATGCGTTCGGCGAGATTCAGGCTGGCGCGCGCCGCTGCCGTTTCGCCGAGGTGCAGCTGGCACTGGGAAAGGTTGACCAGCACCCGCGCCCGCCCGGCATAGGTGGTGTCTTTAGCGGCGCGCTCGAGCTGCTCGCAGGCTTCGCCATAGCGCTGTCGCTCATAGAGTAGCGCTGCGTAGTTGTTGCGTACCGGGGTCTCACTGAGAATCTCGTCTGCGCCTCGCTGGTCGCGCCTGGGCAGTTCGAGCAGGGTACGCTGGTAGTAGCGTTCGGCGACCTCATCGTTGCCCGCGCGATGCTCGAGCAGGGCGATGCCGTGCAGTGCGGTAGGGTCGTGCGGGTCCTGCTCCAGCGCGCGCTCGAAGGCCTGCCGGGCGCGATCGCCTTCGCCTTGGCCGAGGTAGCCCATGCCCAGTTCGGCATAGGCCGAGGCGGCCCCTGGGTTTCGCCCATCCCCCGTCGACGCGACGGCGCAGCCGCCGAGCAGGGCGGCTAAGGCGAGGGCGGCCAGGCGGCCAGCTGGGAGACGGGGTGGAATCATCCGGTGGTTACCGTCGGCGAGCTAATGGACGTGGGGCGAGCATCATGGAATCGTCGCATCTCGGTGAAGTCAAGCCACGCAGTAGGCCACTTCAGTCTGCGTCGATCGAGAGGGTCTGGATGTAGCGCGCCTGACGGCGAGTTCGATCCTTGACCCGGCCGACCAGTTGGCCGCAGGCGGCGTCGATGTCGTCACCGCGGGTCATGCGTACCGGTGCGCTGTAGCCCTTCTCGAACAGCCACTGCTGGAAGCGCATCACCTGGTTGCGCGACGGCTTGGTATAGCCCGACCCGGGGAAGGGATTGAAGGGGATCAGGTTGATCTTGCAAGGAATGTTTCGAAGCAGTTCAGCGAGCTGCTCGGCGTGCTCGCGCTGATCGTTGATCCCGCTCATCAGGGTGTATTCGATGGTGATCATCCGGGTGTCGCCGCACTTTTCGAGATAGCGATGGCAAGCATCGAGGAGCTTCTCGATGTTGTACTTGCGGTTGAGCGGCACCAGGGTGTTGCGCAGTTCGTCGGTCGGCGCATGCAGCGAGATCGCAAGGCTCACGTCGAGCACATCGCCGAGGCGGTCGATCATCGGCACCACGCCCGAGGTCGAGAGCGTGACCCGGCGCTTGGACAGGCCATAGGCGTTGTCGTCGAGCATCAGTTTCATCGCGGCGACGACGGGATCGAAGTTCATCAGCGGCTCGCCCATGCCCATCATCACCACATTGGTGACCGGCTTGCGGCCGTCGGCGTAGGCGCCGCCGGTATGGGTCGCGATCCACACCTGGCCGATGATCTCGGCGCTGGTGAGGTTGCGGGCGAAGCCCTGTTTCCCGGTCGAGCAGAAGCTGCAGTCCAGCGAGCAGCCTACCTGCGAGGAAACGCAGAGGGTGCGGCGATTGCCATTCTCGGCCGGGATCAGCACGGTCTCGATCAGGCTGCCGCCCTCGGTTTCGACCACCCACTTGCGGGTCCCATCCTTCGATTCACCCTGATAGGCGATCGACGGTACGCGTACCTCGGCGACGCGCGCCAGCTTGTCGCGCAGCGCCTTGGAGATGTTGGTCATCGCGGCGAAGTCGATGACTCCTTCCTGATGGATCCATTTCATCACCTGGGCGGCGCGAAAGGCCTTCTCTCCGAGCTCGTCGAAGAACTGCACCATCTCCCCGTGGGAGAGGCCCAGCAGATTGAGCAGAGGAGTATCGGTGGTGGCGGTCGGTTGGGTCATGGTGGCGGGATGGGTCGCAGGGGAGGAGTGAGCGTCCGCCGGATGTCGGCGGACGCAGCGATGTCGATCAGCGCGGGCAGATCTCATCCGAGGAGAAGAAGTAGCTCACTTCGCGCGCGGCGGATTCGACGGCGTCGGAGCCGTGGACGGCGTTGGCGTCGATGGAGCTTGCGAAGTCGGCGCGAATGGTGCCCGGCTCGGCTTTCTTCGGATCGGTGGCGCCCATCAGGTCACGGTTCTTGAGTACCGCGTTCTCGCCTTCGAGCACCTGGATCATCACCGGGCCCGAGGTCATGAACTCGACCAGATCCTTGAAGAAGGGGCGCTCTTTGTGTTCGGCGTAGAAGCCTTCGGCCTTCTCGCGGGAGAGGTGGACCATCTTGGCGGCGACGATCTTGAGATCGGCGCGTTCAAAACGAGCGTAGATCTCGCCGATCACGTTCTTGGCAACGGCGTCGGGCTTGATGATCGAGAGAGTGCGTTCGGTCGCCATGAGGGCTCCTTGTCAGGTCTTGGGTGATCACCGCCGTTTCAGGGCGGTAAAGAGGTCGTTCGGATGGCCGCCAACCGCCCGTTGGAATGAAACGAGTGGGCTCGTGATCGGGCAAGGCTTGCGGCGGGTATACGAAGGCGCAGCATTATAGCCGTTCGCACCCGCCCTTGCATCCAGACGCGACGGGTCAGACGCTGAAGCTCTCGCCACAGCCGCACTCGTCCTTGACGTTGGGGTTCTTGAACTTGAACAGCTGGTTGAGCCCCTCGCTGACGTAGTCGACCTCGGTGCCATCGAGCATTTCCAACGCCTTCGCATCGATGACCACGCGTGCGCCGTGATCCTCGAAGGAGCGGTCATCGGGCGCGAGCTCGTCGGCGAAGTCGAGTACGTAGCTGTAACCCGAGCAGCCGCTCGGTTTGACCCCTACGCGCAGTCCCAGTCCCTGGCCGCGTTCGGCGAGGACGCGCTGGATCTGGCGCGCGGCGGCCTCGCTGATCGAAATGTGAGCCATGTCGCACTCCTAGGTTGCTTGGATTGATTATCGACGCGGCGACCGATGTCTTGAGCGAATCGCCGCGAAAATTCCGCTCAGGCCGACTGGGCGCGGCTGTCCGTGCGCAGTTTGTCCAGCGCCTCGCGGATGTCCTCGATCGCGGTGTCGATCTCGGTCGCGGTGCTGAACCGGCCGAGGCTGATCCTGAGTGTCGCCAGGGCGCGCTCGGTGGGCACGCCGAGCTCGGTGAGCACGTAGGAGGGAGCGACGCTCGCCGAGTTGCAGGCCGAGCCGGTGGACAGCGCCAGCCGGCGCAGCGCCATCACCAGCGCTTGGCCATCGACACCATCGAATCCGATGCTGAGGATGTTGGCCATGCCGTGGCCTTCAGGCACGCTGAGCCGGGCGCCCTCGAGCTCGCCCAGCCCTTCGAGCAGGCGCGTGCGCAGCTCGGCGATGCGCTGCATGTCGTCTCCGCGCTCGAGCTCAGCGAGGGCGAACGCCTCTCCCATGCCGACGATCTGGTGGGTGGCGAGCGTTCCCGAGCGCATGCCGCGCTCGTGCCCGCCGCCGTGGATCAGCGGCTCGATCCGCGTGTCGCGGCGAACGTACAGCGCGCCTATCCCTTTGGGACCGTAGATCTTGTGCGCCGAGAGCGAGAGCAGGTCGATCGGCAACCGCTCGAGATCGAGGGCCAGCTTGCCGGCGGCCTGGGCCGCGTCGACGTGGAAGACGGCGCCGTGGCGGTGGGCGATGTTCCCCAGCGCCTCGAGATCGTTCACCGTGCCGAGCTCGTTGTTCACTGCCATCAGCGAGACCAGGATGGTGTCCGGTCGCATCGCCGCTTCGAGCGCCTCGGGGCGGATGCGCCCGTCCGCCGACGGCTTGAGCCAGCTGACTTCGAATCCCTCGTTCTCCAGCGCATGCGCGGTATCGATCACCGCCTTGTGCTCGATGGTCGAGGTGATTAGGTGGCGACCGCGCGCGCGGTTGGCGCGCATGTAGCCGATCAGCGCGAGGTTGTCGGCTTCGGTCGCTCCGGAGGTCCAGACGATTTCGCGCGGGTCGGCATTGAGCAGGTCGGCGACCTGGCGACGGGCGCCCTCGACCGCTTGCTCTGCCAGCCAGCCGAGCATATGGCTGCGCGAGGCGGGGTTGGCGAAGGTGCCGTCGAGGCCCAGGTGGCGGGCCATCGCCTGCGCCACCCGTGGATCGACCGGGGTGGTGGCGGCATAGTCGAGATAGATCGGCGCAGATGACATGGGCGTGCTCGTGTTCCTGGTCGGCGGGAGGGCGACAATCCCCGTCGGCATCGGCTGAAATCCAGTCAGTTTACTTGGTCATGTAGATCAGCGCTTCATCGTCGATGTTCAAGCGCTGGCGCTCGGCGACCTGCTGGACGTCGCGGCGCGCAAGCAGATCGGAGAGGGTGATGCCATCGAGGAAGCCGTGGATCGCATCGGACAGGTCGCACCACAGATGATGGGTGAGACAGGTGGTGCCCTGCTGGCAATCGCCGCGCCCCTGGCAGCGAGTCGCGTCGATCGATTCGCTGACCGCGTCGATCACCCGGGCGATCGAGATCGCCGCGGGCTGGTCGCTGAGCCGGTAGCCGCCGCCGGGCCCGCGCACGCTGTTGACCAGGCCGGAGCGGCGCAGTCGAGCGAAAAGCTGCTCGAGGTAGGAGAGCGAGATTTCCTGGCGTTTGGAAATTTCAGCGAGACTGATGGGGCCACTATGGGCGTTGATCGCGAGGTCGAGCATCGCGGTGACTGCGTATCGTCCCTTGGTGGTCAGGCGCATTTTTATGGTTCCGGCGCAGTGGGAGCTCGAGGGAAAGCGTAACCAGCGCGATTTCGGGCTCCGGGAGTGAGTCGGTCTGGCGTCCCACGGCGCCCGCCGACCAGTCATGCGGGCTGATCGGCGGGCGCCGTGAGTGCAGTAAACGCATTCATTATGAACAAACTTGAGTTTTTTGGTCAACTTTTGGCCGGCGGCCCGGCTGCGGCACAATGGCGCACCTCCATGCTCGGGCTCAACGCTTGGCCAGGCGCTCTACGCTGGTGAGGATGCCGCGAAGGATGTTGGTCTCCATCTGGTCGAGCCGCGCACGCAGCAGCAGTCTGCGCAGGCGCGGGATCAGCTGGCGGGGCTGGGCCGGATCGTGGAAGCCGGTGAGTATCAGCGTGCGCTCGAGATGCTCGATCAGCCGTTCGACATCGGCATGGCTGGCCCGCGGGTTGTCCCATTCGACGCTCTCCATCGCAGTTTGCAGCGCCTGGTCTGCATCGAGGCGCTCGCCCAGTGGCGTCGACTCGTCGTCTCCGACGGCCTCGAGCCAGGCCTGGCGAGCCTCGTAGGCCATCAGCTGAACGGCGGCCGCGATGTTCAGCGAGCCGAACTCCGGATTGGTGGGGATGTGCACGTGGGCGTTGCAGTGAGCGAGCTCGTCGTTGGTGAGGCCAGTGTCCTCGCGGCCGAAGAGAATGGCGACTCGTGCCTCTTCGCCCGCGGCGGCGACTTCGTCGGCAAGCCTGGAGGAGAAACGTCGCGGCGTGATCATCGGCCAGGGCATGGTGCGGGTGCGGGCGCTGCAGCCGACCACCCAGCCTGCGTCGGACAGTGCTTCTTCCAGCCGCTGGTGGCGGGTGGCCGCGTGGATCAGCTCATCCGCGCCGGAGGCGCGGGCGACGGCCTCCGAGGTATAGGGATCGCAACGCGGAGCGACCAATGCCAGTTCGCGCAGTCCCATGGTTTTCATCGCCCTGGCGACCGCGCCGATATTGCCGGGATGGCTGGTGCCGACCAGCACGATACGCACGCGCTCGAGCCAGGCTGGAGGAGTGGGATGCGGGGCGCTAGGGTGGGGCACGATCTGTTTTCCTCGGTGTCGCGGTCGTTGCGGATTGGGGCTGCGCTATTCATGTCAGCGAATCATGTCAGCGAAGGCGGGAGTCTATCATGGCCTGGAGGTCTGGCTTTGGCTGCGGTCGGTCATGAGGTGGATGACCGCTGGGAAACAGTTCTGTTAGACTACGCGGCCTGTTCGCGCTCGCGAACGAACCCAGCTGCCAGTTCAATTCTTTCGTTTGTTCCGCTGCATATCCTGCAAGACGCCCGTGTCCACGGTCGTCTCGAGGCTGCCGGCGGTCGCTCTTTAACAGTTTCCCTGGTGAGTTCCGACCGACGCCGAGGCGTACGGAGGCTCGCTTTCTATCGATGGACGACAAACGCTATGCAACCGATGGTCGAATTTTCCCTGCGCGCTCTGCGCGGCGCCCAGGAACACTTCTTCCGCATTCGCGACAAGATCGACGTCGCGCGTGAGGACCGTTTGCTCGACAACATGCTCGAGGAGACCGCCCGCTTCGCCGAGCAGCAGATCGTCAAGCAGTTCGCCCGCGGCTATCCGCAGCACGGTATCTCGGGGCGCTTCACCCCGCATCGCGACGGTGAAGGGGATGGGCGCGACTATCATTGGAAGATCGAGCTCCAGCACGGCTACGCCAACCTCGCCGCCGGCTCCCCGGCCTGGGCGATGTCGATGGTCTGCCTCTACCAGGGACGCCCCGAGCACGCGGTGCTGCTCGTACCCTTCGCCGACGAGGAGTACCTGGTCAGCCGCGGTCGCGGGGTACAGTTCAACCAGCGCCGCATGCGCGTGCCGACGGTCTCCTCGGTCACCGGTGCCCGAGTCGCGCTGGGGCTGCCGGAGAGCTGGATGCGCAGCCGCTATCAGCCAGCCTATCTGAAGCTCGTCGAGGCGCTCGGCACCCAGGTCGATGTGCTGCGCGCCAGCGGCTGTTCGCTGCTCGATCTCGCTGAACTCGCCACCGGGCGGGTCGACGCCGCCTTCGCCCTCGGTCTCGACGACCATGACCTCAGCCTCGCCAGCCTGCTGCTCAAGGAGAGCGGTGCGCTGATCGGACAGCCCGACGGCTCGCCCCAGGTTGCCGCCGAGAAGGTGCTGATGGCCTCCGGCCAGCGTCTGTTCAAGCCGCTGATCCAGCTGCTCGCCCCGCGTCTTCGCGAGCTCTGATCACGCCGCACCGGATCGCGCAACACCCTGAAAAGGCCCCGCAAGGGGCCTTTTTCAGATTAATGACAAACCCCCTTTAGACTCAGCGACGCTTTCGATCCTGGCGAGTGGAGAACCGTTTTCGCTCCAACGAGCCTATCGCTCGTTTAGATGCGAGGGGCGGTCCCCTCGCGCTCCCCCTTGAGGGGGACGCGCCGCCACGAGATCGCGAAACCCTGGCCGATCAATCGCTTGTCCTCGGGTCGGCGCGCATGGACATCCCTGTCCGGGCGCGCCTTTTGCGACATCCATGTCGCAAACCCCGGTGCAATCGATTGCCGTCCAGCGCGCTCTCGGAGGCGGCTGGAAACCATCGTGGCATCTTCAAATACTTTGTCAGCAGTCTGTGAAAAGGCCCCGCGAGGGGCCTTTTTTCGGTTTTGGCTTACCGACTTAGCTCGCTTTTCACCCATGAGGGGGTGCGCGGTCAAACAAAAACCCCCGGCCAAATGGCGCGGGGGTCGATGGCGAAGAGCAGGGCGCCCTCAGGGCAGCTCCTCCTCCACCTCGGCGCGCTTGGTCGGGATCAGGTCCTCGCGCTTGAGGTTCATCAGCACCAGCAGCGCCGCCGAGACGTAGATCGACGAGAAGGTGCCGAGGAAGATGCCGATGATCAGCGCCAGCGAGAAGTTGTGGATCATGTCGCCGCCCATCAGATAGAGAGCGAACAGCACCAGCAGGGTGGTGCCTGAAGTCGCCACCGTCCTCGCCAGGGTCTGGTTGACCGCATCGTTGCACAGGCGCGCGATGTCGTTGCTGCGCGACTTTTGGATGTTCTCGCGGATGCGGTCGTAGATCACGATGGTGTCGTTCAGCGAGTAGCCGAGCACCGCCAGCACCGCGGCCATCACGGTGAGGTCGAACTCGAGGCCGAACAGCGAGAAGATCCCCAGCACGATCAGCACGTCGTGGGCGAGCGACACCACCGCGCCGATCGCGAACTTGTACTGAAAGCGCAACGCCAGGTAGATCATGATCCCACCGAGCGCCAGCAGCAGCCCGAGGCCACCCTGGTCGCGCAGCTGCTCGCCGACCTGGGCGCCGACGAACTCGGCGCGCACCAGCTGGACGTCCTCGCCGTGAGTCGATAAGGCCGATACGATCTGCGCGCCTACGTTCTCGCTGTAGTCCTGCTGGAGGCGCACCAGGATGTCGGTCTCGGCGCCGAAGGTCTGCACCGAGGCGTGGGCGTAACCTGCCTGGCCCAGGGCCTCGCGTACATCGTCGAGCTCGGGCGCCTGGGCGTAGTGAACCTCGACCTGGGTGCCACCGGTGAAGTCGAGACCGAGATTGAGCTGCTTGACGGCAAGCGAGCCGATCGCGATCACCGAGAGCAGGATCGAGACGATGTAGGCGATGTGGCGCTTGCCCATGAAGTCTATGAGTTTCATCGCGTCGTCCTCAGATCCAGAGTTTCTTCAGCGGGCGACCGCCGAAGGCCAGGTTGGTCAACGCGCGGCTGACCATCACCGCGGTGAAGACCGAGGTGATGATCCCGATCGACAGCGTCACTGCGAAGCCCTGTACCGGTCCTGTACCGATCGAGAACAGGATCACCCCGACCAGCAGGGTGGTGAGCTGCGAGTCGATGATCGAGGTGAAGGCGCGGTCGTAGCCGGCATGGATCGCCTGCTGGATCGCCATCCCGGTTCTCAGCTCCTCCCTGATCCGCTCGTAGATCAGTACGTTACCGTCCACCGCCATGGCCAGGGTCAGTACGATCCCGGCGATGCCAGGCAGGGTCAGGGTGGCGCCGAGGATCGACATGATCGCCATCAGCAGGATCAGGTTGACCACCAGGGCGAGGGTGGCGACCACGCCGAAGGCCTTGTAGCGAATGATCATGAAGGCCAGCAGCAGCACCAGGGCGAACAAGATCGAGGTGATTCCGCGGTCGATGTTCTGCTGCCCGAGGCTCGGCCCGATGGTGCGCTCCTCGGCGAAGTAGATCGGCGCGGCGAGCGAGCCCGAGCGCAGCAGCAGCGAGAGCTCCTGGGCCTCGGCTGGCGAATCCAGCCCGGTGATGCGGAACTGGTTGCCGAGTGCGCTCTGGATCGTCGCGAGGCTGATGATGCCGCGTTCGGTCCGGGTCTGGCGAGGAGCGTCCTCCGCCTGCCCTGGCGCGATCGGATCGGCAAGATGCTCGATGAACACCACCGCCATGGCGCGGCCGATGTTGGCGCGGGTGGCACGGTTCATCAGCGCGCCGCCAGGACCATCGAGGTTGATGTTGACCTGCGGACGGCCGTTCTCGTCGAACGAGCGGCTGGCATTGGAGACCCGGTCGCCGGTGATGATGACATCACGCATCACCGCCGCCTGGCGGTTGGGGTCGTTGCGGAACGGGATCGCTTCCTGGTCGCCCGCCGGCGTGTCCGGCAGCGCCTCGAGGCGGAACTCGAGATTGGCGGTGGCGCCGACGATGCGCTTGGCGGCGGCGGTGTCCTGCACGCCAGGCAGCTCGACCACGATGCGGCTGGGCCCTTGTCGCTGGACGATCGGCTCCGATACCCCGAGTTCATTGACCCGGTTGCGCAGGGTGGTGAGGTTCTGGTTGACCGCGTAGTCCTGCAGCTCGTTGATCGCCTGCGAGGTCATGGTCATCACCAGCGTCGAGGCGCGGCCCTGGTTCTGGGACGAGTAGCTGAAGTCCCGATACTGCGGCTGGATCAGCTGGCTTGCCCGGCTCAAGTCCTCGGGGCTGGCGAAGGTGAAGCGAATCTGGTTGCCTTCGACGCGATTGTCGCGATAGCGGATCTGCTCGTCGCGCAGGGTCTGGCGGATGGCGCTGGCGTTGCTGTTGAGGCGCTGCTCCAGCGCGCCTTGCATATCGACTTCGAGCAGGAAGTGCACGCCGCCACGAAGGTCGAGGCCGAGCTTCATCGGTGAAGCGCCGATCGCGCGCAGCCAGGAGGGCGTGGCGTCGGCGAGGTTGAGCGCGGTGACGTAGCCGGTGCCGAGGGTCTCGGCAATCAGGTCGCGGGCGCGCAGCTGCTGGTTGATGTCGTCGAGGCGGATCAGTCCGGTGCCGTCCGGTTCGATTTCGCCGCGCAGCACGCTGATGTTGGCCTGCTCGAGCGCCTCGACCGATCTATCGATGTCGGACTGGGAGATCGCGGCACCTCGGTCGCGGCTGATTTGCACCGCCGGCTCCTCTGGATAGAGGTTGGGCAGCGCATAGACCGCGCCGATGAGGAGCAATAGAAGTATCAGCAGGTACTTCCACAGAGGATAGCGATTCAGCATCGAGGCTTGGTCCTGGTTGCTGATGGAGACAGAGGGGATGCCGATCAGGGCGCGAGGATCGCCGTCGTCTCGTGTGCGGCGTGGCGATCGTCGCCGCGTCCCATCGAGGGACGCAGCGCCCGAACGATCAGAGGGACTTCAGGGTGCCCTTCGGCAGAACCGTGGCGACCGCGCTCTTCTGCACGTTGACTTCGGTGCCTTCGGAGATCTCGACGGTGACGAATTCGTCACCGACCTTGGTCAGGCGACCGACCAGGCCACCACCGACCACTACTTCGTCACCCTTGGACAGCTGGGACATCAGCTGCCGGTGCGCCTTGGCGCGTTTCGACTGCGGACGCCAGAGCAGGAAGTAGAAAATCAGCACGAAACCGACCAGCATGACGATCTGGGCGATCGCCCCGCCGCCGGCCCCGGCTTCCTGGGCGTGCGCCGATGAGATGAAGAAGTCGAGCATGACGTATCCTCTGATGATTGCGTTGAGGTGGAGTGGTTGTAGGTGGTTCGCACGGCCTGCGCGGCGCGGCGGACATCGCCGGGCTTGCCTCGATCACGGCTTCGCGGGCGACGCACGCGACCTGTCGGAGGCGTGCGTCGCCCGCGGCGAACCCGCGCGCCGAAGCCGCTTTCGTCCACCGCCCGGCGAGGCCGAAGTCACTCGGGAGCGGGAGTCGAAAGGCCCCGTCGCGCATAAAAGTCATCGACGAAGGCGGCCAATTTACCCGCTTCGATAGCGCTCCGCAAACCGGCCATCAGGCGCTGATAATGTCTGAGGTTGTGGATCGTGTTGAGCTGCGCACCGAGCATTTCTCCGCAGCGATCGAGATGATGGAGATAGCCGCGGGTGAAGTTCCTGCAGGTGTAGCAGTCGCAGTCCGCTTCGAGCGGCTCGGTCGAGTGGCGATGGGCGGCGTTTCTGATCTTGACCACCCCCTCGGCGGTGAACAGGTGGCCGTTGCGCGCGTTGCGCGTCGGCATCACGCAGTCGAACATGTCGACCCCGCGGCGCACCCCCTCGACCAGGTCCTCCGGCTTGCCGACGCCCATCAGGTAACGCGGCTTGTCTTCGGGCATCAGGGTCGGCAGGTAGTCGAGCACCTTGAGCATTTCATCTTTCGGTTCGCCCACCGAGAGGCCACCGATCGCCAGGCCGTCGAAGCCGATCTCGGCAAGGCCGGCCAGGGAGCGCTCGCGTAGGTCGCGATACATTCCGCCCTGGATGATCCCGAACAGCGCCGAGGGCGAATCCCCATGCGCCTCGCGCGAGCGCTTGGCCCAGCGCAGCGACAGCTCCATCGAGCGCTCGGCTTCATCATGAGTGGCCGGGTAGGGCGTGCACTCATCGAAGATCATCACGATGTCGGAGCCGAGCGAGCGCTGTACCGCCATCGACTCCTCCGGTCCCATGAACACCTTGGCACCATCGACCGGCGAGCGGAAATGCACGCCCTGTTCGGTGATCTTGCGCATCGCGCCGAGGGAAAAGACCTGGAAACCGCCCGAATCGGTGAGGATCGGGCGCTGCCACTGGGCGAAGTCGTGCAGGTCGCCATGGGCCTCGATCACTTCCACTCCCGGGCGCAGCCAGAGATGGAAGGTGTTGCCGAGAATGATCTCGGCTCCGATCGCCTCGACGTCCCGGGGTGTCATTCCCTTCACCGTGCCGTAGGTGCCCACCGGCATGAACGCCGGCGTCTCGACCGTGCCGCGGGGGAAGTGCAGCCGGCCGCGTCGTGCGCGGCCGTCCGAATGGATGCGCTCGAAGCGCATGAAGCATTGGTCTCTCATCGCTTACTCGGATTGACCGCCAGACGGCGAAAGGGCCGGCCAGGGATCTGGAAGGGTGCGGCGGGTCAGGAACATCGCGTCGCCGTAGCTGAAGAAGGCGTAGCCCTGCGCCACCGCCTCGCGATAGGCGCGCATGGTGGTGTCGAAACCGGCGAAGGCGCAGACCAGCATCAAAAGCGTCGATTCGGGCAGGTGGAAATTGGTCACCAGCGCATCGACGCAGCGCCACGCATAGCCGGGGCGGATGAAAATGTCGGTGTCGCCGCGATAGGGGGCGATCTCGCCGCTCGCCGCCGCGGTCTCGAGGCAGCGAACGCTGGTGGTGCCCACCGCGATCACCCGGCGGCCGGCCGCCTTGGCCGCGCGCACCTTGGCACAGGTGGTCTCGTCGACCTCGAGCCATTCGCTGTGCATGTGGTGTTCGGTGATGTCATCGACCCTCACCGGCTGGAAAGTCCCCGCGCCGACATGGAGAGTGACGAAGGCGGTCTCGACCCCGCGGGCCTCGAGCGCCGCCATCATCGCCTGGTCGAAATGCAGCCCCGCCGTAGGTGCCGCCACTGCGCCCTTATGGCGCGCGTAGACGGTCTGGTATCGCTCGCGATCACGCTCGTCGTCGGCACGTTCGATATAGGGCGGCAGCGGCATATGGCCATGTCGCTCGAGCAGCTCGAGCAGCGGCGTTTCGCCATGGAAGCGCAGCTCGAACAGCGCATCGCGTCGTCCCTCGACCACCGCCGTGACCCCGCCTTCGAAGTCCAGCTCGCTTCCCGGCTTCGGCGACTTGCTCGAGCGCAGATGCACCAGTGCCCGGTGGGCGTCGAGCGGCCGCTCGAGCAGGATCTCGACCCGCCCGCCGCTGCGCTTCTGGCCGTGCAGTCGTGCCGGCACTACCCGGGTATCGTTGAACACCATCAGATCGCCCGGCTGGACGCGCTCCAGCAGGTCTTTGAAGCGGCGATGCTCGAGCGATGCGAGATCACCGTCCACGCACAGCAGCCGGCAGTCGCTTCGCGACTCGGAGGGGTAGCGGGCGATCAGTTCGGTGGGGAGATCGAATTGGAAGTCGGAACGCTGCATCTGGAAGAATTGGCCGATCGGTTCGAGGGCCGCCGCGCGCAGCCCTGGAGAAGGGGCGACATGATAGACAATTCGCTCGAGGAAGTCATTGACGCTCCAGCACTTGGCCGTATAATGGCGTCGCTTCGAAGTGCCAGCGTGGCGAAATCGGTAGACGCAGCGGATTCAAAATCCGCCGGGGTAAAACCCGTGTCGGTTCGAGTCCGACCGCTGGTACCACTTCCTAGCCCTAGCTCCACCCCCACCCCTGTTGTTTTTTCTCCCATTCGGCTTTTTTCCCCTTTTCGATAGTCGTCTGCGATCCGGTTGGCGGAAATCCGCGACCGGGCATCGTCGATCCTGCGTCCATCGTCTTTCATCCATCGCCTTTCATCCATCGCCTTTCATCCATCGATAGCCACGCCGCAGCGCGGCAGGCGAACCCGCGCTCTTCTTCTTCGCGGCTCATACCAAAATCGGGCAGCCAGCTCGAGGCCTTGGTCCTAGACTCGATGGGACGATGCCCTGTGGCTGGCCGGCGGGTGATCGTCATCCCAGGGTGTGACGGAGGAGGCGAGGATGGCCGAGACCAGGCTCTACATGATGCAAACCGGCATGCTCGAGTGCCGTGAGTGCAACATCAAGATGAACCACTCACAGGCGCCCTATGAGATTCCAGTACCGTGGTACTTGATCACTCACCCCAAGGGCAACATCGTGATCGACGGCGGCTGCGCGGTGGAGTGCGCGCTCGATCCGGTGGCGCACTGGGGGGCGATCACCGAGGTCTACTGGCCGGTGATGAGCGCGGACGAGGGCTGCGTGGCCGCGCTCGAGGGGATGGGGATCGCGACGGAGTCGGTGCGCTACGTACTGCAGAGCCATCTGCATCTGGACCATACCGGGGCGACCGGGCGGTTCCCCAATGCCAAGCACATCGTCACCCGGCGCGAGTACGAATACGCCCATAGCCCCGATTGGTTCGCGGCCAATGCCTATATCGACGCCGACATCGATCGCCCCGGTATCGACTGGTTCCTGCTCGAGGATGGGGACGATGGCTACGATGTGTTCGGCGATGGTGTGGTGAGGTTCATTTTCACACCGGGCCACTCTCCCGGCCACGCCAGTTTCCTCATCCAGCTTCCCAGGCAGGGTGCCGTGCTGCTGGCCGTGGATGCCGCCTATACCACCGATCATTGGGACGAGAAGGCGCTGCCGGGCTTCGTCGCTTCGGCGACCGATGCGGTGCGTTCGGTGCGAAAGCTCAAGGCGCTGGCCGAGAAACACTCCGCACTGGTAGTGACCGGGCACGATCCCAGCGCCTGGCCCGGTTTCAAGCGCTCGCCCAGATACTATGACTGACCCATTGGGGCGGCGAGTCGCGACTGACAAAGGAGATCATCGATGAAGACCCGTGCGGCGGTACTGCGCCACGAAGGCGCCTCGCGACCCTACACCCTCAGTCAGCCGCTCGTGGTCGAGGAGCTCGAGCTCGACCCGCCTCGGCGTGGTGAAATCCTGGTCAAGGTGCGCGCCGCTGGCCTTTGCCACTCCGACCTGTCGGTGATCGATGGCAACCGCCCCAGGCCTTTGCCAATGGCGCTGGGTCATGAAGCGGCGGGAGAGGTGGTCGAGCTCGGCGAGGGGGTGAGCGGCTTCGAGGTGGGCGATCACGTGGCGCTCTCCTTCGTGCCCAGCTGCGGCGCCTGCCCTTACTGTCTGGCCGGGCGCGCGGCGCTCTGCTCGCCGGGTGCCCAGGCCAATGGCGAGGGCGTGCTGCTTGGCGGCGGCCGACGTCTGCATCGCGCCGGGCACTATCTCAACCATCATCTGGGCGTCTCCGGCTTCTCCGAGTATCTGGTCGCTTCTGAGAAGTCGGCGGTGCGCATCGATCCGAGCCTTGAGTTCCGGATCGCGGCCGTATTCGGCTGTGCGGTGCTCACCGGCGTCGGGGCCTTGCTGCACACGGCGAAGCTGAGAGCGGGGCAGTCGGTGCTGGTCGTTGGGCTTGGCGGCGTCGGCCTGTCCGCGGTGCTCGGCGCCTTGGCGAGCGGTGCACGGCAGGTGATCGCCGCCGACGTCAATCCAGCCAAGCTGGAGCAGGCGAAGGCCTTCGGTGCCACGGCAGTGATCGACAGCAGCGATCCCCAGGCCCTGGCGCGGGTGCGGGAACTGAGCGCTGGCGGTGTCGACGTCGCTGCCGATTTCGCCGGCGCCGCGAAGGCGCTGGAGTTCGCCTTCGCCGCCACCGGCAAGGGTGGGGTCACCGTCACCGCCGGGCTGCCGCATCCGAGCACCCGTTTCGCCTTGAGTCCGGTCCAGTTGGTGGCCGAGGAGCGCCGCCTGCTCGGCTCCTATCTCGGCGGGCACGTGCCGTCGCTCGACATTCCCGAGTACATCGGCATGTACCAGGCGGGTGTGCTTCCGGTCGACAAGCTGATTACCCATACGCTGAAACTCGACGAGATCAATCTTGGTTTCGAGCGCCTGGCCGGGGGAGAGGCAATTCGCCAGATCGTACTGTTCGACTGATCCGGACCGGATCGCCGCGCGCTACAGCGTGCTGACCCAGCCGACGTGGGTGGGCTCGTGCTGGGCATGCGTTCTTTGGGCGAACTGGGTGCGCAGCTCGCGGCGAATCTCCCTCGGTGGTTCGCCATAGTGCTGGATGAAGTGATGGCGCAGCACGCTCGGTTCCAGGCCACTGCGCCGTGAGATCGAGGAAAGGCTCAAGTGGCGCATGCTGGGATCACGCATCATACGCTGCGCCATCGCCAGGCGGCGGTTGCGGATGAAGCAGGCGACCCCGCCGAGCGGTTCGAACAGGCGATAGAGGCTCGCACGCGATAGCGCGAAGCGCTTGCAGAGGATTTCCACCGTCAGCTGGGTGGCAAGATGGGACTCGATGAACAGGCACACCTGCTCGAGTTTGGTACTGTGCTCGAAGGGGGAGTCGAGTGCCTTGCCGCTGAGCAGCGCCAGCGTTTCGATGATCAGGTTGGAGGCCCCCTTGCCGACACCCTTCACCTCCATCTCCGTCATTTGATCGAACAGCGCGAGCATCGTTGCGAGATGCCCACGCAGCATGCGGTTGAGGGGGCTGGCGGCGTGCAGGCAGTGGCCATGAAGCGGTGCGATATCGACCGAAAACGCCATCGAGCTCTTCGGCAGTATGAAGTACTGGTAGGTGCAAGGGCCGCAACTCCCTGCGCGGATGCCGATCGAAATCGGCTGCGACATGTCCTGGATCAGGATATCGCCTTGCCCCACTTCGAAGCGACGTCCGCGACACTGGCAGTCGAGCCCACCGACCAGGACGATGAACAGCAGCACATGGTCGGGCACGGCGAACAAGTTGCCCTGTCGCCTTTGAATGTCGTGTTCGCTTGAAGTGAGAATCCCACCGATCAATTGGTCGAAATGATAGCCGGTGACACACCAATCGAAAGTTGAAAAGTTGCTCTTGGGGAGTATCAGGGATAAGCCTGCCGAGGATAGACCGTCTTCCCATTCGTAATATCGCTCGTCGATGTCGCTGTAACGGCTGGCGGCGTCGACGATTTTCCGCTGCGTGGCTGGATCGCTCATGGCGGCTGATCCCCAAGAGGAGAGGCAGGTGGGATGAGCATGACGACTTGGTCGCTCGATTATTTTTTTACGTTGGTAATGCTTTTATTAAGTTCTGGGTCGGGATTTGGACTTTTCTACCGCTTCTGTTTGCATGTTGTTTTTATATTTGAAGACTTTATGGCAGTCGTGGCAGTGATGATAGTGGCGTAAGCGCATCAAGCGGCCAAAGATGCTGCGAGGCAGCGCTTCCACTCCATAGCTGCCACAGAAAGGGCATCTTTTCATCGCTTCGTTTCACTTTGAGATGAGCTGCTTGAGAGAGACGTACACCTTAGGGCGATCTAGGATGTGTCCAGCGCCGCATTGTTGTAAACGGACTGTAAGTAGGTTGATACAATTCAACTGAAAGTGGGCACGTTTACTCGTTTAGGGCATCTGCGCATGGATCGCTCGACGTGAGGTGTGCAAGCGCGCCATACTGTACTGTATGAATGTACATGTGGAGCTCTGCCATGGTCGCTGAGAACGCAACGCCGAGAGGGCGGGGTACCGGCCATAATCCGGCCAATCGCTTTCACTCCGAGCGTATCGAGCTGGTCGACGACGGTTGGTATCAGGAAACGCCGTTGCCGAGACTCACCGAGGTGCGCCTCGAGCGAGCCAAGTCGGTGATCAGCCGCAATGATTCTCCCGACATCCCCTTCGACCGTTCGCTCAATCCCTATCGCGGCTGCGAGCACGGCTGCATCTACTGTTTTGCGCGACCGAGCCACGCCTATTGGGATCTTTCCCCCGGGCTCGACTTCGAGACACGGCTGATCGCCAAGACCAACCTCGCCGAAGTGCTCGAGCGGCAGCTGTCGGCCCCGGGCTACCGCTGCCAGCCGATCGCACTGGGCAGCAACACTGATCCTTACCAGCCGATCGAACGCGAGATGAAGTTGACCCGCGCGGCGCTCGAGGTACTGCTGCGCTATCGCCATCCGCTCACCTTGGTGACCAAGGGTGCGATGGTGCTGCGCGATCTCGACCTGCTCGCGGAACTCGCCGAGCATCGCCTGGTGCGGGTGATGGTCAGCCTCACTACCCTCGACGATGAACTCAAGCGTCGGATGGAGCCGCGCGCCGCCGCGCCGGCTGCCCGACTCAGGGTGATTGGCAGGCTCAAGGAGGCGGGTGTGCCGGTCGGGGTGCTGTGCGCGCCGATCATTCCGATGCTCAACGATCACGAGCTCGAGCGCCTGTTGGAGGCCGCCGCGCAGGCGGGTGCCGACAGCGCCGGCTACGTGCTGCTTCGCCTGCCGCGCGAGGTGGCGGCGCTGTTCGAGGAGTGGCTCAGAGAACATTATCCGCTGCGTGCCGACCATGTCCTCGGGCTGATGCGGCAAAGCCGGGGCGGGCAGCTATACGACGCCGACTTTTCGACCCGGATGAAGGGGGAGGGGGTTTTCGCTGAATTGATCGCGCAGCGTTTCCGCCTTGCACGGCGGCGCTATGGGCTCGAGCGCCAGCGTGTGGAAGGGCTCGATTGCACTGGCTTCTCGGTACCGGGGGCCCAGCTGTCGCTGCTTTGATCCAGGCCCTGACGGGCAGGAGTGTGGTCTTTGGAGCCAAAGGTCGGAGGATGGAACATGAGCGAAGAACGTTCGCCATGCCCAGGTCAGGGCATGGCGAGGAGCATTCAGCGCCGGCCGAGCATGTAGCCGATCGCAAGCCCCAGGGCGGTGCCTGCGGCGATGTAGGGCCAGGGGTTGTCGTGGACGCGATCGTCGATTTCGCGCGCGCTTTCCTCGGTCAGCTCCCAGGCACGGCGGCTGCCGTCCTCGATCCGATGGCCGACTCGATGGGCGCCATCCGAGGCGCTGACCCCCAGTTCGTGCAGTCGGCCACGTCCGTGGCGGGCAGATTCCCGAAGACCGCGACGCAGCTCCTTGGCATATTCCTGGGCATCACGATGAGATCTGGATGAAAAGAGTCCTAGCATAACGTTCTCCTGAACTGGGACTTCACACGGCCCGGCGAATGACGCGGCGTCCACTGCACGCGTGCCTGGCCGCTGAGAATGGATGAGCGTGGGTCTCTAGCTCACTCAGTTAGCAAGATAGACCAGCGCGGTGATTTGTTCACTTTCGAACGAGTGCCGGGGGCTCGCAACCCGCAGCCGCGCGTGTACACTTTCGGGCTGGAGTTCAGACCCGTCCTGGCGTCGTCGCTGCGCTGGCCGAGCGGGCGCTCGTTTCCATGAGGAGAATGGAGCATGTCCCCAATGCTCGAATGGGTTCAACTGGTCGATGATCGCAACCGCCCTTGTGGCTCGGCCACCAGGGCATTCGTCAGGCGCCTGCGCCTGTGGCACCGAGCGACCTATGTGTTCGTCACCGACGGAGAGGGGCGCATCTGCGTGCAGCGTCGTACGCTGACCAAGGATATCTTTCCCGGTGCCTTCGACCTTGCCGCGGGCGGTGTGGTCGAAGCCGGGGAGGCGATGCACGTCGGCGCTGGCCGGGAGCTTGCCGAGGAGCTCGGTATCACCGGGGTGAAGCTGCGTCATTGCTTCGATTTTCGCTATATCGACCAGCGGTTGAAAGCATTCGGCGGGGTCTTCCTGGTCGAATACCGTGGGCCGATGGTACTGCAGGAAAGTGAAGTCGCCGCGGTGGAATGGATGTCCCCCAAGGATGCACTGGCTCTTTCACCGGTGACCCCGGACAGCCGCGTCGCGCTGGAGCGGCTGATTGGCGGGGGCTGGCTGGCGGCGTAGCGCGTTTCAAGCACCGCCCGGTGCATCCCGCGGTGAGCCTTTCGAACCGCCCTCGGCATGCTTAATCCATGTATTCGACCACGCCGAGCTCGATCGCACTGCAGGCGCGTTCGCCCTCGATCCTCCAGGCCCGGTACATTCCCCTGCTGTTGAAATCGAGCGAGAGCCTGCCATCGCGATCCACCGCTATCAGGCCACCCGCGCCGCCCGATATCTTCAGCGGGCCTTCGAGCAGCTCGCGGCTTGCGCTCGCAAGGGACTGCCCGGCAAGGCGCATGCGCGCGGAGATCTCGTGACCGACGCTCTCGCGAATGAAAAGCTCGCCCTTGCCGGTACAGGAGATCGCACAGCTGCGATCGTCGGCATAGGTGCCCGCGCCGATGATCGGGCTGTCGCCGATCCGCCCCCAGCGCTTGTTGGTCACCCCGCCGGTCGAGGTAGCGGCGGCGAGGTGGCCATTGCGATCGCGAGCCACCGCGCCGACGGTACCGAAGCGAAACGGATCGCTCAGCCGGGCGTCGGACTCCGCGCGCTCGGTGCGCAGTGCCTCCCAGTGTTCGCGCCTGAGCGCGGTGGTGAAGAAACCGTTGTCGACCATCTCGAGCCCGCAGGATCGAGCGAAGCGGTCGGCGCCCGCGCCGCCGAGCAGCACGTGTTCGCTTCGCTCCATCACCGCGCGGGCCGCGCGGATCGGATTGCGCACCTCCCGCACGCCGGCCACCGCGCCGCTGCCGAGATCACGGCCGTCCATGATCGCAGCGTCCAGCTCGTGGTCTCCTTCCCAGCTCAGGCAGGCGCCGACCCCGGCATTGAAAAACGGGCACTCCTCGAGCGCGACGACCGTCGCTTCCACTGCATCCAGCGCGTCCCCGCCGTTCTCGAGCAGCCGTTCGCCGACGGCGAGCGCTGAGCGCAGCGCGGCATGGATCGCACGCTGCTGCTCGTCGCTGAGCGTCGACTCATCGAGCGTGCCGGCCCCGCCGTGCAGCGCGATCGAGTATCCGGAGACGGGGGCTTGGCTATGAAAAGCGGCGAAGTTCATCGAAGGAGTTCCTGGCGGCGAACGTTCAAATCAAACTGCCGGCGAGCAGCGACGCCGCGCCGAGCAGGGCAATGGTCTCACCGACGGTGTTCGAGGTGAAGCCGATCGACTGGGCGTCGAGACGTTCGACCCCGGGCAGCATCGAGAAGGCATCCGCTAGCACGGGCTGGGTCGCGACCAGTTTCAGCCGGTAGGGCGCGAAGAAGCGCGGCTGCGGTTCGCCGCGCCCTCCGGCGAGCGCATCGCGCATCGCCTGGCGAATACGCTCGCGTGAGGCCTGAGGAGAGAGCGAGCGGGCGCTCCAGGTGGCCTGCATCTGCTTGACCACGACGCGCAGCGCTTGCGGGTGACGCTCCTCGCCCCAGGCCGCCAAGCGATCATCGCCGCTCACCAGCACCAGAGGCACGCCGCATTCGCAGGCGTAGGCCGCATAAAGGTCGGTTTCGCCGACCAGCTCGCCATTCAGCTCGACGCGATGAAAGGCGCGGCCGTTGATGGTGTGGGCGAGCACGCCGGCAACCCCGGCCGGTGCGTGCAGACCGATGAAGGCGATAGCATCGAACTCGTCGTCGGCCAGCCCTTCGGCCATCGAGAAGCGCCGTGGCTTGCCGTGTACCAGTTCGGCGAATGGATGAATGTGGTCGGCGCGCAGATTGCTCATCGAGGCATGGCTGTCGGCGACCACGATTCGCGTCGCGCCCGAATCGATGGCGCCCTCTATCGCTGCATTGACCTCTCCCTCCATCAGTGCGCGGGCGAGTTCGTACTCGGGGTTGCCAGGCCGGCACTGCTCTGGACGAGCGACGCCGGCGACACCTTCGATATCGGCAACGATGAACAGCTTCACGGCGTTTCTCCGGTAGATAGGGTGAGCTCGGCGGCGAGCTCCTCGAGTAGATCACTGAGCGACTCGCGGCGATGCTGTCGAAACCCCACCACCGCCTGGGCCTGGGTCAAGGCATCGACGATCGCTGCTTCGGTCGCGTCCGCCGCGGCCTGGAACAGCTCATCGAGCGTCTCGTCGGCAAGCGGCGGAGCCTGGTCGGCGACGCTCACCGCCAGGGCGATGTCGCCCGAACCGTGGCCCCAGCAGGCGCCACAGCGGCCGATGCCGATGCCGGCGCGGCGCGCCAGTCGGGAGAGCCTGCGCGGATCGAGTGGCGCATCGGTGCCGAGCACGACGATGATCGAGCCCTTTTCCGGCGGTTCGCGGTTGGGCGAGCCGAGCCGGGCCGCCAACCATGGACCGAGACGCACGCCATCCAGCGTGAAGTCCCGCGCTCGGCCGAAGTTGGCCAGCACCAGCGCGCCAACGCACCAGCGGTGGCCGGCGGCGCTGGCCAGCCGCGAGGCGCTGCCGATCCCGCCCTTGACCCCGAAGCTGCTCATCCCTCTTCCCGCGCCCACTGCGCCGCGGGTGAACCCGGCCGTCGCCTGGTCGATCGCCGCCAACGCATGGCGCTGATCGATCGCCTGGGCTTGGAGGTCGTTGAGATAGCCATCGTTGCATTCGAGCGCGACTGGATTGAACGTCGCCGCCTCGCGTCCGAGGCTCGGCTGGCGCAGGGTCGCCCAGCGTATCGCCGCATCGAACAAAGCACCTATCGAGTAGGTGTTGCCGAGCAGGATCGGCCCCGACAGCTCGCCGAGCTCGGTCAGCTGGGTCAGGCCGACCGGTTTGGCGAAGCCGTTGAACACCGCGGTGCCACAGGGCAATGGCCGTATCAGCGGTTCGGCGCCGAAGTCGATCGCGGTGCAGCCGGTTTGTACGCCACCTTGATCGAGCGTGGTGTGGCCGACCCGCACGCCCGGCACGTCGGCGAGCGAATCGTGCGGCCCCGGCGCCAGTCTGGGCGCGATCCAATGCCCGTCCCGGCGGGCCCGTCGAATCAGGGCGAGGGCGCCTGCGCGGGTGAAGTCGTCAAGGTACTCGGTGGCTGCTGGCATCTTGATCACCCCTTGAGCTTGGGATCGAGCGTATCGCGCAGCGCATCACCGAGCAGGTTGAATGCCAGTACGGTGACGAAGATGGCGGCGCCTGGAAAGACACTGACATGCCAGGCACCGGCCATCATCAGGCTGCGGCTCGATGCCAGCATGTTGCCCCATTCGGGGACGTCGGGCTCGGGGCCTAGGCCGATGAAACTCAGGCCCGCGGCGGTGAGGATGCTGACCCCGATGCGCATGGTGAAGAACACGATCACGCTGGCCAGCGTCGCCGGCAGCAGGTGGCGCAGCATCAGTGTCGAGGTCGATGCGCCGAGGCTGCGCGCCGCTTCCACGTAGGTGGTGGTCTTCAGCGACAGCGCCTGGGCGCGGACCAGCCGGGCGAAGACCGGCACGCTGAACACCGCCACTGCGATGATCAGGTTGTTCAACCCCGGGCCCAGCACCGCGACGATCGCGATCGCCAGCAGCATGCCAGGAAAAGCGAAGAGCACGTCGGCGCCGCGCATGATCAGGGTATCGACGCGCCCGCCGTGGAACCCTGCGATCAGGCCCAGCAGCACGCCGCCGATCGCGCCCAGGCCCACGGAAGTCAGGCCGACCCAGAGTGAGAGTCGCGCACCGTAGAGAATCCGGCTGAAGATGTCGCGGCCGAGGTCGTCGGTGCCGAACCAGTGGCTGGCGTCGGGCGGGCTGGCCAGCGCCATCCAGTCGGAGGCCTGCGGGTCGTACGGAGCGAGCCAGGGCGCCAGGATCGCCGCCATGCAGAGGATCAGCAAGAACAGCGTCGCTCCCAGCGCCATGCGGTGGCGCAGAAAGCGGCGGGTGAACTGGCGCCAGGGCGAAGAGAGCGGGGCCGCCGCGGCGACCAGCGGAGAAGAGGATGACGTCATGCCGGCTCCTTCAAGTGTGGCGCACGGTGGGGTTGATCACACCGTACAGCAGGTCTACCGCCAGGTTGATCACCAGGAACATGGTGACGAACAGCAGCACCAGCGACTGCACCACCGGCTGATCCTGGCTCTTGATCGATTCGATCAACAGCCAGCCGAGGCCGGGCCAGCTGAATACCGTCTCGATCACGATCGAGCCGCTGAGTAGAAAGCCGAACTGCAGGCCGAGCATGGTGACGATCGGGATCAGCGCGTTGCGCATGGTGTGCTTCCATACCACCATGCGCTGGGTGAGGCCCTTGGCCCGGGCCGTGCGCACGTAGTCTTCGTTCGCTGCCTCGAGATAGGCCGAACGGGTGAAGCGTGCCATTACCGCCGCCACCGCCGAGCCGAGCGTGATGGCCGGTAGCACCAGGTCGAGCGGGCGCTCGAAGCCGCTGGTCGCGAATACACCGAAGGGGACCGCGACGAACTGGATCAGCAGCAGGCCGAGCCAGAACGGCGGCAGCGAGATGCCGCTCACCGCCAGGCCCATGGCGCCATAGTCCTGCCAGCGTCCCCGCCGCCGCGCGGCGAACACACCGAGCGCGATACCCGCCAGCGCCGACCAGCAGAAGCTCGCCAGCGCAAGCCACAGCGATGGCATGAAGCTCGCACCGATCACCTCGCTGACCGGCTGGCGCGTGCGGTAGGTGACACCGAGATCGCCCTGGGCGAGGCTTGCGAGCCAATCGAAGTACTGCATGGGCAGCGGACGATCGAGACCAAGGGTGTGCCGGGCGGCCTCCACCGCCTCGAGCGACGCATCGGCGCCAGCGTAGATCCTCGCCGGATCGCCTGGCATCAACTTGATGAAGGCGAACACCAGGATCGACACCGTGAACAGCACCGGAATCATCCCCAACAGCCGCTTCAGGCCATGGATCAACATCTCAATCACTCCCTCCCGCCGTGGGTGCTGAGAGGTTCATTCGAAGTTCGCCTGGTCGAAGACCAACGAGCGATCGGCGAGCATGTAGACCTCGTTGAGCCCTTTGGTGAGTCCGACCACGTTATCGGGATTGCCGAGGAATACCCGGGGTGCGTCCTGCCAGATCTGCGCCTGGGCCTTGGCATAATGCGCCGCGCGCACCTCATCGTCGGCCGTCTCGAGCGCGGCCTGGATGTCCTGATCGACTTCGGGATTGGAGTAGTAAGCGACGTTGTAGGAGGTCGGCGTCCAGGATTCGGTGGCATAGACCGGCCGCAGCGCCCAGTCGGCCTCACCGGTGGAGGGCGACCAGCCGCCATAGTAGAGATCGTACTGGGCCGACTCGGGATCTTTGTTGCCCCAAAGTCTTTCGTTACGCGCGCCGGCGTCCATCGGTACGACGCTTACCCGCACACCGACCTGGCCCAACTGCTGTTTGAAGATCTGCGCGGCCCGGACGTCCGAGGTTTCGTTGCTGGTCCACAGCTGGAGATCCAAGCCGTCCGCATGGCCCGCCTGTCTGAGCAGTTCACGCGCCAGATCGGGATCGTAGGCGTACTCCGGCTGCGCGGCGTAGAAGCCGACGCCATCGGCGATCGGTGCGGTGGCGACGGTACCCATGTCGCCGAACACCGCGCGCAGCCACACCCTGGAATCGATCGCGTGGTTGAACGCCTGGCGGACCCGTACATCGTCGAGTGCCGGTTTGAGGTTATTGATCGCGAGGAAGTACTGCATGATGCCCGGATCGCGTGCGATCCCGAGTTTCGGGTTGCGTTCCACCACCTGGGTCAGCTCGGCGGGCAAGGGATAGACGGCATCGACCTCGCCCGCCTGCAGCCGGGCGACCCGGGTCGAGGCTTCGGGCGTGGGATAGAACACTACGCTATCGACCTTCGGCCAGCCCTCTTTCCAGTATTGGGGATTCTTCACCAGCTTGATCTGGCGGCCGGGCTCCCAGCCGGCGAATTCGAATGGCCCTGTGCCGACGGGATTACGGCGCAGTTCGTCTTCGCTCGGATGATCGGCGAGCGCTTTGGGGCTGATCATCACCGCCGACGGGTGGGCGAGCGTATTGATCATCGCGCCGAAGGGACGCTTGAGGACCACCTTGATGCGATAGTCATCGAGGATTTCGACGCGATCGACCATCGAGAACAGGCTATTGCGCTTCAGGCCCAGACTCTGGTCGGCGAGCCGGTCGAGGTTGGCCTTGGCCGCCGCTGCGTTGAACGGTGTCGCATCGGAGAACTCGACTCCCTGGCGCAGCGTGATGGTGAACTCGGTGGCATCGTCGTTCGCCTCGTAGCCGGTGGCGAGCACGGGTATCACCTTCATCTCGCGGTCGAACTGGAACAGCCGCTCGAAGATGCCGCTTTGCACCGAATAGCTCAGCGTATCGGAGGTGTCGTGGGGGTCGAAACCGGTGGCATCGGCGTAGAGCGCGATGCGCAGATCCTGGGCCCAGCTGGGTACGGCATTGAGCGCGCAGGCGCAGACCGCTGCGGCGAGCAGAGAACGTTGCATCCAGCGAGAGACGTGAGTGGGCATAGGCCATTCCTCTGGTGAGGTTGTCGTTGTGTGAAGCGAGAAAAGCGTGGTTCAACCGTCTTCCAGTACCCAGTGGCGCTCGCCTACTTCGCGATAGCTCGGCGCCGGGCGCTGGTAGCCCTTGGGAAAGAGCGCGGAGCGGGGCTCCTCGTCGTCGAGCCGGCGTCCCCGGCGCTGACTGGGATCGGCGATCGGCACCGCGTCGAGCAGCCGGCGGGTATAGGGGTGCTGGGGAGTGCGGAACAGCGCTTCGCGCGGGCCGATCTCGACGATCCGCCCGAGCTGCATCACCGCGACCCGGTGCGCGACTCGCTCCACCACCGCCATGTCGTGGGAGATGAACAGCCAAGCAAGCCGTAGACGGCGCTGCAGGGCCATCATCAGGTTGATCACCTGTGCCTTGACCGAGACGTCCAGCGCCGAGACCGCTTCGTCGGCAACGATCAGCTTCGGCGACAGCGCCAGCGCGCGAGCGATGGCGATGCGCTGGCGCTGGCCGCCGGAGAATTCGTGCGGATAGCGCCGGGCGTGGGCCGGGCTCAAACCCACCTGTTCGAGCAGTCGCTCGACCTGGGGCAGCGCCTCGCGCAGCGACGCGACGCGACGTTGGATCAGCAGCGGCTCGGCGATCGAGAAACCGACCGTGAGCCGTGGGTTGAGTGAGGCATAGGGGTCCTGGAACACCATCTGCAGCTCACGGCGCATGGCACGAAAGCCCGCTTCGTCGAGCTCGTCGAGGCGTTTGCCATCGAGGCTGACCCGCCCGTCGAGGCTGGGCGCCAGGCGCAGTAGCGAGCGGCCGAGGGTCGATTTGCCCGAGCCGCTCTCGCCGACCAAGGCGAGGGTTTCGCCCGGCCACAGCGATAGCCCGACACGGTCGACGGCCTGGATTTCCCGGGTGACTCGACCCAGCCAGCCGGCCCGGATCGGGAAGCGTACCTGCAGCGCCTCGACCTCCAGCAGCGGCGGCTGGGTATAGTCGACCGCCGGCTGGGGCTCGCTGGGCGGTTCGCCGGGCATCGGGAAAGGGACCGGCGAGAAGGTACCGCGCATCTCACCGAGCCGTGGCACCGCCGCCAGCAGCTTGCGTGTATAGGGGTGACGCGGCGCTGCGAACAGCGCACCGACTTCGTTTTGCTCGACGACCCGACCGGCCTGCATCACTACGACCCGGTCGGCGATCTCGGCGACCACTCCCATGTCGTGGGTAATGAACAGCACACCAATGGAGAATTGCCGCTGCAGATCGCGAAGGATCTCGAGGATGTGGGCCTGGACGGTGACGTCGAGCGCGGTGGTCGGCTCATCGGCGATCAACAGCCGAGGGCGGCACATCAGCGCCATCGCGATCATCACCCGCTGACGCATGCCGCCGGAGAGTTCGTGGGGGTAGGTGGCGAAGACCCGCTCGGCGGCGGGAATCCTCACCCGGCCGAGGGTCTCCAAGGCGCGTGCACGGGCCGCGCGCGGATCGAGGCCGAGGTGCAGGCGGGCGGCCTCGGTGAGCTGGTCACCGACCCGCAGCACCGGATTCAGCGAGGTCATCGGCTCCTGGAAGATCATCCCCAGTTCGCTGCCGCGCAGCCGCCGATGGGCCTGGTCGGTGAGCGCGCCTAGATCGACGCACTCTCCGCTCGCGCTACGATAGCGAATCGTGCCCGATGTGCGCCGGGCGTTGTCTGGGAGCAGTCCCATCGTCGCCAGAGAGGTGACTGATTTGCCCGAGCCGCTCTCGCCGACCAGCGCGACGATTTCACCTGGGCGGACGGCGAAACCGACTCCCTCGAGCGCCTGGACGTCGCCGTGATCGCCGCCAAAGGAGACGCTGAGTCCCTCGATTTCGAGCAGCGCATCGGCAGTGGCCGGGTTCGATTCGGTGGTTGGGGAGTGTAGCTGGGACATGGTGCTCTGCATTGTCGTTGTGAAGACCTTCGTGGTGAAGGATCGCCGAGGGGGAGGGGCCCCCTCGGTGAGAAGGATCGGTTCAGCTGGACGCGATCGTCCCGGCGATGAAGCGCAGCGGCCTTGGGTCGGGGTCGTTGGCGAGCCAGGTCGGGCCATCGAGGTCCACGAGCGTCGCGCGGGCGGCCAGGGGGAGCGCTGCGCGCATTGCAGTGGAGCTGCCGAGCATGCAGCCGACCATCACGTTCAGGCCCAGCGTGCGGGCCTGCGCCAGCATCGCGATGCCCTCGCTCAGTCCACCGCATTTGTCCAGCTTGATGTTGACCATCTCGTAGCGTCGGGCCAGCGCTGGCAGGTCTTCGCGGGTGTGGCAGCTCTCGTCGGCACAGACCGGCAGCGGATGGCGGAACTCGTCGAGCGCGGCGTCCTCCCCAGCGGGCAGGGGCTGCTCGACCATCTCGACACCGAGCTCGGCGAGAAGACGGAGGCACTGCTCGAGCCCTCGCCGGGGGAATGCCTCATTGGCGTCGACCACCAGCCGTGCCTCCGGCACCGCCTGGCGGATGGCGCGCATCCGCTCTTCGATCAGCTCGCCGTCGAGCTTGACCTTCAAAAGCCGGGCGCCTTTCTCCCACTCCGCTCGCGCAGCCTCGGCCATCGCTTGCGCAGTGGCGATCCCAATCGTCTGCACGGTGTCTACCGGACGCTGCGGCAGCGGCGCTTCGCCCAGCGCCTCGGCGACCAGCGTCTCGAGACCGACGCTCCGCTTTTGCGCTTCGAGCGACCACAGTGCGCAGTCGATCGCATTGCGGGCGACGCCCGCCGGCAGCAGCCGGGCGAGCTCATCGCGATCGAAGCTTTTGCGCTCGAGCCCTTCGCGTAGCGCCGGCAGCACCCGCTCGAGATCGGCGATCACTACCTCGGTGGTCTGTCCGTAGCGGGGCGTCGGTGTCGCTTCCCCGATCCCTTGATGGGCGCCGTCGGTGATCGTGACCCTGACCACTTCGACCTCGGTGCGGGTGCCGCGAGAGATGGCGAAGGGGCGGGCCAGCGGCAGGCGCTCGACAGCGTAGTCGACCTGGATGCTCACGGTGCCTCCTTTAGCGGGTCCGCTCGATCAGGTGGTCGACCAGCGGGCCCATGCCGAAGCGCACGGGGTCGGTGGCGGGCACGCCGAACTCGGCCTCGATCTCGGCGAGGTGGGCGCGCGCCTGCGCTTCGTCGACGTTCGAGGTGTTGATCGAGAAGCCGGCGAGGACGACATCGGGATTGGTGGCGCGGGCGTTGGCAAGGTTGCGCTCGACGCAGGCGGCATAGCTCGGCAGCGGGATGTGCGGCAGATGGCGCATGTGCGGCCGACCGAGCTCGTGGCACATGACCAGGAAGTCGGGCTGGGCGCCATGCAGCAGACCGAGGCTGACACCGGCGTAGCTCGGGTGGAACAGCGAGCCCTGACCCTCGACCAGGTCCCAGTGATCGGCATCGTTGGCCGGCGCGATGTATTCGGCTGCGCCTGAGATGAAGTCGGCGACCACTGCGTCGACCGCGATGCCTTCGCCCTGGATCAGGATGCCGCTCTGGCCTGTGGCGCGAAAATCCGCCTTCTCACCGCGTGACTGGAGCTCGGCCTCGAGTGCCAGCGCAGTGAACATCTTGCCCACCGCGCAGTCGAGCCCGACGCTGAGTACCCGGCGGCCGCTGCGGCGTTTGCCGTTGCCGACCTCGAGCGCGGGCGCGTCGTGGCGGATGTCGAAGAGCTGGACGCCCTGGCGCTTGGCGGCGTCGGCCAGCCGGGGAATGGCGGCGAGGCGCTGGTGCATGCCGCTGGCGACGTTGTAGCCGAGCTCAATCGCCTGCTCGAGGGTATCGACCCAATGCTCGGGCAGCTTGCCGCCGGGATTGGCGGTACCGACCACCAGGGTTCGCGCACCGCGCTCGCGCCCGGCCTCGAGGGGCAGGTCGTCGATGCCCAGCGATGGGGTCTGGTCATCGAGGCGCAGCTGGCCGACGCAGGCCTCGGGGCGCCAGGTGAGGATGCCGCGGGCCATCTTGACCGCCAGTGCGTCGCGGACGTCGCCGAGGAACAGCAGGTAGGGCTTGGGAATCTGCATCTCGATACTCCAGAAGAGCGTGTGCGGACAGCCAGGCGGCTGCAATGACGCCAGTATTCCGGCTCGCCGCAGGGAGGTCGAATGCTGATTCGCGCCACCTCCATAGCCTTGGGTTATGGGTGGGGTAGGCAGGCCGCGGGCCTCATCGGTGTACGCGCGGCGCCGTGCGGCTCAGTCGGCCAGCTGGGTGCGCAGCAGCTCGCAGAGGCGCTGAGCCGGCAGCGACAGGCTGCGCCGGCTCGGTGTGATCAGCACCACTTCGGCTTCGATCTCCGGGCTCAGCACCGCAGCGCCCAGGCGGCCTCGATAGTGCTCGGCGGTGAAGGCGTCGACCACCCCGATTCCTGCGCCTGCGGCGACCATTTCGGCGATCACCGCGTAGGTCTTGATCAGCCAGGGGGAGCGCAGCTCGAGGCCGGCTGCATCGATTGCCGCATGCAGCCGCTCGCCCAGCGGGTCCTGGCGCTGCATCAATAGCGGTGCTTCGCCCAGCTGGTCGAGGCCGAGTCGCTCAGGCGGGGTGACGCCGGGCGGAAACAGCGCCATCAGCGGGCGCTTGCCCAGCACTTCCAAGTCGATGCCTTCCGGTGGACGTTGACCGAATGCCAGGGCCAGATCCATGCGCTGGCGCAGCAGGTCTTCGCAGAGGGTGTCCCAGTGTCCGGTGACCAGTTCGATCGAGAGCTGGGGCAGCCTGCGATGCGCCTCGATCAGCGTCTGCGGTAGCACGGCCTGGCCGAGCGCATGGGCGGCCCCGATACGCAGGTGCTGCGCTTCACCGCGCTTGAGCCGGCCGATCAGCGTATCGATACCGGTGCGCTGGCGCATCAGCTGCTCGATCTCCGGCATCAGCCGGAGCGCCTCGGGCGTTGGTGACAGCCCCTGGGCATGGCGTTCGAACAGCAGGAATCCGAGCTGCTGTTCGGCATGGGCGAGCACTCGGGTGACGTTGGGCTGGGAGACGTTGAGCGCCCGCGCCGCGGCGCTGATACTGCCGCTTTGCAGGATGGCGTGGAAGATTTCGATCTGGCGCAGGTTCATCGCAGGGTTCCAGCGAGCGCGTGAGAGCGGGAGCTTACCGCGAACCGTGCACTGCGCTCATCTCATACGTCGGGTTCGAGCACTGCGCGCAGAAACTCCCGAGTGCGCGCCTCTCGAGGGTCGGTGAAGATCTGCTCCGGCGTGCCTTGCTCATGAATCCGCCCCTTGTCGAAGAAGCACACCCGGTCGGAGAAGCGCCGGGCGAAGCTCATCTCGTGGGTCACCATCAGCACGGTGAGATCGTGCTCGTCGGCGAGCGTGCGGATTACATGGAGCACTTCGCCGACAAGCTCCGGGTCCAGCGCCGAGGTCGGTTCGTCGAACAGCATGACCCGCGGGCGCATCATCAAGGCTCGCGCGATGCCGACGCGCTGCTGCTGGCCGCCGGAGAGCTGGCCGGGATACTTGTTGGCGTGGTCGGCAAGCCCCACTCGCTCGAGTAGTTCGGTGGCGCGGCTCTGCGCTTCCTTGCGGGATAGACCGAGCACCTGCCGGGGGGCTTCGGTGAGATTGCGCTGCACGCTCATGTGCGGAAAAAGATTGAACTGCTGGAACACCATGCCGAGCTGACCGCGCATCTTGCGCAGGTGCGCTTCGCTCGCGGGCTTGAGCTGATCACCGCGGCGCTCGTGCCAGAGCGGTTCGCCGTCGATTTCGATCAACCCATCGGTCAATGTCTCGAGCGTCATCAAGATCCTCAGCACCGTCGACTTGCCGGAGCCTGAGGGGCCGATGATGGTGACCTTTTCTCCAGCGGCGACGTCTAGATCGAGATCGTCGAGCACGGTGTGCTCGCCGTAGCGCTTGGTCACCTTGGAGAAGCGGACCAGCGGGCGAGCGGGCGTTTGGTCGGGTGATGCGGGAGTCTGGGAGCTCATCCTCTATATCTCGTCCGAGTGATCGAATCAGCGCAGCGCGATGCCGTGCTTCGGTAGCCGCTGGTCGAGGGTACGCACCGCCCAAGCGGCGAGTATGGTCAGGATCAGGTAGAGCGCGCCCACCATGGAGAGCGGCACCAGGTAGTTGAAGGTGCGATCGCCGATGATCCGGGCGACGCCGAACAGCTCGAGCACGGTGACCACCGAGAGTACCGGTACGTCCTTCATGATCGAGACCAGGTAGTTGCCGGAGGCGGGAATGATCCGCGGCACTGCCTGGGGCAGCACGATATGGGTGAAAGTGCGCACAGGCGTCAGGTTGAGCGCCCGGGCGGCCTCACGCTGCCCGCTGCCGACCGCTTCCAGCCCGCCGCGATAGACCTCCGACATGTAGGCGCTGTACTGAAGCCCCAGCGCCAGCGCGCCGGTCATGAAGGCGGGCAGCAGCAGCCCGTAGTCGGGTAGCACGTAGTAGAGGAAGAACAGCTGCACCAGCAGCGGCGTGTCGCGCAGGAACTCGCTGACCAGCTTGGCCGGCCAGCGCACGATCTTGAGCGGCACGCTCTTCAGCCCCGCGAGCACCAGTCCGAACGCCATCGCGAGCAAAAAGCCCACCACCGTGGCTTGCAGCGTCACCCAGAGACCCTTGAGCAGGATCGGTAGGATCGAGACCGCCAGCGACCAGGAGCTGCTGGCGTCCCATGCGATTGCGAACAGCATTCAGCGATCCTCCTGGAGGCGCGGGGCGTAGTGGAAAGCGTCGTGGTTCATCGGCTCACCGTCCGCCAGCGGCCGACGCTCATCTCGAGCAGCTTGATCATCCCGGCGAGCACCAGTGCCATGCCGAAGTACATCAGCAGCACCAGGGTGTAGACGGTGGCGCTGTCCTGGGTGAAGTTGCGCACCTGCTCGGCGCGGAAGGCGAGATCGCCGAGGCTGATCAGCGAGACCAGCGCGGTATCCTTGAGATTCTGCACCGCGAGGTTGCCGAACGCCGGCAGCATCTCGGGAATCGCCTGGGGCAGCGAGATGCGCCAGAGCGTCTGGCGGGGCGTGAAGTTGAGCGCCTGCGCGGCCTCCAGCTGCTGCTGCGAGACCGACTTGAGCCCGCCGCGCACCACTTCGGCACCGTAGGCGCCGATGTTGAGACCGAGCGCCAGGACCCCGGCGACGACCGGGTCGAGGCGCAGGTCGATGCCGATCGCATTGCCGGCCAGCGGTAGGGCGAAGTAGAGCCAGAACAGCTGGACCAGCAGCGAGGTTCCGCGGAACACCTCGACATAGACCGCACTCAGTATGCGCAGCGGCCAGATCGAGGAGCGCTTGCCGATCCCCGCTGCGAACGATAGCAGCGCGCCTAGTACGGTCGAGTAGAGAGTCAGCTGGATGGTCACCCAGGCGCCTTGCCATAGCGGCCCGAGATAGCTAATCCATTCCATGTGGAGAATCTCCGGCGGGAGGCGAGGTCGTACCAACGAAGAAAGCGCGCGTCACGCTCCAAGGCGTGACGCGCGTGGGCCGCTCGATCAGTTCGAGCAGAGCGCTTCGGTGGTGCGCTCGAACGATGCGTCTATGTCCTCCGGCGTGAAGCCATAGCCGGCGATCATGTCGCGCCATTCGTCGCTCTGCTTGTACTCGGCAAGCTGCTGATTGAAGGCGTCGCGCAGGCTCTCGGAGTCATTGGCGAAGGTGAACGCGCCCCAGCTGCGCACTTCCTCCCCGTCGATCACCGGATCGACGAAATCAGGCGCGGACTCCACCGCATCGCTGCGTCCTGCCAGCTCGCCGATGGTGGTGCCGGTGGCCGCATAGGCGTCGGCGCGGCCGGTGCTGATCGTCGAGATCGCATCGGCGTTGTTGTTGATCGTCACCATCTGCGACTCCGGAACACCGAGCTGCTGCAGCATTTCGAGCTGGTTGGCCCCGGCCATGATCGCGACCTTGATATCGTCGCGGTCAGCGAAATCCTGATAGCCATGGATGCCCTTGGGATTGCCGGCCTGGACCAAGAGGCCCTCGCCATAGGAGGTGTTGGGTTCGGAGTAGATCGCCTGGGCGCAGCGGTCGGGCATCACCGCCATTTCCGCGGCGACGACGTCGAAGCGGCCGGCCTGCAGGCCGGGAATCAGCGAGCTGAAGCTGGTGGTGACCCATTCGATGTCGTCGATGCCGAGCGCCTCGGCGATGTGCTCGACGGTCTTCGGTCCAGCGCCCTCCGCGTCTCCACTCATGTTGGTGAAGCCGTAGGGAATCTCGTTGGCGATCGCCACGCGCAGAGTGCCGCGGTCTCGTACCTCTTCGAGGCTCACCGCCCAGGCGGGAAGACTCGCGGTGATACCGGCCACCATGCCGAGGGCGGCGATGGCGAGGCGGCGTTGGACGGGCGTGCGCTGTAGAGCGGTGCTCTTGTCGTTCACGAGCGGTCTCCTAGGACAGGTGATCGTCTATGCAATGAATAACGTTACGTTATTATCATCGAAGGTTTCAATAATCATTTGTCTCGCTTCGACTGTCTGGACGCTCCTTGGGCGTATTCATCCTGTACTATGGTGAGGTTCAGGCCCGTGCGCGGAGCGCAGTAGCGGTGCACGATGTGATCGATCGGGAGCGATGCAATGGCCATCTACGACCATCCTTGCCGTACCCTCGGCGGTGAACCCTTCAATCTGCATGCGCTGCGTGGTCAGGTGCTGCTGGTGGTCAACGTCGCCAGTCGCTGCGGTTTCACCCCCCAGCTGCGCAGCCTCGAACGGCTCTACTCTGGCTATCGTGACCAGGGCTTCGTCGTGCTCGGCTTTCCGTGCGACCAGTTCGGCCACCAAGCGCCAGAAGAGGGAGAAGCGTTCGCCGAGGCCTGCGCTCGCTTCAATCTGAGCTTTCCGCTGCTGGAAAAGGTCAACGTCAACGGCCGCCACGCTCATCCCCTGTTCGTCGAGTTGCGAAACGCCGCGCCGGGGCTGCTCGGCACTCGCGCGCTCAAATGGAACTTCACCAAGTTCCTGGTCGGGCGCGATGGCCGGGTGATCAAGCGCTACGCGCCCAGCAGCAAACCGAACCTGCTCATCCGTGATATCGAGCGCGCTCTCGAAGTCCCTCCTGAATCGCTTTGAGCACGTTTTTTTTGAACCATAGCCGGTTTTTCTCTACTTTGAGCGCCCAGCCGCTTCCCGTGCCTGAGTCGGGGAGCCCGTCTGGCGTCCCTTTGGTTTACCGGATGGGTTTACCGGATGGATGTCGCGGGTCCGATAGTCCGGGGCGGTCGATGAAACCAGCAAGGAGCACGCGGTGAGCGGAGCAAGAACGAGCCACGCAAGCGAGGCGGGGTGGTCAGCCAGCAGGCTGATCGGTGTGGCCCATGTACTGATTTGGATGCTGTTCATGCTGGCCTCGGGGCCGGTCCAAGCCCAGCAGCAGGGACCCGAGCAGTCCCAGGCGTCCTATTCGGCGCTCGCCGACCTGCTCGAAAACCAGCAGACCCGCGACCAGTTGATTCAACAGCTGCGCTCGCTGGCCGCGCCGGAAGGGGGGCAGCAAGGGGGGCGGGAAGAGGCCGCCGACGACCAGACGCCGCTCGACGGTCTCGATGAGTCGCAGTCGGTCGGTGGTCAGATCGCGGATGCCACCCAGCGCTTCGCCCAGGGCCTTGCGGCCGACTTCGGCGAGGCGATGCGCACTTTGCGCGAGTTGGGCAGCGGCCAGGGAGTCTCCGGCGTCAGCGCTGAACGGTGGATCGAACTGCTGACCGGGCTGGTGGTGGTGGTCGTTGCGATCTTCGCCGCCTTCTTCGTGCTGCGCGGGCTGGCCGCACTGCTCTACCGGCGTATCGATCGGTGGATCGCCAACCGTCCCCACGTCACCGTGATCGATGAGAGCCGCGAGGCTGAGAAGGGGCGAAAGCGCCGGGTGATGAGTGCATCGACCCTGCTCGGCCGGCTGGCTGCGGTATTCGGTTCGCTGGGGATAGATATCCTGGTGGTAGTGCTCGCCGGTGCGGTGGGCTATTCGGTCGGACTCTTCGGGGTCGGCCCGAATGGCGACATCGGGCGGATGGAGTCGCTGTTCATCAATGCCTTCGTGGTGGTCGAGATCAGCAAGGCGTTGGTACGGATGATCTTCGCCACCCGTTACCCGAACCTGCGCCTGTTCCCGATGGACGACCAGGTGGCGCGCTACTGGAACCGCTGGATGGCCCGGCTGATCGGGGTCTCCGGCTACGGCCTGCTGGTGGTGGTGCCGCTGGCGAGAGCGATCTTCTCCCCGGCGGTGGGGCAGATGCTCAACCTGCTGATCATGGTCGGCGTGTTCATCTATGCGGTGGCCGTGATCCTCAAGAATCGCTCGCTGATCGGCGATCGGCTCAAGCAGCACGCCGCTACCGTAAGGCTTGCGCCGGTCGCTACCCTGGAGCGGATGCTGGCGCGCACTTGGCACCTGTTCGCGATCCTCTATTTCGTCGTGCTGCTGGTGATCAGCCAGCTGTCGCCGGCCGAAGCGCTGCCGTTCATGGCGCGCGCCACGCTGCAGACGCTGCTCGCGGTCGGGTTGGGACTGCTGGTCTCGGCGCTGCTGACCTCTGCGTCGTCCAAGCGGATCCTGCTCTCCGACGAACTGCGCGCCCGCCTGCCCAAGCTCGAGATGCGGCTCAATTCCTACGTGCCGGCCGCGCTCAGGGCGATCCGCCTGCTGCTCACGCTGTTCGTGGTGCTGGCGGTGCTCGACGCTTGGCACGTCTTCGATCTCTCCGCATGGCTCGCTTCTCCGGTGGGGGGCGAGGCGATCGCAGTGGTCCTGCACGTCGCCCTGATCCTGTTCTTCGCCGCTCTGGTGTGGACGGTGCTCGCGAGCGTTATCGAGCATCGCCTGAGCGGCGTCGGTGGCAAGGCGCCGAGCGCGCGCGAACAGACCCTGCTGGCGCTGTTTCGCAACGCCATGCTGATCGTCATCGTGACCATGACGCTGCTGGTCGTGCTGTCGCAGATAGGAATCAACATTGCGCCGCTGATCGCGGGTGCCGGTGTGGTCGGTCTCGCCATCGGCTTCGGTGCGCAGAAGCTGGTCCAGGACATCATCACCGGTGTGTTCATCCAGCTCGAAAACGGCATGAACCAAAACGATGTGGTCGAGGCCGGCGGCGTGTTCGGCACGGTGGAGCGACTGACCATCCGTTCGGTGGGGATTCGCACCATGGACGGCGGCTACCACCTGATCCCGTTCTCCTCGGTGGATACCGTGACCAACCATATGCGCGACTTCTCCTACCATTTGGGGGAGTACACCATCTCCCACCGGGAGAGCGTCGACGATGCGATCCGTCATCTAGAGCACGCCTTCGAGGAGCTCCAGCAGGATCCGGTGCTGGCACCTTCGATCCTCGAGGAGATGACCATTCCCGGGGTGGTGGCGATCGATGAGCGCGGGGTGAGAATCAGGGTACTGATCAAGACCTCCCCCGGCATGCAGTGGGCGGTCCAGCGCGGTTTCAACCGGCTGGTCAAGAAGCACTTCAACGCCGCCAACATCGAGATTCCCTATCCCCAGACCGTGGTCCACTTCGGCCAGGACAAGAATGGCAACGCGCCACCGGTGCGGGTCACCGAGGCCGAGGCCGAGCGCCTCGCCGAAGGCGCCGCGCCGGCGCCCGGGCAAACGCCTCGTGCTCTCACTCGCGCCAAGGCGGGACAAAGCGAGGACGTGCTCGGCAACGAGCTCGAAGGTACCGAGGAGGGCGACGACGAGGCGCCGTCGCGCTGATCGTCGACCCTCGATTCTTCACCGGTTGCCGGTCCGACCAAAGCGCCAACCGCTTTTGGTCGGATCGATTTTTCATCGTATCCGTCAGCCGCTAGAATGCCGCGGATACCATTCATCGATGAGGTACTTGAGTTGATCATCCACCCCAAGGTTCGCGGCTTCATCTGCACCACCACGCATCCGGTCGGTTGTGAGCGAAACGTGCTCGAGCAGATCGAGGCGACCACCAAGCGTGGCGTGCAAAGCGATGGGCCGAAGAAAGTGCTGGTGATCGGTGCCTCCAGCGGTTATGGCCTGGCCGCGCGGATCACCGCGGCGTTCGGTTACGGCGCGGACACCCTTGGTGTGTTCTTCGAGAAACCAGGCAGTGAGAAGAAGCCTGGAACCGCGGGCTGGTACAACGCCGCGGCATTCGACAAGTTCGCCAAGCAAAAGGGGCTCTACAGCAAGTCGATCAATGGCGATGCGTTCTCGAACGAGGCGCGCGACAAGTCCATCGAGCTGATCAAAAACGAGATGGGCGGCCAGATCGACCTGGTGATCTACTCGCTCGCCTCGCCGGTGCGCAAGCTTCCGGACAGCGGTGAGCTCAAACGCTCCGCTTTGAAGCCGATCGGCGAGACCTACACCGCGACCGCGATCGACACCAACAAGGATATCATCATCGAGGCATCGGTCGAGCCTGCCACCGAGCAGGAGATCGAGGACACCATCACGGTGATGGGCGGGCAGGACTGGGAGCTTTGGATCGATGCGCTGGAGCGTGCCGGCGCGCTCGCGCCCGGCGCTCGCACCGTCGCGTTCAGCTATATCGGCACCGAGATCACCTGGCCGATCTACTGGCATGGGGCGCTTGGCAAGGCCAAGGCCGATCTGGACGCTACCGCCCGGCGCCTCGATACCCGCCTGGCGAAGATCGATGGCGGAGCCAACGTCGCGGTGCTCAAGTCGGTGGTCACCCAGGCCAGCGCGGCGATCCCGGTGATGCCGCTCTACATCTCGATGGTCTACAAGATCATGAAGGAGAAGGGGCTGCACGAGGGTACCATCGACCAGCTCAATCGCCTGTTCCGCGAGCGGCTCTACCTCGAGGACGGGGCCAGGCCCGAGACCGACGATGAGCAGCGCCTGCGCCTCGACGACTGGGAGCTGCGCGACGACGTCCAGGACGCCTGCAAGGCGCTGTGGCCGCAGGTGACCAGCGAGAACCTGTTCCAGATCACCGATTACGCCGGCTACAAGCACGAATTCCTCAAGCTGTTCGGCTTCGGGCGCAGCGACGTCGATTACGATGCCGACGTCGACCCCGATGTCAGGTTCGACTGCGTCGAACTCTGATCCCAGGTGATGGAAAGTAGAGCCCGCCGCCCCGAGAGGGGCGGCGGCCCCAGATTAATGACAAACCCCTTTAGACCCAGCGACGCTTTCGATCCTGGCGAGTCGAGAACCGTTTGGGTCCTAACGCGCCTCTTGCTCGCTTAGATGCGAGGGGCGGTCCCCTCGCGCTCCCCCTGAAAGGGGACGCGCCGCCACGAGATCGCGAAACCCTGGCCGATCAATCGCTTGCCCTCGGGTCGGCGCGCATGGACGTCCCTGTCCGGGCGCGCCTTTTGCGACATCCATGTCGCAAACCCCGGTGCAA
>NZ_KK211235.1:37869-100881 GCF_000621205.1 Halotalea alkalilenta DSM 17697 | reverse complement strand
CAGGTGGTGATCCGGCCGATGATGTACCTGGCGCTCTCCTACGACCACCGGATGATCGACGGCAAGGACGCGGTCCAGTTCCTGGTCGCGGTCAAGGAGCTGCTCGAGGATCCGGCGCGCTTTTTGCTCGAGGTTTGAGCGGCGCCCTGCTCGTCTGATTAGTCATTGGCCTGCTCCGCTCTCCGGAGCGGGTCGTAAACAAAGGATCGGGAAGATTTCATGGCCGATAAATTCGATGTGATCGTCATCGGCGCGGGCCCTGGCGGCTATGTTGCCGCCATCCGTGCCGCACAGCTCGGACTGAAGACCGCCTGCGTGGAGAAGTGGGTCAACAAGGAAGGCAAGACCGTCCACGGCGGCACCTGCCTCAACGTCGGCTGCATTCCCTCCAAGGCGCTGCTCGAGACCTCGCACAAGTTCGTCGAGGCGCGTGATCATTTCGCCGAGATCGGCATCGAGGTCGGCGACGTATCGACCAACGTCGCCAAGATGCTCGAGTTCAAGCAGCAGGTGATCAACAAGAACGTCGGCGGCATCAGCATGCTGTTCAAGGCCAACGGCGTCACCGCGCTCGAGGGCGCCGGCAAGCTGCTCGCCGGCAAGAAGGTCGAAGTCACGGGCCACGACGGCAGCGTCGAGACGTACGAGGCGAGCCAGGTAGTGATCGCCTCCGGTTCAGTGCCGGTCAACATCCCACCGGCGCCGATGACCGGCGACATCATCGTCGATTCGAGCGGTGCGCTCGAGTTCACCGAGGCGCCGAAGCGGCTCGGCGTGATCGGCGCAGGGGTGATCGGTCTCGAGCTCGGCTCGGTATGGAGTCGTCTCGGCAGCGAGGTCACGGTAATCGAGGCGCTCGAGGAGTTCCTTCCCTCGGTGGATGCTCAGATCGCCAAGGAAGCCCAGAAGCTGCTCGCCAAGCAGGGCCTCGAGATCAAACTCGGCGCCAAGGTCACCGGCAGCGAGGTCAAGGGCAACGAAGTCGAAGTGCGCTATGCCGACAAGGAGGGCGACAAGACCCAGACCTTCGACAAGCTGATCGTCTGCGTCGGCCGCAAGCCCTATACCGAGAAGCTGCTCGCCGATGACGCCGGCGTCGAACTCGACCAGCGCGGCTTCATCAAGGTCGATGAGCAGTGCCGCACCAGCGTCGATGGCGTATTCGCGATCGGCGACGTGGTTCGCGGCCCGATGCTCGCGCACAAGGCCTCGGAAGAGGGCGTGATGGTGGCCGACATCATCGCCGGGCATAAAGCGCAGATGAACTACGAGGCGATCCCGAGCGTGATCTACACCTCGCCGGAAGTCGCCTGGGTCGGCAAGACCGAGCAGCAGCTCAAGGCCGAAGGGGTCGACTACAAGGTCGGTACTTTCCCGTTCTCGGCCAATGGCCGGGCGCTGGCCAACAACGCACCGGAAGGCATGGCCAAGGTGATCGCCGACGCCAAGACCGACCGTGTGCTGGGCGTCCACATCCTCTCCCAGCACGCCGGCGAACTGGTGGCCCAGGGAGTCATCGCGCTCGAGTTCGGCTCGAGTGCCGAGGATCTGGCGCTGACCTGTTTCGCTCACCCGACCACTTCGGAAGCGATCCACGAAGCAGCACTGGCGGTGGATGGTCACGCCATCCACATGGCCAATCGCAAGAAGCGCAAGTGAGATTCGAAGAGGGCCTCGAGGCCCTCTTCGTCTATCGGTGTCGCCGCGTCGCGCTCCGAGCCCAGGCGCTCAAGCCTTGGCCTCCTGCGCGAACGCATCAACGCGACCCGCAAGCCGACGCATGCGAGGCCGTCGAGAGACTTACGTATGCAAGGACCCTGTGTGACGTCCGGGAGGGTATCTTCCAGGCGCCGAGCCAGGCAGCGTCCATGGCGGCTGCGGTCGTAAACAGTCCAATGCAACCAATGGCATGAGAGACGATGAACCTTCACGAATATCAGGGTAAGCAGCTGTTCGCCGACTACGGCCTGCCGGTATCCAAGGGCTTTGCAGTCGATACGCCCGAGGATGCCGCCGCTGCCTGTGACAAGATCGGCGGCGATATGTGGGTGGTCAAGGCACAGGTCCACGCCGGTGGGCGCGGCAAGGCCGGCGGGGTCAAGCTGGTCAAGAGCCGCGACGAGGCCAAGGCGTTCGCTCAGCAGTGGCTGGGCAAGAACCTGGTGACCTACCAGACCGACGAGAAGGGCCAGCCGGTCGCCAAGATCCTGGTCGAGTCGTGCACCGACATCGCCAACGAGCTCTATCTGGGCGCGGTGGTCGATCGTTCCAGCCGCCGGGTCGTGTTCATGGCCTCGACCGAGGGCGGCGTCGAGATCGAGAAGGTCGCGCACGAGACCCCCGAGAAGATTCTCAAGGCGACCATCGATCCGCTGGTCGGCGCGCAGCCCTACCAGGCGCGTGAGCTTGGCTTCAAGCTGGGGCTGAACAAGACCCAGCTCGGCCAGTTCACCAAGATCTTCCTCGGCCTCGCCAAGATGTTCGAGGAAAAGGATCTGGCGCTGCTCGAGATCAACCCGTTGGTGATCACCGAGCAGGGCGACCTGCACTGCCTCGACGCCAAGATCAATCTCGACTCCAACGCGCTCTATCGTCATCCGGACCTGCGCGCGATGCGCGATCCCTCCCAGGAGGACGAGCGCGAGGCGCACGCCGCCGAGTGGGAGCTCAACTACGTCGCGCTCGACGGCAACATCGGCTGCATGGTCAACGGTGCCGGTCTCGCCATGGGCACCATGGACATCATCAAGCTCAACGGCGGCCAGCCGGCCAACTTCCTCGACGTAGGTGGCGGTGCGACCAAGGAGCGCGTCGCCGAGGCGTTCAAGATCATCCTCTCGGACGATTCGGTCAAAGCGGTGCTGGTCAACATCTTCGGCGGCATCGTGCGCTGCGACATGATCGCTGAGGGCATCATCGGCGCGGTCGAGCAGGTGGGTGTCGAAGTGCCCGTGGTCGTACGCCTGGAAGGCAACAACGCCGAACTGGGTGCGAAGAAACTGGCCGATAGCGGTCTCAACATCATTGCGGCAACCAGCCTGACCGACGCGGCTCAGCAGGTCGTCAAAGCAGCAGGGGGCAACCAATGAGCATCCTCATCGACAGCAACACCAAGGTCATCTGCCAGGGCTTCACCGGCGGCCAGGGCACTTTCCACTCTTCCCAGGCGATCGAATACGGCACCAAGATGGTCGGTGGCGTGACCCCGGGCAAGGGGGGCCAGACCCACCTCGAGCTGCCGGTGTTCGATACCGTCAAGGAAGCCGTCGAGAAGACCGGCGCCGAAGCCTCGGTGATCTACGTACCGGCTGCGTTTTGCAAGGACTCGATCCTCGAGGCGGCCAACGCCGGGATCAAGCTGATCGTCTGCATCACCGAAGGCATCCCGACCCTCGACATGCTCCAGGTCAAGGTCAAGTGCGATGAGCTCGGCGTGCGCTTGATCGGGCCGAACTGCCCGGGCGTGATCACCCCTGGGCAGAGCAAGATCGGCATCATGCCGGGACACATCCACCAGCCCGGCAAGGTAGGGATCGTTTCGCGCTCCGGCACCCTGACCTACGAAGCGGTCAAGCAGACCACCGACCACGGTTTCGGTCAGTCGAGCTGCGTCGGTATCGGCGGCGACCCGATTCCGGGTTCGAGCTTCATCGACATCCTCAAGCTGTTCCAGGAGGATCCGCAGACCGAGGCGATCGTGATGATCGGCGAGATCGGCGGTACCGCCGAGGAAGAGGCCGCGGCCTACATCAAGGAGCACGTGACCAAGCCGGTGGTCTCCTACATCGCCGGCGTCACCGCGCCTCCCGGCAAGCGCATGGGCCACGCTGGGGCGATCATCTCCGGTGGTGCGGGCACTGCGGATGAGAAGTTCGCCGCGCTCGAGGCCGCAGGGGTCAAGACCGTACGCTCGCTGGCGCAGATCGGCGATGCGCTGAAGGAAGTCACCGGCTGGTAATCGCTGTGGCCGCTAGCCGATGATCAGAATGCCGGGCGCCCTTCAAGGCGACCGGCATTTTTCTTGGGCCGAAAAAAAGCATCGCAAAGTGGTTTTACATAACTCAGGTTATACCGCCCGCGTGCTGTGACGATTGACAATACCTCCGCGCGAATCAACTGGTTGCGTCGATGGACAGGCGACTGTGCAGAGCGTGCAGCAGGGAGTTCGGTGCGCTGGCGGGTGCCGATTCACTATCAATTGCGGTATTAAGAACGACGATAACCAAGATTGTGGACCGCAGACCATGACGCATCGAGAAAGCTGCATCGTTTCCCAGTTCAGTCATTACGGGGAATTGAGCGATGGTGATATGGAGATTCTTGCTGAGCTCGAGAAAGAGCCGCTGAGGGTATCGGCGGGGACGACGCTTTGGAAAGAAGGAGACGAAACCAACGATCTGTACGCGATCAGCCAGGGCTGGGCGATTTCCTATCGCGACATGAACGACGGCACCCGGCAGGTACTCGACGTCTATCTGCCTGGGGATGTGATTGGGCTGGCCGATTTTTCTTTCGCCTGCCGGCTGGCCAACGTCAACATGCTGACCTCAGGGGTGGTATGCCGGCTGTCGATGGACCGCCTGAGCAACATGTTCAAGAGCTCGTCGCGGCTCGGTTCGACCTTGCTGTCGATCTCCGCACGCAACCAGACGCTGCTCACCGAGCGCCTGGTGAATCTTGGACGGCGCACCGCGCGAGAGAAGCTTTCGCATTTCATCTTCGAGATGTACGTGCGGCTCAAGCGTATCGATCGAGGCATCGGCAACCAGTTCGAACTGCCGCTGTCGCAGCAGGTGCTCGCCGACATCCTTGGCCTGAGCGCTGTGCATATCAGCCGTACCTTCTCGGACCTGCGCGAGGAGGGTTTGATCTATCGTCATCGCAACCGCATCGAACTGCCGGATCCCGAGCGCATCTCCCAGGTAGCGAGATTCTCGGCCAACTCGATGAGCGACGGTATGCGAAGGCTCTACTACTGAGCCAGGCCGGGCGCGCCGCGCGGCAGGGTGATACGCCAATGGCGGATCGGAAAGAGGATGCAGGGAGCTTTGCCCCATGGCGATGATCTCCCGTCATCGGCCCCCTTTAATGCCTGGCCCGTGGATTGGCTAGACTAGGGGCCATCCGCGAGGCATCCTCGCTGGTCATCCCCCTTGAACGCGTGCCGCGCCATTCGGCCCGGTGCGCCTCGGCAATAGAGGCAATCCGCGCAATGAGCCAGTCCAGTCAAGACGTCACCGTCGTCGAAGAGCTCTCCTCCAACAAGAGCTTCGGCGGCGTCTACAAACGTTTTCGCCACTACTCGCGGGTACTCGACTGCCCGATGATCTTCGGCATCTTCCTGCCGGATCAGGCCGCCCATCCTCGGCCCAAGCTGCTCTGGTGGCTTTCGGGGCTGTCCTGCACCGATGAGAATTTCATGCAGAAGGCGGGCGCCCATCGGCTCGCCAGCCAGCTCGGCCTCGCGATCGTCTGCCCCGATACCAGCCCGCGTGGACTCGACCTGCCCGGCGAGCATGACACCTATGATTTCGGCTCGGGTGCGGGGTTCTACCTCAACGCCACCGAAGCGCCCTGGCGCGACCACTACCGGATGTACGACTACGTCCTCGAGGAGCTGCCGCTGGTAGTGCGGGCGAACTTCGATTTAGCCGAGCGTGAGTCGATCTTCGGCCATTCCATGGGCGGGCACGGCGCACTGGTGCTTGCACTGCGCAACCCCGGGCGCTACGCCTCGGTGTCGGCGTTCTCACCGATCGTCAATCCCTCCGCGGTGCCGTGGGGAGAGAAGGCGTTCTCGGGCTATCTGGGAGCAGACCGCGAGGCATGGAAGGCCTACGACACCTGCGAGCTGATCCTCGCCGGCAGCGGCCAGCCCGATCGCCTGGCGCTGTTCGTCGACCAAGGGGAGGCGGACGACTTCCTCGAGCACCAGCTCAAGACCGAGCGGCTCGAGCAGGCCTGCGCGGTGAGCGGTCATCCGCTATGGCTGCGTCGCCAACCCGGCTACGACCATAGCTACTTCTTCATTGCCAGTTTCATCGACGATCATCTGCGCTACCACGCCGAACGGCTTGGCTGAGTTCAGCCATCGACCAGCCGGCCAGTCGTCGTCTTGGTCATGCATATTTCAGCCCGGTATCGCAGAGGAGGGTGGCCACCTGCGGAGCATCGCCCAATCCGCCCCGCTGGATGAGCTTGACGCAGGCGCAGACGTTGGCCGCCGACGAATATCCTACGTGCAGACCTTCCTGATGGGCCAACCGGCGCTTGTAGTCGATGACCTCCTCATCGGTGACCGCCAGGTAGGCATCGACGAGCCGGGGATCCCAGTGGGGCGGCCGTGTGCCGTATCCGGTGCCCTGGATGAGGTGCTGGGGCTTGTGCAGCGGTTGGCCGGCGAGCACCTCGGCGCCGGCTGGCTCGACCGCGGCGCAGACGATGCCTCCGCGCTGGCGCTTGAGATAGCGGGAGACGCCGACGAAGGTGCCTGCGCTGCCGACGATGGCGACGAAGGCGCTGAGTTCTTCGCCCAAGTCCGCATGGATCTCGGGCCCAGTGCTCAGCTCATGAGCCGCGGTACTGCCGTCGTTGTTGAACTGGTCGACGTAGAAGCCGTCACGGTCGGCGGCCACTCGCTTCGCTTGCAGTGTCGCCGCGGCGATATCGGCACCGGTGACCTTGCCGGGCCGGCCATCGACTTGATCGACCAGGATCACCTCGGCGCCCAGCGCCTCCAGCATGCGTACGCGCTCTGGGCTGTTCCCGCAGGACATCACCGCGATGAAGGGATGGCCCAGGGTGGCACAGACCACCGCTAGGCCCGCGCCCATGTTGCCACTGGTCATCTCGACCACGGGTTGCCGCGGCGACAGGGAGCCCGAGGCTCTGGCATGTTCGAGGATGTAGCGCGCCGGACGATCCTTGATGCTGCCGCCGGGATTTTGGAATTCCGCCTTGGCCCAGATGGTGCTGCCTGGCGGGCTGAGCCGATGCAGTGCCAGCAGCGGGGTTCGGCCAATCAGCGCCAGGCTGCTCGATAGTTTCATTTGACGTGTCTCGAAGGTGGTTGGGTCTTCATCCTGGAGGATCAGCGGGGCCGGGCTCAGCGATAGAAGATCGTCAGCAGGATCGTGGCCGTGTCGCCCAGGTTGCGATAGCAGTGGGGGATATCCGCGGCAAAGCGGCTCGTCTGACCGCGAACGAGGCGCTCGGGCGAGTCGTTCGCGCCCAGCTCGAGCTCGCCGGCGAGCACCAGGGCGTGCTCGATCACCCCCGCCGGATGGGCGGCAGCGATCCGTTGCGCACCGCGCTCGAAGCGCATCAGGTAGACGTCGATCCGGGCGCCTTCGCCCTGGCGGCAGAGCAGGGTGGTGACGATGCCGTTCGGTGGCGACTCCTCGAATGACAGCGGTGCCTCGAGGGTATCGACCAGTTCGCCGAAGGTCACGCCGAGGGTGCCGGCAAGGCGCCAGAGCGTATCGACGGTCGGGTTGCCGAGGCCCTGCTCGAGATTGGAGAGATTCGACTTGGCCATGTTCGCCCGCTCGGCCAGGGCCGATAGCGAGAAGCCGCGTGCTTCGCGCAGCTGGGTGATCCGGCCACCGAGCCGGGCGCGCAGCGCTGGATCCATGGGTTTATCTCGTTCGATGAAAAGAACGTTCTTTTTATCGAACGATGGCGGAAAAAGCAATCGACCGGGGCGGCGTGGTTTCACCCCGGGCCGGCTGCGGCGAGGACAATGCGCCGGATGAACGGCTATAATCCCACTTCCCACCCCTTCGACTTGCCGAGAACTCGATGCCCAGAGCCACTCGCCGTACGCGCTCGCCTTCCTTCATCGCAAGGCTGGGACGTTGGATCGCAGGGCTTTCGGTGGGGTTCGTGATGCTTTCGGTACTCTCCGTGCTGCTTTTCCGCTGGCTGCCGGTGCCGGTATCTTCGGTGATGATCGAGCGCGAACTGCAAGCGCTCAGTGAAGGGCGCGCGATGGGCTACGACTATCGCTGGGTCGACTACGCCGATATTTCCCCGCAGCTCAAGCTTGCAGTGATCGCCGCCGAAGACCAGCGTTTCCCCGTTCACCATGGTTTCGACCAGCAGCAGATCCAGCAGGCGCTGAGCGCCTGGCGCAGCGGGGGCTCGCTGCGCGGTGCCAGTACGATAAGCCAGCAGACCGCCAAGAACCTATGGCTTTGGAGCGACTCGAGCTGGTCTCGCAAAGCGATCGAAGCCTGGTTCACCCTGCTGATAGAGTTCCTGTGGCCGAAGCAACGGATTCTCGAGGTCTACCTCAATCTCGCTGAGTGGGACGTCGGGGTGTTCGGTGCCGAAGCCGCGGCCAGGCACTACTTCGGGATCGGCGCCGCCGAGCTCGGCACAGGGCAGGCCGCGCGGCTGGCGGCGGTGCTGCCGGCGCCAAGAGTGTGGGACCCGCTGCGGCCTAACGCCCGCGTGGCCCAGCGCATCCAATGGGTGGAGAGGCAGATGCGCCAGCTCGGTGGGGTAGGCTATCTTCAACGTCTGCAATGATGGTGGCTCGGTATCGGATTTCCCTCTCGCCACCGACCTGTAGTAGCGTGCGCGCCCAGTGCAAGCGTTCGCCGCGCTCGCGCAGACCAAACCAAAGGGGGCAAGGCGCCTCCACAGGAGTGAACGTGACTCAATCCCTTTCTCCCGACACCGGGTCCCGCGTCTCGATCTGGAAAGCCTGGAGCGTGCATGCGATCACCGCCAGCGGGGTGGTGCTGGGGATGATGGCGCTGCTTGCGCTGGTCGACGGCAACCCGGTTGCCTGCCTGCTATGGCTGGGTGCCGCGATGATGGTCGACGGCCTGGATGGCACGCTGGCGCGGAAGTACGAGGTCAAGACGGTGCTGCCGCACTTCGATGGCTCGACCCTCGACATGGTGATCGATTACCTCACCTGGGCGTTCATCCCGGCGATCTTCATCTACTACTTCGTGCCGCTGCCGGCCTATCTCGAGCTGCTCTCGGTGGTGATCATCCTGCTCTCGTCGATGTTCTGCTTCTGCAACGTCAATATGAAGAGCCAGGACAATTACTTCGTCGGTTTTCCCGCCGCCTGGAACATCATCGCCGCCTACTTCTACATCCTCGACTTCCCGCCCTACGTCACTTTCGCGATCATCGTGGTACTCGCTGCGCTGACCCTCACCCGGATGAAGTTCCTGCATCCCTTCCGAGTGCGCCAGTTCATGCCGCTCAACATCGCCGTCACCCTGCTCTGGTGCGTATGCGCCACTTCGCTTGTGCTGTCGAGCCCGGTGCACGCCAGCTGGGCGCTGTGGGGATGGGCTGCGACCTCGGTCTACTTCATCGCGATGTGCGTCTGGCGCACCGCGCGTGAATGGGGCGCTTGAGTCAGGGGGAATCTCTCGTTTCCCAGGCACGGACGATCAAGATCCGAGGTGGGTGGAGGTGTGGCTCGGCGCATGCCTACTGGTCTTTTGGGCATTCGCGGCTGATAGGGTTGGGGAAGGCGCTGAGCAAAGGGGAGGCGTGGCTTTTCACCGCGGATGACGCCTCCCCATGTCGCTCGTTCAGGTCAGGTAAGACCGAGCTAGTTCTGCTCAGCCGGCCTGGAGCAGCTTGCCCGCGTCAGGCCCCGAGCGCAGGGTATGAATTTGTTCGATACGGATCAGCACCGCGAACTTGGGCTTTTTCATTCCTGCCATTGCAGCGAAAGCGAGCGCGTCGTCGTAAGGCGCTCCGCTGTCATATATTTCGGCCTGCCCGATGAAGCGATAGCCATCCAGCGCCTCGCGGTCAATCACGGCTACCGCGATCCGCGAGCCAGCGCGCAGATTCTCCAGTGTTTGCCCTCCCGTATTCTCGTTGTAGATCAACGTGTGGTCGTCATATATCCGCAGCGAGCGCTTTGGCCCGATGTCGGGCAGGCCCTCACGGGATACGGTCGACTGAATTGGCAGCTGGGTGGCGAGCATGTGCTTCATTGCTTGGTCGAGCGTCGGCATCTTCAAAGGCTCCTTGGCATGATGATTTGACTGTAGAGAGCCTATTTAAACCAAAACAAAACAAATTAACCATGGTTGTTTTGGCTTTAGTGATGTCGCCGCGCTCTGCCCGATGAAGAGCGACCCGCTGCATCGAGTATGGCCGTGACGCCAAGGATTTAGAACCAGGTCGGTAGCAGGCCGTTCTGCCAGGCGTAGCGGCCGAGCATGGCGAGACAGACCAGTACGATCACCGGGCGGATCAGCCGCGCACCGCCGGAGACCACCGCGCGGGCACCGAGGTAGGCACCGACGAACTGGCCGACCACCATGACGGCGCCGACCAGCCACAGCACTTTGCCGCCGAGGATGAAGATCGCAAGCGATGCCAGGTTGCTGGCGAGGTTGAGCGCCTTGGCGGTAGCGGTGGCGGTGACCAGGTCGCGGCCGCGCAGGGCGACTTCGGAGAGTGAGAAGAACGAGCCGGTGCCAGGGCCGAAGAAGCCGTCGTAGAACCCGATCAGCGGGATCACCAGTCGCCGATGCAGGCGCTCGCCGATGCGCGGCTTGCGTTCGATACTGCCGGCGCCGGGGGCGAGCAGGAAGTAGAGCGCGATCAGCGTGAGCACCACCGGCACCAGGATCTCCAAGGCGCTGGCGTCGACCCACTGCACCAGCACCGCGCCTATCGCCGAGCCCGCCAGCGACCAGATGAACGGGCGCTTGAGCTTGGCGGGATCGATGTGCCCGCGTCGCCACAAGGTCAGGGTGGAGATCAGCGTGCCGAAACTGCCCTGCAGCTTGTTGGTGGCGATCGCGTTGATCGGCGGTACCTGCATGAGCATCAGCGTGGGCACGGTGATCAGCCCGCCGCCGCCGGCGAGTGTGTCGATGAAGCCGGCGACCAGCGCGACGCCGCCGAGCAGTAGGATCAGGTGCCAGTCGAGGGCCAGTTCCATGCAGGGTTCTCAAGGCCGAGGAAAAGGAGACCCGCCATGGCAGGCGGGCCTGTGAGTCAGAACCGCGCGTCGTCCACGCCGATGGCCTCGGGAACCCGCCAGCCGACATCGCGCAGGTCGCGGTCGAAATCGGCTTCGATTCCCATCAGCTTGGCGAAGATCGCCATCCGCACCGGGATGCCATTGTCGGTCTGGCGGAAGATCGCCAGGCGCGGGTCGCCGTTGAGATCGGTGCTGAGATCGTTGGCACCGGGGCGTCCGTCGCGTGGCAGCGGATGCATGACGATGGTACCGGGAGTGCAGCGACGATCGAGGAAGGCGCGATTGACGATGAACTCATCGGAGATGCCCTTGAAACTCTCGATCATCTCTTCGGTGAAGCGCTCTTTCTGGATACGTGTCGCGTAGATCACGTCGATCGGTTCGAACACCTCGTCGAGGCTGTCGCGGAGCTCGAGGCGATGGCCGCGATCGGCCACCAGGTCCAGCAGCGGGGTCGGCATCTCGAGCCCGGTCGGCGCGACCAGGGTGATGTGCATCGGCTCGTGCAGCGAGAGCAGCTTGATCAGCGAGTGCACGGTGCGTCCGTACTTGAGATCGCCGGTCATCAGGATATGCGCGCCGGCCAAGGGTCGCTGGATACGCTCGAACTCGCGCTCGATGGTGTAGAGATCGAGCAGCGCCTGGCTCGGGTGTTCGCCGGGGCCGTCGCCGCCGTTGATCACTGGCACGTTGACGGCGCTGGCGAACTCGGCCACCGAGCCGAGGTCCGGGTGGCGCATTACCAAGGCGTCGCAATAGCCGCCGAGTACCCGGCTGGTATCGGTCAGCGATTCGCCCTTGGCCATCGACGAGAAGGTGAAGCCGGTGGTGTCGCAGACCGAGCCGCCAAGGCGGCAGAAGGCGACGTTGAAACTGATTCGGGTACGGGTGCTGGCCTCGAAGAACAGGTTGCCCAGTACCGCCCCTTCGAGTACGCGGCAGATCTTGCGCCGTCGGGCGATCGGCTCCATCCGCTGGGCGATGGCGAAGAGTTCATCGATCGCATCGCGATCGAGCTGATCGACGGAAAGCAGATGGGGAGTCATGGCGGAGGTCTCCTTTCGCGAGGTCGGACGAGAGCGGTGGCGGGCGGCAGTTTATCACTCGCAGCCGGCTCGCGTGAGCGCACACGATGGGTCAGTTTCGACAGCTGAAATGTGAGCCATTGTAAGGGCGGGTGGTGGAGCGGTGACTCATACCGGCGGTGATAACTCTTCGTTACATTTTTGAAGTCTTTTTTTCGCCATGGGGTTGAAAAGAACTTGGCCCACCAGCAGTGATAGGGCGTCACGGTGTGGATTTTCGCGCAAAAGAAACGAGGAAAATCACTGTGAATGGGGAACTCATGTGCGCGACTGCCGTCGTACTCATGGCAAGCAGCTAAAGTGAAACTCCCGGAGGATGTAATGAAACGGACCACCGCCATCATCTCAGCAACCCTGCTCACCACTGGTGCAGTCGCCGCTCCCGCGGTCTTCGCCCAGGAAGCGGCCCAGCAGGGCGGCGCCGCGGCCCAGTCCGCTCCCGCACAGCAGAACTTCAGCGATCAGCAGTTGCAGGACTTCGCTTCCGCTTCTCAGGAGATCGCCTCGATCTCGCAGAGCTATACCGATCGCTTGCAGTCCGCGGGCAGCGATGAGGACCAGGTTCGCCAGGTTCGCGAGGAGGCCAACGAAAAAATGGTTCAGGCCGTCCAGGACAGCGGCCTCCAGGTCGAGGAATTCAACCAGATCGGCCAGGCCATCCAGCAGGATCCGGAACTGCTTCAGCGCGTCCAGGCCATGGTGCAGGAGCAGTAAGCGTCAGCCGCGCAGCGACATGACTGCGTAGTCGAGACAGCGGCGGCGGCCGGCTTCGGGCCGGGCGTGGTGCGATGACCGCGAGTCGCTGTACGAGGCCCCGATGGAGACATCGGGGCCTCGTTGCATCCGGGCGGTGCCCGATCGCTTGGCTGGGAGGAGCCGGGCCGATCGGCTACACTGCCTTGCTCGAACATGGCGGTATCGATACCGCCGCTTCTTTTCGCCGCACAAGTGTCCCTTCGATGCAAGACCAGGTTTCTCCCTTGGTGGCCAATGAATGGCTGCTCTATTGCCGACCCGGCTTCGAGTCGGATCTTGCCGCCGAGCTTGCCGATCGCCTGGGTGAAGCGCCGCTGCGCTATGCCGCCGAGCCAGGGGCGGGCTATGTGCGTGCGATCAGCATCGACGGCTCGCCGGTCAATCCGCTGCAGCGCAGCCTGCCGCTCGAGGCGACGGTGTTCGCCCGCCAGTCGCTGGTCGCGCTGCCGCCGCTCGAGATGCTTTCGCGCGACGACAGGATCTCACCGATCGTCGCCCAGGTAGTGGCCAGCGGCTGGAGCTTCGAGTCACTGACGTTCGAAGCCCCTGACACCAACGACGGCAAGGCGCTCGCGGGGCTGGGAAAGGCCCTGGCCCGTCCGCTCGAGAGCCTGTTTCGCAAACGGGGGGCGCTGCGCCGAAGCGCCGGAGCCCGTCGCTTGCACCTGTTCTGGACCGCTGGTGACAGGGTCCAGCTGGGGCTGAGCTTCCCTGGCAATCGCAGCGAGTACCCGGGAGGCATACTGAGGCTCAAGTTCCCTCCCCACGCGCCGAGCCGCTCGACGCTCAAGCTCGAGGAGGCGTGGCACCAGTTCTTGCCGCGCAGCCGCTGGGAGGAGGCACTGGCGCCCGGTTCCACCGCCGCCGATCTCGGCGCCGCGCCCGGCGGCTGGACCTGGCAGCTCGTCCAGCGCGGCATGCAGGTCTATGCGATCGACAATGGCCCGATGGACAAAGCGCTGATGCGCACCGGCATGGTCGAGCACCTGCGCGAGGATGGCTTCAAGTGGTCGCCGCCGGGAACGCTCGACTGGCTGGTATGCGATATCGTCGATCGCCCGTCGCGGGTGATCGAGATGGTGTCCCGCTGGTTGACCCAGCGCTGGTGCCGTTTCTCGGTGTTCAACCTCAAGCTGCCGATGAACCGCCGCTGGCAGGAGGTCGACGCCTGTCTCGGTAGGCTGCGCGATCAGCTCGATTCCGCAGGGATCGACTATCGGCTGCACTGCCGTCATCTCTACCACGACCGTGAAGAAGTGACGGTGTTCGTCGAGCTGCGCTGAGGCATGGCCGGTTCGACCTCCAGTGAACGATCCGCGTGAAGCGCAAGGAGATTCGATGAGCGAGCCGTTCGAGGCCGATGATGTGCTCGATACCTCCGGGCTCTACTGCCCGGAGCCGATCATGCTGATGCACAACAAGGTGCGCGACCTAGGCAGCGGCAAGCTGCTCAGGGTGATCGCGACCGACCCCGCCACTACCCGCGACATACCGCAGTTCTGTGCCTTTCTCGGCCACCAGCTGCTCGAGCGGCGCGAAGAGGACGGGCGTTTCGAATACCTGCTGAGGCTCGCCTGAGCGGCGCGCTCTAAATACGAGGTACGCAGCCTATACGCAGCGGGCCCGGCTTTCGCCGGGCCCGCTGGTTTACCGCACCGCCATTTCAGTCGTCGTCGCCGCTGTTGACCATCATCGCCAGCGCCTCGAGGGTCTCGGGATCCTGGCGCTTGATCCGATTGGCGATGGTGCGCTGGAAGAAGTAGAGCGCCGCATGGCGACTGCTGCCCGGATACAGGCAATCGTCGCCCGGTAGCACCGGCGTATCGACCAGCTTGCTTTCATCGAGCAGCAGCGCCTCGATCGCGCCATCGCTATAGAGCCTCCAGCCATGCACCTGCTTGAGCAGCCAGGGCTGGTCCTCGTCATCGAGACACAGCGCATGGGTGCCCTGGGTGTCGGGCAGATGCTGGATCAGGGTAGTCTCGTCGGTCGACTCGTAGTCGAAATAGAGCGAGGCGTGTTCGAGCTCGTGAATCTTGTGTTCAGGGGGGCCTTCGAGTAGCTCCTGGGTCTCGGGGTCGCGAAAACCGACGAAGCTGCCGTGCTCGGGATCGTCGAGCGTATGGCAAGGAGTCAATTTGTCCATCCAGGGCACCATGCCGACTATCTGGCCGTCGTCTTGGAGCGCCCAGGCGAGCACGGGCATGCCATAGAGTGATTCGCTGTCCGAAGCTAGTCGGTAGATCATCTCCAGGCCGTCGTGCTCGGGCGCCAGGCGGATGATCCGCTGTCTGGCGCGAAAGCGATCACGCATGCTTTCGAAATCGATGACCTTGGCGGTTTGGGGGAGCGGTATGCCCATGGTGGCCCTCCTAGGCGGTGTGTCGAACGGTGTGCCGGCCCATCCGCCTGGAAGCTCTTGGCGCGCGATCGTAGAGGCTTCGCCCGTTCGACACCGCTACCGCGGTCGACGATCGGGAAACGCCCGGACCGATCGATGCCGCCTTAGAGTTCCAGGCGCTTCCCGTGATTGCCACTGTGGTCTGGTGGCGCATCGGGGACGACAGGCCCTTCAGCCGGGTCGATCAGCCAAGCAAGGGTTGGAAAAGTTCACGCCGCCTGTGCTTGCGCGCTACCCCTTCGGGCTCACGCTCGCAGCGATTCGCGTCACCTCTCCAACGCCGCTCGCCGGACCGAACCTGGCTCGCTGCACGCTTGCCACGACGCAATTCCGGCCGCCGCAGCCAAGGGCCTTTGACACTCAGCCCAAGGTTGCACCGGCGACCGGACGACTCACTATTAGCATACCCAAAGGGATTCGCACAGAGGGGCGATCGAACTCGTCGCGCATCGATACGCGTGGGTCTACTGCTTGGCTGGGAACGAGGGTGGGGGCGCTGCGGCGGACGGATGCGGGGTCGGGTCATCGAGACGGCGTCGAGAGACCCGGCGCAGGCGCAGGGCGAGCAAGGCCGCTGCGGTGGAGAGGCCGACGATCAGGCCGATCCAGAAGCCATGGACGCCGAGGCCGTCGAACGCCCCCGGCACTCCCCGGCCGAACGCCAAGCCGCTGCCGAGGCCCGCGACCCAGTAGGCGAACAGCGTGATCAGCATCACCGCGCGGGTATCCTTGTAGCCGCGCAGGGCGCCGGCGATGCCGATCTGCAGTGCGTCCGAGACCTGGAACAGCACCGCCAGGTACAAAAGCTCCACCGCCAGCTCGAGCACCGCCGGTTCGGCGGAGTAGAGCGCAGCTACCTGGCGCGCGAACAGCGCCACCACCAAGGCATTGGCGAGCGCTGCGGCCAGCGCGATCCAAAGCCCGTTCCAGGCCTCCTGGCTCGCCGCTCCTGGACGCCCCTCGCCGAGCCGGGTGCCGACCTGGATGGTCAGCGCCATGCCTACCGCCAATGGCATCATGAACAGGATCGAGGTGAAATTGAGCGCCACCTCATGGGCTGCGATCACCACGGTGCCATAGGCGGCGATCAGCAGCGCGACCACCGCGAACATGGTCACCTCGGCGAAGATCGCCACCCCGATCGGCAGCCCCAGGCGCAGCAGGGCGAGGAGCTGGGCCGGCTGTGGCGCGGTCAGCCCGCGCCACAGTGCCACCCGCTGGTAGATTCGCGCGCGCTTGGTGTAGACCAGCATGCCGAACAGGCTTGCCCACATCGAGACCGCAGTGGCGATGCCGCAGCCCAGCGCGCCCAGCGGTGGCACACCGGCGCCGCCGAAGATCAGCCATAGTCCGAGGGGAAGATGGACCGCGAGACCGAGCAGGCTGAACCAGAGCGCGGGGCGGGTGTGGTTGAAACCGTCCGAATAGGCGCGCAGCGCCTGGTAGCCGGCCAGTGCTGGCATGCCGAAGGCGACGGCGAGCAGATAGGCTTCGGCGGCGCTGGCGATCTCCGGCGGTATGCCCATCAGCGCGAATACCGCGGATGGCAGCCAGAAGAGCGCGCAGGCTGCGATCGAGCCCATCGCCAGCGCGATCCAGCCCGCCTGGTGGACCTGTACGCGGATGCGCTCGAGCTGGCCCGCGCCGAGCAGCTGGGCGACCACCGCGGTGAGTCCGATCATGGTACCGCTCATGAACAGCATCAGCGGTACCCAGAGACTCGCGCCGATCGAGACCGCGGCGAGATCGACGGTGCTCGAGCGGCCCGCCATCACGATGCCGCTGGTGCTGACCCCGATCTGCGCCAGCTGGGCACCGCAGATCGGCAGCGCCAGCCGGCACAGTCGACGGCTGGCACGGATGCGATCGATGCGGGGCAGAGCGGGGGAAAGGGACACCAAGGGAAGCTCCGGGTTGGATCGAAGGGAGCGGGATTCTAGGGTGTGTTGATACGCGCTAGCAAACCATTCGGTCAAATGGCGATGACGGAAGGTATAATTCGCGCCGAATCGTGCGCCCCGGGCGCTTCGGATCTCTCGCCCACGGCTCGACCGAGCCTTGGCGGGCGCCATTGACGGATGCTTTTCTGATGAGCTCAACCCAGTCCATTTCCCAGTGCAGCGAAGATCAGCAGATCGAGGCGCTGATCGCGCTGTTCGATGGGATCTTCGCCGACACCTATGCCACCCGCCTGGTTCGCGGCGGCAGCGAGCCGCTCTATAGCCCGAGGGACGCCGAGCACCCTTATCATCGGATCATCTTCGCCCATGGCTTCTTCGCCAGCGCGCTGCATGAGATCAGTCACTGGTGCATCGCGGGACCGCAGCGGCGAATGCTCGAGGATTACGGCTACTGGTACCTGCCCGATGGCCGTGACCAAGACCAGCAGCAAGCCTTCGAGGCCGCCGAGGTCGCTCCTCAGGCGGTGGAGCTTTTGTTCACCGAGGCTTGTCGGCGACGCTTCAACGTCAGCGCCGACAACCTGGGCGGCAGCGTCGAGGTCGATCGGGAGGCATTCCGGCTGCGTGTCGAAGCCCGTGCGGCCTGGCTACGCACGCATGGTCTCTCTCCCCGTGCAGCCGCGCTGCACCGTGCGCTCGACATCGGATTCGGCCAGGGCGGCAGCTTCGAGCGCGCTCGCGACCAGGCACGGGCGATACTCGAAGCGGCAGGGATGCCGGCCTGAGTTCAGTCCGCGCGCGGCTTCAGCCCTTCGAGCACGGCGCGGCGCAGGGTGGCAAGCGCCGTGGCGAAGAAAGCGGGGTCTTCGAGCCCACTGCCGGATAGCGCCCGGACCTGGGTCGCGAAGTCTGCGTAGTGCTGGGTCGCCGCCCAGAGCAGATAGAGCAGTTGACGCGGGTCGACCGGTGCCAGCCGGCCCTGCGCGATCCAGCCCGCGATCACTTCGCTCTTTTCATCGACCAGCTGTTTGAGCTCTCCAGCGAGCACCGGCGCGATCAGCGGCGCGCCTTGCATCATTTCCAGGCAGAACAGCCGCGATGCCTCGGGCTGGTCGCGGGCGGCGGCGAGCTTGGCGCTGAGATAGGCGTCGATCGCGTCGAGCGGCTCCTGTTCGGCGCTCATCGCCTTGAGCGGGGCCAGCCACTGATCGAGGATCCGCTTGAGCACCTCGACGTAGAGGATCTCCTTGGAGGCGAAGTAGTAGAGCAGGTTGGTCTTCGAGACGCCGGCCAGCTCGGCGATGGTCTCGACCCGGGCGCCATGGAGACCGTAGCGCGAGAACTCCGCCAGCGCGGCGTCGACGATCGCGGCGCGCTTCAGTTCGCTGGCGCGCGGGCGGCGGCGAGCGCTGCGCTGGGGGAGGGGAGGAAGCTCGTTCATGGCCTGGATGTCCGCTACTGGAGAACGTCGGTATGGTCGGGAAGCGCCGAACGAGCGCGCGCGAAGGCTCGCCAAGCGTTCCCCTAAGCGTGGCCCAGCATAGCAGAGCCAGGCCGGTAGGGGCTGCACACCTGGAGTGCATCGCCTGCGCCAGGATGATGCATTCGTTTGACCTTACGGTTCATTTTTGACCTTTGGGTCAAACGAAAGCGATCGCAGGCGATTGATTCATCGGCTCAAACGGCGTTCTGGCATCGGGATTGATAGCGAATTGGGCTGAGAACGGCGCTTATGGCGCCACCCCCAATATTGGAACGCTATCGACGCGAGAGGTATCCAGGATGAAAGTTGGTGTCTTCATTCCGATCGGCAACAACGGCTGGCTGATCTCCGAGAACTCTCCCCAATACAAGCCGACCTTCGAACTCAACCGGGAAGTGGTGCAGCGTGCGGAAAAACACGGCCTGGACTTCGCCCTGTCGATGATCAAGCTGCGTGGATTCGGCGGCAAGACCGAGTTCTGGGACCACAATCTCGAGTCGTTCACGCTGATGGCTGGGCTCGCCGCGGTCACCTCCAAGATCCAGCTCTACGCCACCGCCGCCACCCTGGTGATGCCGCCTGCGATCGTCGCACGGATGGCGGCGACGATCGATTCGATCTCCAACGGCCGTTTCGGCCTCAACCTGGTCACCGGCTGGCAGAAGCCCGAGTACTCGCAGATGGGGCTGTGGCCGGGCGATGACTACTTCTCCAAGCGCTACGCCTATCTCGATGAGTACGTCCAGGTGCTCAAGGAGCTCTGCCGCGATGGCAAAAGCGACTTCAAGGGTGAGTTCTTCGAGATGGACGATTGCCGGCTGAGCCCGCGTCCGCGTGAGGACATGAAGCTGATCTGCGCCGGGCAGAGCGAGGCGGGAATGGCTTTCTCCGCCCGCCACGCCGATTTCAACTTCTGCTTCGGCAAGGGCGTCAATACGCCGACCGCCTTCGCTCCCGCCGCCGAGCGCATGCACGCCGCAGCCGAAGCGTCCGGACGCGAGGTGAAGAGCTTCGCGCTGTTCATGGTGATCAGCGCCGAGACCGACGAAGAGGCGCGGGCCAAGTGGGAATACTACAAGGCGGGGGCCGACGAGGAGGCGCTCGCCTGGCTCACCGACCAGGCCAGCAAGGATACCCGTTCAGGTGGCGATACCAACGTACGCCAGATGAGCGATCCGACCTCCGCGGTCAACATCAACATGGGCACGCTGATCGGCTCCTACGAGCACGTCGCGCGGATGCTCGACGAGATCAGCGAGATGCCGGGAGTCGAAGGGGTACTGCTGACCTTCGATGATTTCATCGAAGGGGTAGAGACCTTCGGCCAGCGGATCCAACCGCTGATGCACTGTCGCCAGGGCACCGTCGCTGCGGCGCGGGCCGAGGCACCGGTCGAGGAGGCCGCGCAATGAGTGAAGCAGTCCGTCCCGAATTCATCCCCGCCGGCCGTGGGCTCACGCTCGCTGCCCGTCCCGAGCCGCTGGTGTTCGACCCGGCGAGCACGGCGCTGATCGTGGTCGACATGCAAAACGCTTACGCCACCCCGGGCGGCTATCTCGACCTCGCCGGCTTCGACGTCAGCCATACGGGGCCGGTGATCGAGAAGATCAAGCAGTCGGTCGCCGCCGCCCGCGCCGCGGGAATCACGGTGATCTATTTCCAGAACGGCTGGGACCCCGACTACGTCGAAGCCGGCGGCCCCGGTTCGCCGAACTGGCACAAATCCAATGCGCTCAAGACCATGCGCGCCAACCCCGGGATGGCGCAGAAGCTGCTCTCCAAGGGCGATTGGGATTTCGAGCTGGTCGCAGCGCTCAAGCCCGAGCCCGGCGACATCGTGATGCACAAGCCGCGCTACAGCGGGTTCTTCAACACCCCGCTCGACAGCACCCTGCGCTCGCGCGGCATCCGCACCCTGGTGTTCACCGGAATCGCCACCAACGTCTGCGTCGAATCGACCCTGCGCGACGGCTACTTCCTCGAATACTTCGGCGTGCTGCTCGAGGATGCCGCTCATCAGGCGGGCCCGCGTGCCGCCCATGAGGCCGCGGTCTACAACGTCGAGACGTTCTTCGGCTGGGTCTCCAACGTCGAGACCTTCTGCAACGCCTTAGTCACTTCGCCGCGGCTGGAAACCCAGCAGGCCTGATCAGAACCTACCCACAGCGCTGAAAACGGAGTCGCTCCATGCCCAAGCAGGTCGTCATTCCACCAGGTACCACTACGCCGATCGCTCCCTTCGTCCCCGGCACACTGGCCGATGGCGTGGTCTACGTCTCCGGTACCCTGCCGTTCGACGCAGACAACAACGTGGTTCACGTCGGTGACCCAGCGGCTCAGACGCGCCATGTGCTCGAGACGATCAAGACCGTGATCGAAACCGCCGGCGGCAACATGTCGGACGTCACCTTCAACTCGATCTTCATCACCGACTGGACGCATTACGCGGCGATCAACCAGGTCTACGCCGAGTATTTTCCCGGCGACAAGCCGGCGCGTTTTTGCATCCAGTGCGGCCTGGTCAAGCCCGACGCGCTGGTCGAGATCGCCACCATCGCCCACATCGGCACCGCCGGGAGCGGGGCCTGATGCTCCACTATGAATGGCTCGGCAGTCGGGATCCCGAGGCGCCGGTGGTGGTGATGTCGGCCGGCCTCGGCGGTGCCGGCGCCTACTGGCTCCCGCAGGTCGAGGCGCTCGGGGCCGGCTTCCGGGTGCTGCTCTACGATCAGCTCGGCACCGGACAGAGCGCTGCGGTACTGCCTGAGGGCTACAGCGTCGAGAACATGGCCGAGGAGGTGGTCGAACTCGCTGAATCGCTCGGTCTGGAGCGGTTCGACTTCGTCGGTCACGCCTTCGGCGGGCTGGTCGGGCTGTGGCTCGCGCGCAAGCGCCCGGCGCTGCTCAGGCGGCTGGTGGTGGCTGGCGGCTGGGTGAGCCTGGACAGCCACAGCCGGCGCTGCTTCGATGCGCGTATCGCGCTGCTCACCAAGGTCGGTGCCAGGGCCTACCTGGCTGCGCAGCCGATCTTCCTGTTCCCGGCCGACTGGCTGTCGGCCAACGCCGAGCGGGTCGATCGCGAGCAGGCCAGCCACCTGGCCCATTTTCCCGGTGCCGGCAACGTACTCAAGCGGATCGAGGCGCTGGCGGGATTCGACGCACGCAGTTGGATCACGGAGATAGAAACGCCGACGCTGGTGATCACCGCTCGCGACGACGTGCTGGTGCCGTGGACTGCCTCCCGGCGCCTCGCCGAACTGATGCCGCAGGGGCGCTTCGAGTGTCTCGACTATGGCGGCCACGCCTGCAGCGTCACCGCGAGCGACGAATTCGACCGGCGGCTGGTCGAGTTCCTTCAATCCTGATCGATCCGGCGCCACGTGGTGGCGCCACCCATGGAGACAAGCATGCAGCAGAGCGTTCTCGAGCAGCCGTCCCCCCGTCTGACGGGGCCCGACCGACAGCACTTTCGCGACGCGATGGCGCAGCTTGGCGCTGCGGTCAACCTGGTCACCAGCGACGGTGAGATGGGTCGCGCCGGTTTCACCGCCACGGCGGTGTGCAGCGTCTGCGACACGCCGCCGACCCTTTTGGTCTGTCTCAATCGAGCCGCCTCGGCGCATCCGCTGGTGATCGGCAATGGCAAGCTCTGCGTCAACGTGCTCGCCGCCGGGCAGGTGGCACTGGCGGAGCGCTTCGGTGGCAGGACACCGATGTCCGAGCGTTTTCTCGAAGGGCGCTGGCGCGTGCTCGACAACGGCACGCCGGCGCTCGAGGGCGCGCTGGTCAGCTTCGCCTGCAGGATCTCTCGGGTCATCGCCGAGGGCAGCCACGACGTGCTGATCTGCCCAGTGGAGGAGATCCATTCGCAGGCTGCGCCCGCGGCCTCGCTGCACTATTTCCAGCGGCGCTTCCATCGGCTCGAGGCCGAGTAGCCGGGCCACTGCGTTCAGGGCTGGGTATACACAACGACAACTCTCCAACGGACGCCAGCGTCCGCCCAGATGAGGACCCCGCATGAGCACTTCGACTTCGCGGCAGCCGGTCTCCACGCTGATCGAGCGAGATGGACAGGTCGAGCTGCACCCTGGTGACGATCTGTTCGACAGCCCGCGCTACAGCCTCGATCTGGCGCCGACCCGGATCAGCGAGCGGCGCTGGAATACCTGGCACGTCGCGGCGCTGTGGACCAGCATGGCGATCTGCGTGCCGACCTACACCCTCGGCGGCGTGCTCACCGCCTATTTCGGGCTCAGCGTGTTCGAGGCACTGATGGCGATCCTGCTCGCCAACCTGATCATTCTGATTCCGCTGACGCTCAACGCGGTGGCGGGCACTCGCTACGGGGTGCCTTTTCCGGTACTGCTGCGCAGCTCCTTCGGTATCACCGGCTCCAACGTGCCCGCGCTGATTCGCGCACTGGTCGCCTGTGGCTGGTTCGGCATCCAGACGATGTTCGGCGGCATGGCGATCAGCCTGCTGTTCGGTGCGCTGTCCGAGAGCTGGCGCTCGCTCGGCTCCGCCGGCGACGTGATCGGCTTCGTGCTTTTCGGTGCGATGAATCTTTACGTGGTGATCCGCGGCTTCGAGTCGATCAAATGGCTGGAGACGCTCTCGGCGCCGGTGCTGCTGCTGGTCTCGCTGGCGCTCCTTTGGTGGGCGCTGGGCAAGGTCTCGGTCGCTGAGCTTTTGGCCTCGCCGCCGACCCGGCCGGCAGGGGAGAGCACGGTGGGGCACTTCCTCGCCGGGGTGACTGCGATGGTGGGCTACTGGGCGACGCTTTCGCTGAACATTCCCGACTTCAGCCGCTACGTCAAAAGCCAGCGTGCCCAGGTGGTCGGGCAGATCTTGGGGCTGCCGCTGACGATGTTCGTGTTCGCGGCGCTCGGGGTAGTGATGACCGCTGCCTCGCCGACGCTGGTCGGCTATACGGTCTCCGATCCGGTCACCCTGATCGGTGCGATCGGTGAGCCATGGCTCGTGATCGTCGCGATGATCCTGATCGTGCTCGCCACGCTCTCGACCAACACCGCCGCCAACGTGGTGTCGCCGACCAACGACCTGCAGAACCTCGCGCCTCGGCTGATCAGCCGCAGCCGCGCGGTGATGCTGACCGGACTGATCGGCTTGCTGCTGATGAGCCACGAGCTGCTCAAGCGGCTTGGCGTGATCGTCTCCGACGTCAGCGTCGAGGCGATCTACTCCAACTGGCTACTGGCCTACTCGAGCCTGCTCGGACCGATCGCCGGGGTGATGGTGGTGGACTACTTCGTGGTGCGCAGGCAGCGCCTGGACGTGATCGGGCTCTATCGCGACGGCGTCTACCCGGCCTGGAATGCCGCCGGTTTCATCGCTTTCTGCATCCCCGCCGGGCTCAGCCTGATCGCGATCATCACCGGCCGGCTCGGCTGGTTCTATGACTACGGCTGGTTCACCGGCTCGATCAGCGGCGGACTGCTCTACTGGGTCTGCGACAAGGTATCGCGCCGGCGCGCGGTGTCCGGGCTTGCCTCGAACGCCTGAGCGCGCCGGCGCCGAAGCGCGCTAGCCGAAGCTTTCGTCGTCGAGGGCGAAATCGTCCGGCAGCTGGTCGGCGAATCGCTGGTGCAGCAGCAGCATCACCTCCACTTCGTGCTCGGCGTTGAGCGGCGTCAGGCCGCGCTCATCGAGCAGTCTTCGGCGCTCGTCCTCCCACTGGGCGGCGTCGAGTTCAGCGTAGAGCTGGTGGGCGGGCGCGAGCTCGACCATCGGGTCGAGCGAGTACTCATCGAAGAGCCTCTCGAGCGCCTCGAACTCTTCGCCGACGCCGTTGACGTAGAGCGTTGCGCCATCGTGATCGGCCTCGAGTTCGCGGATCACATCGAGCGGTCGCACACCGAGGGTGTGCAGCGTCTCTTCGTCATAGTCGCCAAGGGCGATGTCTTCTTCTTCCAGCCAGCTTTCGAGCGGCTGGATCAAGGTGTGCTTGACCCGGCCATCGGCGAGTGTCCACGCCACCGCCACGGGTAGCGCACCGTCGCCCGTCTCGATGCAGATGAAGCTCGGCAGGGCATTGGATGTCTGGCTCATCGGCTTGCTCCTATCGCAGCGGGCTGGGCGGTGTCGTCCAGGCGGAAGAAGCGCTGCGTGGTCCGGGTGGCGGCGCGGGCGAGAGTCGCCTCGTCGAGGCCGCGCAGCGCCGCGACCTCGCGAGCGATCCACGGCAGCAGCGCCGGTTCGTGCCGGCGTCCCTTGAGCTTGGCCGGCAGGTTGCGCGGCAGCAGGTAGGGACAGTCGGTCTCTATCATCAGCCGTTCGAGGGGAATCTCGCCTACCAGTTCGCGCAGCTGTAGACCCCGCCGTTCGTCGCACAGCCAGCCGGTCAGGCCGATGTGCAGGTCGAGATCGAGATAGGCGTAGAGCGTCTGCCGGTCGCCGGTGAAGCAGTGGACCACGGCGTCCTCGATGTCGTCGCGCCAGCTACGCAGCATCTCCAGCATCGTCGCGCTGGCGTCCCTTTCGTGCAGGAACAGCGGCAGGCGCCGCTCGGCGGCGATCTCGAGCTGCGCTTCGAAGGCACGGCGCTGGGCATCGCGTGGGCTGAAGTCGCGATTGAAGTCGAGCCCGCACTCGCCGACGGCGACCATGCCGGGCCGGTCGAGGGCCTCACGGATCAGGTCGGCGTAGTCGTTTCCCCAATCGGCGGCGTGGTGGGGGTGGACGCCGGCGGTGGCGAAGAGCCGCGGGGAGGGAGTATGGCGGGCCTCGATCAGCGCCAGCGCGCTTTCGATGCTGTGGCGATCGGTTCCGGTCAGCACCAGTGCTTCCACCCCCGCTTCTAGGGCGCGGGCGAGCACGGCGTCGCGATCCTTGTCGAAACTTTCATGGGTCAGGTTGGCGCCGATGTCGATCAGCGGCTCGGGCGAGCAAAAGCGCAAAGCATCCGGCAGCGGGTGCATGAATGTCTCTCCTCGACTTGCAAGGCGCCCAGGATAATCGCATCCCCGTTCCAGGGTCACGCCCTCGGTGGAATGCCCTCGCGGTTTACTCCGGATGACCGGCACGATGCGCTACAATGCGCGTTTGGTATCCATCCACGCCATTTTTCCATAAGAGGTGAGCGCAGACCCATGAGCTTGCTCCAACTCGAAGGCCTCCAGCTCGCCTACGGTAACCAGATCCTGCTCGACCGCGCCGAGCTTTCCATCGATCGCGGCGAGCGCTTGGCCCTGGTCGGCCGTAACGGCGCCGGCAAGTCGACGCTGATGTCGTTGATCGAGGGCGAACAGCTCCCCGACGACGGTGTGGTGCGCAGGGTGCCCGGGCTGCGCCTGGGCGTGCTTTCGCAGCGCCTGCCTGCGGCCGAGGGGCGGCGGATCTTCGATGTGGTCGCCGAGGGAATGCCCGAGACCGGCCGGCTGCTCGCCGAGTACGACGCCTTGGTCGCCGCTCCCGAGCCCGACATGAAGCGTCTGGCCACGTTGCAGGAGCGGCTGGAAGCGCTCGATGGCTGGTCCTTCCACCAGCGTATCGACCAGGTACTCGAGCGCCTGGGCCTGCCCGCCGAGACCTTGATGGAAGGTCTCTCCGGCGGCTGGCGCCGGCGCGTGGCGCTGGCCCGCGCGCTGGTCGCCGATCCCGACCTGCTGCTGCTCGACGAGCCGACCAACCATCTGGATCTCGACACCATCATCTGGCTCGAGGAGCAGCTGCTGGCCTTCAGGGGCGCGGTGCTGTTCGTCACCCACGACCGCGCCTTCCTCGATCGGATCGCGACGTCGATCCTCGAGCTCGATCGCGGCCAGCTGCGTCGCTATCCGGGCGATTTCGCCGCGTACCAGGAGCAGAAAACGCACGAACTCGAGGTCGAGGCCCGCGAGCAGGCATTGTTCGACAAGAAGCTCGCCCAGGAAGAGGCGTGGATTCGCCAGGGAATCAAGGCACGCCGCACCCGCAACGAAGGGCGGGTGCGAGCGCTCAAGCGGCTGCGCGAAGAGCGCTCCCAACGCCGCGAGCGGCTCGGTAGCGCGAAAATCGAGGTCGATAGCGGCGAGCGCAGCGGCAAGCGGGTGGTCGAGCTCAAGCACGTCAGCCATCGCATCGCTGGTCGCGCCGAGGGGGAGTACGTGATCCGCGACCTGAGTCTCGAGGTCCAGCGCGGCGACCGGATCGGCCTGATCGGCCGCAACGGCGCGGGCAAGACCACGCTGCTCAAGATCCTGCTCGGCGAGCTCGAGCCGAGCGAGGGCGAAGTCAACCTCGGCACCAAGCTCTCGGTGGCCTACTTCGACCAGCTGCGGGCCGGCCTCGACATGGACGCCACGGTGTACGACAACCTCGCCCTCGGACGCGACCACGTCAGCGTCAAGGGGCGGGATCGCCACGTGATGAGCTACCTGCAGGATTTCCTATTCAGTCCCGAGCGAGCGCGCCAGCCGGTCAAGGCACTCTCCGGCGGGGAGTCGAACCGGCTGCTGCTGGCCAAGCTGTTCACCCAGCCGGCCAACGTGCTGGTGCTCGATGAGCCGACCAACGATCTCGACGTCGAGACCCTCGAACTGCTCGAGGAGCTGCTGCTCGATTTCGATGGCACGCTGCTGCTGGTCAGTCACGACCGCGCGTTCATGGATAACGTGGTGACCAGCGTGCTCGCCTTCGAAGGCGATGGGCGGGTACGCGACTACGTCGGCGGCTACAGCGACTGGCAGCGCCAGGGCGGTCGGCTGCCGCCAGCGCCCGGCCAGCTCGGGGGAGAAAACCCCACGCCGGCGAAGGATCCAGCGCCGCTTCCCGCCGCCGCCGAACCAGTGAAGCCGGCGCCGCGGGTACAGAAGCTCTCCTACAAGCTGCAGCGTGAACTCGATGGACTGCCGGGGGAGATCGAGAAACTCGAACTCGAGCTGGCCGCGCTCGAAGCGAAGATCGGCAATCCGCGCTTCTATCAAGGCGACGCAGCGGAGATCGAAGCGACCCTGGCCGAGCTGGGCGCGGTGCAGACGCGGCTGGACGAGCGGATGGAACGTTGGATGGAGCTCGAGGTGGCGCAGCAGGGCGAGTGACGTTCGAAGCCATGGATGTTCTGCGCCTCCTGCGTCATGGCCAAGCCCCTTCGGCTTGTTTCGTCGCAAATCGGCATGGTGATTCCGATACTGGCGAGGTGGGGACGGGGGTGTATACTTTGGCAAATTTTGTCAAAGGCGGACAGCGCCATGAGTACCATGAACATCTCCCTGCCGGACGCCCTCAAGAGCTTCGTCGATGACCAGGTCAGCCAGCGGGGCTACAGCACCAGTAGCGAGTATGTGCGGGAGCTGATTCGCAAGGATCAGGATCGGCAGCACCTGCGTGGTCTGCTGCTGGCTGGGGTAGAGTCGGCTCCCGCCGCTCCTGTGGATGATGCCTACTTCGAATCCCTGCGCGCCAGGGTTCGCAAGGCTCGAGGGTGAAGGGTAAGCCCGTCGTTCCGCGAGCCCTTGCCAGTCAGGATGTAGAGGACGCTGTCAGCTATTACCTTGGCGAGCAGGCTGCACTCGGTTTTATCGATGACTTGGAAAACGCCTATACCCACATCAGCCGCCACCCGGCGTCGGATATGCCTCGGTACGCCCATGAGCTGGCTTTACCAGGGTTGCTCTACTGGCCGCTGAAACGCTATCCCTATCTGGTGTTCTACGTTGAACGCGATGAGCATGTCGATGTATGGCGCGTTCTACATGGCGTGAGGGACATTCCTGGATGGCTGGTTGAAAGCGCCTCTCATTAGTCGTCGGGATTGTGGCTGGGGGCATCTGGCAGCGGTAATGGACTCGTACTCACGCAAGATCGTATGCCAACCATGCAGCGGCAATGACGGATATCGCCGACTACATCGTTGGTTTTTACAACAAGGTGCGCCTGCACTTCGCAGGGTCCGAAATTAGTTGCCCACTACATACCTTCATCAAAACGAAGCTCTGGCTGCAAGGCCAGGGCTTCGTCAGCATGAGGGGTCCCAGGGGGCACCCCTTTTCATCGATGATTCGATTCGCTCGGTGAGCGGCGTCTCCCTCCCTCGGCGCTCACTCCTCCGCGTCGTCGCCTTCCTGACCGACGCGCACGGCGAGTACATCGCACTTGGCACCGCGAAGCACACCGGATGAGGTGGAGCCGAGCAGCAGCGCGAAGCCGGTGCGGCCGTGGGAGCCGACGACGATCAGATCGACGCCGTGCTCTTCGGCGAAACGGTGGATCTCGGAGTCCGGCATGCCGACGATGATGTGCTGGCGCTCGCGCGGGATGTTGCTGGGATCGGCGATTTCGGCGAGACGGGTGCGCGCATGCTCATCGAGCTGGTCCTGCAGCGTGGTGACATCCATCGGGATGTCGCCGCCGTAGGCGAAGCCGAGCGGCTCGAGCGCGTGGATGATCGAGATGGTCGCGCCGTTGCGCTCGGCGATCGGCAGTGCACGTTCGAGTACCAGATGCGAATCCCGCGTCAGGTCGACGGCGACAAGTACGTGACGGTATTCGTGGCTCATAGTCCTGCTCCGGCGGTTGGGTTAGGCATACTCTAGGCGCCGATACGGATGGCGACAACCTTGACGGCCTCTTCGAGGCGGGGATGCGTCAAGATACCGCGTTCGGCCGGAAAAGCGCGCAGGAACGGCTGAAATGAGCCTGCACGGCGAGCGATGAATCGCGGCTCAGGATTCACTCTGCTGGGCGTTCAGCAGACGCTGGCTGTTGTGCTCGATCTTCTCGAGGGTGGACGAAAAATGATCGACTTCCTCCTCGCTGAGCCCTTCGAGCATTTCGGCGCGGGCCTGGTTGACCACGAAATCGATCTGCTCGATCAAGGGGGCCGCCTTCCTGGTCAGGTGGATGCGCTTGGTACGCCGGTCATGGCCGCATGGGCGGCGCTCGATCAGGCCTTGGCGCGCGAGCTGGTCGAGCGTGCGGACCAGCGAGGGAGCCTCGACGCCGATGCTGCGGGCCAGGTCGCACTGAGCTTGGCCATCACCGCTCTTCCACAGGTTGTAAAGCGTGATCCATCTGGTCTGGGTCAGGCCCAGTGGCGCCAAGCGGTGGTCGACGACGGCGCGCCAGCTGCGTGGCAGCCTGGCGAGCCTCATTCCGATGTCGTCGTACTTGGACGGAGGATGTTGGAATTTTATGTTCATCGATGCCGAATTATGCGTGCGTAATTGTAGAGTGTTTGAGTGTAACGATTCGTGCGCAGGTCAGCCTGACTGAATTCGATAGGCGCCCGCCCATTCACACAGTGGCCCCCTTCCGCCGGCAAGCGTCAACGCCAGGTCGGACAGCGCAGCCCAGGTAGGCAGGGGAGCCGCGCCCTTGATCGAAAGATCGATCCGTTGGGCGAACAGCAACAGCTTGCTCAGCCGAGCATGGGGCAAGCGCTTGGTGGCAGCCTGATAGCCAGGGCGGCGCTTTTCCATGATCGAAGGTTTCTGCGCCTTGCAAGCATGATCGAAACTTTGGCCCTGGTCGAGATGTTGGCGAAGCGAAAGCAGCGTTCGCAGTTCGCGGGTCAGCGCCCAGAGCACCACCGGCGCTTCGACCCCTTCCGCGCGAAGGCCCTGGACGATACGCAGGGCCCGCTCGCGCTCGCCCTGGACACAGGCGTCGGTGAGGTTGAAGACATCGAAGCGGGCGCCGTCGCCGGAGCTCTGTTCGATGCTCTCGAGATCGAGCCGGGTGCCCGCCGGATGCAGCAGGCGCAGCTTCGCCAGGGTCTGGTCGAGGGCCAGGAGGTTGCCCTCGAAGCGCTCCGCCAGCGCCTGGCTCGCCTGGGCATCGAGCTCGAGCTGGTGGCGGGCGGCGCGGTCGCGTACCCAGAAGTGCAGCCGCTTGTACTCCACCGGCCAGACCGGCACGAACACGCCCACCGCATCGAGGACCTTGAACCACTTGCTCTGCTGGGTGCGGTAGTCGAAGCGCGCGGCGCTGATCAGCAGCACATCGTCGCTGTGCTTCGCGTTGGCCGCATAGGCCTCCAGCGCCTTGGCGCCTTCCTGGCCGGGGGACTGGCCGCCGAGGCGCAGCTCGAGCAGGCGACGGCTGGCGAACAGCGACAGGTTGCTGGCCGTCTCGGAGAGCTGGGCCCAGTTGAAGTTGGCCTCGACGTGCAGCACCTCGCGCTCGTCGAAGCCGCGCTCGCGAACCGCGGCTCGGATTGCGTCACACGCCTCCATGTGCAGCAAGGGCTCGTCGCCGGAGACGATGTAGACCGGTGACAGGCGCTTGCCCAGCTGGTCGCCGAGCTTGTCGGGAAAGACCTTCACCCAAGCCTCACTGCTGTTCGGCCAGCGGGCTGGCGGAAAGCGCCCGCATCCGCTCTATCAGCTGCTGGGCCGCGTCGCCGGCCAGACGCAGGCGCAGCTGGGTGCGTTCGTCGTCGCGCTGGAGCAGCTGGCTGGTGCTGGTGCTGTAGGAGCCTCGGCTCTCGACGTACTGCTGGTCGACTAGATAGGCGCCGTCGGAGACGCGCTGTACCGAGTAGGGCACCCGCAGGATCAGCTCGCGTTCCTGGTTGCCGCCAGAGCCCCCGTAGCCGAGCTGGCTCTCGTCGTAGGCGGCCACACCGAGGTTGAGCTGCAGGCGCGCACTGGGATCGATCGAGACCCCGGCGCTTTCGAGGCGCCGGCGCAGTTCGCGAGCGAGCTCGTTCTGCGGCGTGTCGTCGGCGACCTGGAGCAGCAGGTGCTGCATGATCGGCCCGGAATCATTGCCGGTGCCACGCAGCTGGAAACCGCAGCCGGCCAGCGCCAGGCTGGCGCCGAAGACGGCGATCAGCAGGCCTGTGCGTAGCCTGCACCCGAGGCGATTGCTGTGTGAAGGGAGCGTCAAGCGGGTCTCTCCTTGTCATCCGGCCTCGGCATGAGGCCTGGTCATGGCGCTGCGTGACTACGCCCGTGCATTGCTTGGCCCCCGGCGGCCCGGGCCGGCCGGGGTTTCGGTTCAGGAGGCGACGATGTTGACCAGCTTGCCCGGCACCACGATCACCTTGCGGATCGTCTTGCCTTCGAGATGGCGCTGGACGTTCTCGTTGGCCAGGGCCTCGCATTCGACCGTGACCCGGTCGGCATCCGCAGGCAGTACCAGCTGGGCGCGCAGCTTGCCGTTGATCTGCACCACCAGGGTGATGCTGTCGCGCTCGAGTGCTTTCTCGTCGACGCTGGGCCAGCGTGCGTCGATCACCGCTTCCTCATGCCCGAGCGCCTGCCACAGCGTATGGCAGACGTGCGGGGTGATCGGGGAGAGGACCAGCACGCAGGCCTCGATCGCCTCGCGCGCCACCGCCAGCCCCTGAAGGCTATCGTCATCGAACTTGGCGATCGCGTTGGTCAGCTCCATCACCGCGGCGATCGCGGTGTTGAAAGTGGTGCGCCGGCCGATGTCGTCGGTGCACTTCTTGATCGTCTCGTGGGTCTTGCGGTGCAGGTCCCGCTGGGCTTCGGTCAGCTCGGAGGCGACGATGTGCCCCGGCTCGCCCTGGGCCAGGTGCTCGTGAGCCAGTTTCCACAGCCGCTTGAGGAAACGATGGGCACCCTCGACGCCGGCGTCCGACCACTCGAGCGACTGCTCCGGCGGGGCGGCGAACATCATGAACAGCCGCACGGTGTCAGCGCCGAAGCGATCGATCATCGACTGGGGGTCGACGCCGTTGTTCTTCGACTTCGACATCTTCTCGATGCCGGCCATTTCCACCGGCTGACCGTCGCTTGCGAGCACCGCGGATACCGGACGGCCCTTGTCGTCGCGGGTCACTTCGACCTCGAGCGGATTGAACCAGCTCTTGGCGCCGTTGGGCTCCTCGCGATAGTAGGTCTCGGCGACCACCATGCCCTGGGTGAGCAGGCGCTGGAACGGCTCGTCGCAGTCGACCAGGCCGAAATCGCGCATCAGCTTGTGGAAGAAGCGTGCGTAGAGCAGGTGGAGGATCGCATGCTCGATGCCGCCGATGTAGATATCGACCGGCAGCCAGTAGCGGGCGCGCTCGTCGAGCATCGCTTCCATATTGTCGGCGCAGCAGAAACGGGCGTAGTACCACGACGACTCCATGAAGGTGTCGAAGGTGTCGGTCTCGCGGGTCCAGCCGTCACCGAGCTCGTAGAAGGAGCGCAGCCGCTTGAGCGGCGAGCCGGTGGCATCGATCTCCACTTCGGTCGGCAGCCGGACCGGCAGCTCGTCGTCGGTCAGCGGCACGGTCTGGCCTTCGGGGCCGTACTTGACCGGGATCGGCGCGCCCCAGTACCGCTGGCGTGCCACACCCCAGTCGCGCAGGCGGAAGTTGATCCGCACCCGGCCGCGTCCCTCCTTCTCGAGGCGCTTGGCGATGGCGTCGAAGGCCTCGTCGAACAGCATCTCGTCGAACTCGCCCGAGTTGATCAGCTGGCCGTGTTCGGTATAGGCGCCCTCGCTGAGGTCGGGCACGTTGCCGTCGAGGTCGCTGACCACCGGCTCGATGGGCAGGCCGTACTTGGTGGCGAACTCCCAGTCGCGCTGGTCGTGTGCCGGTACCGCCATCACCGCACCGGTGCCGTACTCCATCAGTACGAAGTTGGCGACGTAGATCGGCACCTGCCTGCCGGTCAGCGGATGGCGGGCGCGATAGCCGGTATCCAGCCCTTTCTTCTCCATCGTCGCCATGTCGGCTTCGGAGGTGCCACCGGCACGGCACTCCTCGCGGAAGGCGAGCAGCTTGGGGTCGAGCTCGGAGGCGAGCCGGGCGATCGGATGGTCGGCGGCCACCGCGAGGTAGGTGACCCCCATCAGCGTGTCGGGGCGGGTGGTGAAAACGGTGAGCTTGGAATGCTCGGCCGCGACCTCGGCGACCTCGAAATCGAGCTCCACGCCCTTGGACTTACCGATCCAGTTGCGCTGCATGGTCTTGACCTGCTCGGGCCAGGCGACCTGGTCGAGATCGGCGAGCAGCTCTTCTGCGTAGTCGGTGATCTTCAAGAACCACAGCGGGATCTCGCGACGCTCCACCTTGGCGCCGGAGCGCCAGCCGCGCCCGTCGATCACCTGCTCGTTGGCCAGAACGGTCTGGTCCACCGGGTCCCAGTTGACGCTCGAGTTCTTCTTGTAGACCAGTCCCTTCTCGACCAGCTTGGCGAAGAACCACTGTTCCCAGCGGTAGTAGTCGACGTCGCAGGTGGCGAGCTCACGGTCCCAGTCGTAGGCGAAGCCGAGCGCCTTGAGCTGGGTGCGCATGTAGTCGATGTTGTCGTAGGTCCACTTGGCCGGGGGCACGCGATGCTTGATCGCGGCGTTCTCCGCCGGCATGCCGAAAGCGTCCCACCCCATCGGCTGGAGCACGTTCTTGCCCTGCATGCGCTGGAAACGGGCGATCACGTCGCCGATGGTGTAGTTGCGCACATGCCCCATGTGCAGCTTGCCGCTAGGGTAGGGGAACATGCTCAGGCAGTAGAATTTCTCGCGGTTGGCATCCTCCACCGCTTTGAAGCAGCGGTTCTTTTCCCAATACTGCTGCGCGCTGCGTTCGACTTCGAAGGGGGAGTACTGTGCATCCATCGCTTGATCTTGACACCTTGAGGTTTGGGGGCCGGCCGGTGGCGCGTATGGCCCGCGAGAGGCGGGTGGGGTCGGGCCGGGGCCGTTGAGCGGCGCCGAGGAGCGCACGCTGCGCTGCATGGCCGACGCGGCCAGAGCGCGAAAATAGTGGGGAACAAGCATACCTTAGACGACCCGCGACAGGTAGCGCCGTCCCGCTATACTGCGAGTGGATGAGGCGGGATGGATTCGCTCTTGCGCGAGTGCCTGACCAGATCGATCAGTTGAAGAAGGAGCCATGCGATGAACGAAGTGAAAGGCGGCGACTCGAAGCCAGAGGTCGAACCGCGGCCAGCACGGCTCGAAAGCGGCTATCAGCGTATCCTCGAGCGGCTTGGGGTGAGGCGTGACGCCGGTGAAGTGGAGCGCGGGCGCGAGGGTTTCGAGCGCCAGCTCGATGAGGCGGTGAACTTCGAAGCCGAGCTCACCGAATACACCAAGGATGAGCTCGCGCTGCTGCGCGAGTGGGTTCGCCGGGACGTCAGCGAGCTCGGCGGCTATCTGGCCAGCGGGGGCGGCAGCGTCGCCCAGTGGCTGGGCATCGATGTCGATGTGATTTCCGAACAGGTACGCAATGCGCTGTTCGGCGTGGCTGATCGCACCACGCTCGATCTGCAGCGCTTCGACGAGCAGCTCGAAGCGGCCCAGGCCGACTACTGTGAAGGCGAAGTGATCGCTCCCGGTCGGTTAGGCTGCGTCCACTGCGGCGAGCGCGTGACGATCACCGCGATCAGCCGGCTCGAGCCCTGCCACAGCTGTGGCCACCGCTTCTTCAAGCGGGCGCCGATGACCGCCGAGGAACTGGAGTAGCCGCGGGGTACGGCCCGGGTCCCACCCAGTTCGTTCACCCCTGCGCAAGGCGGCCCTCGTGGCCGCCTTGCCGTTTTGCGCCGCTCAGCGCCCGGCGATCCAGCCGAGATACTCGTGCAGCGCTCGCTGGCTCTGGGCCAGGCCCAGGGAGGAAGGCAGCCAGCCTCGCAGCCCTGGTGGGGCGCTCGAGAAGCTCACTGGCGCGGGCACCACTTCGAAGCCGAGACGCTCGAAGTTGCGCTCCGCGCGGGCCATGTGGAACGCAGAGGTGACCAGGATCACCTTGCGCACCTCGTGCTCGCGCAGGATCAAGGCGCTGTAGAGCGCGTTTTCCCGGGTGTTGTGGCTGTGGTTCTCGAGCCAGCGCGGCGGCATGCCGAAGGTCTCGATCAGCGCGTCGTTCATCAGCTGCGCCTCGGAGCGCCGCTCGCCGCCGGGTCGGCCGCCGGTCACTAGGATCGGCAGGCGGGTATGGCGGGAGATACGCGCCGCCTCGGCGATCCGGGCGAAGGTGTCCAGGTTGACCCGCTCGCGAGATCGCCCCGGCAGCGCCGACGCACGTCCGCCGCCGAGCACCACGATCGCCTGCGCTCCGCGCCAGTCGCTGGCCGGTGCCGGAGCGATCCGTTCGATCGGTGCGCTGAGCCACAGGCTAACCCGTGGCATGCACAGGGCGATGAACGCCAGGGAGACGGCGAAGGCGAACGCGATCGCTGCTCGTGGCCACCAGCGCCACAGCAGTGCCGCGAACAGCAGCGCGGTGACCAGCCCCCCCGGCGGCAGTACGATCGATTTGAGCACCGCGAGCAGCGAGGTGCTCATCGAGAGGCACCACCGCGCCGGCGTGAGAGCAGCGCGCCGGCGGCGACCAGCACGATCGATACCAGTACGATCGGCAGGCTGCCGGTGCGGGTGAATGGCGTCAGCCCTTCGACCGCATGGGCCTCGAAGGTGAGTACCCCGGGTTCGAAGCGGGCGATCTGGGCAAGAATCCGTCCGTCCGGGCCGACCACTGCGGTCAGGCCGTTGCTGGTCGCGCGCAGCAGGTAGCGATTGTTCTCGAGCGCGCGCATCTGCGCCATCTGCATGTGCTGGAGCGGACCGATCGAGTGGCCGAACCAGGTGTCGTTGGAGATCGTCACCAGGATGTTCGATTGGCGCGCCTGGTCGCGCACCAGGTCGGGATAGACGATTTCATAGCAGATCGCCGCGCCCAGGCGCAGCCCATCGGCGCGAAGTGGCTGCTGATCGGCGGGGCCAGGCGACATGTGCGAGGTGGGCATGTCGAAGAACGCCAGCAGGCCGCGCAGCAGCCCCTCGAGCGGCACGTACTCGCCGAACGGCACCAGTCGATGCTTCTGGTACTCGCTGCGGGTCATGCCGCCCTCCGTCTGCTGGTCGAGGGCGATCATGCTGTTGTGGAACAGTCCATTGCTGCGCGTCAGTACGCCGGTGACCAGGCTGCTGCCCGGGCGCATGTTGGCCTGGGCGAGCTGGTAGAACGGCATCGCCTGCTCCTCGAACATCGGCAGCGCGGTTTCGGGCCAGATCACAAGCTCCGCCTCACCGGCCTGTTCGCGGGTCAGGCGCAGATAGGTGTTGACCGCGGTGCGCTGGCCTTCAGGGCTCCACTTGGTCAGCTGCGGTAGGTCGCCCTGGACCAGCGCCACCGGGATCGGTCGCGGATCGGGGCTGAGCCATTGGGTTGGCAGCGCGCTGCCGGCCAGCCAGATCGCCGCCAGCGGTATCAGCGCGAGCGCACGGCGACGCACGGCCAGGTGCCAGAGCAGGGCGCCGGAAAGCGCGACCAGGAAGCTGATCAGGTAGACGCCGCCGATCGGCGCGAAGCCTGCAAGCGGGCTCTCGACGTGGGCGCTGCCGAGGTAGAGCCAGGGGAAGCCGGTGAGGAACCAGCCACGGAACACTTCGCCAAGGGTCCAGGCGGCGGCGAAGGTCAAGGGCTCGACCACCGACGGTCGTGGAGAGAGTAGGCGGTAGAAGGCCGCGCCGATCAGGTAGAAAAGCGCGAGGCCGAGGGCGAACAGCAGGGTCAGCACCGCCGCCAGCGGCATGCTGGTGTAGCCGTAGTCGTGGATCGAGACGTAGACCCAGGAGGCGCCGGCGCCGAACAGCCCGAACCCGTAGCTCCAGCCGATCAGCATGCCGCGGCGCGGCCGGGTGCCTCGCAGCAAACCATAGAGCGGTGCGCAGATCAGAGGGCCCAGCCACCAAAGTTCGAACGGGGCGAAGGTCAGCGTGGTGAGCGCACCCAGGGCTAGGGCTGCGAGGGCTGCGAGCCAGCCGCGATGGAGGATCGAGGACATCGGACTTCCTTGTCGGCGGCAAATGCCGCCGGGCAGCTGAAACGCCGGGCCGCGATGCTCGCGGCCCGGTTGGAGCTTTGGTTCAGGCGCTGATCACGCTTGATCGGGATCGGCGATCCTTTCGGCTTTCAGCCAGCGCAGCCGGCGATTGTCGGCGTTGGTCACGGTAAAGCGCCAGCCTTCGAGGTCGGTGCTCTCGTTTCGCTCGGGGAGGTGGCCGAAGCGCTGCATCACCAGCCCGCCGATGGTATCGAATTCCTCGTCGGGGAACTCGGTGGCGAAACGCTCGTTGAAATCCTCGATGCTGAGGATCGCCTTGATCGCATAGCTGCCGTCGCCGAGCTCGCGGATTTCATCCTCGTCGTCGACGTCGTGCTCGTCTTCGATGTCGCCGACGATCTGCTCGAGGATGTCTTCGATGGTGACGATGCCCGCGGTGCCGCCGTATTCGTCGACCACCACCGCCATGTGGCTGTGGGTGTCGCGAAACTCCTTGAGCAGGCTGTTGAGGCGCTTGGACTCGGGAATGAAGGTCGCCGGGCGCAGTACGCTTGAGAGATCGAAAGCATCGCGTTCGCTCTCGGGGCGCATGATCAGCGGAAGCAGGTCCTTGACCAGCAGGATGCCGAGTACGTCGTCGAGGTCGTCGCCAATCACCGGGTACCGGGAGTGGCCCGATTCGTGGATCATCGGCAGGTACTCGCTCGGCGCCTGGTTGATCCGGATCACCTCGATCTGGGAGCGCTGGATCATCACTTCGCGGACCTGCTGGTCGCTGATCTCGAACGCTCCTTCGATGATCGACAGCCCGTCGGAGTCGAGATCGAAGCGTGGCGCGGTCTGGCGGAGAAACTGGAGAAGTTCGGCGCGGCTGGTCGGTTCTTCACTGTCGCTTGAAAAAGCACCGAGCAGTCTTTCGAGCCAATTCTTGCCGTTCTGCTCAGCCGATCGGTCATCGCTCATGGCGGTGGTCTCTTGTCCTCGTGAGGGAGTGCGCATGGTGGAGCGCGGGGTGGAAGGCCCGCCGGCGTCGGGATGATCGCCGCGGGCGTGGAAATCGTTGGTAGGTCATGCGTCGTCGCGATAAGGGTCCGGGATCGACAGGCGCGCGAGCAGCTCACGCTCCAGTGTCTCCATCCTTTCGGCCTCATCGTCCTCGATATGGTCGTAGCCCAGCAGGTGCAGGGTGCCGTGGATCACCATGTGGGCGAAGTGGTGCGCCAGCGGTTTGCCCTGTTCGAGCGCTTCGCGCTCGACCACATGGGGGCTGATCACTAGGTCCCCGAGCAGCGGCAGGTCGATGCCAGGGGGCGCTTCGAAGGGGAAGGAGAGCACGTTGGTCGAGGCATCCTTGCCGCGATAGTCGCGGTTGAGCTCGCGGCTCTCGGCCTCCTCGACGAAGCGCACGGTGAGCTCGTCGCGGGTTTCGGCGGGGTGCGCCATCAGTACCAGACCCACCCAGCGGGCCAGATCTTCCTCATCGGGCAGCGGCTCGAAAGCCACCGCCAGCTGCAGGTCGACCTGGCCCGATCGTAACTCTGCGTCGGCGTTCAAGATGGCTGCTCGCTCTGCTGTTCGAAGCTGTCATAGGCCTCGATGATGCGCTGTACCAGAGGATGGCGCACTACGTCCTTCGACAGGAAGCGGGTGAAGCTGATGCCCGGGACGCCGTCGAGCACGCCGAGCACGTGGGTGAGCCCTGAGCTTATCCCGCGCGGCAGGTCGATCTGGGTGATGTCGCCGGTGATCACCGCGGTCGAGCCGAAGCCGATGCGGGTGAGGAACATCTTCATCTGCTCGCGGGTGGTGTTCTGGCTCTCGTCGAGGATGATGAAGGCGTTGTTCAGCGTGCGTCCGCGCATGTAGGCGAGCGGGGCGATCTCGATCACCTGGCGCTCGATCAGCTTGCCGACCTGCTCGAAGCCGATCATCTCGTAGAGCGCGTCGTAGAGCGGGCGCAGGTAGGGGTCGATCTTCTGTGCCAGGTCGCCGGGCAGGAAGCCGAGCTTCTCGCCGGCCTCGACCGCGGGGCGCACCAGCAGGATGCGCTGCACCCGCTGCTGGTTGAGCGCCTCGACCGCGGCGGCCACCGCCAGATAGGTCTTGCCGGTACCGGCCGGGCCGACGCCGAAGTTGATGTCGTGGCTGCGCACCGCGTTGACGTAGTTCTGCTGGTTGTGGCCGCGGGGTTTGATCATCATTTTCGAGGTGCGGATGATCACCTCGCTGCTGGCCAGCTCCTGGGTTTCGTCGCCGCTCGATTTCATCCCCGACTCCTGGAGGAACAGATGCACGGTGTCGGGCGGCAGCTCGCTGCCGTCGGTCTCGCGGTAGAGCTGCTCGAGCACGTTCGCCGCCGCCCTGACCTGCGGCTGGGGCCCGGCGAGCTGGAAGGTGTTGCCACGGTTGCGGATGGTGACGTCGAGACGATCTTCTACCAGCTTCAGGTTCTCGTCCTGCTGGCCGCACAGGGTGGCGAGGCGCAGCGGATCGTTGGGTTCCAGGGAGAGTTGCAGGATGCGATGACTCGTTGCGGCGTTTTGGCTCAAGGGGCGTCGTCCTGAACGAGGAAGTAGGGTGTCAGATTACTGCGGCGGGCCGGCTTTGCAAACGCACGCTTTTAGTCGCATCGCGCAAGCCCGGTCGACGATTTGAATGTGGTGGCCCGAGCGGCGAAATACAAGCGCCATTCGGACCGCCTGAAGGTGCATGAACATTCAACGATCGTCGGGCGGGGTGGCTCAGAAACGCTGCGGTGAGGCGAGCTCCCCGCGCAGCGAGTTGGCGTAGGCCTCGGTGATCTCGACATCGACGAAATGGCCGATCAGCTCGATCGGATTGGCCGCCTTGAAGTTGACCACCCTGTTGTTCTCGGTCCGCGCCGACAGCTCTCCCGGGTCGCGCGGCGAGAAGCCCGTCACCAGCACCCGTTCGAGCCTGCCGACCATGCGCCGGGAGATCTGCATCGCCTGCTGGTTGATCCTCGCCTGCAGCCGTGCCAGGCGCTCCTTCTTGACCGCCTCGGGCGTGTCGTCGGGCAGCGCGGAGGCGGGGGTGCCCGGGCGCTTGGAGTAGACGAAGCTGAACGAGTGGTCGAAGCCGATTCGCTCGATCAGGTCCATGGTCTGCTCGAAGTCCTCCTCGGTCTCGCCGGGAAAGCCGACGATGAAGTCGGAGGAGAAGCTGATCTCCGGGCGCAGGGCGCGGATCCGTTCGAGCTTGGCGATGTACTCCTCGCGCCCGTGGCCGCGCTTCATCAGGGTGAGGATCCGATCCGACCCCGACTGCACTGGCAGGTGCAGGTGGCTGACCAGCTCGGGCACCTCGGCATAGGCCTGGATCAAGCTGTCGCTGAACTCGACCGGATGAGAGGTGGTGAAGCGGATCCGGTCGATGCCCTCGATCCCGGCGATCGTGGCGATCAGCTCGGCGAGATCGACCTCTTCGTCGAGCTGGTCGAGGCCGCGATAGGCGTTGACGTTCTGGCCCAGCAGGTTGATCTCGCGCACGCCCTGCTCGGCGAGGTGGGCGACTTCGTCGATCACGCTCTCGAACGGACGGGAGATCTCCTCTCCCCGGGTGTAGGGCACCACGCAGAACGAGCAGTACTTCGAGCAGCCCTCCATCACCGAGACGAAGGCGCTGGCGCCGTCGCTCTTGGGTGCCGGCAGCCGGTCGAACTTCTCGATCTCGGGGAAGGTGACGTCGACCACCGAGATCTGCCCGCTCTGGCGGCTGTCGATCATCTCCGGTACCCGGTGCAGGGTCTGGGGGCCGAACACCAGGTCGACGTGGGGCGCGCGGCGGCGGATGTTATCGCCTTCCTGGCTCGCCACGCAGCCGCCGACCCCGATCACCAGGTCGGGCTTGGCGGCCTTGAGGCGCTTCCAGCGGCCGAGCTGGTGGAACACCTTCTCCTGCGCCTTCTCGCGGATCGAGCAAGTGTTGAGCAGGATCACGTCCGCCTCGTGCTCGTCATGGGTGATCTCGAGGCGGTGGGATTCGCCGAGCAGGTCCGCCATCCGCGCCGAGTCGTACTCGTTCATCTGGCAGCCGTGGGTCTTGATGAAGAGCTTCTTCGCCATGTCGTGCAAGCCTGGTCGTCGGAGTCGGGCACGCCTTGCTTACCGCATCGCCGGCGCGCCATCAGTGATAAGGGGTCTGTATCGGTACTGAACGGGAAACTGGGCCTGAAAGTGTACCAGCCCCAGGGCGCGCCATTATACGTATGGCGCTCCCCTGCGACCAGCACGGCCAGCATGATAGAATCGCGGCTCGAGCCCGGCGTTACCCGATGCTTGGATGAGGCTTGCCTGGTCGAAACATCCCACGTCACATTTGATTTCGAACTCGTTACAAGCCGTTGCGCGAAGCCCCACTGCGCCGGCGCCGGGCTCCGTTAGAATCCTTCCGGCCGATGCGTCCTGTTTTCCGCAGGCGTGGTCGACGCCGGTCTGGTCAGACTCACCCTGCGCCCAGGGCCATCTCGAGGCCCGTCGTGCCCCGAAAAATCTTGAAGGAAGCAATGGCCTCGAAGCCCATTTATCGCGTCGTCGTTCATCAGCAAGGTGAAGTCTGGGAGCTCTACGCCCGGGAGATCTATCAGAGCGATCTCTGGGGATTCGTCGAGGTCGAGGAGTTCGTCTTCACCGACGCCTCGAAGCTCGTGATCGATCCAGGGAACGACAAGCTGCGTCGCACCTTCGATGGGGTCAAGCGCAGCTATCTGCCGATCAACGCCATCCTGCGCATCGACGAGGTCGAGCGCGAGGGCGAGGCGAAGAGCTTCAAATCGGACGGCAAGATCGCCAACTTCCCGATGCCCAGCCAGTGGCCGCCGCGCGGGCAGGAGTGAGGACGCAGGCATGAACGTTTTTTGACCAAAACGTGACCGGGCCCCAGGGGAAGGCAGGTCGCACGCTTCCGCCCAGTGCTTGTCCAGGATGTTATCCACAGCTTCTGTGGATACGCGGTCGCCGGTGGCGTGGTCCGTTGGCGGTCGATCATGGACAGGACGTATCGATGCGACCCCGTGGCCTTTCCGTTCACATTCACTGAATTCGAGCACGATAGTCTTCCATGTCCACGATCCGAGATACCCGACCTCTCCACGCCATCCGCGGCCTTCGTGGCCTGCTGCTGGCGCCTGCGCTCTGCGCGGGGCTCATCCTCTCCCCGGCCCACGCCCAGCAAGCGCCCTCCGATGAAAGCCAGCGCTGGGTGAGCGATCAGCTCACCACTTTCGTACGCAGCGGGCCGACCGATGGCTATCGCATCGTGGGCGCGCTGCGCGCCGGCCAGCGGGTCGAGCTGGTCGCCACCCAGGGCGACTACAGCCAGGTGCGCGGCGCCAACGGTGACACCGTATGGATTCGCAGCGACGAACTGCAGGACCAGCCGGGCCCGGCCGAACGCGTGCCCGAGCTCGAGCAGCGGGCGAACGAGCTCAGCGAGCAGCTCGCCAACATCAACCAGACCTGGGAAGCCAAGGTCGAGGGCATGACCGAGACGCTGGAAGCGCGTCGGGCGAGAATCGACGAACTCGAGGCCAGCCGCAGCCAGCTCGATCGCGAACTCACCAGCACCCAGTCCGAGGTCCGTGAGCTCAAGGCGCAGCTTGGCGATGAGCGCCAGCAGGTGCTGATGCGCTACTTCGTCTACGGCGGCGGCGTGGCCGGCGCGGGCCTGCTCGCCGGTTTGATCCTGCCGGCGCTCACCGGCGGTCGCAAGAAGCGGCGTGACCGCTGGTTCTGAGCATGGACGACGCCGGGGACGAATGGCAGGCGCGCTGGAGCGAGGGGCGGATCGGCTTTCATCGGGACGCAGTGCATCCGATGCTGGCCGGGTACTGGCCGAGCCTCGGCGTGGCTCGCGATAGCGACGTGCTGGTGCCGCTTTGCGGCAAGTCCGTCGACATGCGCTGGCTCGAGGGGCGTGGCCATTCGGTCACAGGTGTCGATCGGGTCGCGGCCGCACTGGCAGGCTTCGCCGCCGAAGACCCACGGGTACCCGAGCGTTTGCGCCATGAAGGGATCGACGGGCTGAGGCTCGGGCGCATCACCCTGTGGCGTGCGGATATCTTCCATCTGCCGCTCGGCAACCATGGTCGCATGGCCTTCTACGACCGCGCCGCCCTGGTCGCGCTGCCGGCGCCGACGCGCATGCGCTACGCGGTGGTCCTGGCGCAGCTCTGCGCGCCGGGGGCGGTCGGTCTATTGATCACCGTGCATCGACCAGGTAGGGCGGGCGAGGGCCCGCCCTACCTGGTCGATGAGGAGGAGCTCGCGCGGCTGTTCGGCGCCAACTTCAGGCTCCGCGCGCTCGGCCGGGGAGTCGACGCCGCCGGGACCGAGGAATTCGCCTGGCGGCTCGAGCGCAAGGGGAATCGGGGCTAGGGCCGGTCGCTGCCTTGGTTCGGCAGCGGCATGTCGACCAGCGCGCCGCTGGCCTCGTCGACGCGCCGCAGCTGCTGCGGCAGTGCATAGCAGCGCGTGCCGCGCGTTATCCCTGCGCGCTCGAACTCAGCGTGGGAGAGGGTGGCCTGCCAGGGCTGCGTGCTCCACGTCACCTCGAGCTCGAGGCGTACCTCCGCGCCCACTGGGGCGATCGCGCTGACCGTCACCGGCAGCCGCGCGCCGGCGCTCGGTGAGGTGGCGAGGGCGACCTCATGGGGGCGCAGCAGCAGTTCCACCGGCCCGTCCGCCACGCCTGGCAGGTCGAGTCCGGCGTTTTCCCCCAGCGCCAGGTGGCCATTGCGCACCTCGCCACTCAGCGCATTGGTCTCACCGAGGAATTCGAACACGAAGCGGTTGATCGGACGACGATAGAGCCGCGTCGGCTCGTCGACCTGCTCGATCCGCCCCTGGCTCATCACCACCACGCGATCGGAGAGCTCCAGCGCCTCTTCCTGGTCATGGGTGACGAACACGCAGGTGAAGCCCAGCTCCGCATGCAGATGGCGCAGCCAGCGACGCAGCTCTACGCGGACCTTGGCGTCGAGCGCCCCGAAGGGTTCATCCATCAGCAGCACCTCGGGCTCCACCGCGAGTGCCCGAGCCAGCGATACCCGCTGCTGCTGGCCGCCGGAGAGCTGCGCCGGCAGGCGCGAGGCGAGCTTTTCGAGCTGCACGCGCTCGAGCAGCGCGAAGACACGGCGCTTGATCTCTTCGTTGCTCGGGCGTTCGGCGCGTGGGCGAGCGCGCAGCCCGAAGGCGACGTTCTCGAACACGCTCATATGGCGAAACAGCGCATAGTGCTGGAATACGAAGCCGACCCGGCGATGGCGCACGTGGAGGCGGGTGACGTCGCGTTCGCCGAACAGCACCCGTCCCTCGCTTGGCTGTTCGAGGCCGGCGATGATCCGCATCAGGGTGGTCTTGCCCGACCCCGAAGGCCCCAGCAGGCCGACCAGCTCGCCGTTGCCGATCGAAAGCGTGGTGGGATGGAGTGCGGTGGTGGTGCCGAAGCGACGCGACACCTGGTCGATATTGATGCTCATGAAGACGAACCTGTGAATGGCGAGCGCTGGGCGTTCGAGAGTGGCGCGGTCATGGTGCGTGCTTGCGCGCGGCGTAGGTGTCGAGCAGCGCCTTGACCACCAGCGTCAGTACCGCCAGCACCGCGAGCAGCAGGGCGGCGACGAAGGCGCCGACGGTGTTGTAGTCCTGGTAGAGCTGCTGGACCATCAGCGGCAGGGTCAAAGTCTGGCCGCGAATCGCGCCGGAGACCACCGACACCGCGCCGAACTCTCCCATCGCCCGGGCGTTGGTGAGGATCACGCCATAGATCAGCGCGGTGCGCACGTTGGGCAGGGTGACCCGGCGAAACAGCGTCCAGCCGTTGGCACCGAGGGTTACCGCGGCTTCCTCTTCGCGGCTGCCCTGCGCCTGCATCAGCGGGATCAGTTCGCGAGCGACGAACGGGCAGGTGACGAATATCGTCACCAGCAGCATGCCGGGCCAGGCGAACATCAGCTGCACGTCATGGCCGTCGAGCCACTGGCCGAGCCAGCCGTTGCGGCCATAGAGCAGCAGGTACAGGAGCCCCGCGATGACTGGCGAGACCGCGAACGGGATATCGATCAGGGTCTGCAGCAGCCGCCGGCCGGGAAAGCTGAACCGCGTCACCAGCCAGGCGAGGAAGATCCCGAACACCAGGTTGACCGGCACGGTGATCACCGCGATCAAGAGCGTCAGCCAGATCGCCTGGACGGTGAAGTAGTCGGTCAGGTTGGTGATGAATGGACCGATCCCCCGGGCGAAGGCTTCGAACACGATCGCCACCAGCGGGACCAGCAGTACCAGCGCTGAAAGCACCACCGCGAGCAGGATCAGCGTCACCCGCACCGGTGTCGAATCGCCTATGCGGCGCATGGGCAGCTCTCCTCGTCGATCCTCGGTGGCTGGTTCTCGACACGTCCTTGGCTCATGCGCCGGTACTCCCGTGCAGGCGGCGGAAGAAGCGTGCCTGCCAGAGGTTGATCGCCAGCAGCAGCGCCAGCGAGGTGAACAGCACCAGCGAGGCGATCGCCGCCGCCGCCGCGTAGTCGTACTCCTCGAGCCGGGTGACGATCATCAGCGCGGTGATCTCGGTCTGGTAGGGCATGTTGCCGGCGATGAAGATCACCGCCCCGTACTCGCCGAGCGAGCGGGCGAAGGCGAGGCCGGTACCGGTCAGCAGCGCCGGCCATATGTGCGGGAAGATCACCCGGCGAAAGGCGTAGAGGGTGCCCGCGCCGAGGGTCATCGCCGCTTCGTCGACCTCGTTCGGCAGCTCCTCGAGCACCGGCTGCACCGTGCGCACCACGAACGGCACGCTGGTGAATGCCATCGCCACCACGATCCCTAGCCAGCTGTAGGAGACCTGGAAGCCGAGGAACTGGCCGATCGCGCCGTTGCCGGCGTAGAGCGTCGCCAGCGTGATCCCGGCCACCGCGGTGGGCAGCGCGAAGGGCAGGTCCATCAGCGCGTCGAGCAGGCGCTTGCCGGGGAACTCGTAGCGCACCAGCACCCAGGCGCAGAGCAGCCCGAACACCATGTTGAAGGCCGATGCCACCAGTGCGCTCAGCACCGTCACCTGGTAGCTGGCGAGGTTGCGTGAGTCGGTGATGATCGTCCAGTACTGCGCCCAGGAGAGGGTCGCGAGCTGGCCGAACAGCCCGCTGAGCGGTAGCAGCAGGATCAGGCTGACATACAGCAGGGTGATGCCGAGCGAGAGGGTGAAGCCCGGCAGCACCCGTTTGGGAGCACGTGCGATCATCTGCGCAGCAGCTGGTCGAGTTTGGCGCCGGAGGCGAAATGGGTGCGGGTGATCGTATCCCAGTCGCCGAACTCCTGGTTGACGTCGAGCAGTTCGGTTTCGGGGAAGCGATCGGAGAACTCCCGCGCTACCTCAGGATCGCGCACCCGGTAGTTGTGCTCGGCGATGATTCGCTGCGCGGCCGGCGAGTAGAGATACTCGAGGTAGGCGCGGGCCAGATCCTCGGTCTGGTTGCGCCGCACGCTGTCGTCGACCCAGGCGACCGGGAACTCGGCGAGCAGGTCGACCGGCGGTACGACCACTTCGTAGCTGTCATCGCCATATTCGCGGCTGATGCTCTGCACTTCGGATTCGAAGCTGATCAATACGTCGCCGATACCGCGCTCGACGAACGAGGTGGTGGCGCCACGTCCGCCGGTGTCGAACACCGCCACGTTGGCGAGCAGTTTGCGCATGTACGCTTCGGTCTGTACTTCATCACCGCCGTTTTCACGTGCCGCCGCCGCCCAGGCGGCGAGATAGGTGTAGCGCGCGTTGCCGGAGGTCTTGGGGTTGGGGAACACCACCCGAACGCCGTCCTCGGCCAGGTCCTGCCAGTCCTCGATGCCTTTCGGATTACCCTTACGGACCAAAAACGCCATGGTCGAATAGAATGGCGAGCTGTTGTCCGCCAGCCGGCTCTGCCAGTCCTCGGCCACGAGTCCCGCGTTGGCTAGCACATCGATGTCGGTGGTCTGGTTGAAGGTCACCACGTCCGCGCGCAGCCCTTCGATGATCGAGCGCGCCTGGGTCGAGGAGCCAGCATGGGACTGCTGGATCTCGACCTCCTCGCCATGCGCCTCGCGCCACTGCTCGATGAAGGGCGGGTTGAGCGCGGTGAACAGTTCACGCGAGACGTCGTAGGAGGCGTTCATCAGGGTGCGTTCGGCGGCGCTTGCGGACAGGGGCGCGGTAAGGCTCAGGCCCAGGGTCGCGGCGCCGAGCAGTCCTGCGCCGAGCCGCAGGGTCGAGAGCTTGGATAGGATGTTCATCGGTGACCTCGAAGAAAAGGGGAAGCACGCGGGCGGCTGCGTGCTATCTGGTGCGATAGGCTAGTGACTACCAAGTGTCATGACAATCCAAGGTTTTATTCCGGTTTGGAATATATGAAGAAGCGCCGTCGATGAGGGCGCAGGCCCAGGCACATTCATCATTGGTCAGAGCAAGCAGGTATTGGGCTGGGTGTCATCGCGACGATGGTCACGGTGCCGCTCCCAGTCCGCTGGCGCTCTGCCTGGTCCTGGATGAAGTTAAAAAAAGATTAAGATAAATGTCTGTGCGCTCGGAGCCCGCATGCCGATTGGCTGGTCGCCGCGCGCCCGCCTGCCGGGCTATCCTGCGCTCTTCGACCTGCCAAGACGTTCAGCAACAGAGAAACCCGGACATGCCTGACTCCCCATCCTCCTTCGTCGAGGTGCTCTACACCGGCGGCACCATCGGTATGCAGCCCTCGAACACTGGCCTGGTGCCGGCCAGCGGGTTCGAAGCCCGCGCCCGTGAGGCACAGCGCGAGCGAGAGGAGGCGGGGATTCCGCCTTGGCGGCTGCGCGAGCTAGCGCCGCTGATCGATAGCGCCAACATGACGCCGGGGCATTGGCGGCGGTTGGTCGAGGCGACTCTGCTGGCGATCGACGAGGGCGCGTCCGGGGTGCTGATCCTGCACGGCACCGACACGCTCGCCTACAGTGCCGCGGCGCTATCGTTTCAGCTGCTCGGCATCGAGGTGCCGGTGGCGATCACCGGCGCGATGCTGCCGGCCGGCGTGGCCGGCAGCGACGCTTGGGAGAACTTCTTCGACGGCCTTCGCACAGTGGCGGTGGCCTCGCCCGAGCGGCTGACGGTGCAGTTCCATGGCCAGAGCTTCGCTGGTGTCTCGTGTCGCAAAGTGATGAGCCATGGACGCGAGGCGTTCCTGCCCGCCTTTGCCGCGTCCGGACGCCTGCAGTGCCCGCCGCTGCCGGATGCGCTGCGCGCCCGCGCCGAGCGTCGTCCGGCACGGGTGGCGGTGGTGGAGCTGTTCCCGGGCATCACCGCGGCCCAGCTCGAGGGCATGCTCGCGGGTGGCGTCGAAGGCCTGGTGCTCGAGTGCTACGGCAGCGGCACGGCACCTAGCGAAGACCAGGCGCTGATCGCGGTGCTCGAGCGGGCCTGCGCGCGCGGTGTGCTGGTAGTGGCGATCAGCCTGTGCCATGGCGGTGGTGTGAGCCTTTCCACCTACGCGGCCGGATCGAGGCTTGCGCAGATAGGGGTCATCGGCGGCGGGGCGATGACCCGTGAAGCTGCGCTGGGCAAGCTGCATTGGCTGTTGGGCAGCGAGCTGGACGCCGCGCAGCGTCGCGATTGGCTGGCGCGCGATGTGCTCGGCGAACGCGGGGAGAGCATCCAGCCTGCGGGAGTTAGCTGCTAGAATCGAAGCCTCGCATCCCTTTTCCCCCACCATTGCCTGATTCGGAGACGCCGATGGCCGCAGCTTCCATGGATCACAAGATCGCTCCCTCGATCCTTTCCGCCGATTTCGCGCGACTCGGCCAGGAGGTCGAGGAGGTGATCCAGAGCGGCGCCGACCTGATCCACTTCGACGTGATGGACAACCACTACGTGCCGAACCTGACCATCGGCCCGGCGGTGTGCAAGTCGCTTTACGCCCACATGCAGCGCACCGGTATCGAAGCGCCGATCGACGTGCACCTGATGGTCAGCCCGGTCGACCAGCTGATCGAGCAGTTCATCGACGCCGGCGCCAGCTACATCACCTTCCACCCCGAGGCCAGCCAGCACATCGACCGCTCGCTGTCGCTGATCCGCGATGGCGGCTGCAAGGCTGGGCTGGTATTCAACCCGGCGACGCCGCTCTCCTATCTCGACTACGTGATCGACAAGCTCGACATGGTGCTGATCATGAGCGTCAACCCCGGTTTCGGCGGGCAATCGTTCATCCCTGCGATGCTCGACAAGCTGCGCGACGCACGCCGGATCATCGACCAGAGCGGCCGCGCGATCCGCCTCGAGGTGGACGGCGGGGTCAAGCTCGACAACGTGGTCGAGATCGCGCGCGCCGGCGCGGACACCTTCGTCGCCGGCTCGGCGGTGTTCAGCGCCCATCGTAGCGACGATCCCCACGGCTACGACAGCGTCATCCGCGGGTTCCGCGAGCGCCTTGCGGATGTCGGCTGAAAAAGCCTCGGAAGGCTGGTGGCTCTATGTGGTCGAGACCTCGGAAGGCAAGCTCTATACCGGCATCACCACCGACGTCGCCCGACGCATCGAGGAGCACGCCTGCGGCCCGCGCGGTGCCCGGGCACTGCGCGGCAAAGGCCCGCTGTCGCTGCGTTTTAGCCAGGCGGTGGGGAATCGCTCGCAGGCGCTGCGTCTCGAGTGCGCGCTCAAGCGGCTGAAGCGCGCCGACAAGCTCCAGGTGGTGGAGGGGCGGCGCCCGCTCGACTCGCTGCTCTGATGCGAGACCTCGGGGTCGAACGCATGCCCCAGACTGCTGACAAAGTATTTGAAGACGCCACGATGACTTCCAGCCGCCTCCGAGAGCGCGCTGGCCGGCAATTGCTTGCACCGGGGTTTGCGACATGGATGTCGCAAAAGGCGCGCCCGGACAGGGACGTCCATGCGCGCCGACCCGAGGGCAAGCGATTGATCGGCCAGGGTTTCGCGATCTCGTGGCGGCGCGTCCCCTTTCAGGGGGAGCGCGAGGGGACCGCCCCTCGCATTTAAGCGAGCAAGAGGTGCGTTGGGATCCAAACGGTTCTCGACTCGCCAGGATCGAAAGCGTCGCTGGGTCAAAAGGGGTTTGTCATTAATCTGCGATCGCCCGCCGGAGGGCGGGCGATCAGGGCATGATTCTAAGTGCGAGCTCAGCGCCGGGCGATCAGCTCCTTCCACTTCGCCGGGCCGCTCTGGTGGACGCTGTCGCCGAGGCTGTCGACCGCGACGGTGACCGGCATGTCCTCGACCTCGAACTCGTAGATCGCCTCCATGCCCAGGTCCTCGAAGGCCAGCACCCTGGAGGCCTTGATCGCCTGGGCGACCAGGTAGGCCGCGCCGCCCACCGCCATCAGGTACACCGCGCCGTTGTCCTTGATCGCCTCGATCGCCACCGGGCCGCGTTCGGCCTTGCCGACCATGCCCAGGAGCCCTGCGCGTTCGAGGATCACTCGGGTGAACTTGTCCATCCGCGTCGCGGTGGTCGGGCCGGCGGGGCCGACCACTTCGCCCTCGACCGGGTCGACCGGGCCGACGTAGTAGATGAAGCGCCCGGTGAGATCGACGGGCAGCGGCTCACCGCGATCGAGCATCTCGACCATGCGCTTGTGGGCGGCGTCGCGGCCGGTCAGCAGCTTGCCGGAAAGCAGCAGGGTGTCGCCCGGCTTCCAGCTCGCCACCTCTTCCGCGGTGATGCCGTCGAGATCGACCCGCTTGACGCCTTCGCCGGCCTCCCAGGTGATTTCGGGCCAATCGTCGATGTTCGGCGCCGGCAGCCGCGCGGGCCCAGAGCCGTCGAGGGTGAAGTGGACATGGCGAGTGGCGGCGCAGTTGGGAATGATCGCCACCGGCTTGTTGGCCGCATGGGTCGGGTAGTCCTTGACCTTGATGTCGAGCACCGTGGTCAGGCCACCGAGGCCCTGGGCGCCTATCCCCAAGCGATTGACCTTGTCGAACAGCTCGAGCCTGAGCTCCTCCGCGCGGTTGGAGGCGCCGCGCGCCTGCAGCTCCTGGATGTCGATCGGATCGAGCAGCGACTCCTTGGCAAGCTCCATCGCCTTCTCGGCGGTACCGCCGATACCGATACCGAGCATGCCCGGCGGGCACCAGCCCGCGCCCATCTTCGGCACCTGCTCGAGCACCCAGTCGACCACGCTGTCGGAGGGGTTGAGCATCGCGAACTTGGTCTTCGCCTCGCTGCCGCCGCCTTTCGCGGCGACGTGGATCTCGAGCTTATCGCCCGGCACCAGCTTGTGATGGATGATCGCCGGGGTGTTGTCCTTGGTATTGCGCCGCGCGCCATCGGGATCGGCGAGGATCGAGGCGCGCAGCACGTTGTCCGGGTGATTGTAGGCCCGGCGCACGCCCTCGTTGATCATCTCATCGAGGCTAAGCTCAGCCTCCCAGCGTACGTCCATACCGACGTGCACGAATACGGTGACGATCCCCGTATCCTGGCAGATCGGCCGGTGGCCGGTGGCGCACATGCGCGAATTGATCAGGATCTGGGCAATGGCATCGCGAGCGGCGGGGTTCTCCTCGCGCTCGTAGGCCTGGTTCATCGCCTGGATGAAATCCTTGGGGTGATAGTAGGAAATGTACTGGAGCGCGTCAGCGACGCTCTCGATCAGGTCCTGCTGGCGGATCACGGTCATGATCTCTCTCCGTTCGTTCTCGGCGACAAACGTGGTTATGGGTCATCCTGGAAGGCGAGGGTGGCTTGGCCTTCCAGGCCGATGCGGTAGCTTCGACGCATCGGTCGGTGCGCTCTGTCAGGGAGCGCGGTGAGCTGACGCGGACATTGTACGTCTTTCTCGTTCGGCGATGGTGAGCCAGACCATCCAAGCGATAGGTAGATAGACGTGGCTCAAGCGTCGCGCTGCAGCAGCGCGGCCAAGCCGTCAGCCAGTCCCGCATGGGGCTTTTTCGGAGGGCGGGCGAAACTGCCTTGGAGGGCTTTTCCGGCGTTCAGCCGGACCAGCACTTGAGCCTGACAGACGCCGCTCGAAACCCCGTCCACCACCGGCACCGGCAGTTGCCCGGCGAGGGTTCGCGCCAAGCCGGCCAAGGGCGCTCCGGCGAGGATCAGTACATCGGCACCGTCCTGCTCTACGGCCAGCCGGCTGAGCTCCAGCAATCGGGCTGCGTGGTCGGCCTGCACGCTGCCCGGATCGCGCAGCGCCGCATCGAGATGGCGAATCGTGGCGAGGCGGCCCAGCAGGCCACATTGGTCGACGCACTCGCGATACCAGGCGGTGATACGCCGGGAAATAGCGATGATCGAGATGCGCTGGCCCAGCTGTGCCGCTGTCATCAGCGATGCTTCGGTCATGCCGACCACTGGCACCTCGAGTGCCTCCTTCAACGCTGGCAGTCCCGGGTCGCCGAACGCAGCGATCAGCACGGCATCATAGTGGCCCACCCGCTCACCGGCGAGGGTCGCCGCGGCGTGCGCGCCTAGAAGGGCTTCGAAGCGGGTCTCGATGTAGGCCACGCCGCTGCGGGCGGTGGCCATCTCGATCAAGGTGTCCGCAGCGGCCACGCGTCGGGCTTCTGCCTCGATCAGGTCGGTGACGCTCTGGGAAATGTTCGGATTGATGATCAGCAATTTCATCTGGACTCCAGCGTGGGTGGGCAGCGGTATAAGGGTGATGAACGACCGATTATCGGGCGGTTTGGGTTGAACCGTCTTGGACACGGCACTCTGTCATCGATCGGGTGTGGTTCGGCGAGCCACGACATTCCACCTTCTGATGGTGGCGTTGGCCTGCCGGTCGCTGCCGGGTCGTAGCCTGGCCGGGTCAGCTGAAGATCGCTTCGAGATCTACCTCGGGATCATTCGGAACGGACAGATCCAGAGTCGCCTCGATATGATCGAGGTGGCCCAGCATCAGTGCGATCGCGGCGTCCGGGCCCTTTTTCTCCATGGCCTCGATGATGTCGGTATGCTCGTGGTTGGGGCAGGCCGGCACATGCGGCGAATCGTAGAGCAGGATGATCAAGCAGGTCAGCGACGCCAGTTCACGCATCAGCTTGATCAGCGGCGGGCTGCCGACCATCTCTGCGATCAGCAGGTGAAACTCGCCCGACAGGCGGATCACCGTGCGCTTGTCGTCGCGCTCGCGCGCGGCGCGCTCCTCCGCCACATGGGCATGTAGGCGCCGGAACTCTTCGGCGCCGGCTTGGTCGGCCAGGCTACGGATGAGCGCCGGCTCGAGGATGCGCCGCGCCTGGAAGATATGCCGGGCTTCCTCCACCGTGGGACTGGCGATAAAGGCACCGCGGTTGGGAATGGTCGTCACCACGCCCTCATAGGCCAAGCGCGCCAGCACTTCGCGAATGCGCGTGCGGTTTACGCCGAAGACGCCAGCGAGCTTTTCTTCCACCAGTTTGGTACCTGGAATCAGCCGGTGCTCCATCACTGCGGTCAGGATGCGTTCATAGATGGCGTCCAGCTTCTCTATCGTCCCCAGGGTCTGCCCGGGGCTGCGAGGTTGGCGGGTACGGGAAGGTTCTTTTTCGCTAAGCACGGGGATTGTCCTCGTTGACCGTGCACGGGAGGGCTTGTGCAGTCGTAGGCATGATTGTCACAAAACAGTCCGTGTTTGTCCAAATGCGCACCACCGCTGATCGCCATCATTCCTGCTGCACCCTCATCGCGCACGATTCCGGTGGAGGAGCGCTCTTTTGCTAGGTTGGGGCGTTATCGCGACGGTGCCCCCGCACGTGACGTTTCTGGCCGGATAGCCGCGTTTGGTAGACATTTCCCGCTGCCGTTCGCTTGGCGAAAAGTAGTTGATATGAAGATTGGCACAAGTGTGGCATGGCCATTGCAGGTGTTTTGTCACAATTATGCAAATATCTAGTGACAATCGGAGAGCTTAGAGATGCCTACCGCCCGCCTGCTGTATGTCTTGCTCAAGCATGTCGCCGGTCTATTGCTGCTGACCACCGCTTTTTTGTTCTCCTTGGCCCAGGCCGCCGACGAGCCATCGCTGAAGCTTGGCTACGCGAAGTGCGCGCACTGCACACCGTTGTCGTTGACCCCGCAGAATGCAACCGGCGTTGCGCTCGAGGCGATCGAATTCAATACTGGTAACGACGTTCTGACGGCCCTTTTATCGAAGAGCATCGACGTTGCCCAGGTTACCTACCTGCACTATGCCACCGCGCTCGATAGAGGTTTTGATGTGATCGCTATTTCCGGCCAGATCAATGGTGGCTCACAGGTGCTTGTCGCCAATGATTTGCCGGTGGTCGAGAACGATTGGGATGGCATGAAGGCGCTGATCGACCAATACAAACAGGAAGGCAAACCCTTCCGAGTTGCGGCCTCGCGAGGAAATGCCCAGGACATCCATATGCGTGGTGCTTTCGCGAATCATGGCATCGACATCAATGAGGATGTCCAATTCGTCAACATCCCCAATCCTTCGGATCATCTTCAGGCGCTGCGTCGTGGTGAGGTCGAACTGATCACTTCGGTAGATCCATTCGCGACCCAGATTCGCGAAGTCGGGGCTGCAAAGTTCTTCACGTTCCCGTATGACCAAGCAGCGGGCAAGCTCACTAATCTCATCGTGACGCGCTCGGACGTCATCGAATCGAATCGCCAAGGCGTAGAGGAGGCGGTACGGGCCATCGTCAAGGTGAATGACTTGATGATTAACGACAAGGCGCTGTTCATCGATACCATCGAGCGTGTCACCGGCCTGGATAATGCGATTGCTACTGGCGCTGTCGAGAATCTCTATCCGGACTATCGGATGCATCGCGCATCCGCCGTGGCTATTGCAGACATGATGCGTGACTTGAGATACATCGGTAATGACGTGTCGGCGGCGGTGGAGGAGAACTTGGACTACAGCTTCCTCGAAGCGGTCACCAACAAGCCCAAGACCGAACTCGGCTACTGAGACGGGACCATGATGAGTTTTCCTTCTTTGCTGGTAGCCATCTATAAGCGGATCGAGCGGGGCATCGTACCCATCTTGTTGATTGCCGGTTGGGAGACATTCTCCCGGTCGGGCATTCTTCCCCCGGCCCTGCTGCCGGCGCCATCGCAAGTGGTGGTTGCCTGGGCGGACTGGGTCTTCGGCACCGATGGCAACACACAGAGCTATTCAGGGCGTTGGATCTTCGACTCGGCGGCGAGTGCGTTTCGCGTATTTTCCGGGTTCCTGCTCGCAATGCTACTCGGCGTCACCATTGGCATGGCCATTGGCTGGTCACGCACCGTGGAGGCTCTGATCGAGCCGGTGCTGCAGATCCTCCGCCCCGTCCCACCGGTATCGTGGATTCCATTGGCGATCATTTGGTTTGGGATTGCGGATAAACCTGCGATCTTCCTGGTGTTCATGGGGTCGTTCTTCCCGGTCCTGCTAAGCGCCATTCATGGTGTGAAGGGCTGCGACCGTGATCTGCTAAGAGCCGGCGCGATGACCGGTGGAACGACTGTGAAGTTACTGTGTCACATCGTGTTTCCGGCAGCGTTGCCGAGCATCTTTTCAGGATTGCGTATCGCGATCGGCTCCGCCTGGATGCTGACCGTGACCGCCGAAATGGTGGCGGTCAAGAGCGGTGTGGGTTATGTCCTTTGGGACTCCTACTATTTTCTGCGCTACGACATCGTTATCGCTTCGATGATCAGTATTGGCTTGCTTGGCTTTCTAAGCGATTTCGTCATCAAACGTATCGCAGCGCACGTTTTGCGTTGGCAACGTGGATCCACTCTGCAGACCAAGGGGGGATGAGCTCATGGCGCTGATCAGTATAGATCACGTATCGCGCATATTCGGCGATTCCAATCGCAAGACGGGCATCGTCGCGCTGGATGATGTAAGCATCGACGTGGGCCGCGGTGAGTTCATTTGTCTGCTCGGTCCAAGTGGATGTGGAAAATCGACGCTGCTCAACTTGATTGCTGGATTCGATGAGCCTTCACAAGGCACGGTTCGAGTCGGCGGCCAGGTCATCAGGCGGCCTGGCGCCGACCGGGGCGTGGTATTTCAGCAGCCGACTTTGATGCCCTGGCTGCCGGTATGGGAAAACGTCGCTTTCTATCTGAAGATGCAAGGCATCGGCAAAGCGATTCGTCGGGAAAAAGCGCAACGTTTCATCGAAATGGTCGGCTTACAGGGGTTCGAGAACCATTTTCCCAGCGAGCTGTCCGGCGGCATGAATCAGCGTGTGGGAATTGCCCGAGCACTGTTGATGAACCCGGAGGTCATTCTCATGGATGAGCCTTTCGGGGCTCTGGACGAACAGACCAAGATGGATATGCACGGAGAACTGATACGTATCTGGCGTGAAAGCCAGAGCACCATCGTATTCGTTACCCACGGTATCGATGAATCACTTGCGCTGGGTACCCACGTTGCAGTCATGTCGGCTCGTCCTGGACGGATACGTGAACTGATTCCTATCGATCTCGACCGCCCCCGTGACCCGACTAGTACTGCTTTCAATGACTACAAGCGCCATATCCTTTCCTTGTTGCGGCCCGAGCCTGTCAAGGATTGGGCTTGAGATGACGACTTTCATCACTGGTAGCAGCGGTTTCGTCGGGTTGGCGCTCACTGAGCACCTGCTGGCCTGCGGTGAAGAGGTGATCGGGTACGACCTGTCTATGCCGCCGGACGTCGCTTTGAGAATTTTCGCGCGGTTGCCGGGACGGTTCGTGATCGAGACCGGCGATGTACGCGACGCGAAAGGCTTGCACCAGTGCATGGATCGTCATCGCCCCGACCGCCTCATCACGCTCGCAGCCATCACCGCCGACGTCACGCGCGAGCGATTGGGGCCCCAGGCGATTTTCGACGTCAATGTGGGCGGTACCCTGGCTGCCGTGGCGGCGGCGGTGGATTGTGGTGTCGAGCGCGTGCTGCAGGTGAGCTCCGGATCGGTGTATGGCGAGAGTGGGCGCTACCCTGAGCCCTTGCGCGAAGCAACGACGCCCTTGCTGCCCGAAGGGCTGTACGGCATGTCCAAGCGAGCTGCGGAGGAAGCCGCTCAGCGATTGGCTGCGTTGGCGGGAATCTCACTGGTGACCGGTCGGTTGGGCACCTGCTTCGGGCCTTGGGAAGCCGACACTGGCGTGCGCGATACGCTCAGCGCCCCGTTCCAGGTGCTGAGTTTGGCGCGGCGGGGGGCCGCGGTAATCATTCCTCGAGCAGGAAAGCGAGACTGGTTGTACGTGCGCGACGCGGCCAGCGCCATCGCCACGCTGCTCGCGCAGTCTAGGTGGCGCTGGCCCATCTACAACATCGCCGCCGGCTTCGAATGGAGCATCGAACAATGGTGCCAACGAATCGCACCCCGCTATCCGGGATTTTCCTGGCGACTTGCCGCGGCTGGTGAGATGGCCAACATCGATTATTTCGCGCATTACGACCGAGCCTCGATGGATGTCACAAGGCTCATCGCCGACACGGGCTTCGTACCTCGCTTTGGTCTGGTCGAGGCGGAAAAAGACTTCCATGCCTGGATAGCACGCCATGGCGTCGACGTCTTCGAATCTGGAGTGTGGACATGACGGATATTTCGCCCATCCCTTCGGTCGCCGTCGAGATGAGCATGGCCGGAAAGGTATGCATCGTTACGGGCGCTGCTTCCGGTATCGGCAGAGCCATCGCGCGGCGGCTTGCCGCGCAGGGCGCACGAGTGGTGATCGCCGATCTGACCACTGATGTCATCGAGGGTGGCGAACCGACCGCGGAGCTGATCGCTCGTGATGGTCATCTTGCAGTATTCCATCGCACCGATGTCGCGGTTACCGCGCAAGTCGATGGGTTGATCGCTGATACCGTGGCCCGTTTCGGTCGGCTCGATGTGCTGGTCAACAATGCCTGCATTCGACATCCGCGGCCGCTACTGGAGCTTGAAGAACAGGACTGGTGGCGGATTCTCGACGTCAATCTGTCTGGCGTCTACCGCTGCTGTCGCGCCGCGATCCGCCAGATGGTGCGCCAAGCACCGGTCAACGAAACCCGTGGCCGGATCATCAATCTCTCCTCCCAACACGGCCTGATTGCCGCGCCGGATGATTTGGCCTATGGCGTCAGCAAGGCTGGTGTCGACTATCTGACCCGCCAGATCGCGACCGACTACGCTGGGCGGAAAATCGTCTGCAATGCCGTCGCGCCGGGCAAGATCCACACCGGTCAAGGCGGCCGGGCGACCGACCCAGCGGTCGTCGAACGGGCTTTGAGGCGCACGCCGTGGCGGCGCCTTGGTCGCCCCGACGATGTCGCTCGTGCCGTTCTCTTTCTAGCGAGTGATGACGCGAGTTTCATCACCGGCGCCACGCTGATGGTCGATGGTGGCTGGATGGCGGCATGACTCGCTGGTTCGCCACTCCATCGAACGTCAGTCATCGCAGGGCTGCTCATGCGCTCTCCGGCCACTTTTGACGCACCTTGTCGGTTGGATTTGCCACCTGGGCCCTGAGCCGATCAGGACGCGTGCATTGGCAGCACTGCTCGAACCAGATACGCACCCCTTCAACTGCATGTGGATTCACCCGATGACCCTACCCATTCGCCTCGGCGTGCTCACGCCTTCTTCCAACACCGTGTTGGAACCGCTGACTCAGGCTCTGGTGGCACGACTGCCAGGCGTCAGTGTGCACTTTGCGCGTTTTCCGGTGACGCGGATCGCGCTCAGTGCCGATGCCCTCGGCCAGTTCCAGCGCGAGCGCATACTCGCTGCCGCAAGACTGCTCGCCGACGCTCGTGTCGACGTGATCGGTTGGAGTGGAACCTCCGCCGGCTGGCTCGGTTTCGCCGAGGACGAGGCACTGTGCGCGGCTATCACCGATACCACTGGAATTGCGGCGACCACCTCAGTGCTGGCTCTGAACAAGGCCCTGCAGGCGTTCGGCGTCCAGCGGCTGGGCTTGGTTTCACCATACCTAGGCAATGTCCAGGCAAAGATCATTGCCCACTATGCCGCCCTCGGTATCGATACCAGTAGCGAGAGCCACCTTTCGCTGGAAAACAACTTCTCCTTCGCCGAGGTCGAGGAAGCGACCCTGGATCGTCAGGTCGCAGAGGTCGCCGCCGCCGGTGTGGAGGCGGTCACTATCTTCTGCACCAACCTTCGCGCGGCGCATCGAGTCGAACTATGGGAGGCGCAGTTCGGCGTTCCGGTATTCGACACCATCACCACGGTGGTCTGGGACATGCTGCGTAAGGCGGGTGTCGACAGCCGCTGCGTCAGCGGCTGGGGCCGGCTGCTTCAGGAGGCTTGAACATGCATTCTTTCGATACGGTCATCCGCAATGCTCGAGTGGTCACCGCGGCGGATGTCTTCGCCAGCGACATCGGTATCCATGAGGGGCGTATCGTCGCCCTCGGTTTCGATCTGCCTACCGGGCGCAATGAGATCGATGCCGCCGGCCGTCATGTAACGCCGGGCGGGATCGACGGCCACGTCCACTTCGATCAGCCCACCGGCGACGGCTCGGTGATGGCCGACGACTTCTTCAGCGGTACCGCCTCTGCGGCCTGCGGTGGCACCACTACGGTGATTCCTTTCGCCTGTCAGCAGAAGGGCCAGAGCCTGCGGGCGGCGGTAGACGACTATCATCGTCGCGCCGCCGACAAGCCAGTGATCGACTACGCTTTCCATTTGATCGTCACCGATCCGACGCCAGAGATCCTGCATCACGAGCTGCCAGCGCTGATCGCTGAGGGCTACACCTCGTTCAAGCTCTACATGACCTACGACGCGCTCAAACTGGACGACAGGCAGATCCTCGAGACCCTCTCTGTTGCTCGCCGAGAAGGCGCGATGGTGATGCTGCACGCTGAAAACAGCGACTGCATCGCTTGGCTGACCGAGCGACTGCTCGCCGCGGGGCATACCGCACCGCGCTACCACGCTTACTCGCGACCTATGCTGGTGGAGCGAGAGGCGACCCACCGTGCGATCGCTCTGGCTGAGTTGGTCGACGTGCCGATCGTCATCGTCCACGTCTCCGGCCGCGAGGCCGTCGAGCAGATTCGCTGGGCGCAGGGACAAGGACTCAAGGTCTACGCTGAAACCTGTCCTCAGTACCTATTCCTGACCGCCGATTCGCTTGGTTGCGACGACAGCTTCGAAGGCGCCAAGTGCATCTGCAGCCCGCCGCCACGTGACGCCGCCAACCAACGCGTGATCTGGGATGGACTGGAGAATGGCTTCTTCGAGTTGTTTTCCTCGGACCATGCGCCGTTTCGTTACGGTGGCAGCGACGGCAAGCGCGCCCATGGAGAGGATGCCTCCTTCGATCGGATCGCCAACGGCATCCCCGGGGTGGAAACGCGAATGGCGCTGCTCTGGTCGGAAGGCGTGCGCACTGGCCGGATCACTGCGCAGAGCTTCGTCGCTCTTACCTCGACCAATGTCGCCAAACTCTATGGCCTCTATCCACGCAAGGGCAGTATCGCCATCGGTGCGGATGCCGACCTGGTGATCTGGGACGAAGGGCGGCCCTTTCAGCTCGACAACGACCGGCTCCACCACAATGTCGACTATACCCCCTATGCCGGCATGCGGCTGAGCGCTTGGCCAGCACTGACCCTATCGCGCGGCGAGGTGGTCTGGGACGGTGAATTTCGCGGCCGCGCCGGATGGGGACGGTTCTTGCCCGGTGCGCTTCCGCTACCGGCCAGGATCCGTCGGCGCGATACTGAGCTACCACTGTGAGTTCGCCTGCTTCCGGTCGACTATCCGAGCCTCAGCCGCGTTGCGGACGCGCGGCGAGGAAGTCGAGCAGCACGCGGTTGACTCGCCGAGGGTGGGTGACGGTCAGCGCATGGGGTGCCCTGGTGATCACTTCGAGCCGCGCATCGGGAAGTTTTGCTAGGCTCGCTTCGGCGCAGCCGACCAGTGGCGCGAGCTCGTCGGCTTCGCCGTGGACCAGCAGGGTGGGGCGGGTGAGATGGCCCAATGCTCGATGGAGCTCGGCCTCGCACCAATGGCGGGCCCGCTCGCGCAGCGCACGTGGCATGCAGCGCCGTGCGATCGCGTCGAGATAGGCTGAGCCCTGTGGACCGAGCCGATCGCGATAGTCGCCGAACGCGCGCTGCTGGCACCAGGCGATGGCTCGGAGCAAATCTGCATCGAGACGGGCCATCAGCTCACCGAGCGGTGCATCCTCGCTGAGCTGGGGCGTGGTGGTACCGATCAAGACCGCGCGGCGCACACGCTCTATGCCGTGCCGGGCGGCGTGGCTCGCCACGATCGCAGCGCCCAGTGAGTAGCCGACCAGCGCGACTTGATCGAGTTCGAGCGCCCGCAGCAGCGCATCGAGATCGTCCGCCTGGCTTGCCAGATCATGGCCGTGCCACTGCTGGCTCGATGCCCCGCAGCCGCGCTGGTCGTAGGCGATCACCTGATGCCCCGACGCGACCAGCGCTTCGATCTGGGGCTCCCACATTTCCAGGCCAGAGGCCCAGCCATGCAGCAGTACCACCGGTGGTCGGTCTGAACTTCCGGCGCGGCGATAGTGCAGATTGATCACCTCGCCGTCGCGGCGCTGGATATTGACGTAAGGCATCGTCGCTCTCTCGACCCAGGCTTACGCCTTGATGAAATCGAGCAGCTGCCGATTGGTATGCTCGACATGGGTAAGGTTGAAGCCGTGAGGTCCACCTTCGATGAGCTCGACCTGGGCATGGGGAACGAACTCGGTCACCCGCTTGCCGCTGACTTCGAACGGCACGGTCTGGTCGCTGTCGCCATGGAGCACCAAGGTCGGCAGCTTGATGCGCTTGAGGTCATCGCGGAAGTCGGTGGCGGAGAACGCCTTGATGCATTCGAGGGTCCCGTGCGGCGAGGCGAACAGCGCAATGATCCGGTTGTAGTCGAGCCATTCGGGGGAGACGCTCGGCTGCTCTTCGCTCCAATTGAGGAACGCCTTGCCGAACGGCGCGAGGAATGCCGGGCGATCCTTGCGCACGCCGTCGAGCATCTGCTCGAACACCGAGCCATCGACGCCCTCCGGGTTGCTCTCATCCTTCAGCAGGTAGGGGGTGACCGCACCGAGCAGCGCCAGTTTCGAGATTCGCTGCTCGCCGTGACGCGCGATGTAGCGTGCCACTTCACCGCCGCCCATCGAGAAACCGACCAGTACCACCTGCTCGAGGTCGAGCGCCTCGAGCAGGGCGTGGAGATCGTCGCTCAGGGTGTCGTAGTCGTAGCCACTCCAAGGTTTGCTGCTATCACCGAAGCCTCGGCGATCGTAGGCGATCGCCCGATGGCCGGCCTGGTAGAGCGCCTCGAGCTGCGGCTCCCACATTCTATGGCTCAACGGCCAGCCGTGAATCAGCACTACCGTTGCGCCGGGCGCGGTGGGGTCCTTGAATCCGGTATCGACGAAATGGAGGTTGAGTACATCCTGATTCGGATGAGTGACGTTCAGATAAGGCATCCTGTCCCCCTTGGTCGTCCACGAAAAGATCTCCGCGACGGCGGAGTGTTCACCCAGCGTAGCTCATCGCCTGGGGTAGAGCGTGCGGAGAAATGATAGCGCGTTTCAAGTTCGTTCATGCCTTTCGACTCGTCGCGCTGGCTAAAGTGACGGGTGTCGGAGTCAAACCACATCTTGGGCTGCAAGGCCCGGTCTTTTCTCCGTTCGTGGTAAGCCGGGCCTTCATCGAGCTGGGCCGCGAGCGAAAAGAGATGGGGCCCGAGTCGAACCACGGCCTTGGCGCCGAGGCCCGG
>NZ_KK211235.1:21980-36935 GCF_000621205.1 Halotalea alkalilenta DSM 17697 | reverse complement strand
CGGCCTTGTCTCCGTTCGTGGTGAGCCGGGCCTTCATTGAGCTGGGCCGTGGGCGATAAGTGTTGGGGCCCGAGTCGAACCACGGCCCTGGCGCTGAGGCCCGGTCCCTCGACTGGCGTCCCCGACCTTTGCTGGTGTTGGCATCTGGCGTGCACGGACGCCGCTCGGGACGAACGGTGGGAGGTCGGCGCTGAGGATTGGCCCCTCGACTGGCGTCCCCCGGCCTTTGCTGGTGTTGGCATCCGATGCGCACGGACGCCACTGAGCTTAGGTTCTGCGACGCGCGCTAGTCTTCGAGCTGCTGCTTGCCGATCTTGAATATCTTGCGCATCAACGGGCGCCCAGCCAGGTAGAGGAACACCGGGGCGCCTGCGATGAGATAGAAGTAGTAGGTCACTGCGCGCCAGATCAAAATCGCCGCCGCTGCGGCATGTTGGCCGACGATCGGTGTCAGCATCGCCAGCGAGCTCAGCTCGGCGCCGCCGGCGCCGCCGGGTAGCAGGGTGAGCTGGCCGGCGGCCATCGATAGCATCTGCACCAGGAAGGTCCATCCCCAGTCGAGGTGGCGGCCGAGTCCGTAGAGCGCGAAGTAGAGCACGCTGTAGCGCACGATCCAGTGCAGTACGCCGAAGAAGAACGCGGCGAGCAGCAGGTGGCGCGGCATCTTCAGCGTTTCGGCCAGCGCGTTGCGGAAGACCAATAGCCGCCGCATCAGCCTCGCTCTGCGGTCGTGGCGGATCCGGAGCCTGAGCAGCAGGCCGGCGATGGCGCGGATAGCTCGCGCGTGATAGCGACCGATCAGCAGGATCAGCGCCAGCCCCGTCGCCATCAGGATCATCGGCATGCCGAGCATCCAGCCAAGGCGCACGTCGATGGCGCGAATCGCGATGTAGATCAAAAGCGCGGCCATCGAGGTGAAGAAGAACAACAGGTCGATCATCTGGTCGACTGCGTAGACCGCGGTGGTCTGGGCCGGGCGCATGCCGCGCTGCTTCATCAGCGCGATCAGGGTGAGCGGGCCGCCGGCGCCGCCGGGAGTGGCGCAGATCGCGAACTCGGTCGCCATCACTACGCCCATCGCTTGGCGGTGGGTGAGGTGGCCCGAGCGGCCGGCAAGCAGCACCTTGAGCTTGGCGGCGTTGAGGTACCAGCAGGCGAAGATCATCGCGATCATCAGCGCCAGCAGCAGCGGCGGGAAGTCCGCCAGCTGCCGCCATAGCTCGCCGCCGCCGAGCAGCAGCGGGATGCTGATCACCAGGACGAGGCCTGCGAGCAGGAGCCAGACAGTGCGATGCATGCGAAACCTATTGGGGGCGTAGTGGGGAAGAGCGCGGGTTCGAGCGCTCGCTTCGCTCGAACCAGTCGCGCTTGGTCTCGGCGCGGTAGCCTTGGCCCAGCAGGCGCTCGATGCAGCGATACCAGTACTCGCGCGAGGCATCGAAGCGCATGTCGATCGGATGGAGTCCGAGACGGAAGGTCTCGAGCCTGCGATAGCGATGGCGAGAACATTCGTTGACCACCAGCGACATCGCACGGCGCCAGCGGGCCCTGGCGCTCCATACCAGCGTAGGCACCCGGTGGGCGGTGAACGACGGCAGGTCGATGAGATGCCCTGGGTCACTGGTATAGCGTAGCGGAAGTTGAGCCAGCGCCTTGCGTGTGCCGGGGCTCATCAGCCAGGCCGGGGCGACGAAGCCGTGCAGCGGCCAGCCTCGGCGGGCGAAGAGCTCGAGCCCTTGCTCGATCCGCGCCCGCGCTTGGTCTTCTTCGAGAGCATAGAACTCCCCCTCGACGGTATAGAAGCGCCGCATCAGGTAGTCGCGCAGGTTCTTGGGCGCGGGCCCTTCGTCGCAATGGTAGAACCCGTGTAGCACCAGCTCATCGCCGAGCTCGAGACGCCGCTCCAGCAGGGCGAGGAAGGCCGGGTCGTCGAAGGTCGCGCTGCGATGATGGAAATCCGGCACCACCAGCCAGCTCATCCGTACCTGGCCGAGGGCGTCCATGCGCTCGACGAAAGGCCGGTAGTCGGGCCAGGTCGCCGGGGCGATGTCGTGCAGCGCGACGATGAAGCTCTGACTCGCGTTGGCCTCGCTCATTCGACCGCCGCCTCGTGCGCCGCGGCGGGGGCGGTCACGCCGAGCGCGTCCCGATAGTGTTCGACCACGCCTTCCACCACCGCGTCCCAGCCGTGGTAGCGCTCGACCTGGCTTCTGGCGCGGCGTCCGAGGCGTCGAACGTCTTCCTCGAACAGCTCCCGAGTGGCGCGCGCCATGTCCAGGGGATCCAGCGGATTGCACAGTCGCCCGAAGCGCTCGTCGACGTTCTCTTCCAGCGCGCCGGCGCGGGCCACTACCACCGGGAGGCCGCTGGACATCGCTTCGAGCACCACCAGGCCGAAGGTCTCGTGGGTACCGGCGTGGAGCAGGGCGTCCGCGCTGGCGAACAGCCTGGCCAGCTCGGACTGGGGCACGAAGCGATCGACCACGCTGACGTTGTCCGGTACCTGGGTCGGCATGTGCGAGCCGACCATCAGCAGGTGATAGGGCGCACCGAGCAGTTTCATCGTCTCGATCAGGATCGGCAGGTTCTTCTCCTGCGAGCCTCGACCGGCGAATACCAGCAGCCGGGTATCGTCGGCAAGCCCCAGCGAGCGTTTCACCTCCGGATCGCGGCGGTCGGGGTGATAGAGCGTGGAGTCGACCCCGAGCGGCTGGACGTGCACGCGTTCGACGCCCATCCCGATGAGCTTGTCGGCCATCACCCTGCTCGGCGCGAGCACTCGCTCGTAGTGGCCGTAGAGCCGGCGGACGTAGCTTTCGAGGCGGTGGCGCGCGAACATACCGAAGCGGCTGCCAAGCATCTCCGGCAGGTCGGAGTGGTAGAAGCCGATCACCGGGATGTCGAGCTCGCGCCCCGCATCGATCGCCGCCCAGCCGGTGACGTAAGGGTCGCCCGCTTCGATCAGCGAGGGCTTCAACTCGCGCAGCGCAGCGCACCACAGCTTGCGCCGCAGCGGGAAACGATAGCCGTTGCTGAACGGCAGCGGCGGCGCGGGAATGCGGATCACGCTGGGATCGGTCTCGGCCGGACCAACCGTGCGCGGCACCAGCAGGGTATGACGCATGCCTGGTAGACGCTTGATTCTGAGGCGCTTGGCCTCTAGGTAGGTGCGCACCCCACCGCTGGATGGGGCGTAGAACATGGTCATGTCGGCAATGTGCACGCTGCCGCTACCTCCTCTCGACGCCTCGGACTCCGCTCGCGCCGCTGACTTGAAGTATGATGCCTTGCCCCGCGTCGGGTGCCGCCAGGCTCCCGGTGGGAGGCTTCTCGACGCTCGATCCGCGGGGCCGAGCTGAATGGATTATAAAGCCTCGGCCAGGGTTCGTCAGACGCGCGCGCCCAGGCTTGGCAAGAATGGACCCGTAACTATGGTGTATGTGCTGACAAGTGCCGCTGTACTGCTGCTGCTCGCCACCTGCCTGCCGTGGCTGCGCTTGACCCATTGGACGGTGAGGATCTTCGATTTTCCGCGCTTGCAGATCGCCACGCTCGCGGGCTGCCTGCTCTTGGTCGCGCTGATCGATCTTGCCGCGGCCGGTGACGGCGGCTGGCAGCTCCCGGTGATCCTGGTCGCGCTGGGGGTGTGCATCGCGCAGGGCATGTTGATGTACCCCTACACCCGTTTCGCCCGCCGCCAGATGCTCGATGTCGAGGAGCTGGATCCGGCGCGCCGACTGACCCTGCTCAATGCCAACGTGCTGATGACCAATCGCAACAGCGGCGCGCTGATCGACATGGTCCGGCGTCGCCAGCCGGATCTGCTGGTGACGCTCGAGAGCGATGCCTGGTGGCAGGCCGAGCTCGACCGCGCCTTCGGCGATGACTATCCACATCGGGTCGCGGTGCCGCTCGACAACCTCTACGGCATGCATCTCTACTCGCGGCGTCCGCTGATCCGACCCCGGGTACGCTGGCTGATCCAGGATGACATTCCCTCGATTCTCACTCAGGTCGAACTCGAAAGCGGCGAGCGAGTGACGCTGTTCGTGCTGCATCCCAGGCCGCCGAGCCCGACCGAGAGCGAGGAGTCGCTGTGGCGCGATGCCGAGCTGCTGCTGGTCGCCCAGGAGATCGCCGCGGAGCATTGCCACTGCCTGCTGGTCGGCGATCTCAACGATGTCGCCTGGTCGCGGACCACGAGGCTCTTCTCCAACGTAAGCGGCCTGCTCGACCCGCGGCGCGGGCGCGGTGCCTTCGCTACCTTCCACGCCCACTGGCCGATGCTGCGCTGGCCGCTCGACCATCTCTTCGCCAGCCGCGAGTTTCGCCTCGCCGAGATCGAGCGAATGGGCGACATCGGCTCCGATCATTTCCCGCTCTTCGTCTCGCTGGTCTATGCGCCGCAGGACAAGGCGCAGCAGCCGAGGCCGACCGCCAACGCAGAGGAGATCGAAGAGGCGCAGCGCACCGTCGCCGAGGCCCAGGCCCAGGCCCAGGCGCAGGACGTCCCCAAGGGAACGCCCGCCGCGGGCTGAGAAGAACGGAGTCAGGAGGCGGGGCGACCGATCAGCGAACGGGTCTCTTCGCGGGCTTCGCTGAGCACCACCTCAATGATGTCGCCGAGGCGATAGCGCTTCTCGCCACGCACCGAGACCACGCCTTCCTTGTCGTCGATCACCAGCGCTTCACGGTCGGCCTCGAGGGTCGAGGCGGGGACGAACACCGACGCGCCGTTGTCGTTCAGCCGTACCCGCAGGCCGCCGCGGCGGATATCGACGATCTCGGCCTCGAAGCGCTGGCCGCTGCCCACCGCGGGCGCCAGATGGCGCACGTAGAGCCAGTCCTTGACGTCGCGCTCGGCCATGCGGTTGAGCTTGCGCCGCTCGGAGAGATGGGCGGTGAGGGTCTCGCTGGCGCTTGCGGGGCGCGCCTGCGCGAGCAGCAGCGCCTTGATCAGCCGATGGTTGATCATGTCGCCGTACTTGCGGATTGGTGAGGTCCAGGTGGCGTAGGCGGGCAGCCCCATGCCGAAATGCGGGCCCGGCGCCGCGGTCATCGCGGTGTAGCCCTGGAAGCGGCGTAGCCGCGCCTCGAGCCAGGCGTCGTCGCGCTCGTCGAGCTGGTAGCGCAGCGCGCGCCAGGCGTCGAGATCAGTGAGCTGTTCGCGGCTCGCCTCGATCGACTGATCGGCGAGGAAGGCTAGCGCTTGGTCGAGCTTCTCCGCGGCGAAGCCAAGATGAACGTTGAAGATGCCGTGGCCGACTTCTTCGCCGAGCAGCCGCGCGCAGCAGACGTTGGCGGCGATCATCGACTCCTCGACCATGCGGTTGGCGATCCGCCGAGGCTCGGTGCGCACCGCCAGCACGCGGCCCTCGGCGTCGAGCTCGAAGGCGTAGTCGGGGCGGTCCTTGAACACGATCGCATTGCGTGACCGCCAGGCGCTGCGCGCCTCGGTGAAGTCGGCGAGCTGGCGCAGCTGCTCTTCCCCGCGGGGGAAGGAGGGCTGCCATTCGCCCTTGCCCTCGATCCAGTCGGAGACGTCGTCATAGGCGAGCTGGGCGTGGGAGCGCACTTCGGCCGCGTAGAAACGGTAATCGAGCAGCTCGCCATCGGCTGCGACCTCGAGGGTGCAGGCCAGCGCCGCGCGGGTCTCGTTCTCGCGCAGCGAGCAGAGATCGTCGGCGAGCCGCTCGGGCAGCATGGTGACGTTCTGTCCCGGCAGGTAGACGGTGAAGGCGCGCCGCCGTGCTTCCTGGTCCACCGGGTCATCCTCGGCGACGTAAGCGGTCGGGTCGGCGATCGCGACCCGCAGCCGCCAGCCGCCTTGCTCGCGTGCCTCGATGTGCAGCGCATCGTCCATGTCGCGGGTGGTGCGGCTGTCGATGGTGAAAAACGGCAGGGCGGTGAGGTCTTCACGCTCGAGCCCTTCATCGCGCAGGCTGCACTCCGAGCCGTCGACCGGGGAGGCATACTCCAGCGCATGCCGCGCCAGGGTCACGCGCCAGGGTACGTTGGGCTGGTCGTGACGGCTGATCAATTCCTCGATCTGGACCAGGAACGAACGATCGTCGGGACGCAGCGGATGGCGCAGCAGCCGCGCCACTACCCAGTCGCCTTCCTCGAGCCCCGCCTCGTCGATGCCGCGCTTGGCGCGGGCATTGAGCGCGAGATTGATCGAGGGATGGTCCGGCACCACGCCGAGACGGCCGTCGCGGCGACGCACCCGGCCGATGAAGCGCTCGAGGGAGGGCTCGACCAGGGCTTCCGGTTCGACGCTCTTCTTCTCGCCCTGGACATGGACGACCGCTTCGACGCGGTCGCCGTGGATCACCTTCTTCATCATCGGCGGGGGGACGAAGTAGGACTGTCCGTCCTCGGCCTCGAGAAAGCCGAAGCCTTTGTCGGTGGCCTTGACGACACCGGTAACGCGGGGCGTCTCGGCATGGAGCTGCTGCTTCAGCTGAGCGAGGAGAGGGTTGTTCGAGAGCATCGGATCATGTCGGTTGGCGAGTCGAGGGGCACACTATAAGGACTCGCCAACCGAGGGGAAAGGGTGAGGGCGGAAAAGACCATTCGGGTATTTGATTGGTATCGTCCTGGCGTTGCCTTGGTACCATGATCGATGAGACGCCGCAGGGCTGCCCGCGGCGCTGGCCGCGACCCGGTGCCGCAGCGATGATTATTACGATGTCGTCGTCGTGCCGAGCGGCCGAGGCGATTGGACCGGGACGAACGCAGGAGCGTGCATGCGACTTCAAGGCCATATCCTTACCCCCGAGGGCTGGTGTCTCGGCCAGCTCGAGTGCGACGCCGGACGGATCCTCTCGATCACCCCCGACGCCAGCCTCGACCCCCGGCAGAGCCCTTGGCTGCTGCCCGGCTTCATCGACCTGCACGTGCACGGCGGCGGGGGGCTGGATGCGATGCAGGCTGGTGAGGCGGCGGCGGTGCTCGCGCGCACCCATGCTCGCTTCGGCACCACCAGCCTGCTGGTCACCACCATGACCGCGGCCGAGGAGGAGCTGCTCGAGGCGCTCGCCGCGGTGAGCCGGGCGATCGAGTCTCCAGAGCCCGGGCGGGCCGAGATTCTCGGCGTCCACCTCGAAGGACCGTTCATCAACCCGGCGATGCTCGGTGCCCAGCCGCCCCGGGCGCGCGCCGGCACGATCGAGGCGATCGAGCGCTATCGGGCGCTGGCGCCGATCCGGCTGGTGACGCTGGCGCCGGAGATCGAAGGCCACCGGGCGCTGATCGAGCACCTGCGCGACGCCGGCATCCGGGTCCAGATCGGCCACACCTGTGCAAGCTATCGGCTCTGCGTCGAGGCGCTCGGCTGGGGCGTCAGCGGTTTCACCCATCTCTACAATGCGATGACACCGCTGCACCATCGCAGCGCCGGCGCGGTCGGCGCGGCGCTGGCGCATGCCGACTTCTGCGAGGTGATCCCCGATCTGGTCCATGTCGAGGAGGGCGCGATGCGTGTCGCGATGCGCGCGATCCCGCGTCTTTACGCGGTCACCGACGCCACCGCCGCCGCCGGAATGCCGGATGGCCAGTACAAGCTCGGCGAACACGATGTCTACAAACACAGCGGCGCGGTACGGCTCGCCAACGGCACCCTGGCCGGCAGCACCCTGACCATGGACCAGGCGCTGCGCAACTTCATGAGCCTCGGCGAGTCGCTGGCCCGCGCCTCGCTGCGGCTATCCACCTGGCCCGCCGACTATCTCGGGCTCGACGACCGCGGCCGCCTCGCGCCGGGCCTGCGCGCCGACCTCGTGGTGCTCGACGAGACCTACGCACTGCGCGAGGTCTACGTTGGCGGCGAGCGCGTGCCCTCGATTACTGATCATTACTGACGACGACATCCCGACGCCCTGTTCCAGACATCAAGGAGTGCACCCATGTCCCGCGCGGAGATAGTCCTGCAGGCCCCTTGCGATGCCCTCGTGGTGCCCCTCGAGCAGGTGCCGGATCCGGTCTTCGCCGGCGGCCAGCTCGGCCCGGGGCTCGCCATCGAGCCGCTCGGTCAGATGCTCCACGCCCCCTGCGGCGGCACCGTGGTGATGTGTGCGACCACCCGGCACGCGCTGACCCTGCGCCTTGGCGACGACCCGGACGCACCCGAACTGCTGCTTCATCTCGGGCTCGATACCGTCGCGCTTGAAGGACGCGGTATCGAGGCGCTGGTCGCGGTGGGCCAGCGGGTCGAGGCGGGCGCGCCGCTGCTGCGCTTCGATGCCGACCTGTTGGCCCGCGAGGCGACCAGCCTGGTCACGCCGCTGGTGTTCATCGCCGGCGCTCAGCTGGGTATCGAGGCGCAGGCCTCGGGTCGAGTGATGCAGGGCGAGAGGTTGGCGCGCTTGAGCTTCGCCGCCGCCGCTGCGCGCAGTGGTGCGTCAGCTGGGCCGCGCTTCGAAGCGAGCGCCACGGTCGCGCTCGAGGCCGGGCTGCACGCGCGCCCGGCGGCGAGACTCAAGGCGATCGGCGAGCGCCATGCCAGCCGACTGACCTTTGCCCTCGATGGCGCCGAGGCCGAGGCGGGCAGGCTCACCGCGATGCTCGGCCTGGGGATCGGGTTCGGCAGCCGGGTGGCGGTGCGCGCCGAGGGCGGCGATGCCGCGGCGGCGCTGGGGGAGGCGATCGCGCTGCTCGAGACCGCCGAAGGTTCGCGCTCGCCCAGCGCCGCCGGGAGCGACGCCGGCACCTTGGGCCTCTCGGATGCGACCGATGCCGAGGGTGTACTGCGCGGTGTTCCCGCCAGCAGCGGCGTGGCGGTTGCACCTTTGGTGCGTCTGCGCGCGCTGCGGATAGAGGTCGCACGTATTGGCGCGGGAGCAGAGCAGGAGCTGGCGCGATTCGATCGCGCGCTGGATGAGCTGCGCACGCAGCTGGGTGACGATCGGGCCCGGGCGATGCGGGAGGAGGATGCTCAGATTCTCGCCGCCCACCTCGAATGGCTCGACGACCCGGAGCTGGCCGAGCGCACCGTCGCCGGGATCGAGCGCGGCGAGAGCGCGGGTTTCGCCTGGCGCGAGACCCTCGATGCACAGATCGCCCAGCTCGAGCGCGCCGAAAGCGCGCTGATCCGAAGCCGCGCCGGCGACCTGCGCGATCTCGAGCAGCGCCTGCTGGCGCTGCTCGAAGGGGTCGAGTCCTCCGTGGCGGTGCCGTGCGGTGCGATCCTGGTCGCCGACGACCTGACCCCCTCGCAGCTGATCCAGCTCGACAGCGCCGAGCCCAAGGGACTGTGCCTGGCTGCGGGCGGTGCGACCTCGCACGTGGCGATCCTCGCGCGCGCCCGTGGCCTGCCCTGCCTGGTCGGCATGGGCCAGGCGCTGGATGAGGCGCTCGATGACGAAACGCTGCAAGGAGAGAACCTGGCGGTGCTGGATGCCGAGCTCGGCACCCTCGAGCTGCGCCCGGGGCCTCAGCGGCTGGCCGAGGCCCAGCGCCGGCTCGATAGCCTCGCCCGCGAGCACGCCGAGGCGTTCGATGCCGCTGCGAGCGAGGCCCGCACCCGCGACGGTGTGCTGATCGAGGTGGCGGCGAACATCGGCCACCCGGTCGAAGCCGAGGCGGCGTTTGCCCAGGGCGCCGACGGCATCGGGCTCTTTCGCAGCGAGTTTCTGTTTCTCGACCGCCCGGTCGCGCCCGACCGCGAGCGTCAGCGGGCCGACTACCAGGCCGCGCTGGAGGCGATGCAGGGCAGGCCGGTGATCATTCGCACCCTCGATATCGGCGCCGACAAGCAGCTCGACTACCTGGCGCTCGGCCAGACGCCCAACCCGGCGCTGGGCATGCGCGGGGTGCGATTGATCGAGGATCATCAGGCACTGCTCGTCGACCAGCTGCGCGCACTGCTCGAGTGTCGCCCACCGGCGGGGAAGGGCGGACTCAGGATCATGCTGCCGATGGTCACCGACCTGGCCGATGTCAGGCGGGTGCGCGAACGGATCGATGCGCTGGTCGATGAGCTCGGGCTTGCCGGGGATGCGGACTTCGTCGCCCCGGCGCTGGGGGTGATGATCGAGGTGCCGGCGGCGGCGCTGTGTGCGGCGAGCCTCGCTCGCGAGGTCGATTTCTTCTCGATCGGCACCAACGACCTGACCCAGTACACCCTGGCGATGGACCGTGAGGCGCCTGGGCTCGCTGCGCGTATGGATGCGCTCCACCCCGCGGTGCTGCGGCTGGTCAGGCTCTGCGTCGAGGGCGCTGCGCGCTATGGCCGCAAGGTCGGGGTGTGCGGTGCGGCAGCGGGGGACGAGATCGCCGCGGCGGCGCTGATCGCGCTCGGCGTCGACGAGCTGTCGGTGGAGCCTGCTCGGGTGCCCGCGATCAAGGCCTGGGTGCGGCGGCTCGACCGCGCGCGGCTGGCCGCGGGTATCGACGAGGCCCTGGCGCTCGACGACGCCGCCCAGGTGCGCAGCTGGCTGGCGCGCTCGATCACAACCAACCCATGACCACACCGGAGGGGCCCATGGCCGTCGCCAGTCGCTTCAAACCGATGGAACGCATCCAACTGCTCGGCCGCTCGCTGATGCTGCCGATCGCGGTACTGCCGATCGCCGGCATCCTGCTGCGTATCGGCCAGCCCGATCTGCTCGATATCGCGGTGATATCCGCCGCCGGCGGGGCGATCTTCGACAACCTGCCGCTGGTCTTCGCGATCGGCGTGGCGGTGGGCATCGCCCACGACAACCATGGCGCCTCGGGGCTCGCCGGGGTGGTCGGCTATCTGATCCTGCAGGCGGTGCTCGAGGCGATCGATCCCGAGATCAACATGGGCGTGCTCGGCGGCATCCTGATCGGGATCACCGCGGGGGCCTGGTACAACCGGTGCGGCGACATCAAGCTGCCGGACTACCTGGCGTTCTTCGGCGGCCGGCGGTTCGTGCCGATCGCCACCGGGGTCAGCGCGGTGGTGCTCGGCTACCTGTTCGGCTACCTCTGGCCGCCGGTGCAGAACGGGCTCGACGCGCTCGGCGGTGGGCTGATCGCCTCCGGTGAGGTTGGGCTTTTCTTCTACGGGGTGCTCAACCGGATCCTGATCGTCACCGGGCTGCACCATGTGATCAACAACTTCGTCTGGTTCCAGTTCGGCGACTACAACGGCGTGCATGGCGACCTGGCCCGGTTCTTCGCCGGCGACCCCACCGCGGGCGGCTTCATGGCCGGGTTCTTTCCGGTGATGATGTTCGGCCTGCCGGCGGCGGCGCTGGCGATGTACCACTCGGCGCTTCCCGGCCGTCGCGCCCAGGTCGGCGGCCTGCTGCTGTCGCTGGCGCTGACCGCCTTCCTCACCGGGGTCACCGAGCCGCTCGAATTCTCGTTCATGTTCCTGTCGCCCTTGCTCTATGGCATCCATGCGCTGCTCACCGGGGTGTCGCTCGCGCTGATGAACTGGCTCGGGGTCAAGCTCGGCTTCACCTTCTCCGCCGGGGCCTTCGACTACGCGCTCTCCTATGGGCTTTCGACCCGCGGCTGGCTGCTGCTGCCGGTAGGGGCGGTCTACTTCGCGCTCTACTACTTCATCTTCCGCTGGGCGATCTCGCGGTTCGATCTCAAGGTGCCGGGGCGCGACGACGCGCCGGCCGAGGCCAGCGCAGGTGCGGCCAGGGCTGAGGGCGGCCGGGGAGGCGCCTTCGTCACCGCCCTGGGCGGCGCCGGCAACGTCCAATCGGTAGGCGCCTGCACCACCAGGCTGAGACTGGTGGTCGAGGACCAGGAGAGCGTCGACGAGGCCAGTTTGCGGGGGCTCGGCGCTCGCGGCGTGCTCAAGCTGCGAGGCGGCAATCTGCAGGTGGTGCTCGGCCCGATCGCCGACGGCGTTGCCGATGAGATTCGCGCCTCGCTCGCCGCCGGCGGCCCGCGTGCGGCGACGGCGTCGCAGCGGCCTGGCGTAGCGCAGGCGCCGTGCGAACGACAGGGAGAGGAGCTCGACCCGGCCACGCGTGATCGCTGGCTGCACGCGTTCGGCGGTGCCGCCAACCTTTTGCGCGTCGAAGCGCTTGCGCTCACCCGACTGCGACTGGCGCTGGTCGATATCGATGCGCTCGACGAGGCCGCCCTCGCGCAGCTCGGCGTGAGCGCGCTGCAGCGCTTAGACGGCGGGGTCTGTCACTTGGTATTCGCCGGGCCGGCGACGCCGTTCGCCGTCGCCGCGAGCCTGGGCGGCGATGATCGAGGGTAGCGCCCGAACAAGGAGATGAGCATGCAAGTCATCATTACCGCCAACGCAAGTGCCGCGGCCGCACATGCCGCCGATATCGTCGAGCGCACCCTGGCTGAGCTGGAGGCACCGGTATTCGGGCTCGCCACCGGCTCGACCCCGGTGGCGCTCTACCAGGCGCTGATCGAGCGCCACCGGCACCAGGGCCTGAGCTTCGCCAGGCTGACCACCTTCAACCTCGACGAGTACGTGGGGCTGCCGCCCGGGCATCCGCAGAGCTATCGCCATTTCATGCAGCGTGAACTGTTCGACCATGTGGATATAGACCCAGCCAATACCTTCCTCCCCGATGGAACGGGCGATCCGCTCGAGGCGGGCAGCGCCTACGAGGCACTGATCGAGGATCATGGCGGCATCGACCTGCAAGTGCTCGGGATCGGACGCAACGGGCACATCGGCTTCAACGAGCCGACCTCGAGCCTTGGCTCGCGTACCCGGGTCAAGACCCTGACCCGCGATACGCTCAAGGCCAACGCGCGCTTCTTCGCCCCGGATGAATTCCAGCCGAGCCTGGCGCTGACGATGGGGATCGCGACCATCCTCGAGGCCCGCTCGATCCTCTTGATCGCCACCGGCGAAGCCAAGGCAGAGGCGGTGGCGCGCTGCGTCGAGGGGCCGCTCAGCGCGCTGGTCCCGGCCTCCGCGCTGCAGCTCCACCCCAAGGTGACGGTGATCGTCGACCCGGCCGCCGCCGAGCGGCTCGAGCTTCGCGACTACTACGAGTTCGCCGCTGCGCACCAGCGCCAGCTGCATCGGGCGACGCCAGGAGAAACACCGTGAGGGTAGTGATCGGCATTGACGGCGGCGGCAGCGGCACACGGCTGCTGGCACGCGACAGGAGCGGTCGCACGGTGTCGCTGGAGGGCGGCCCCAGCGGACTCTCGCTCGGCATCGAACGCGCCTGGGCGACGCTCGAAGGACTAATCGAACAGGCGCACCGAGCGCTCGGTGTCGAGCTCGACTTCGGGCGGGTGTCGCTGTGCCTCGGTCTCGCCGGGGTGAACCAGCCGCAATGGCGTGCCCAGCTCTTGGCGCTGGTGCCCGAGGCGACCCGGGTGCGGCTTGAGAGCGACGCCTATACCACCCTGATCGGCGCTCACCGCGGAAGCGCTGGAGCGATCATCGCGCTCGGTACCGGCAGCGTCGGCGAGGCGCTTCTGAGCGACGGCCGGCGCATCGAGGTGGGCGGCTATGGCTTCCCCTCCGGCGACGATGCCAGCGGCGCCTGGTTCGGGCTGCGCGCGACGCTGCACCTGCAGCGGGTGCTCGATCGGCGCGCAGCGAGTGACGACTTCTCCCGCGCGCTCGCCGAACGCCTCGGCGTCGATCGGCGCCAGGCGCTGATCGAATGGCTGACCAAGGCCGACCAGACCGCCTACGCGGAGCTTGCGCCAGTGGTGCTCGCTCATCCCGAGCATCCAATGGTGAGCGCGCTGATCATCGAGGCAGAGCAGGAGCTCCAGCGCATGCTCGATGCGCTGTGCGGTTCGGAGCCCACGCTGCCGGTAGCGCTCTGCGGCGGCTTCGCCAAGGCGCTCAGCGAGCATCTCGCGCCCGAACTGCGGGCGCGATTTTCGAGCCCGCAGGAGAGCGCGGTGGCGGGTGCGCTGCGCTTGGCCTCGGCACTTACCGATACCGGGCATTAGCCGGGTATCATGTCGCCGCAGTTGCTATCCTGGGACGCTGGTTCTTCCCATCGTCCGACTGCGAGTATCCATGAACATCGACGCCCTGATCGTCAGTGACCTCGACAACACGCTGCTCAACACCGACCATCGCCTCGATCCGCTCACCATCGAGACCTTCCAGGAGATGGAGCGCCGCGGGGCGGTGCTTGCGATCGCATCGGGTCGTCACTACCGCGACATCAGAGCGGTACGCGAGCAGCTCGGCGTCGAGGCCTACATCATCAGCACCAACGGCGCGCATCTCTACGATCCACGGGACCAGCTGGTCTCCGAGCGGCTGCTGCCCGCTGCGCTGGTCCACGACCTCACCCTGCTCGACAAGCCCGACAGCGTACGGCTCAACGTCTATACCGGCAGTGGCTGGCTGATCGACGCTCCCGACCAGCGGCTGCTGGCTTTCCACCACAGCACCGGCTTCGTCTACGAAGTCGACCCCGCGCTGCGCGGCAAGGCCCGCGATGACGTCGGCAAGGTGCTGTTCATCGGCGATCCCAGCGAACTGGCACCGATCGAACGCGAAATACGCGAACGCTTCGGCGGGCAGGTTCACGTCACCTATTCACTGCCGGATTCGCTCGAAGTGATGGCCCGCGACGTCAACAAAGGGCGCGCGCTCGGAGTGCTGCTCGAGATTCTCGGCATGACCCCGGCGCAGTGCGTCGCCTTCGGCGACAACCTGAACGATGTCGAGATGCTCGAACTCGCCGAAGGTGCCTGCGTGATGGAAAACGCCAACCCGCTGCTGTTCGAAGCCTTGCCCCACGCCAAGGTGATCGGCCACCACGACCAGGCCGGTGTGGCCAGGGAGCTGCGCAGTCGCTTCGCGCTGGATTGAAGGCACGCCCACCCCATTCATAGTGAGGAGCGAGCGTCTCGAACCACGGCCTTACCGCCGCCGCCCGATCCCTCGACTGGCGCCCCCATTGCCGAGCTGGAATTCGACCTTGGCGCATAGGGCGCCGCTCGGGACGAACGGGTGGGGTTGGCGCGAAGGACCAGCATACCGGCCGTTCGTGGTGAGCCGGGCCTCCG
>NZ_KK211235.1:11022-20680 GCF_000621205.1 Halotalea alkalilenta DSM 17697 | reverse complement strand
CGTCGACTTGGGCAATCTTGCGAGACACCATGGAGGCCCGAGTCGAACCACGGCCTTACCGCCGCCGCCCGATCCCTCGACTGGCGCCCCTCATTGCCGAGCTGGAACTCGACCTTGGCGCGCATCGGCGCCGCTCGGGACGAATGGGTTTGTTGGCCTGTTCGTGTCCTTCGGCTCGCTACGCTCGCTCAGGGTGCTCGGATGCGTCTCGAACCACGGCTTGGTGCGGGCAGGGCTACTTGCGCAGCATCACCTGCTCGACCGCGTGGGCGTCTCCCTTGGTCAGGATCAGGCTGGCGCGCTCGCGGGTGGGCAGGATGTTCTCGACCAGGTTGCGTTCGTTGATCTCGCTCCAGATCCGTTCGGCGGTGGCGATGGCTTCGTCGTCGCTGAGCTGTGCATAGGTGTGGAAGTAGGAGCCGGGATCGGAGAACACGCTCTGGCGCAGTTTCATGAAGCGTTTCACATACCAGCTGCGCAGTTGATCGATCGAGGCGTCAACGTAGATCGAGAAGTCGACGAAGTCGGAGACGAACACATGGTGCGGGTCCTCGGGGTAGTCCATGCCGCTTTGCAGCACGTTTAACCCTTCGAGGATCAGGATGTCGGGCTGCTCGATCGTTTTCAGGTCGTCGGAGACGATGTCGTAGACCAGGTGCGAGTAGACCGGGACTTCGAGGTGCGGCGTGCCGGCCTTCAGCTCGGAAACGAAGCGCACCAGCCGGTGCATGTCGTAGGAGGGCGGGAAGCCTTTCTTCTTCATCAGTCCGCGGGCCTCGAGCTCGCGGTTGGGATGCAGGAAGCCGTCGGTAGTGACCAGCTCGACGCGGCGGTGCTCGGGCCAGCGGCTCAGCAGTGCCTGGAGTACGCGGGCGGTGGTGCTCTTGCCTACCGCGACGCTGCCGGCGATGCCGATCACGTAAGGCGGGCGGCGCTCACGGCTGCCGAGGAACTGATCCAGAGCGGCGGTGCGATGAAGATTCGAGCTGATGTAGAAGTTCAGCAGACGGGCGAGCGGCAGATAGATCTCCGCCACCTCCTCGATCGATAGTTCCTCGTTGATCCCCTTGAGCGCCTTGATCTCGTCGAAGCTCAGCGTCATCGGCACGGAGTTGCGCAACTGCGCCCACTGCTCGCGGGAGAAGCGCATGTAGGGGCTGTTCGTAGGATGATCTTGCATGGGCCGTGTGGTCGCCTCGGTCACGGTTGACACGCCTCCTCGCGGAGACCGCGCTTTTCATACGCGAGCCTGTGCGCGGGACGGCGATCTTGGCGGCCCCGCTCGGTCGGCAGCGATGGCCGCTCACCGTGGCAGAAAGTCTCGCGCTTGGGAAGTACGCCCAAGGTCTAGGCGACAACGAGGACTGCTTGGGCTAGCCATCGCCGTCGCGCGTCGCTCGTCCGTCGCGATCGAGCCGTTTGAGCTCCGTCCACAGCTCTCGGCGCAGGTCGGCGAGCCGCGGGGCCTGATTCTCCTCGAACGGCAGCGGGCGCAGCAAGCGAATGGTGCGCAGGCCGAGCCGGGCGGTGAGCAGGCCGCTGCCCATGCCTTGGGCGGCGCGCGCTGAGAGCCGTTCGAGCAGGTTCATCGAGAGCATATCCATGCCGGCGTCGGCGATGAACTCGCTGGTGCCGGCGAAGGCCATGTTGGCGAGTACGGTGCGAAAGAGCTTGAGTCGCGAAGCATAGCCGAGCTCGAGGCCGTAGAGCCGCGCCAGGCGGTCGATCATGTAGAGGTTGCGCCAGGCGATCAGCCCCATGTCGAGCAGCGTCGACGGGCTCACCGCGACCATCAGCGCCGATTCGCTCGCCATCCGGGTGATCAGCCCGCGGGCCTTGCGGTCGCGCGGAGCGAGGACGTGGTGGGCGAACAAGGTGCGGGTCTCGGCGTCGCTGTGATGCTGCTGGTGGGCGAGGGTGAAGGCGCGCCAGTGGGGGTCGTCGTCGGCGAGCCCCATCTGGCGGCGCAGCCGGTCGCAAAGCGCGAAGGGCTCGGGACTCTCATCGATCAGCGCCTCGCGTAGCTGGCTGTGCCGGCGCAGCCGCCTGAGCTTGCCCAGCTCGCGGCCGAGTGCGCCGGCCAGCAGCCCGCCGCCGAGTACCCCGAGCGCACCCCAGGCGCCGGCGAGCCACTCGCCGAGACGCCAGGCGTCGACCAGCTGCATCGCACTCTGCGCCACGCCTACCGCGAGTGCGCCGCCGACCAGCACCAGCAGCCCCCAGCGGCGCCTGCGCGGCCGCGCAAGCGCCCGGTCGAGGGCGCTCTCGACACCATCGGGCAAGGTCTCGTCCAGCGGTTGGCTGTCGGTGTCGGGATCGAAACGCAGCATCGGCCGAGGATCGTGCTGCGGCACCTCGTCGGTGGCATCGAATCGCTCGGGCGGGCGCAGGCGGGTGTCGGATGAGGATGATCGGCGGTCGTTCATCGCAGTTTGTCTCCGAGCAGCCAGTCCAGTGCGGCATCCATGCGGATGTGCGGCAGCGCGTCACGATGAGGGAGCGGGCGAAAGGCGCTGAACGAGAACCCCTGGCGATGCCAGAATGCCTCCTCCGGCAGCCGGTCGGGCACCTCACCTGGGAAGATCAGCGCCGGCTGGTCACCGGGTTCGTCGAGCGGGGTGCCGTACAGTACTGGCTGGCGCTGGCCGTTTCGTTCGATGGTGCGGGTTTCGGTGGCGCGGATCGAGGCCAGCGACAGCGCCTTGACCGGTACGTCGAGATAGCGCAGGTCCTTGATCGGCTCGTCGAGCAACTGCTCGAGCAGCGCGAGCAGCTTCGGATGCTGCTCCGGGGTGACGTGGTCTGCCTTGGTCGCGCAGATCAACAGGCGATCGATGCGGGGGCTGAACAGCCGCCTCAGCGTGCCGTTGCCGCCGAAGCGAAAGCTCTTCATCAAATCGCCCAGCGTCATGCGCATGTCGTTGAACACCTCGGCGCCGGCATTCAGCGCCGAGAGCACATCGACCAGCACCACCTGGCGATCGAAACGGCGGAAGTGATCACGATAGAAGGGCAGCACCACGTGGCGCTTGTAGTGCTCGAAGCGGCGCTCGAGGGTCTTGTACAGGCTGCCCGCGGGCAGCCTGGAGAGACGCACGCGGTCTTCGGCGGTGATTCCGGGCAGCGGGAAGAACTGCAGTACCGGGGCGCCCTCGAGATCGCCCGGGAGCAGGAAGCGCCCCGGTTGGACATAGCTGAACCCGCCTTCTGCGCGCGCTCGTTTGAGCGTCTCGGCATAGCCCGCCGCCAGTTCGGCGAGTTCTCGGTCATCGACGCTCTGGTCGACCGCGAGCTTTTGCACCGCTGAGAGCCAATCCGCCGCATAGGCGCGCCGGGCCGGGCCTTGCAGGCGGGTCATCCGTTCACACCACTGGGGATAGTCGAGCTCCAGCAGCGGCAGGTCGAGCAGCCATTCGCCGGGGTAATCGACCAAGTCGAGGGTCAGAGTGCGCTGGGCCTTGATCAGGGCTCTGCCGGGCAGCGCGGTTCGGTAGCGGATCGAAAGGCACAGTTCGCTGATTCCGCGGGTCGGTCTCGGCCACTCGGGCGGGGAGAGCGAGAGCGCCTCGATCGCCTCGTCATACGGAAAGCTTGGAATCGAAAGATCGGACTGCTCGATGCGCTGGGCGCCGAGCAGGCGACCTTCGCGGGCGGTCTTCATCAGGTCCAGCCGCGCGTCGAGACCGGCATGGCGCAGCTGGTTGACCAGCGAGGTCAGAAACGCGGTCTTGCCGGCGCGGGAAAGGCCGGTCACCGCAAGCCGTAAGCGGCGGTCGAAGCCGCGCTCGATCATGTCGCCCATGTCCCTAGGCAGCGTCAGCGCCATACTTCTCCCCACTGGTGAACGAAATCGCACGGCGCGTGACGGCGCGCCGGCTACGCCGACGATATACCAAAGCGTCGCCGCTCGCATGGACGGTGGGCGTCGTTTGGTCAGGAAGACGGGCAAAATCACTGAGATGTTCTAGAGTCTAAGGACCGGTCGTAGGGATCGGGGCGCAGCCGAGTAGTTCGAATCGCGCAGATTCGCAGTTCGACCGGCGCGTTAGGGACGTATGCGGCTTCGCACTCAAGGAGGGAACGGCATGGGCATAATTCTTTGGTTGATCATCGGCGGCGTCGCCGGCTGGATCGCTGGCAACATCATGCGCGGCGGTGGTTTCGGCGTGATCGGTAACATCATCGTCGGCATCGTCGGCGCAGTGATCGGCGGTGCGGCCCTGGGGCTGCTCGGGCTTTCCGGCAACGGTGGGCTGATCGGGTCGCTGGTCACCGCGGTGATCGGCGCGGTGATCCTGCTTTGGATCGTCTCGCTGGTGCGAGGAGGCAAGGGCAAGATCTGACCTCGCCTTCTCAATGAAGCTAGGCGTAAAGGCGAGATCGATTGGCCTGATGAGGACCGCCCCCAATGGGGGCGGTCCTTTATCGTTTGTGGCTATCTTTTTTTGTTTTTCGATCGATTGAACATATGAATCGAGCGTATCGAATGGATCAATTTAGTCTCCATCCGATCTTGGGGTAGCGTGCAACTTGGCCCACTTGATGAGAAGAACGAGGAGACGAGGATGTCCGAGCGCACACGCTACACCACCGGGAACGGTGCCCCGGTGCCCAACGACGACGCCAGTTTCACCGCCGGCCCGCGCGGCCCGCTGACCTTCGACAACTGGCGGCTGTTCGAAAAGCTCGCCCACTTCAACCGTGAGCAGATTCCCGAGCGGGTAGTGCACGCCCGTGGCAGCGGCGCCTTCGGTACCTTCCGCCTGACCCGGGACCTGTCGGACCTGACCATCGCCGATTTTCTCCAGGGCGTCGGCAAGCAGACGCCGGTGGTAGCGCGTTTCTCCACCGTCGCCGGCGGGCAGGACAGCGCCGACAACCTGCGCGACGTGCGCGGCTTCTCGGTCAAGTTCTACAGCGAGCAGGGCAACTGGGACATGGTCGGCAACAACACCCCGGTATTCTTCATCCGCGAGCCGAGCAAGTTTCCCGACTTCATCCATACCCAGAAGAAGGACCCCCGCTCGAACCTGGTCAACTGGCAGAACCGCTGGGAGTTCTGGGCGCTGCATCCGCAGTCCTTCCACCAGGTCACGATCCTGCTTTCCGACCGTGGCATCCCCTACAGCTATCGTCACATGCACGGATTCAGCTCCCACACGCTGAGTCTTTGGAACGACAGCGGTGAGCGGGTGTGGGTCAAGTTCCACTTCAAGACCAACCAGGGGATCAAGAACGTCACCGACGAAGAAGCGCTCTCCCTCGATCCTGCCCATCACCAGCAAGATCTGTTTAGCCATATCGAGAAGGGCGAGTTCCCCAGCTGGACGGTGAAGATCCAACTGATGAGCGAGGAAGAAGCCAAGCACTACCGGATCAACCCGTTCGACCTCACCAAGGTGTGGCCGCAGGGCGAGTTCCCGCTGATCGAGATCGGCCAGCTCGAGCTCAACCGCAATCCGGATAACTACTTCGCCGAGATCGAACAGGTCGCCTTCAGCCCATCGAACTTCGTGCCCGGCATCGGCGCCTCGCCGGACCGGGTGTTGCAATCGCGGCTCTGGGCCTACGCCGACGCGCATCGCTACCGGCTGACGGTCAACTACCAGCAGATCCCGGTCAACCGCCCGCTCGCGCCGGTGAACAACTACCAGCGCGACGGCTTCATGGCGGGGCTCAGCGAGCGCCGCGAGGGTGAGTCGAAGGAGGGCGGGCAGTACGCCACGACCAACTTCTACCCCAACGCGCGCGGCGAGGCGGGGGCGCCGGTCTACGACAAGCGCTTCCAGGAGCCGCCGTTGCCGCTCGAAGAGCAGGCGTGGGTCGGCTATCACGAAAACATGGACGAGGATAACTTCTCCCAGGCGGGCGATCTCTACCGGCTGTTCGACGAAGGCCAGAAGGATCGCATCGCCACGGTGTTCGCCTCGACCCTGCAGGGGGTCACCGTGGAGATCGTCGAGCGAGTGATCCAGCAGTGCTACGCCGCCGACGAGGATTACGGCCGCCGGGTCGAGACGCTCTACCGCCAGCATGCCGCCAAGCGCATCGCCGATTTCGTCTGAGCCTCGTTCCGCATGATCGACGGGCCGCCCGCTGGGTGGCCCGTTTTCGTTGTGTCCGTGCGTCGAACCACGGCCTTACCGCCGCCGCTCGATCCCTCGACTGGCGCCACCATTGCCGAGCTGGAGTTCGACCTTGGCGCGTATCGGCGCCGCTCGGGACGAACGGGTGGGGGCGCCGAGGTTAGGCGTTTACAGCCGTTCGTGGTGAGCCGGGCCTTCGTCGACTTGGGCAATCTTGCAAGACACCATGGAGGCCCGAGTCGAACCACGGCCCCACTGCCGCCGCCCGATCCCTCGACTGGCGCCCCCAATGCCGAGCCGGTGCTCACGCTTGGCGCGTATGGCGCCGCTCGGGACGAACGGGTGGGGGCGCCGAGGTTCGGCGTTTACAGCCGTTCGTGGTGAGCCGGGCCTCCGTCGACTTGGGCAATCTAGCAAGACACCATGGAGGCCCGAGTCGAACCACGGCCTTACCGCCGCCGCTCGATCCCTCGACTGGCGCCCCCAATGCCGAGCTGGGGTTCGACCTTGGCGCGTAGGGCGCCGCTCGGGACGAACGGGTGGGGGTTGGCGCAAACCGTTCGTGGTGAGCCGGGCCTTCGTCGACTTGGGCAATCTAGCAAGACACTATGGAGGCCCGAGTCGAACCACGGCCTTACCGCCGCCACCCGATCCCTCGACTGGCGCCCCCGTTGCCGAGCCATTGCTCGACCTTGGCGTGTATCGGCGCCGCTCGGGACGAACGGGTGGGGGCGCCGAGGTTCGGCGTTTACAGCCGTTCGTGGTGAGCCGGGCCTCCGTCGACTTGGGCAATCTAGCAAGACACCATGGAGGCCCGAGTCGAACCACGGCCTTACCGCCGCCGCTCGATCCCTCGACTGGCGCCCTCCATTGCCGAGCCGGTGCTCACGCTTGGCGCGTAGGGCGCCACTCGGGACGAACGGGGGATGACGGCCAATCGTCGCGAGAATCACGCGGGTCTTTTGCGGCGCTAGCAGGCGCTGTCTACGCTGAGTGGTGGCGTAGCCGTTCGCCGCCGGGAACCTGACACCTTCTCGACGGACCCCCGGGGAAGGGGGGATGGGCGGCGCTGGCGATAGACGAGGTTCCAACAAGGAGAGTCGACCGATGACTAAGCCATCCCAACCGGGGCCGATCACTGCACGCAACAGCGACGGCCCGCACGATACCGATTTCACCACTTCAGAGGATAGTAAGCACGACGCGCTGGAGCGCTGGCGCAGCAATGCCAAGGGGCATGACCTGCGCACCAACCAGGGCGTGCGGATAAGCGACAATCAGAACTCGCTCAAGGGCGGTGATCGCGGGCCGACGCTGCTCGAAGACTTCATCATGCGGGAGAAGATCAACCACTTCGACCACGAGCGGATCCCCGAGCGCATCGTCCATGCCAGGGGGGCGGCGGCGCATGGCTACTTCGAGCCCTATGAAGCGGCGGCCAAGCTCTCCAAGGCGGGGCTTTTCAAGGACCCCGGTAAGCGCACCCCGGTATTCGTGCGTTTCTCGACCGTGCAGGGCGCGCGCGGCTCCAACGACACCGTGCGCGACGTGCGCGGCTTCGCGACCAAGTTCTATACCGACGAAGGCATTTGGGATCTGGTCGGCAACAATATGCCGGTATTCTTCATCCAGGATGCGATCAAGTTTCCCGACTTCGTCCATGCGGTGAAGCCCGAGCCGCACAACGAGATCCCCCAGGGGCAATCGGCCCACGACACCTTCTGGGACTTCGTCTCGCTAGTGCCGGAGAGCGCCCACATGGTGCTCTGGACCATGTCCGACCGCGCCATCCCGTGTCATTACCGCTCGATGGAAGGTTTCGGTATCCACACCTTCCGGCTGATCGACAAGCAGGGCGTGTCACGCTTCGTCAAGTTCCACTGGAAACCGCTCGCCGGCACCTATTCACTGGTCTGGGACGAGGCGCAGAAGCTTTGGGGGCGTGATCCGGATTTCCACCGCCGCGCTTTGCACGACGACATCGAGAATGGCGACTTCCTCGAGTGGGAGTTCGGCGTGCAGGTGGTCGAGGAGGAGGACGAGCACAAATTCGATTTCGACCTGCTCGACCCGACCAAGATCATCCCGGAAGAGCTGGTACCGGTCACGCCGATCGGCAAGATGGTGCTCAATCGCAACCCGGACAACTACTTCGCCGAAGTCGAGCAGGTCGCCTTCAACCCGGGCGGCGTGGTGCCGGGCATCGACTTCTCCAACGACCCGCTGCTCCAAGGGCGGCTGTTCTCCTACCTCGATACCCAGATGCTGCGGCTTGGCGGGCCCAACTTCGCCGAGATCCCGATCAACCGGCCGGTCTGCCCGGTGCACAACAACCAGCGCGACAGCTTCCACCGCCAGACGATCAACCAGGGCCAGGCCTCCTACGAGCCGAACTCGATCGATGACGGTTGGCCGCGCGAGACCCCTGCCGCGGCCGAGAACGGCGGCTTCGAGAGCGTCTACGAACGGGTCGATGCGCACAAGGTGCGTGCGCGCAGTCCCTCGTTCAATGATCACTACTCCCAGGCGACCCTGTTCTGGAACTCGCAGAGCGAAGCCGAACAGCAGCATATCGTCGAGGCCTATGCCTTCGAGCTCTCCAAAGTGACCCGTCCGTTCATCCGCGAGCGGGTGGTCAATGAGATCCTGCCGAACATCTCCTTAGACCTGGCCAAGCGAGTGGCGCAGGTGCACGGCATGCCGGCGCCGACCGCCGTCACTGCGTCAAAAGAGGAGCTCGGCAAGTCGTCGCTCGATGCCTCCCCGGCGTTGAGCCTGCTTGCACGCAAACCCGATGGGATCAAGTTCCGCAAGGTGGCGGTACTTATCAGCGATGGCTTCGACGCCGAGCAGCTCGCCGCAGTGGTGCAAAAGCTCGAGGCGAAAGGAGCGGCCGCTACCCTGATCGCGCCCTCGATGGCGCCTGTCACCGGCGACGACGGCAAGCAGCTCGCCCCCGATGCGATGCTCAACGGGCTGCCTTCGGTGACCCAGGATGGGGTGATCGTGATCGGCGGTGCGAAGAGCGTCGAGGCGCTGGCGGGTTCGGGGCAGGGGCGCTACTACCTGCTCGAGGCCTACAAGCACCTCAAGCCGATCGCCGCGATCGACGACGCCGACGGCCTGCTCACCGCCGCGGGCCTACCGACCAGCGAAGATGGCATCAGCACCGGTGACGTCGATGCTGCCTTCGATGCCTTCGAGCGCGCACTCGCCGAGCACCGGGTCTGGTCCCGCCTGGCCAAGGCCGACGCCATTCCCGCCTGAGCCCTGGCGCGCAGGCCCCCTCGACCCCGGCTCGCCGGGGTCGTTTTTTTAACGGATCAACTAGCCCGTTCGTCCCGAGCGGCGCCCTACGCGCCAAGGTCGAATTCCAGCTCGGCAATGGGGGCGCCAGTCGAGGGATCGGGCGGCGGCGGTAAGGCCGTGGTTCGACTCGGGCATTCATGGTGTCTCGCAAGATTGCCCAAGTCGTCGGAGGCCCGGCTCACCACGAACGGCCGGTATGCTGGTCCTTTGCGCCAACCCCCACCCGTTCGTCCCGAGCGGCGCCCTACGCGCCAAGGTCGAAC
>NZ_KK211235.1:0-9825 GCF_000621205.1 Halotalea alkalilenta DSM 17697 | reverse complement strand
GCGCCAACCCCCACCCGTTCGTCCCGAGCGGCGCTATACGCGCCAAGGTCGAATTCGAACTCGGCATTCATGGTGTCTCGCAAGATTGCCCAAGTAGACGGAGGCCCGGCTCACCACGAACGGCCGGTATGCTGGTCCTTCGCGCCAACCCCACCCGTTCGTCCCGAGCGGCGCCGATACGCGCCAAGGTTGAGCACTGGCTCGGCAATGGTGGCGCCAGTCGAGGGATCGGGCGGCGGCACTCAAGGATTGGCGCCGGTCTCGGCGTCGTTGGCCGGGACGGTGTCGAGGGCGGCGTAGGCGGGCATGCCGATGCGGCCGATGCCGGGAAGCTTGATCGCGGGGTGGAGGAAGTCGGTGCCGAAGTTCAGCCCGAGCAGGTTGAACTCGATGCCTTCGTGCAGCCCGAGGCTGATGCCGAGCATGCCGGCGAGGGAGAGCTGGTAGCCGGTGCCGGAGGGGGTGGACGCGAGAAAGCCGTCGATCGGGTAGTCCTTGCCGATCGCGGTGGCCGGTAGCACTACCGATAGCTCGGGTGTGCGACGCAGCACCCAGGCGATGAAGGTGTTGCTGTTCGGCCCTGGCCATGCGCGATAGTGGTTCGCCGCCGGATAGTCGGCGACGGCGCGGCGAATCTCCTCGATCGCGCGCTCGGCGGTGGCGCCGCGGGTTTCGCCGAGCAGCATGGGCGCCGTGCCTCGGCGCATTCGATCGGGAATCTGCTGGGAAACGCTCACGTGGGGCGTGCGCCACTGATAGACTTGATAGGTGGTGTAGGCGGAGGCGTTGGCTGGCTTGGCGGCAATCCAGGTATGCACGGCGAAGGCGCCACGCCAGTCGTACAGCCGGACCGCATAGACCTGTACCACCGCCTCCGGCGTATCGGCGGGGGATGGCGCAAGCCCGGCGCTGGTGCGCTCGAAGCTGATCGGTGTGTCGGCCACCGCGTCGATGCGCTGCAGGGCGAGCATCGACAGGGGACCGGAAAGCAGCAGGGCAAGGGCCAGTAGCAGCAGCGCGAATGCGGTGGCCGCACGCTTGGTCAGGGCACAAAGAAGAGATGCTTCTTGGGTTCTATCCATGGGGCTACCACGCGTATCGGGCCCATCGGGCGCTGTCCGAAAGCCATCCGCGCTCGATCGTATCGGGCTGGAATGGTCCTGAGCCGTTGTCGATCCTCGTCTCGCGCTGGCCCAAGGGATGCTCTGGGCAAGGCGAGATGGATTGACGGAGTGCCGGACGCGGCCATCCGTTGGCGCGCGGGCGGCGAGAGCGCCTACGCGACGTCACGTAATGACACCTTAAGGCAATTGAAGCGACGCAGGGTTCCGCGACAATGGACCCCGGCGGGGGCATGCGCAGCCTCTTGATGCAAGTACCATACCTAGAATACCCAGGTCCGATGCCAGGGAAGAGCATGTACCGCAAGGAGAGCCACCGTTCATGGTGATTGAAAAAGACGCCATCGGCATGCAAGAGCGAAAGAAGAGCGCCGTCACGACCTCGACCGGTAAGGAGCGATTCATTCCGCTCGAGTGGCTGCGTTTTTGGCTGGGTTTCTACATCGTCATATTCCATACCCTGCACCACTATGGGGATGTGCTGCCCTGGGCGCCCTACATCACCAACATCGGTTTCTTCTCGACCAGCACCTTCTTCCTGCTCTCGGGTTTCCTGCTTGCCCATGTCTATCTCGAAGCCCGCGCGGGAGGGGGCTTCGAAATGCGCGAGTCGAGCCGCAGCTTCCTGACCAAGAGGATCTCCAATCTCTATCCGATCCATATTGGTGCGATCCTGCTCACCGTGATGGTCCTCGTGGTGCTGCCGCTGCTTGCGCTTACCCCCGAGGACGTCGAGAACACCTCGTTTCGCTTCGTGATCTACGACACCAATAACGATACGCCGGCGGAGTCGCTCTTCCACTGGCTCGACGATCGAGAGCTGCTGCTGGCGGCGGTCATGAACCTGACCATGACCCATGCCTGGAACCCTTACTACCTGACCTTCAACGCGCCGTCCTGGTCGATCTCGGCGCTGTTCTTCTTCTATCTGACCTTCCCGCTGTTGGGCCCCTGGCTGCGCGGGCTGCGTCGTCCGCTTCCGGCGCTCTCCCTGCTCAACCTGCTCTACCTGGTGCCGCCGGTGGTGGTGATACTGACCACCAGCTACGGCGTGCCGGAAACCGGCATCCTGCACCGCAATCCGCTGATCCGGCTGCCGGAGTTCCTCGCCGGTATCGTGCTGTGCGCGCTCTACCATCGCCGTCGCGAGGCGGGGGTCGGGCTCTCGCCGGCGATGGCGGGGGCGCTGATGGTGCTGATCGTGGTCGAGATCGTGATCGCCTCTTGGCTGCTCACCGGGGGCAAGGGCAGTGCGGCCTACTACCTGTTGCACAATGGCCTGATGCTGCCGGCCCAGCTCGCCCTGCTGTTTCTCTGCGTGCAGCTGCCCTCGACCGGATCGGCGCGCTGGCAACGGATCGCTTCGCGGCTTGGCGGTGCCTCGCTGCCGATGTTCGCGCTGCACGTACCGCTCTACCTGATCTTCTCCCGGGTCGAAATGGTGCTGGCCGGAGAGCCCTCGCTGTGTGCGGTGGGCGAGTGGCGCGCCTGTTTCGACGCCGCGGGTGAGACCTCGCTTGCCTGGTATCCGCTCTATCTGCTGCTGACGGTGCTGTTCTGTGTGGTGTTCCAGGAGCAGTTCGTGGTGCGGGTACGCCAATGGCTGGTCGCCCACTTGCTGCCCAAGCAGGCCTGAGCCTCGGCCTCAGCGCGTGCTTATCTCGGCCCACAGCGCCTCAAGCGCCTCTGTCCGGGGGCGTCTGGCGCGGAACAGCCGCAGCTCGAGCGGTACTTCCCAGTCGCGCTGGCCGGCGGCGACCAGCTCGCCGCTGGCCAGCGCCGCGCGGGCGGTGCGGGCGGGCAGCCAGCCGAGCCCGTAGCCGCCCTTGACCAGTTCGAGGATGTTGACCGCCTGGATGCTCTCGCTGAGCGTGGTGAGGAAGGGAGGCTGCGATTGTTCGCCGAGGTGCGCGCGCAGCGTGGCGTCGAGCAGTCCGCGAGGGTGGAAGGCGATGTGCGGCAGCGGCCGGCGGCGCTCTCCGGGCAGCCGGAAGCGTGGCGCGCCCTGTGGGTCAGGGGCGCTGAGCGGCAGCAGCCGCTCGCTGCCGACCACCACCGAATCGAACGCATCGAGATCCAGAGGTGGCTCGATCCGCCGGGTGGGCCAGTAGCACAGCGCCAGCTCGCACTCACCGCGCTCCAGCGCGTCGAAGTAGTCGCGGATCAGCCAGCTGGTGGCACGCAGATAAGGGGTCAGCCGGTCGTGCACCCGGTGCCGGCGGCTCCACTCGTCGACGAAGTGGACCAGCAGGCTATGGGGCGCGGCGAGCAGTACCCGGCGCTCCGCTCCGGCGTCGATCGCGCGGATTCTCTCGCGGGTCAGGCGCAGGCGCTCCTGGATCTGCTCGCACAGTACCAGGAACTCCTCTCCGGCCGGAGTCAACGACAGCGGCAGGCTCTGGCGATTGATCAGCGGCGCGCCGATCTCCTCCTCGAGCAGCTTGATCCGGCGGGAGAAGGTCGGCTGCGAGACGTTCGAAAGCTCCGCGGCGCGGGAGAAATGGCGGGTTCGCGCGAGCACGACGAAGTCCTCGAGCCATCGGGTCTCCATCGCTCAGCGCTCCGTCGCTCGAGTGCTGGAACTCAATCGCGACCCTCCTCGACGGCGTGACAGGCGATCAGCGTATCACCATGGCGCGCCAGTTGCGGAATCTCACGGCGACAGCGCTCGTTGGCGATCGGGCAGCGGCCGTGGAACACGCAGCCCGGGGGCAGCTCCACCGGGGTCGGCACCTCGCCGGAAAGCCGTACCCGTTCGACGCCGTGGTCGCTGAGCCGAGGAATCGCCGAGAGCAGCGCCCTGGTGTAGGGGTGGCGCGGGGTGGCGAACAGCGCGGCGGTGGGTGCTACCTCGCAGACCGTGCCCAGGTACATCACCACTACCCGGGTGCCGAAATGCTCGACCACGGCGAGGTCGTGGGTGATGAACAGGTAGGTGAGATCGCGCTCGCGCTGGGCGTCCATCATCAGGTTGAGCACCTGGGCCTGGATCGAGACGTCGAGCGCCGAGATCGGCTCGTCGGCGACGATGAACTCGGGGTCGACCGCCAGCGCGCGCGCGATCGCGATACGCTGGCGCTGGCCGCCGGAGAACTCGTGGCCGAAGCGCTTGCCCCAGTCCGGGGCAATGCCGACCGCCTCCATCACCTCCACTACCTTCTCCTCGACCCGCCGGCGCTCCCAGTCGGGGTGGTGGAAGCGGATCGGCTCCTGCAGGGTCTGGCTGATCGTCATCCGCGGGTTGAGCGAGGCGTAGGGGTTCTGGAAGATCATCTGCATTCGCCGCCGATAGGGCAGCAGGGCGCGCGGCGCCAGCCCGTCGATGCGCTCTCCGCGATAGCGGATCTCGCCTTCGCTGGGGCTGATCAGTCCCATCACCGTGCGCGCCACGGTCGACTTGCCGCAGCCCGACTCACCGACCACGCACAGCGCCTCGCCGCGCAGGACCTCGAGGTCGACGCCGTTGATCGCGTGCACGTACTTGCGGTTTCTCACCAGGCGCCCGCCGCGAAAGCGCAGCTGGTCGAGCAGTCCTGCGCTGAGCGAGAAGCGCTTGCGCAGCCCCTTGATCTCGAGCAGCGGCGCGGCTTCATCGGTAGCGATGGCATGGTTGGCGCTCATGGCGTGGCCTCCTCGAGATCGAGCTGTTGCATCTGGCGCACCATGTGGCAGGCGACCCGGCAGTTGCCGGAGTCGACGAACGGCGGCACCTGGGCCCGGCAGCCCGGTCGGGGCGAGCCGTCGGGCAGCTGGGCGAAATCGCAGCGGGGATGGAAAGCGCAGCCGCTCGGGATATGGGCGAGCGATGGCATCGAGCCGCGAATCTGGTTGAGCCGCTGCCCGGGGGGAGTCATCTGCGGCAGCGCGTTGATCAGCCCCTGGGTGTAGGGATGCTGTGGGTCGTTGATGATCTCGCGGGTCGGCCCCGACTCGATCACGCGGCCGGCGTACATCACCAGCATCCGCTGGGTCACCTGGCTGACCACGCCGAGATCGTGGGTGATCAGGATCAGGCCGACGTTGTGGCGTTCGCAGAGCTCGAGCAGCAGCGCCATGATCTCGGCCTGGATGGTCACGTCGAGCGCGGTGGTTGGCTCATCGGCGACGATCAGGTCGGGGTCGAGCAGCAGGGCGATGGCGATCACGATCCGCTGGCGCATCCCCCCGGAGAGCTCATGGGGATACTGGTCCAATCGCTGCTCAGGGGAGGGGATCTGGACCTGGCGCAGCCGCGCCAGCGAAAGCTTGCGCGCCTCGGAGGTGGAGATCCTGCGGTGGGCGCGCAGGCACTCGATCATCTGCGCGCCGATGGTCAGCACCGGATTGAGCGTCATCATCGGGTCCTGGAAGATCATCGAGATCCGATTGCCCCTGGTGCGGCGCCACTGGCGCTCGCTGTAGCGGGTGAGCTCTTCATTGTCGAAACGGATGCTGCCGGCGTGGATGAAGCCGGGACGCGAGATCAGGTTGAGCAGCGCGAACGCGGCCACCGACTTGCCGGCGCCGGACTCGCCGACGATACCGAGGCGCTCACCGCGCTCCAGGGAGAAGGAGACGTCGCGCAGCGCCTGCACCTCGCCCTGGCGCAGCGCGAAGCGCACGTCCAGCCCTTCGACTTCGAGTAAAGGCATGGGAGGGCTCCTCAATTCTTGTACAGACGCGGGTTCATCACGTCGCGCAGCCAGTCGCCGAGCAGGTTGATCACCAGCACCAGCACCACCAGCACCGCACCGGGCAGCAGGGTGATCCACCATGAGCCCGACTGGATGTAGTCGAAGCCGGAGCGGATCAGCGAGCCGAGCGAGGGCTGGGTCTCGGGCATGCCGAGGCCGAGGAAGGAGAGCGCGGCCTCGGAGATGATCGCGTTGGCGATCTGCACCGTGGAGATGACGAAGATCGGCGACATCGCGTTGGGCAGGATGTGGCGGAACATGATCCGCCGGCTCGGCAGCCCGATCACCCTGGCCGCGTCGACGTACTCCTTGCCCTTCTCGGCAAGCACCGTGGCGCGCACCGTGCGTGCGTACTGCGGCCACTCGGCGAGGCCGATGATCACCACCAGCAGCGCCACCGCATAGCTCGAGTAGGTGGCACGGCCGAAGCTGGCCTGGACGATCGCGCCGACGATGATCGCCACCATCAGGGTGGAGAACGACAGCTGGACGTCGGCCAGGCGCATCAGCAGCGCATCGACCCGCCCGCCGAGGTAGCCGGCCAAAAGCCCGAACACCACCCCGATCAGTGCCTGCAGCGCCACCGCGCCGAAGCCGATGATCAGCGATACCCGTGCGCCGTAGAGAATGGTCGAGAGCATGTCCCGGCCCTGGGCGTCGGTGCCGAGGGGGAAGCGCGGGTCGCTGCCGTCGACCCAGAAAGGAGGCAGCTCCGAGCTCATGATGTCGATCTGGGTCAGGTCGTAGGGATCGTTGGGCGCGATCCACGGCGCGAACAGCGCGGCGAGCACCATCAGCGCGAAGATCAGTAGGCAGAGCTGAACCCCGATATCACGCTTGAAGCTGTAGTAGAGATAGCTCTCGCGCAGAAGCTTCAGGCGTGAAACGCGCTCACCGGCCGCGACCTGCTCGAGCGCCTTGTCCGGGGTTGCGGAGGGCGGCGGATTGGATTCGCTCATGCGGCGCTCCCGGTCAGCTTGACGGTCGGGTTGACCAGGCCATAGACCAGGTCGACGAGGGTATTGGTGACCACGAAGATCACCCCGACGATCATCAGGTAGGCGGTGATCAGCGGGATGTCGCTGCGGTTGATCGCCTCGAGGAACATCAGGCCCATGCCCGGCCACTGGAACACCGTCTCGGTGAGGATGGTGTAGGCGACCATGGTGCCGATCTGCACCCCGCCGACGGTGATCACCGGCAGCATGGTGTTCTTCAGCGCATGGAGGAAGTAGATCCGCCGCAGGTGCAGCCCTTTGGCGCGGGCGAAGCGGACGTACTCGGACTGCAGTACTTCGAGCATCTCGGCACGGATCAGGCGGATGAACAGCGGCAGCATGATCGAGGCGAGCGAGATCGCCGGCAGGATCAAGTGGCGCAGGCCGTCGAGGCTGGCGAAGTTGGTCCACCACGAGCCGACGATATGGACCAGCTGGTTGCCGCGACCGAACGCCGGCAGTCCACCCTGGGTGGAGAGCAGGCCGTTGAGCCACGCGCCCCAGCCGGTGTCGCCGGGAAACAGGGTGAACTGCATGCCGATCGAATAGAGCTGGATTAGCACGATCGCGGTGAGGAACACCGGCACCGAGATGCCGAGGATCGAGACGCTCATGAACGCCCGCGAGAGCAGCGACCTGGGCTTGATCGCGGCGAACACACCGATCGGCACCGAGAGCAGCAGGATCAGCAGGCTCGCGGCGAAGACCAGTTCCAAGGTCGCCGGCAGATGGCGCAGGATCACATCGAGCGCCGGCTCGCGGTAGAAATAGGAGTTGCCGAGGTCGCCCTGCAGCGCGCCCGCGGCGAAACGCAGGTACTGGGTGATGAACGGATCGTTGAGCCCGAGCTGTTCGCGCAGCGCCGCACGCTCGGACTCAGGGACCGACTGGCCGACCATGCTAGCGATCGGGTCGCCGAGATTGTTCTGGATCGCGAACGCCACCAGGCTGATCACCAGCATCACCAGGATGGCGTGACCGAGCCGCTTGATCAGAAAGGCCGCCATGGGCTGGTTACCTTCGAAAGCGAATGAATGGAAGCCGCCCCCTGCGGGGCCGCTCCATGATGGAAATCGAGGGGAATGCGCGCACGGCTTAGCCGTGCGCGCTTCGAGTCACTGGCTAGAGAGTCACTCGCGGACCACTAGGTCGCCGAGATAGGGGAAGTCGAGCACGTTGACCACCGGCTCGAGCTCGACGTTCTCACGTGCGCCATAGGCCAGGTTCTGCCAGTGGATCGGGATGAAGCCCGCATCGTCGCGAAGCTTCGCTTCCGCTTCCTGGAGCATCGAAGAACGCCGGTCGGTGTCGAGCTCGACGTCGGCCGCCCTGATCATCGCATCGATCTCTTCGTTGCAGTAGCTGCCGAAGTTGTACTGGCCGGCGCCGGTGGCGTCGTCGCGGCACATGGTCAGGTACTGGAAGAAGTTGGCGGTGTCCTCGGTGTCGGCGTGCCAGCCGATCAGCGCCATGTCGGCCTGGCGGGTATCGTACTCCGGCCAGTACTGGGTGATCGGCATGGTCCGCAGATCGACCCGGATACCGATCTGCGACAGCATCGTCGCGACCGCCTGAGCGATCTGGGCATCGAAGGTGTAGCGGTTGTTCGGCGAGATCATGCTGATCGAGAAGCCGTCACCGTAGCCCGCCTCCTGCATCAGCGCCCGGGCGCGCTCGACATCGTAGCGCGGCTCGAGCGCTGGGTTGTGACCGGCATAGCCTTCCGGCGAGAGCTGCGCGGCGGGGGTGGCGAAACCGCGCATCAAGCGCTGGTCGATACCGACCTGGTTGATCGCATAGTCGACCGCCTGGCGTACCCGCGCGTCCTTGAACGCCTCCTGGGTTTCCTCATTGAGCTGGAAACCGATGATCCGGGTGCCGGGGATCTCGACCAGATTCACGCCGGATGCATTGCGCACCCGCTCGATGTCGTTCGGCGGTACCGCATCGATGAAATCGACACTGCCGGAGAGCAGCGCCGCGACCCGGGTGGCATTCTCGCTGATCGGGGTGAGGACGATCTCATCGACGTTGCCGGGGGAGTCGGTATCCCAATAGTCCGGGAATCGTTCGAAATCGACCCTGACGCCCTGCTGGCGCGCGGTGATCCTGAACGGACCGGTGCCTGAGGCATTCTGGGTCGCGAAGTTCGACTGGCCGAACGGCACGATCGCGCTCTTGTCGTTGCCCTGATCGTCCTCGCCCGAGTAGTAGGCGCTGTCCATCGGGAAGATGTAGGTGGCGATATTGAGCAGCAGCGGGTAGGGCGAAGCGGTCTTGAACTCGACGGTGTGCTCGTCGATCGCGGTAGCGCTGACGATCGGTTCGAAGATCGCCCGGAAGTCAGGGCTGCGCTTGAGACGCTCGACGGTCCAGACCACGTCTTCGGCGGTGAAGTCGTTACCCGAATGGAACTTGACGCCGGAGCGCAAGGTCATCCGCAGGGTAGTATCGTCGACCTGGTCCCAACCGGTGGCCAGCCGCGGCTCGATCTCCAGCTGTTTGTTCCAGCGCACCAGCGGATCGAACACCAGGTGCGAAAGGCGCAGCACCCCGCCCGACAGCTGCTGCTGGATATCTAGGGTCTCGGGATCGGCGTCGTAGGCGATACGCAAGGTCGCGGCATTGGCCTGGAACGCAACGGTTGAAATCGCCGCGCCAAACAGACTGGCGAGCAAAGTGGTACGCAGAGCGGTTTGCCTGAGGTTCATCAGCTATTCCGACGTGTTGTGATTGATATTGTGATCGCCGCGTCGAGCGCGGTCTGGTTACGCACGGTCGAGTCCACCTTAGTGATTGAGTTTTCATCGCGGCAATAGAAATTGTCTTGGTGGCGATACGTGGAATCGATCAACGACCGGGACATGGGCGTTGTGGCGGCATGGTGTTAAGTTTGGGTTAAATTTACAGACTTGCCGCGCCTGCACTGGGTGCTCGGGGATATCAACCTCCGTTCATTGTGGGGAGCGAGGTCCCTTCGATATCCACTCGTGGTGAGCCGGCGAGGACCCTTCGATATCCGCTCGTGGTGAG
>NZ_JHYY01000030.1 GCF_000621205.1 Halotalea alkalilenta DSM 17697 | reverse complement strand
GAGCAGGATGCCTATCTCTGTCCAGAGCGACACGGGCTGATCTACGCCACCACCGACCGCCATGGTTATCGGCACTACCGCAGTGACCCTGCCATTTGTCGGCACTGCCCACGACTGACCTCCTGCACGAGAAGCGCCAATCACACCAAGCTGGTGACCCGGCACGTCTGGGAGGACGCCAAGGAGCGTATCGAGAGCCATCGGTTGAGCGACTATGGGCGAGGGCTCTACAAGCGACGAAAGGAGACGGTGGAGCGAAGCTTCGCCGATGCCAAACAGCTACACGGCCATCGCTACGCTCGGATGCGGGGACTGGCTCGGGTGAGAGAGCAGTGTCTGCTTGCCGCAGCCTGCCAAAACCTGAAGAAGATGGCCCTGGCGCGGATGCGCCGGCTATTTTCATCCATTTTTGGGGCCTGGAGCGTTGTTCAACGGCGCTGTGAGGCGGTGATAAGCGCCATGACCGTCATCTACCGATTCCCTGGATTTCTGCACGCAAAGTGGGTGGCTTGAACTGAAATGAAGAACCCTGCCTGTAAAAGCAGGGTTCGTCAGCAGTCTGAAGGGACGCCTCGGCGTCCCTTCAGATTAATGACAAACCCCTTTTAACCCAGCGACGCTCTCGATCCTGGCGAGTCGAGAACCGTTTGGGTCCTAACGCGCCTCTTGCTCGCTTAGATGCGAGGGGCGGACCCCTCGCGCTCCCCCTGAAAGGGGACGCGCCGCCACGAGATCGCGAAACCCTGGCCGATCAATCGCTTGCCCTCGGGTCGGCGCGCATGGACGTCTGACCGCCATGGATGGCGGGAATGCGGAAAATGCAGGAGCAGTTTTTCCGCCCTGTCCGGGCGCGCCTTTTGCGACATCCATGTCGCAAACCCCGGTGCAAGCGATTGCCGTCCAGCGCGCTCTCGGAGGCGGCTGGAAGCCATCGTGGCATCTTCAAATACTTTGTCAGCAGTCTGAAGGGACGCCTCGGCGCCCCTTTTGCATGCTGGTCGCTCGAGAATCGGGGTGCTCAGTGCAGCCCCTGGCCGCTGTCGCCGCGAATGATACCGACGCCGATACCCTCGATCTCGAGCTGCTCACGCTGCCCATCGACCTCGATCGGGGCGAAGTCGGGGTTTTCGGCGATCAGGCGGATACGGCCGCCGCTGCGCTCGAAGCGCTTCACCGTGACCTCCTCGCCGAGCCTCGCGACCACGATCTGACCGTTGCGCACTTCGCTGGTGCGATGGACCGCGAGCAGGTCGCCGTCGAGGATGCCGGCGTCGCGCATCGAAAGCCCCCGCACCCGCAGCAGGTAGTCGGCGCGAGGAGTGAAGTAGTCCGCCGGTAGCGGGCAGTAGCGATCGACGTGCTCGGCGGCGAGGATCGGGCTGCCGGCTGCGACCTGCCCGATCACCGCGAGCCCGCGCTCTTCCGCGGGGGGGGCGGAGAGTACGCGGATGCCGCGCGAAGCGCCGGGAATCATCTCGATCACTCCCTTGCGCTTGAGCGCCTTGAGATGCTCTTCCGCGGCGTTGGCCGAGCGGAACCCCAGCGCGCGGGCGATCTCGGCGCGGGTCGGCGGGTAGCCATGGCTGGCCAGGGTCTCGTTGATGAAATCGAGCACGTCTTGCTGACGCTGGGTGAGGGGCTTGGTCATTGCATCGGGCCTGTGATGGCGTCTATGGACTGTGATTGTATCCAGTATATTCGCCGGCGCAAGCGAGAGGGCGATAATTTTGTGTCGGCACAAGCGCTTAGCGCTATTTTCCTGGCTGTTCGGGAGTCAGGTAGCCGGCTCGATCACCTGGAGTGGGCAGTGGGGACGTGCCGCTTCGATGTACGCCGCCGGTGGCAGCACCTAGAATGGTCAGGGTCCTCGCCGCGACCAGCTAGTCAATCCTTCTCGCGGCCCCGACCCGGAGAAACGCATGTCCGCCCAACTTGGCCCAGTGATGCTCGATCTCGCCTCGATGGCGCTCGACGACGAGGAGCGCGAGTTGCTCATGCACCCCGCCGTCGGCGGGGTGATCCTTTTCACCCGCAACCTTGAATCGCCCGCCCAGGCGCGCGCCCTGTGCGAGTCGATTCGCGAACTGCGCCCGCAGCTTTTGATCGCGGTGGATCACGAAGGAGGGCGCGTCCAGCGGCTGCGCACCGGGGTCACCCGGCTGCCGCCGATGGCGGCGTTCGACCGCCTGCATGCCGAGGCGCCCGAGTCCACGCTCGCGCTGTTGCGCGATACCGGCTGGCTGATGGGGCTGGAACTCGCGGCCTGCGGGTTCGATTTCTCCTTCGCACCGGTGCTCGACGTCGATGACGACCGCTGCCCGGCGATCGGTGACCGCGCCTTCTCGGCCGACCCCGAGCGGGTCGCGCTGCTGGCCGGGGCGCTGGTCGATGGGCTCGACGAAGCCGGTATGGTGGCGCTCGGCAAGCACTACCCTGGCCATGGCGGTGTCGACGTCGACTCGCACCACGAGCTGCCGGTCGACCCTCGGCCGTTCGAAGCGCTGCGCGCCCACGACCTGGTGCCGTTCGAGCGGCTATCCCCGCGCCTCGGTGGCGTGATGCCGTCGCATGTCCGCTATACCGCGTTCGACGACCAGCCGGCGGGCTTCTCGGTCCGCTGGCTCGAGTATCTGCGCAGCGAGCTCGGTTTCCGCGGCGCGGTGCTTTCGGACGATCTCGGCATGCAGGGCGCGCATTTCGCTGGTTCTCCCGCCGATCGCGCGCGGCGCGCGCTGGAAGCAGGCTGCGATATGGTGCTGATCTGCAATGACCGTGCCGCGGCGCTGGCGGTGCTCGAAGCGGTCAGCTACGATCCGGTGCGCTCGCGGCGACTCAATGCTCTGCGTTACGATCATCCCCGCCCCGATCTAGGCTCCGTCGACGCGCTCGGCCGCTGGCGTACCACCCACGTGCGGCTCGAACAGCTCGCCGAAGAGCATGGCTACTGAGCCAGCCACTCAATCGACAACCCGATACGACTCCCATTGGACAAGATGCCCGACACTGCCCCTTTCGATCCTCAACGTCATCGTCTCGACATGCAGGCCTTGATGGATCAGGCCGATTGCCTGGTCACCCTCGATGAGATCGAGCACGCGCTCGATCAGATGGCCGCCGAGATAGGCGAGCGCCTCGGCGACGAGCTGCCGCTGTTCTTCTGCATCATGAACGGCGGCTTGATCACCACCGGGCATCTGCTCACCCGGCTCGGCTTCCCGCTCGAGATCGACTACATGCACGCCACCCGCTATCGCGGCGGCCTGCGCGGTGGCGAGCTGTTCTGGCGGGTGTCGCCGGAGCGGCCGATGGTCGGTCGTCATGTGGTGATCGTCGACGACATCCTCGACGAGGGCGCGACGCTCGCGGCGATCATCAACCATTGCGAGAAGGCCGGTGCCGCCAGTGTCTCCACCGCGGTGCTAGTCGAAAAGCGCCACGACCGCAAAGCGGTGCCGGGGCTGCGGGCCGATTTCTGCGGCCTCGAGGTCGAGGATCGCTATGTGTTCGGCTTCGGCATGGATTACCAGGGCTACTGGCGCAACGCACCGGGTATCTTCGCGCCCAAGGGACTCTAAGCCCAAGGGTGGGGGCGCCGGGCCCAGGCGGGCTGGTGGCGCGGGCAAGAGAGCGGCTGCCCGTTGCCAGCCTGCGGCGAGCTGGTCGGATTTCCCCCGAGTGAACGGGAGTGCTGAGGCTACGTTCGACCTCCGGGGCGGGGTTCGCTGATCGGTGTCGCCTCATAATCGCGCCGATGGCGAACTTCTGACCTTTCCCCGCGTCTACATTAGCGCTATCGTCTGGCCCCGCCGGGGGCGCCTCCTCGCTCGCACCTCGGCTGGCATCGAGGAGATCATGTTGCTACCGAGTTCGTCCTGGCTTCGACGCGCATCCTCGCGCGCCTGCGGCGATGGAAACATCTGCGAATGACTGATCAGATCGAGCGTGATGGATCGTCGCGACCCGCGGACGCTCCTGGATCTTCCCCTGTCGCCAGACGGGCCCACTCGGTCCTCCCATGGCGCCTGATCGAGCGAGTCACCGCCTACCGGCAGTCGATCGGAATATTCTTCACTTTGCTGGTCTTCGTCGTCGCGCTGGCGGTTTGCTGGCACATGCTCGAAGAGGTCAATCCCGAGCTCCTGAGAGGTGCGATCTACAGCGTGCCGATCAGCGCCGTGCTGCTTTCGCTGATCGCCGCCTCGGCCAGCTACGTGATGCTGCTCGGCTACGAATGGTCGGCGGCGCGCTATGCGGGGGTGCGCCTGCCGCCCGCGGCGTTGGTCGCAGGCGGTGCCTGCGCCTCGGCGATCGGCAATGCGATCGGGCTATCGATGCTCTCCGGTGGCGCGGTGCGCTGCCGGCTCTACTTTCGCCATGGCCTCGGCACCGTCGAGGTGGCGAGGATGTCGGTATTCGTAAGCCTAGCGCTCGGTTTCGCCTTGCCGCCGCTGGCGGCCGCCGCGGCGCTGCTCGACCTCAACGCGGCCTCGCGGGCGCTGCGGCTGCCGACGCCGATGGTGGTGGCGATAGCCTCTGGGGTGTTCGCGCTCTATGCGTTGGTGATCGCGATCCTCTGGTGGCAGCGCCTGCCGGAGCGGCCGACGCCGGATTCGCGCTTGTTCCGTTTAGGACCATGGTCATGGCGGCTACCCGGGATCAGGCTCTCGCTGCTGCAGCTGGTGATCACCCTGCTGGATGTGATCTTCGCCGCGACCGTGCTCTATCTGCTGCTGCCCAGCTCGCCGCCGTTCAGCACCTTCTTGCTGGTCTACCTGCTCGCGCTCGCCGCTGGCGTGCTCAGCCACGTGCCCGGTGGCATCGGGGTGTTCGAGGCGATCATCCTCGCGGCCTTCGCCAGCGAGGTGGGCGCGGCGCCCCTGACCGCGGCGCTGCTGCTCTACCGGGCGATCTACGTACTGCTCCCGCTGATCCTCGCCTGTCTCACCCTGCTGCTCAGCGAAGGGCGCCGCTACCTGCCGGCACGCTCGACCATGCGCACGGCCTCGGGGCTGGCGGCACCGGTGCTTTCGCTGCTGGTGTTCTTCTCAGGCGTGGTGCTGCTGTTCTCGGGGGTCACGCCGGAATTCGGCTCGCGGCTCGAGACGCTCGGCTTCTTCCTGCCGCATCGACTGATCGACGCTTCGCACTTCGCCGCCAGTTTGATCGGGGTGCTCTGCCTGCTGCTGGCGCGCGGGCTGCGTCGACGGCTCTCGGCCGCCTGGGCACTGACGCTGGCGCTGCTTTTGATCTCCAGCGTGCTGTCGCTGCTCAAAGGGCTGGCCTTCGCCGAGGCGGCGGTGACGATGGGCACTGCGCTGCTGCTGGTGGTGTTTCGCGACGCTTTCTATCGTCGCAGTCGGCTCCTGGCGCTGCCGATCTCAGCGCGCTACCTCGCCGCGAGCTTTTGCGTGGTGCTTGCCTCGGTGTGGCTGATGTTCTTCGTCTACCAGGACGTGCCCTACCGCAACGAGCTGTGGTGGCAGTTCGCCCTGGATGCCGAGGTGCCGCGGGCGCTGCGCGCGGTGCTCGGCAGCAGCGTGCTGCTCGGGGTGATCGCGCTGGGCTGGCTGATGCGTCCGCACCCTCAGGCATTGAGCATGCCGACCAAGGACGAGCTGGAGGAGGCGCTGGCGATCGTCAAGCGCTCCTCCCAGCCCGAGGGCGGGCTGGTGATGAGCGGCGACAAGGCGCTGATGTTCAACGACGCGCGCAGCGCGTTTTTGATGTACAGCCGCCGCGGGCGCAGCATGGTCGCGCTGTTCGACCCGATCGGCGAGCCCCTCGATCGCGCCGGGCTGATCTGGACCTTCCGCGATCTATGCGACGAGCACGGCTCGCGTCCGGTGTTCTACCAGGTCCGGGCGGAGAACCTGCCTTACTACATGGACATCGGGCTGACCGCGGTCAAGCTCGGCGAGGAGGCGCTGGTCGATCTCGATGGGTTCGATCTCGATGCCAAGCAGAAGAAGGACCTGCGCTATACCTGGAACCGTGCTCAGCGAGATGGGCTCGCGCTCGAGGTGTTCGAGGCCGGCGAAGCACCGCTCGATCAGCTAGCGCCGATTTCAGCGGCCTGGCTCGAGACCCGGCGGGTGCGCGAGAAGGGCTTTTCGCTGGGCTGCTTCGACCCCGACTACCTGCGCCATTTCCGCATCGCGGTGATCCGCCACGACGGCCGCATCGTCGCCTTCGCCAACCTGCTCGAGACCGAACGTGGCGAGACCGCGAGCATCGATCTGATGCGTTCGCTGCCCGAGGCGCCGAAGTCGACCATGGAGTTTTTGATGATCGGCCTGATCCTGCGCTGCAAGGCCCAGGGGATGCGCCACTTCAGCCTCGGGATGGTGCCGCTGGCCGGGTTGCAGCCTCGCCGTGGCGCACCGATGACCCAGCGCCTCGGTGCGATGATCTTCCGACGCGGCGAGCAGTTCTACAATTTCCAGGGGCTCAAGCGGTTCAAGGACAAGTTCGACCCGCACTGGGAGCCTCGCTACATGGCGGTGCCGGCGGGTCTGGACCCGTTGGTGGCGCTGACCGATACCGCCGCGTTGATCGCCGGCGGCTTCACTGGACTGGTGAAGCGTTGAGATGAGTAGAGCACGACGAATTGGCCGCCGCACAGTGCTGGTCCGGGGGCTATGGGGACTGGCGGCATTGGCGGTGGCGATGGGGGCGGTGGGCTATTGGTGGCTCGAGCGTCCGCCGCCCCAGGCCAGTGTCGAGGTCCGCACGCTGGAGGATGGTGCGCGGCTGGTAGTGGCGAACCCCCCTGGTGAGGCCACTGCGAGGGTCGTGGTCGCCGCCACCGCGCGCGAGCGGCTCGATCCTGCGCGGCTCGAAAGTCTGGCCGAGCGCACCGATGCCAGCTTGGTCGAGTTCGAGCTGATACCCGATGGCAGCTGCGCCGACCAGCGCCGGCGCTTCGCTCAGGCCAGCGAAGCGCTGGGCGGCGAGCCGACGGTGGTGGTCGGGATCGGCCCCGCGGCGACCTTCGCCTACCGCTGGCTCGCAGAGCAGCGCAGCGACTCATCCCGCGCGCTCTCCGTCGGACTCGACGTCGAGCATGGCGATTGCCCGGAGCCGCTGCCGGCTCAGGCGCCCCACGGGGTGTGGAACATCGTCTGGAACAATGGCGTCGAGGATGCCACGGGGCTGTTCGTGCGCGGTCTCGAGCATACCCAGGTACGCACCACCATCGGCGACTACGCCGCCGATCTCCCGACCCTGGCCGCTGAGCAGCTGCAGGCGATGCTGATCGGTGCGCGGGCGGACCTGCCGGTGATCGAGCTGCCTCCCGCCCAGGTCGAGGGCGGCAGCGGCGCGCGTGCCGACACGGTGACGCTCTACTATTCGGGAGACGGCGGCTGGCGCGACCTCGACAAGGTCACCGGCGAGTACCTCGCCGCCCACGGCTACCCGGTAGTGGGCGTCGATACGCTGAAGCTGTTCTGGCAGCACAGGAGCCCCGAGCAGAGCGCGGCGGATCTCGCCGAACTGATGCAGCGCTATCGGGAGAAGTGGGGCGCGCGGCACTTCGTGCTCGCCGGCTACTCGTTCGGCGCCGACATCATGCCGGCGCTCTACAACCGGCTCTCCGCCGAGGACCAGGCGGCGGTCTCGTCGCTCATCCTGATCGCTTTCTCCGACACCGCCGACTTCGAGATCGCGGTCGAGGGCTGGCTCGGTGCCAAGGGCAGCGAAACCAGAACCGGCCCGGAGCTCTCAAGGATCGCGCCGGACAAGATCGCCTGCATCTTCGGCGAGGAGGAAGCGGACGAAAGCGGCTGCAACCAGCCTGGCGCGGTGGGCGAGAAGATCGGCCTGCCGGGAGGGCATCACTTTGACCAGGACTACGACCGCCTTGCCCAGGTGATGATCGCCGCGATCGACAAGCGCCGCGCTCAGTAGCCGGGGCTTGTCGTCGAGCAGGGCGCCCTGGGGCGCCCTTTTTGCACTGCGCGTCGGCCGTTCAGGCGGCTTCGACCCGGCTGCGGTCGAGTCGTTCGAGCAGTGCCTCGATCTGCTTGAAGCGCTGCTCGACGTCCTCCATCTGCGCCTGGATGCGCAGGGTCTGGGCGCCGTCGAGGCGATAGCGCTCGGGTTCGCGCTGGATCAGGGTGACCAGGGCCATCGGGTCGACACTCGGACGGTCGCCGAAGATCAGCCGGCCACGCTCGGGTCCGGCCTCGATGCGCGCAACGCCGAGACGCTCGGCGAGCGGCTTGAGCCGCGCCTGGCGGAACAGGTGCTTGACCGGCTCGGGGAGAATGCCGAAGCGGTCGATCATCTCGACCTGCAGTTCGCGCAGCTCCGCATCGAGGCGTGCGTTACTGATCCGCTTGTACATCACCAGGCGCTGCTGCACGTCGGGAAGATAGTCGTCGGGAATCAGCGCTGCGACGCCGAGGTTGATCTCGACGCCCTGGGTGATCGGCGCATCGAGGTTCGGCGTCTTGCCGGCGCGGATCGCTTTCACCGCGCGGTCGAGCATCTCCATGTAGAGCCCGTAGCCGATCGTCTCGATCTGGCCGCTCTGCTCCTCGCCGAGCAGCTCGCCTGCGCCGCGGATCTCGAGATCGTGACTGGCGAGGTTGAAGCCCGCCCCCAACGCATCGGACTGGCTGATCGCTTCGAGCCGCTTGGTCGCGTCGCTGGTGATCTGGCGCGGCGGCGGGGTGAGCAGGTAGGCATAGGCCTGGTGGTGGGAGCGACCGACCCTGCCGCGCAGCTGATGCAGCTGGGCGAGGCCGAATTTGTCGGCGCGCTCGATCACGATGGTGTTGGCGCTCGGCACGTCGATGCCGGTCTCGATGATGGTGGAGCAGACCAGTACGTTGAAGCGCTTGTGGTAGAAGTCGCTCATCACCCGCTCCAGCGCGCGCTCGGCGAGCTGGCCGTGGGCGATGCCGACCCGTGCGTCGGGTACCAGCTCGCGCAGCTTCTCGGCGGTGGCCTCGATGGTCTTGACCTCGTTGTGCAGGTAGTAGACCTGGCCGCCGCGCAGGATCTCGCGCAGGATCGCCTCCTTGAGCACCGACTCGTCGCGCTGCTGGACGAAGGTCTTGACCGACAGCCTGCGCGCCGGCGGGGTGCTGATGATCGACAGGTCGCGCATGCCGCTCATCGCCATCGACAGCGTGCGCGGAATCGGCGTGGCGGTCATGGTGAGCACGTCGACCTCGGCGCGCATCGCCTTCAGCCGTTCCTTCTGGCTGACCCCGAAGCGGTGCTCTTCGTCGATGATCACCAGGCCGAGGTTGGCGAACTCGACGTTGCGCCCGAGCAGCTTGTGGGTGCCGATGACGATGTCGGCCTGGCCTTCGCGCAGCCGCTCGATCGCTTTGTCGTGGGCCTTGCCGCTGTTGAAGCGCGACAGCAGCTCGATCGAGATCGCGGTCTCGGCGAAGCGGTCGCGGAAGTTCTCGAAGTGCTGCTGCGCCAGCAGGGTGGTCGGCACCAGCACCGCGACCTGACGGCCGGAGTTGACCGCGAGGAAGGCGGCGCGCATCGCGACCTCGGTCTTGCCGAAGCCCACGTCTCCGCAGATCACCCGATCCATCGGCCGTGGCGAGGTCATGTCCTCGATCACCGCTTGGATCGCGACTCGTTGGTCGGGCGTCTCCTCGAACGGGAAAGTGGCGGTGAAGCGCTGGTACTGTTCGTCAGGTGGCTGGCAGGCGAAACCTTCGCGGGCCTCACGCCGGGCATAGACGTCGAGCAGTTCGGCGGCGGTATCGCGGATCTTCTCCGCGGCGCGCTTGCGCGCTTTTTCCCACTGGTCGCTGCCGAGCTTGTTGAGCGGCGCGTGCTCGTCGCTCGCGCCGTTGTAGCGGGAGATCTGATCGAGCGCGTCGATCGGCACGTAGAGCTTGGCGCCGTCGGCGTACTCGAGGGCGAGGAACTCGGCCTGCTGGCCGCCGGCCTCGATCCGCTCGAGCCCGAGATAGCGCCCGACCCCATGGGCGCGATGGACCACCGGCGAGCCGGCGCGCAGCTCGGAGAGATGACGGATCATCAATTCGTCGTCGTCGGTGGCGCGGACCTGCTGCCGGCGGCGCTGGCGGACGATATCGCCGAACAGCTCGTTCTCGGTGACGATCGCCACCCGCTCGTGCTCGAGGCGCACGCCGCTCTCGATGGCGCCGAAGGTGATCATCACCGGCTGGTCGGCGTCGAGGAACGCCTGCCAGCTCTCGGCCTCGGCGAGGCGCAGCCGCAGCGGCGCGAGGGTCTCCTCGAGCGACTCCTGGCGGCCGCGAGTCTCGGCGACGAACAGGATGCGCTCTCCGGCGTCGAGGCTGGTCTGCAGGAAGCCTTCCAACGCGCGCAGCGGCTTGGCGCTGCGCGCGTCGATCGCCACCTGCGGGATCGGCCCGGTGGCGAACGCCACCGCGTGAGGATGCGCTTCGCGCTCGAGCTGCACCCTCGGGTGGCGCTTGATCTCGGCGAACAGCGCCTCGACCGGGATGAACGCGCGGTGCGGCGGCAGCAAGGGCCTGGTCGGGTCGACGCCGAGGTTGTCGAACCGCGACACGATCGAGTACCAGTGGTGCTCGGCGGCCTCGAACACGCCGGGGGCGAGGGCGAGGCGCAGCCCGTCACCGAAGTGCTCGAACAAACTCGAGGTCCGCTCGAAGAACAGCGGCAGGTACTGCTCGAGCCCGGGCGAGGGGATGCCCGCCAGGGCGTCGACGTACAGCGGCGAGCGGCGTGGGTCGATGTCGAACAGGGTCTCGAAGCCTTCGCGGAAGCGGGCGATCGCCTCCGGGGTGAGCGGATACTCGTGTGCCGGCAGCAGCTCGATCTCCTCGATCTTGTCGAGCGAACGCTGGCTCTCGGGGTCGAAGGTGCGAAGGGTATCGACCTCGTCGTCGAACAGATCGATGCGCAGCGGTGCCCGCGAGCCGACCGGGTAGAGGTCGATCAGCGCGCCGCGGAAGGCGTACTCGCCGGGCTCGAACACCGTCTCCACCGCGCGATAGCCGCTACGGCTGAGCTGTTCGCGAAACCGCTCGCGTTCGAAGCGATCGCCCACCGCCAGGCGCATCGCCTGCACCGCCACGTAGTCCGGCGGTGGCAGTCGTTGCATCAGGGTATTGACCGGCACCAGTACGATCGATGCGTCGCCGCGATGCAGGTTCCTCAGCGTGCGCAGCCGCATCGAGACGATGTCCCGATGGGGCGAGAAGCTGTCGTAGGGCAGCGTTTCCCAGTCCGGAAAGGAGAGGATCGTCTGTTCCGGGCTGGCGAAGAAACCTATCGCTGCCTCCAGGCGCTGGGCGGCTGCGGTGTCCTGGGTGATCACCAGCAGCGGCGTTTTCTCCTCGGCGGCGAGGCGTGCAAGGGCCAGCGCGTCCGCGGCGCCATCGGGAAGCTGCCAGAAGCGGGTCTCCCTCGCGTTGCGGGGCGGGGGAGGCGTCAGGGGCGATACGAGAGCGGATGAAGAGTCGGGCATGGACGTTGTCGAGACGGCCTTTTTTCTCGTGGGTGTCAGCCCGCGCCGCGATGGCGGCGCAAAGGCGAGCGGACGGGGCGCCTGGCGGGCGCGCCCGCGGACGGCAAGACACTATACCGCCGGCAAGGGTAAATGTACTCCCCCGCGCTCGCCGACGCTGGACAAGCTGGCGCCGCTGACGGCAGGCTGTGGCCCGGAGCTCGCTTGCGCGAGCGCTCGCGGGTGGAGGCGGGACGATCGATGAGGTATCCGATGAGGGCTGCGCGGGCGTTGATCCTGCTTGCCATGATCACGCTGCTCGGCGTGATCGCGCTGTTGGTGGCGATGCTGTGGCCTGCGTCCAACAGCGAGCCTGGGCTGAGGTTCAGCGGGGTCTCCGACGGCGGCGGCTATCGGCTAGTGATTCCCGGCCGCTACACGCCGGAGCAGGCCGAGCGGCTCAAGCATTTGATCGGTGCGCGACTCGAGGAGGTCGACGAGCGCTTCTCGCCTAAGCGCACCGATAGCGAGGTGAGCCACTTGGCTCGCGCTCCGTTCGGCGAGGCGGTACCGATCAGTGCCGGCTTGGCGGGCGTGATCGGCGCGCTCTACGCTGCCAGGGAGCTGAGCGGTGGCGCTTACGCCGCCTTGTCGCCTACCCCGCTGAGCGCATGGTGGCAGCCGCAGTCGCCAGCGCTCGAGTGGGTCGATCGCTTCGTTTGGCATCCCCCAGGCCCAAGTGCCCTGCTATCGTTCGATGATCGAGCGCTGCCTTTCGCCCCGGCTCGCCTGGCGGTCGAACGGTTGATCGGTGGGATTGGCGCCGATGCGCTCGCCGATGCGCTCGACGGCGCAGGCGTGGAGCGCTACCGGATCGAAGTGCAGGGCACCGTGCGGGTACGCGGCGGCCCGTGGCCATTCGCGCTCGACGGGGCCGACTTGCTCTCGCTCGACCAGGCGGCGGTGGCCTGGGCCCAGGGCGCGGACGGCACGCAGTGGCTGGTGGTCGCACAGCGAGCACAGGCCGCCCGGCTCACCGCCGATATCCTCGCGGCCCTCGATGCGCAATCCGCCTTCGCACTGGCGCAGCGGCATGGCTGGGCCGTGCGCAGCGTGAATGAAGCGGGGCGAGTCCGGGTCAGCAGCGCGTTCGATCGAATCGAAGTCGAGCAGCCAACGATGCACTGATGCGCTCAGCACTCTCAAGCGACCAACAGCGAGGCGTGAGATGACAGTATTCAGCTACGACGTGGTGGTGATCGGGACCGGGCCCGCCGGGGAGAGTGCGGCGCTCAACGCCGCCAAGCACGGCAAGCGGGTCGCGGTGGTCGAGCGTCGTCCGGTGGTCGGGGGCAATTGCACCCATAACGGCACGATTCCCTCCAAGACGCTGCGCCACGCGGTGAAGCAGATCGTCGACTTCAACACCGGGCGATTGTTTCGCGAGGTCGGCGAGCCGCGGGTCTTCCCGGTGCCCAAGGTGCTCGAAAGCTCGCGCCGGGTGATCGAGGAGCAGGTCGAGATGCGTACCCAGTTCTATGCCCGCAACCGGATCGACGTGCATTGTGGCCACGCCCGCTTCAAGGATGCCAACACCCTGGTGATCGACCCGCATGACGAGGAGGGCAGCGTTACGCTCAAGTTCGCCAGTGCGGTGATCGCCACCGGCTCACGACCCTACCGGCCCGCGGACATCGACTTCGACCATCCGCGGATCTACTGCGCGGACAAGATCCTCACCCTCGAGCACACCCCGCGAAGCCTGATCATCTACGGCGCTGGCGTGATCGGCTGCGAGTATGCGTCGATCTTCTCCGGGCTCGGGGTCCGGGTCGAACTGATCGACAACCGCGATCGGCTGCTGTCGTTTCTCGATGACGAGATCAGCGATGCGCTCTCCTACCATCTGCCCAGCAGCCACGGCGTGCTGGTTCGCCACAAGGAGGAGTACGAGCGGATCGAGACCGACGACCGTGGCGTGGTGCTCTACCTGCGTTCCGGCAAGCGGCTGCGCGCCGATGCGCTGATGTGGGCCAACGGTCGTACCGGCAATACGGACGATCTGGGCCTCGATGCGATCGGGCTCAAGCCCAACTCGCGCGGCCAGCTCTCGGTCGACGACCACTACCGCACCGAGATCGAGCACATCTACGCCGCCGGTGACGTGATCGGCTGGCCCAGTCTCGCCAGCGCGGCCTACGGGCAGGGTCGCTCGGCCTCCGCCGATCTGCTCGAGAGCCCGCAGTTCAAGCTGGTCGACGATATTCCGACCGGCATCTACACCATCCCCGAGATCAGCTCGCTCGGCCACACCGAGCGCGAACTGACCGACCAGCGCAGGCCCTACGAGGTGGGTGTCGCGATGTTCAAGGAAACCGCGCGAGCGCAGATCACCGGCGATACCGTCGGCATGCTCAAACTGCTGTTCGATCCCGAGAGCCACGAGATTCTCGGTATTCACTGCTTCGGCGACCAGGCATCGGAGATCGTCCACATCGGCCAGGCGATCATGAACCAGCCCGTCGGGGCCAATACCATCGACTACTTCGTCAACACGACCTTCAATTACCCGACCATGGCCGAAGCCTATCGTACCGCCGCGCTCAACGGCCTCAATCGGGTCGAAGGGCTGATCTGAGTCAAGCCCCGCGATAGCGATGGATCCGCAGGCTCGGCAGGTAGGGCTCGTCCTCGAGCCGGGCATCGCGCCGCCGCGCACGGGAGCGCTCCGCCGGCGGGCTGGCGGGCGGCAGGTTGTGATCGGGCAGCCGAGGGCTGCGCTCGCGCTCGCCCGGTGGCAGCACCAGCGGCAGGGCGACGTTCATCGCCTGGCGGGTATGGCCGTCTTCGAGCGGTTCGCGAAAGAACAAGTTGGCGCGCATCACCGGTGCCTGGTGCTGCACTTGGGCGAGTATCTCTGTGCTGGGCAGTGCGGCGAGGCGCTGGTACTGGATTCTAACGTGCGGCGCATCGAGATCGAGGCGCTTGAGCCGCTCCTCGGCCTCGGCGACGCTGAGCCGCTTGATCGAGCGGCCATTCGAGTACCAGGCCATCCGCACCCTGGCGACCGGGGCCGCGGCGAGGGGCATGCGGCGCCAGCACTGCTTGAGGTGCAAACGCGCCATCCCTCGGCCCTTGAGATGATCGTGGAGCAGCGGATGGCGAAACGGTAGCGTCGCCTTGATCTCGGCGATCATCCCGGGAGCCTGGGCCTTGATCTGCTTGATCAAGGCACCGAAGGCGTCCTTGCGTGCATTCACGGCCTCGACCCGCTGCAGCAGCGCTGCGTCCGCGGCGATCAGCCCCACATAGCTGCGCGTCGCGCGGCCGTCCTGCCCATCCTGGTACCAGAAGTCGGTGAGCGCCGCGCGCAGCCACGCCTCGGGGCTCTGCGTCGGTTCCAGCTGCCAGCTCGGCAGTCCGGCGCTGGCGAAGGCGGCGGCGAGTTCGAGGCTCTGCTCGATCAGATGATCGAATGCGTGTTCCAGCTCGGCGAGCAGGCGGTACTCAGGGGTAAGGGGCATGGTGGCTCTCCCGATGCGTTCGTATACCGTTATCTCATGCATCTGGGCGGTCGACAACCGGCGGCTTCGACCGGCGCTGGTCCGGTCCAGCCGCTTGCGTTGGTCGCCTGCGTGGCGCGCGCAGAGCAAGGCCAGGGGAGCGCTGGTTTCGCCCGGCAGTGCCTGGCTTGATTGAAATCGTCTATCGGGATTCCGGGCAACCGATGCATGGTGGAGAAAAAGTTCGTACCATGGGCGCCCTTCGACGTCGGGTGCGTGCGTCGCGCACCGGGGACGTGGGCGCTGAACGCTTCGATCCTACGCTGGTCGAAGTCCGAGCACTGCGCGTCGCATCGATGCTCTCCCGCTCGCCGTCACCGCGGCCGGGTGGGGCGCTGGATGCAGCGCGCGGTCGACCGAGCCTTTCCCAGGAATCAACACGCATGCTGGATCGCATTCCTTTTCTGATTGGGCTTCGCTATACGCGAGCCAAACGGCGCAACCACTTCATCTCGTTCATCTCGATGACTTCGATGCTCGGCCTCACCCTCGGGGTGGCGGTGCTGATCCTGGTGCTATCGGTGATGAACGGTTTCGATCATGAGCTGCGCTCGCGGGTGCTCGGCATGGTGCCGCACACCAAGATCGAGCAGCAGGGCGGGGTCCAGGACTGGCAGGCTTTCTCCCGCCAGCTCGAGCAGTATCCCCACGTGATCGCCTCGGCGCCCTACGTCGAGCAGCAGGGTATGTTCACCTCGCGGGGGCGCAACTCCGGTGCCCAGGTCACCGGGATCGATCCGGCGCTCGAGCCCAAGGTCTCGATCGTCGCCAACCACATGGTCCAGGGCGATCTCGACGATCTGCAGCCGGGCAGCTGGAACGTGGTGCTGGGCGAGCTGCTCGCTCGCTCGCTCGGCGTCGGCGTCGGCGACCGGGTGACCCTGCTGGTGCCGGAGGCATCGATCACCCCTGGCGGCGTATTCCCTCGCCTGCGTGCGTTCACCGTCAGTGGCATCTTCAGCGTCGGTGCCCAGCTCGACGGCAGCCTGGCCTATGCCAATCTCCAGGACATGCAGGCCCTGGCGCGGCTCGATGCGCCCCAAGGCATCCGCTTGCAGCTCGACGATCTGTTCCAGGCCCACCGGGTGACCCAGCAGATCATCGACCAGCTGCCCTACGGATTCCGGGGAATGGACTGGACCTATACCCAGGGCAACCTGTTCCAGGCGATCCAGATGGAGAAGCACCTGATCGGCCTGCTGCTGACGGTGATCGTCGCGGTGGCGGCGTTCAACATCGTCTCCACCCTGGTGATGGTGGTCACCGACAAGCGCGCCGATATCGCCATCCTGCGCACCCTCGGGGCGACGCCCAGGACGATCATGGGGATCTTCGTGGTCCAAGGGTTGACCATCGGGCTGGTCGGTATCCTGCTTGGCCTGGTGTTCGGCGTGCTGCTGGCGCTGTCGATCTCGGAGATCATCGCCTGGGTGCAGAACGTCTTCGGTATCCAGTTCCTCGATCCCAACGTCTACTTCATCAGCTACCTGCCTTCGCGCATCGAACTCTCCGATCTCGGCGTGATCGTTGGCGTGGCGTTCGTACTGAGTTTCCTGTCCACGCTGTATCCGGCCTGGCGCGCATCCCGCGTGCAGCCGGCGGAGGTGCTGCGCTATGAGTGAGCTGATGCTCGAATGCCGCGACCTGTCCCGGGTCTATCGGGAAGGGCCGCAGGATCTCACCGTGCTCTCGGAGCTCGAGCTCAGGGTCAACGCCGGTGAGCGGGTGGCGATCATCGGCAGCTCCGGCTCCGGCAAGACCACGCTGCTCAACCTGCTCGGTGGGCTGGATACCCCCTCCAGCGGTGAGGTGCGCGTAGCCGGGACGTCGCTCGCGTCGCTCGGCGAGGCCGAGCTCGGTCGCTTTCGCAATCGCCATATCGGCTTCGTCTACCAGTTTCACCATCTGCTCGCTGAGTTCACCGCGCTTGAGAACATCGCCATGCCGCTGGTGATCCGCGGGCAGACGCGCCGCGAGGCGAGGGTCAGGGCCGAGCAGCTGCTCGAGCGAGTGGGCATGGCATCGCGCGGCGAGCACAAGCCCGGCGAGCTCTCCGGCGGCGAGCGCCAGCGCGTGGCGATCGCCCGCTCCTTGGTCACCGATCCGAGCCTCGTGCTGATGGACGAGCCGACCGGCAACCTGGACCAGACCACCGCCGGGCGAATCCTCGACATGCTCGACGAGATCGCAAGCCAGAGCCGCTGCGCCTTCGTGATCGTCACCCACGATCCGTTGATCGCCTCTCACCAGGATCGCGTCCTGCGTCTCGACGGTGGCAAGTTGAACCCGCAGTGATCGCCTGGCGGGCTACGTGTGCCCGATCCTGCCCTTGGCCGACCAACGCCGCCCCTGACCGGGGCGGCGTTCGCGTTCCAGGCTATGGGCTCAATCCCGCGCCTGCGGTGCCGTTGAATCGAGCATCGGATCGCGACGGGAGGCGCAATGTGGGCGCGGATGGGGGCCGCGGGCGCGACGCTGTCGATCCTCGCCGGCGCGGCGCTCGGCATCGGCATCGAGGATGGACGCTGGACGTCACTCGCTTGGAGTGGACTGCTCGCATCGCTGCTGTGCGCCTTGGTCCTTCTTCCCTGGCGCTGGAGCTTGATGCTGGCGCTCTTCACGCTGTCGCTGGCCCATGGCTTGAGCGCGGCCGATCGCCGCCTGCTGGAGGGGCTCGCCCAGCAGACCCTCGTGCTCGAGGGACGCATCGTCGAGCTCGAGTGGCGGGAGGATGGCAGTGCGCGTCTCGAGCTGGTGCTCGACAGCTGCGCGCCCATCGATTCCTCTCTGCCTGGCTGTAACCGAGTCTCCCGGGTACGCCTGAGCTGGTTCGCACCGCCCGAGCTGGCGGTGGGCGAGCGCTGGCGGGTGAGTGCGCGCCTGCGTCCGGCTCACGGCTTGGCCAACCCCGACGCTTTCGACTATGGCGCCTGGTTGATGCGTCAGTCGATCGGTGCGACCGGCGGTGTGCGGGCGGCGCCGAGTGCCGAGCGACTCGCCGCGCCGCGCGCCTCGGCCCGCGCTTGGCTTGAGCGCACGGTGGCGGCGCACATCGAGGCGCCGGCCGCGCTGCGCTGGGCCCGAGGCCTGGTGCTCGGCGACGCCAGCGCGTTCGGCCCATCGGACTGGTCGATGCTCAACGATACCGGCACTACTCACTTGGTGGTGGTCTCCGGCATGCACGTTGGGATGGTCTCGCTTTGGGTACTGGGTGTCGCTCGGTTGGCGGCCAGGCTTTTCTCCCCGGGGCGTTGGCGGCAGGCCCGCTGGCCTTGGCTGCTGGCGCTGGGGGTATCGTTTGGCTACGTCGCGCTTTCCGGCTTCGGTCCGCCAGCGACGAGGGCCTGGGTGATGGCGGTCGCGGTAGCCTGGGCGGCGAGCGGGCAACATGCTTTCGCTTCCTTCACCGGCTGGTGGCTGGCGCTCGGCTTGCTGGTGCTGGTCGACCCGTTGGTGATCCTCCGGCCGGGCCTGTGGCTTTCGTTCATCGCCGTCGCCGCATTGCTGATCGGCTGGCGCTGGCGACGCAGGCGTAGCGGTCCACTTGCGCTTGTGCATACGCAACTCACCCTGGGCATACTGCTCGACGGCGCGGCGCTGTTCTCCTTCGGACGGCTTGCGCCGCTGTCGCTACCGCTCAATCTGGTGGCGATCCCGTGGGTCACGATGGTACTGATGCCGCTTGGCCTGCTGGGCACCCTCTGCGCGCTGTTGCCCTCGGTCGAACCTGCCAGAACGATCTGGCGGTTGTTCTCGCTCGCCGTGGCGGCCTTCGAGGGATTGCTCGCCCTGGCCGCCGGGGCGGCACCGGGGTGGGAGCCGCCGGCCACGAGGGTGTTACCGCTCGCGGCTCTGATGGTCGGGATCGGGACGGTCTGGCTGCTGCCTGGGTTCTCGCTGCGCTGGCGGCTGGTGGTGAGCATCGCGCTGTCGCCCCTGCTGCTGGCTCCGCTGAAGTCGCCGCAGCTGCCGGAAGGCGCTTTTCGGCTCACCCTCTATGATGTCGGCCAGGGACAGCTTGCGGAGATCGAGACCCGCACCCATCGGATGCTCTATGACGCAGGCCCACGTACCTTTGGCGGTTTCGTCGCCCTGGAGCGGCTGTGGCCGCCAGGGCGGCGATTCGATCTGGCGGTGATCAGCCACGCCGATCTCGACCATGCCGGTGGAGTGGCCGCGCTGCTCGACCGGCACCGGGTCGACCGCTGGCGCGCACCGTTGATCGAAAGCTTGCGTTTGCCGCCGCCGGTGGCAGCGACGCTTGCCTTCTCCGCTTGTCGTGCCGGTGAGGCGTGGCGCTGGGACGGGGTGACCTTCCGCTTTCTCTGGCCGCCTGTCGCGGAGCCATTGAGTAGCGAAGAGAACCAGCGCTCCTGCGTGCTGTCGGTTGAAGGTGAGGGCGGCCGTGTGCTGCTGCTCGGCGATATCGACCAGCGGATCGAGCACCGATTGCTGCCGATGCTTTCCGCACACCTGGTCGCGATGGTCAGCGCCCATCACGGCAGTGCGAGTTCTTCCGCGCGGGCGCTGCTGTTGCGTGCTCGTCCGCAGCACGTGCTGCACAGCGCGGGTTACTTCAACGCCTTCAGGCATCCCGCCGATGCCGCGGTGAGAAGGATCGACGAATGGGCGGGATGTCAGTGGAACACCGCCATCGACGGTGCGCTCAGGCTCACCGTCGGTGCCGGCGGCGGCAGGGTGGAGGCCGAGCGAAGCCCGCGCGGTGTCGGCCCCGAATGTGTTGGGGTATCATCCAGCCCCTGAATGGAGCGACACGACCGACCGATCGCCGTGGCGGTCGCAAGACCCTGGGAGAGACTCTTGGATCAAACTTCTAGCTGGGCGCTCTATCGCCGTCTGCTTACCTATGTGAAGCCGCTTTGGAAGGGATTCGCGCTTTCGCTGCTGGGCTATGCGATCTATGCGGCTTCCAGTACCTGGATCGCGGACATGATGCGCAGGCTCGTCGACGGCATCCAGAATCCGTCAGCGGATTTTCGCTACCTGCTGCCGCTGTTCATCATCTGCATGTTCGCGCTGCGGGGCGTGGGTACCTTCCTCGGCACTTACTGCATGGACTACGTCGCCCGCAAGGTGGTCCACGAGCTACGCGTCGACGTATTCCGCAACATGCTCAAGCTGCCGGGGCGCTTCTTCGACCAGCACTCGAGCGGACACCTGCTGTCGCGGGTCACCTATCACGTCGAGCAGGTCACCGGGGCTGCGACCAAGGCGCTCACGGTGATCATGCAGGAGGGCTTGTTCGTGATCGGTCTGACCAGCTACCTGCTCTGGACCAACTGGCGACTGACCCTGGTGTTTCTTGCCATCACGCCGCTGATCGGTCTGGTGGTCAACTACGCCGGTCGCCGGTTCCGGCGCCTTTCCCGGCGCATCCAGCGTTCGGTGGGCGAGGTCACCCACGTCGCTTCCGAGGTGCTCACCGGCTACCGCGTGGTGCGCACCCATGGCGCCGAGGAGCACGAGTATCAGCGCTTTCGCGCGGTCAGCGAGTACAACCGCCAGCAGAGCATGAAGGAGGCGCTGACCCGCGCGGTCAGTGCGCCGGTGATCCAGACCCTGGTCGCGGTCGCGCTGGCCTTCCTGGTCTGGCTCGCGATGGCGCCGGGACTGATTCGCGAGATGACGCCGGGGCAGTTCGTCGCCTTCATCACCGCCGCGGCGATGATGGCCAAACCGGTCAAGTCGCTGTCCGAGATCAACGGCATGATCCAGAAGGGGCTCGCCGCTGCGCAGGAGCTGTTCGACATTCTCGACCGACCGAAGGAGGCCGATCAGGGCAGCTACGATCCGGGTCGCGTCCAAGGCCGGGTGCGCTTCGAACACGTCGGCTTTCGCTATGAAGAGGATGGCCAGCAGGTGCTCGAGGACATCGATTTCGACGTCGAGCCTGGCGAGATGATCGCGCTGGTCGGACGCTCGGGCAGCGGCAAGAGCACGCTGATCAACCTGCTGCCGCGCTTCTACCACCCCACCGAAGGGCGGCTGCTGCTCGATGGGATGCCGGTCGAGGACTACAGTCTCGCTGCGCTGCGTCGCCAGCTGTCGCTGGTCAACCAGCAGGTGACCCTGTTCAATGCCAGCATCGCCGACAACATCGCCTACGGGATCGATCATCCCGATCGCGAGGCGATCGTCGCCGCGGCCAAGGCCGCCTATGCCGACGAGTTCATCTCACGTCTGCCGAAGGGCTACGACACCTTGATCGGCGACAATGGATTGATGCTCTCCGGTGGCCAGCGCCAGCGTCTGGCCATCGCGCGGGCGATCTTCCGCGACGCGCCGATCCTGATCCTCGACGAGGCGACCTCGGCGCTGGACACTGAGTCCGAGCGTTTCATCCAGAAAGCGCTCGAGACCGTCTGCCAGGGACGCACCACCTTCGTCATCGCCCACCGGCTCTCGACCATCGAGAAGGCCGATCGGATCATGGTGCTCGACCACGGCCGGCTGATCGAGAGCGGCACCCACCGCGAGCTGCTCGCGCTCGATGGTGCCTACGCAGCGTTGCATCGGATCCAGTTCAACGAGGAGCGGGTCGAGGCATGAGCCTTGGCTCGCGATTCGAGCAGGGTTGGTACCAGGGCGCTCGCTGGACGGCGTGGCTCACCCCGCTCGAGTATCTCTACCGCAAGGTGGTGGCCAAACGCCGGGCGCGCTACCGCGCCAGCCCTTCGAGCCGCTACCGGGCGCCGGTGCCGGTGATCGTGGTAGGCAATCTCACCGTCGGTGGCACCGGCAAGTCGCCGCTGGTCGCCTGGCTGGTCGAGCTGCTGCGCGAGGAGGGCTGGCGCCCCGGGATCGTTTCGCGTGGCTATGGAGGCAGGGCCGAGGTGTATCCGCTGCGGGTCGAGGCCGATACCGACCCCCGCCTCGCCGGCGACGAACCGGTCATGCTGGCGCGCCAGACCGGGGCGCCGCTGGCGGTGGCGCCGAGGCGTGCGAGCGCGGTGGCCATGCTGGTCGAGGATGGCTGCGATATCGTGGTCAGTGATGACGGCTTGCAGCACTATGCGCTCGAGCGTGATCTCGAACTGGTGGTGGTCGATGGCGCCCGCGGTTTCGGCAACGGTCGCTGCCTGCCGGCGGGGCCGCTGCGCGAGCCGCTGGCGCGGCTCGATGAGGTCGATGCGGTACTGGTCAATGGCGAGCCGGCCGTGCCGATACCGGTGGGTTTTCATCGCGCGCGGTTGGCCCCGGTCGCTTTTCGCCGCCTGAGCGACGATGCCCGCCTGCCGCTTGAACCCTTGCCCTTCTCCGTGCCGGTCCACGCACTCGCCGGTATCGGCAATCCCGGGCGCTTCTTCGCCAGCCTCGAGGCATTGGGTATCGAATGTCGTCGCCACCCCTTCGCCGACCACCACCGTTTTACCCCGGAGGATCTCGACTTCGGCGATGATCTGCCGCGAGTGATGACCGCCAAGGACGCAGTGAAGTGTCGTGCGTTCGCCGACTCGGGCTGCTGGGCGCTGGACGTCGAGCTGCAGCCGGAGCCGGCGTTCGCCGAGATGCTGCGCGATCGTCTCAAGACGCTGGGCCCGCCTTCCCATGGCCGAGCTGGGGTCGGCGCCGTCGTCGGTTTACCATGACGATACGAGCCCACCGTTCGTTCAAACGTTCGTTCAAAGAAGGAATTCAACGATGGACAAGGAGCTGCTGGCGATGCTGGTTTGCCCACAAAGCCAAGGCAAGCTGGAATACGACCGCGAGCGAGAGGAGTTGATCTGCCGCGAGAGCGGTTTGGCCTATCCGATCCGCGATGGCATCCCCGTGATGCTGGTCGAGGAGGCGCGCTTGCTCGAGGTCGAGGAGAAGCTTGGCAAGCCGCGTCTTGAGCCGCCTGCGCTGGGCGTGGACCAGCCGCGTGGGTGAGGAGGCCGCGATGGACGAGCCGCTGTTCGAACGAGGATTCTGGGTGGTGATTCCGGCACGCTTCGCCTCGGCCCGGCTGCCGGGCAAGCCGCTGGTCGAGATCGCCGGCATGCCGATGATCGAGCACGTCTGGCGCCGGGCCTGTGCCTCGAGCGCCCACCGGGTAGTGATCGCGACCGACGATGAGCGCATCGAGCGAGTCGCGCGCGACTTCGGCGCCGAGGTGATGCTGACCTCGCCGGATCACGAGAACGGCACCTCGCGCCTGGCCGAGGTGGCCGAGCGGTTCGAGCTGCCGGCCGACACCCGGGTGGTCAACGTCCAGGGCGATGAGCCACTGCTGCCGTCGACGCTGATAGACCTGGTCGCCGAGAGCCTGTTGGCCAACCCGGAGGCGTCGATCGCGACCCTCGCGGAGCCGATCAGCGACCCCGAGACCCTGGCGCGCGCAAGCGTGGTCAAGGTGGTGCGCGACCACTCGGGCCGGGCGCTCTACTTCTCCCGCGCGCCGATTCCCTGGCAGCGCGAGAGCTGGGGTGACGAAGGACCCAGGGCGCTCGACTCCCTGCCGACGCCGGAGAGATTCGATGCCGGCTGGCTGCGCCACATCGGGCTCTATGGCTATCGGGTCGGTTTCCTTCAGCGCTACGCCGGTTGGCCGCCCGCACCGATAGAGCAGCTCGAGCAGCTGGAACAGCTGCGCGCGCTCTACTACGGCCACCGTATCCAGGTCGAGGTCACGCCGGTCGAGTATCCGGCCGGTATCGATACTCCCGAGGATCTCGCCCGGGTACGGCGCCTGCTGGAGGGGCGATGAGCGTGCTGCAGCCTCACGGTGCCGCCGAGGTGGGCGTGCTGTTCGTCTGCCTGGGCAACATCTGCCGCTCACCGACGGCCGAGGGCGTGTTTCGCCATCGGCTCGCACAGCGTGGGCTGTCTTCCCGGGTGGCGGTCGATTCATGCGGTACCGGCGACTATCACCGCGGCGAGCCGCCGGACGCGCGCGCACGTCGTGAGGCGCGAGCCCGCGGCATGCCGATCGACGATCTTCGCGCCAGGGGGCTGACCCAGCGCGACTTCGCCCGCTTCGACTATCTGCTGGCGATGGACCGCACCAATCTCGATACGCTGAAGCGCCTCGCCCCGGCGGACTTCACCGGGCGCATCGCGCTGCTGCTCGACTTCGCGGCCGAGCATCGAGGCGGAGAGATTCCCGATCCCTATTTCGGCGCCGACGACGGCTTCGGCCGGGCGTTCGAGCTCATCGAGGCGGGATGCGCGGGGCTGATCGCCGAGCTCTGCTCTCGGTTTGGATGGCGGCAAGCTTGAAGATCATTGCCAACGCGCCGCTCGACGCGGCCAATACCCTCGGTTTTTCCGCCATCGCCGAACGGCTGGTACGGCCGGCCGACCTCGCTGAGCTGCGTGGCTCGCTGGCGCTTGCGCGTCGCTCCGGCTGGCCCGTGACCCTGCTCGGCGGTGGCAGCAACGTGGTGCTCTTCCCCCATTTGGAAGGACTGGTCGTGATCCCGAGCGGCGCCCGCCGCTGGTTCGAGATCGAAGGCGAGGAAGCGCGGCTGCATGTGGAGGCCGGGGTAGACTGGCCGACGCTGGTGGAGGAGGTCGCACGAGCCGGCTGGTGGGGCCTTGAGAACCTGGCGCTGATTCCCGGGCACGCGGGCGCTGCCCCGGTGCAGAACATCGGTGCCTATGGCGTCGAGCTCGCCGACTGTCTCGAGGCGGTCCATGTGGTCGATCTGGCCGACGGTCGCTATCGGGTGATGGCGCGCGACGCCTGTGGTTTCGGCTATCGCGAGAGTCGATTCAAGGGCGAGTTGAGCGGGCGGGTGGCCATCGTCCGGCTGGTGCTGAGAGTGTCGCGAAAGGTCCGGCCGAAGCTTGGCTATGGCGATCTGGCCGAGCGGGCGGCTGGTGCCGTCCACCCTCTACAGGTGGCGGAGGCGGTCAGCGCGATTCGCCGTGAGAAGCTGCCCGATCCCGCCCGTCTCGCCAATGCCGGCAGCTTCTTCAAGAATCCAGTGGTCTCGCTCGCGCAGGCCGAGCGGCTGCGCGCCGAATATCCCCAGCTGCCCTGCTACCCCGCGCAAGGGGGAGTCAAGCTCGCTGCCGGCTGGCTGATCGAGCAGTGCGGTTTCAAAGGCATGCGCAGCGCAGCGTTCGGCGTGCACGATCGCCAGGCACTGGTGCTGGTGCACTTCGGCGGCGGCGAGGCCTGCGAACTGATCGCCTTCGCCGAGCGGATATCCGGCGAGGTGGAGCGCCGCTTCGGAGTCAGGCTCGAGCCCGAACCGCGCAGGCTGGGGCAGGAGGTTTCCTCCGGGCTGGTCTAGTCGACGGTTTGATCCAAAAAAAACCCGGCCGTGGCCGGGTTTCGTCGTTCGAACGGGTGGAGCCGGCAGGCGGCTCCCGCAGCGTCAGCGGTCGTGCTTCTCCTGCTGCTGCCGACGACGCTGTTCACGCGGGTCATTGTGAGCACGGCGGCGTGAGCGGCGCTGGCTGGCCTGTTCGGCGGTTTCCGCCGTAGCGTCGGCCGCCGGGGCGGTGGCTTCGGCTTCGGTCGCGACACCGGGCTTCGCTTCGCTTCGCTCTTCGGCCTTGTCTTGGCTGGCTTCGGCCTGGGCCTCGGCGGGCTTGGTCTCATGCTTGGCCGCGCTGGCTTTGGCCCGAGCCTCGGGCTTGACCGTATGCTTGGCCGCGCTGGCTTTGGCCTGAGCCTGAGCCTCATGCTTGGCGTCGGCCTCGCTGGCTTTGGCCTGAGCTTCGGACGTAGCCTCGGATTCGCTGGCCTTGGCCTGAGCCTCGGGCTTGGCCTCGTGGATGCCTTCGGCCGTCCCCTCGCTGGCTTTTTCCTTGGCTTCGGGCGCCATGCTCGGCTGGTCCGATTCCTGGCCCGACATGCCGACCTTGCCGACGGGGTCGCTGGCTTGATCGTCCGGCGCCGCGGTGGCGGAGTCGGCAAGCTGACGCGAGGGCTCGACGATCGACGGGCCGCTGCCACGAGGGCTGGCAGGAGTGGCCAGCCGCGCCTCGTTCTGGTCGCTCTGGTCGTTCTGGTCGCTCTGGTCGTTCTGGTCGTGCTGGTCGTGCGACGAGCGTGCGGATGCCTTGCTCTCCACGTCCTTGACCTCGGCGCTCGCCGCTGGCTCGCTCACCGGGACTGCAGGGTAGGCGATTCCACCTTCCGCTGCGGCCGCGTTGGCGAGGATCGCGCTGCCGGAAGCCGGCTTCGCTGCGGCCTGGCGCTCGTCGGTCACGGTGCTTTCGCCCGGCGCCGGTGCGCTGTCGCGACCGAAAGTGCGGTTGCCCCCTGGGACTTCGCGCTCCTGGCGGCGCTGCGAACCGCGCGGGTTACGAGGCCGCTCCTGCGGTTGCGCGTCGCTGCCCTGGGGCTGCTCCGCGCTCTCCTGGGATTCGGGCGCTTGTGCGACCGGCGCGACCGTCGTCTCGTCTGCACCCTCCTTCGCCGCCGCGGCCTGCAGGTGCTGCTGCTCGGCGATCGCATCGGGATTGAGCGCACGGGTGCGGGTACGCTTGCGCGGGTTGTTGCGCGTGCGCTTGGGCTGGTTGACGGAGTCCTGCTCGACCGGCGCATCGGGTTGGACGGGCTGCTTGCGAGCTTCAGCGCGGCCGCTCTGGCGCTCCTGATCGCGGGCGGGCGCGCTCTCCCTGGCCGGCTGGCTGTTGTCGCGCCCAGCGGTCGGTTTTTCGCGCACGCTCGGCTCGGTCACCTTGTCGGTGTCGCGCGGGCGGCGCGACTCCTGGCGCGGGCCCTCGCTGGTCCTGCCGCGTGCCTCTTCGCCACGCTCATCGCGGCGCGGGCGACGCTGGCGGCCGCTGTCGCGCTCCTCCTTCACCCGCTGCTCGGCGGGCTCCCGGGCCTGCTCGCGCGCGCCTTGGCCAGCGCTGGCGTCGCGGCGCGAGCCGTTGCCCTGGCCGTTGCTGCGGGGAGCACTGCCCTGCGACCGCTTGGGCGAGGGAGAGGATTGCTGCTTGGCGCTGGTATCACGCCTGGTATCGCTGGTCGCGGCATCGCCGCCGAGGATGCGACCCATGCTGCGCACCAGGCGAGTGATGAAGCCGCCCTCGCTGGCCGCCGGCGCGGCCGGCACGACCGATGCGGTCGGGGCTGGCTCCTCCAGGGCGGGTTCCTCGATCAGCGAGGAGGGCGCCGGGGTGGTGTGGCTTACGGTCTTGACCGCGGCCTCGGTGCGCACCGCTACCTTGCCGATACCGCTTTCGACCACTGGTGCTTCGTAGTTGGTATCCAGCTCGAAGCTCGACTTGCCGAGATCCTCTTCCTCGATCTGGTCGTCGCGCAGGCGCTGCACATCGTAGTGCGGGGTGTCCATGTCGGGTTCGGGCAGGAGCATCACCCGCACGCCCTGGCGCCGCTCGACTTCGGCGAGGACGTGGCGCTTCTCGTTGAGCAGGTAGGTCGCGACCGGTACCGGCAGCACCGCGCGAATCTGGGCGCTGCGATCCTTCATCGCCTCTTCCTCGATCAGGCGCAGGATCGACAGCGACAGCGAGCGGACATCGCGGATGGTGCCTTGGCCGTTGCAGCGCGGACAGACCACGCCGCTGGTCTCGCCGAGCGAGGGGCGCAGGCGCTGGCGCGACATCTCCATCAGGCCGAAGCGCGAGATACGTCCGACCTGAACTCGGGCACGGTCGAGCTTGAGCGCATCGCGCATGCGGTTTTCGACTTCACGCTGGTTCTTCGCCGGCGACATATCGATGAAGTCGATCACCACTAGTCCGCCAGAGTCGCGCAGGCGCAGCTGGCGTGCGATCTCGTCGGCGGCCTCGAGGTTGGTCTGCAGCGCGGTTTCCTCGATATCGCCGCCGCGAGTGGCACGCGCGGAGTTGATGTCGATCGACACCAGCGCTTCGGTGTTGTCGATCACGATCGCGCCGCCGGAGGGGAGCTTCACCTCGCGCTGGTAGGCGGTCTCGATCTGCGACTCGATCTGGAAGCGGGAGAACAGCGGCACTTCATCCTGGTAGAGCTTGATCTTCTGCTGGTAGCTCGGCATCACCTGCTGGACGAAGCCGAGCGCCTCGGCATAGACGCTTTCCCCATCGATCAGCACCTCGCCGATATCCTGGCGCAGGTAGTCGCGCATCGCGCGGATGATGACGTTGGACTCGCGGTAGATCAGGAAGGGAGCGGAGCGCTGGTTGGCCTCCTCGGTGATCGCCTCCCAGACCTGGACCAGGTAGTCGAGGTCCCACTGCAGCTCCTCGCTCGAGCGCCCGATGCCAGCGGTACGCACGATCACGCCCATCTTGTCGGGCAGGCGCAGGTCGTTCATCGCCTCTTTCAACTGGCTGCGCTCATCACCCTCGATGCGCCGGGAAATGCCGCCGGCGCGGGGGTTGTTGGGCATCAGCACGAGGAAGCGGCCGGCCAGGCTGATGAAGGTGGTCAGCGCCGCGCCTTTGTTGCCGCGCTCCTCCTTGTCGACCTGGACGATGATCTCCTGGCCTTCCTTGAGCACTTCGCGGATGTTGGGGCGACCGCCGGAGGAGGGGTCCTTGATGAAGTACTCGCGGGCGACTTCCTTGAGCGGCAGGAAGCCGTGGCGCTCGGCGCCGAAATCGACGAAGGCGGCCTCGAGGCTCGGTTCGACCCGAGTGATCCTGGCGCGATAGATGTTGGCCTTCTTCTGTTCACGAGCACCTGATTCGATGTCGAGATCGTAAAGGCGTTGTCCATCCACCAGAGCGACGCGAAGCTCCTCGGGCTGCGTCGCATTGATGAGCATTCTTTTCATATCGTCTCGCTGACTTAGTCGCGCCGGGCGACGGGCGTCGGCGAACCGCTTGGTGCTTCGTGTTGTGCTCAGTGCATGTCGGGTGGTGCGTCCTGCACGTCCTACGATCGGACCGCGTCCGCGGAGCCGAGGTGGAGACGAACAAGGTGTGCAAGGTTGGTCATGATGAGTACGAGGCGGTGAGCGGAACGTGTTGCGGTGGCAATGCGCCATCCGGTTCCGCGGTCGACCGCCAGACACCTGGCATTCGTCGATTCGATGACGCCGACTCCGGCACGGGATGATGGTAAGTACCCGTGTATGTCGAAACCGGGCGTTTCGTTTTTTCGCGCCTAGCGCACGCTGTGCCGGCCCGCTGAAGGGTCGGTCCCTGCAAGGCCGAGCCGTCGAGCCGCTCGTGGCGGTTGCTCGCACGGTGGTTTTGGCCTTGTCGTGCAACGTGTGTTCAGCGCGTTCTATATCGTTTGCCAGGCCCGCATGTCCTTGATCTCGCGGGCGCTTTGGGTGCAGCGGCGATGCCGCCGCTTACCCCATGTAGGCAGGCGGAATATACCAACAAAGGCCTGGGCGAGCAATTGGCGTCGGCGGCGCGACAATCGGCTAGAATGGCCGATCAAGTCGCGAGGTCGCTTCGTTCGGAGCACCGCGGCAATGGAGGTTCGCGGCGACGTCGCGGGTCTTTGGCGAGACAGGGGAGCGGTATGGGCGACAAGCAGGAGACGCAGGCGCAGTCCACGCAAGGGCAGGGCGTGCAAATGCTGGAGGTCAACGAGGGGCAGCACGGTCAGCGGCTCGACAACTACCTTCTCGGTCGGCTGAAGGGGGCGCCGAAGTCGCTCGTCTACCGGATCATTCGTCGTGGCGAGGTGCGGGTCAACAAGGGGCGTGCCAAGGCCGAGACCCGGCTCGCGACCGGCGACATGGTCAGAGTGCCGCCGCTGCGCCTGGCCCCGGAAGAGGCGGTGCAGGAAGTCTCCGAAAACCTGAAGAATCTGCTCGCCAGCAGCGTGCTGGCCGAGTCCCACGATTGGCTTGCGATCAACAAGCCGGCGGGGCTCGCCGTGCACGGTGGCAGCGGCGTGAAGATCGGCTTGATCGAGGCGCTGAGGCAGGTCCGCTACGACCTGCCTTTTCTCGAGCTGGTGCATCGGCTCGACCGCGACACCTCGGGATGCCTGCTGCTGGCCAAGAGTCGCGAGGGGCTTTTGGCGCTCAACGCGGCGATCAAGGACAAGCACATGGACAAGCGTTATCTCGCACTGGTCGAGGGGCGCTGGCCCGCGCGGCGCGATTGGGTCGCCGCGCCCCTTGCCCGTTACGACGCGGGCAACGGCGAGCGCCGGGTGCGGGTGGAGCGCGACGGTAAGCGTTCGCGTACGCTGTTCGACGTGCGTGAGACGTTCGTGCGTGCGACCTTGGTCGAGGCCTCGCCGATCACCGGCCGGACCCACCAGATTCGCGTCCACGCCGCCCACGTCGGGCATCCACTGCTCAATGACGCCAAGTACGGCAGTCACGAAGGAATGCGGATCAGCGCGCAGCTCGGGCTCGAGCGGCTGTTCCTGCATGCCCACTCGCTCGGTTTCGCGGATCCGCGCAGCGGACGCGCGATCGAGCTCAAGGCGCGCCTCGACCCGGCGCTCGACGCGGTGCTCGTGCGCGCCCGCGAGGCGCGTTGAGCGAGGGGCGGGCGGCATGGGGCGGGGGAAATCGTCAAGACGAGGACGGAACGAATGCGCTATCGGCTGGTGATCTTCGATTGGGATGGAACCTTGATGGATTCGGTCGCACGGATCGTTGCGGCGATGCAGCGCGCCGGACGCGAGCTGGGAATGGGGGAGTTCGCGCCGCAGCAGGTTCGTGACATCGTAGGGCTGGGGCTGCCGGAGGCGATCGCGACCCTGGCGCCCGGGCTTGGCCCCGAGCGCGCCGAGGCGCTGCGCCAGCGCTACGTCGAGCATTTCGTCGCCGCCGAGACGCAGGCGCCGGACACTCGCTTCTTTCCTGGCGTGGAGAAGGGCTTGGGTGCGCTGCATCGCCAGGGCATGCGGCTTGCGGTGGCGACCGGGAAGAGCCGGCGCGGGCTCGACCGCGCGCTGGGCAAGGCGGCCGGGGTGGCGGGGTTTTTCGAGGCCAGCCGTACTGCCGACCTGACCCGCTCCAAGCCGGATCCGTTGATGCTGGTTGAGCTGTTGGAGGAGACCAGCGTCGACGTCGGCCAGGCGCTGATGGTCGGGGATAGCGAATATGACCTGGCGATGGCCCGGGCGCTCGGGATGGACGCGGTCGGGGTGGCATGGGGCGTCCACGCGCCGCAGCGGCTGATGCGCCAGGCGCCGCTCTGGGTCTGCGAGGATTTCGCCGCGCTGGTCGACTGGCTGGGAGGAGGCTCGATGAGCCCCCGGATACCTGGTGCGGTCGCGATGTGATTTTTGGAATCAGCTGGTAGGAAGCGTGCAATGAGCGATGAACGAAACGAGTGGGACGAGCCGGCGAGCGGCGAGCGTATGGCGAAGACGACACCGGCGTCCGAGGCTTCGGACGCCGGCCCCGCGGCGGTGAGCGAGGCCCAGGCGCGGGCGACGCTGATCCGGCTGGCCGAGGAGATGCTGGTCGAGCGGCGCCGCTCGCGGCGCTGGCGACTGTTCTTCCGCTTGGTCAAGCTGGTGATCTGGCTGGCCATCTTCGCCGGCATCCTTTGGGCGGTGATGCGCTACGACGGCGACGCCGGGCTGGTCGGTCCCCATGTTGGGGTGGTCGAGATCGACGGCGTGATCTCCGACGATAGCGAAGCCAGTGCCGAGCGCATCATAGAAGGGCTCGACGCTGCTTGGAGCAGTTCTGCCCAGGCGGTGGTGCTGCATATCAATAGTCCTGGCGGCACCCCGGTGCAGGCGCAGCGGATCTACGCCGAGGTGATGCGTTTGCGCGAGGCCGGCGACAAGCCGATCTATGCGGTGATCGAGGACCTTGGCGCCAGCGGCGCCTACTACGTCGCCTCGGCGGCCGAGCGGATCTACGCCTCGCCCTCGAGTCTGGTCGGTTCGATCGGCGTGATCCACGCCGGCTTCGGGCTGGAGGGAGCGATCGATATGCTCGGCATCGAGCGTCGCGTGTTCACCGCCGGCGAGAACAAGGACATGCTCGATCCGTTCAGGCCGGTAACGCCCCAGCAGCAGGAGTTCTGGCAGCAGGTGCTCGATACCACCCATCGTCAGTTCGTCGATGCGGTGAAGGCGGGCCGCGGGGATCGTCTGGCGGATGACCCTGAGCTGTTCAGCGGCTTGGTCTGGAGCGGTGAGCAGGCGATGTCGCTGGGGCTGGTCGATGAACTGGAGAGCTTCGATCAGGTGATCCGGGCCCAGGTCGGTGATGCCACCGCCTACGTCGACTACACCCCCAAGGTCGACCCGTTGGAAAGAGTCGCCCAGCGCCTTGGCGTGATGGCGGCGAGCTTCCTGGGTCTCGAGCTCGAAACCTCGCGCTCACCGTTGCGCTATCAGTTGAACTGAACCTCACCTGGCGCCGAGCGGGTCCAGGCCCGCCCGGCGCAGCATCGCGCAGAGACGAATCAAGGGCAGGCCGATCAGCGTATTCGGGTCATCGCCCTCGAAGCGTTCGAACAGCGCGATGCCCAGCCCCTCCATGCGAAAGGCGCCTGCGCAGTCCAGCGGTCGTTCGCGGGCGACGTAGCGTTCGATCTCGGCACCATCCAGGCTGCGGAACACCGCGTCGAAGCGCTCCACCGCACTCTGGTGCGTGCCGCGGTACCCATCGACCAGTGCAACTCCGGTATGAAAGCTCACCCGCTGGCCGGAGAAACCGCGCAGCTGCTCGCGGGCGGCCGCCTCGATACCAGGCTTGCCCAGGACGAGCCCATTGAAGGCGCAGACCTGGTCCGAGCCGATCACCAGCGCTTGCGGGTGCTCCCGGGCTACCTTCCACGCTTTCTCGAGCGCCAGTCTCGCCGCCAGCGCTTCGGCGGATTCATGCTCTGCGGGGGTCTCGTCGATCTCCGGTGAGACGCAGTGATAGTCGATGCCCAGGCGGTCGAGCAGCGCTCGGCGATAGGGCGAGGAGCTGGCGAGGATCAGCTTCGGCGGCGGTGTGTCGTTCAAGCGGGACTTCCATGGCGGGGTGAGCGGCAGGTGTGGTGCGCGGCGCGCTTTGACAGGCGCCTGGACAGTCCCTATTATTGCGCGCCTATGTCAACCATGCGAATTCCCCATACCGTCGAGCCCTACCGGCTCGCCGCCAACGCCGAGCGATTGGAAGGCCTGATCCCGCTCGCTTCGATGCCGCGTCTGGTTGATGCGCTCGGGGAGCAGCAGGGTGACTGCCGGGTGCGCCTCGCCTTCGATGTCGACGCTCAGCGCCAGCGTCATATCGATGGCAGGCTCGAAGCGCGGGTGACGATGCATTGTCAGCGCTGCCTGCAGCCGATGGAGGTCGAGATCGAAAGCGACTTCCTGCTCGCGATGGTCTCGAGCGACGCCCTCGCGGCGGAGCTACCGAAGCGTTATGAGCCGGTGCTGGTCGAAAATGAACAGCTTCAACTGCTGCCGGTGGTCGAGGATGAACTGCTCCTCAGCCTCCCGCAGGTGGTCTATCACGACGATGCCGATTGCGGTGTCTCGCGCGACCAGCTGCAGAGCGGTAAAGCCGTCGAGGACGACAGGACCAACCCATTCAGCGTGCTGCGTTCGCTGAAGGACAAACCTTGATTCTCCGGGCGCCCTGCGCTCGGACACTACCCGTAGGAGATTCAACATGGCCGTTCAACAGAATCGCAAGACCCGCTCCAAGCGCGGCATGCGTCGTGCCCACGATGCCCTCAGCGCTCCGGCGCTGGCCCAGGACAAAGAGACCGGCACTACCCATCGCCGTCACCACGTCTCTCCCGACGGCTTCTATCGTGGTCGCAAGGTCGTCGACGTCGACGCCTGAGCGCGGCGTCGACCGGCCGCGGCACGGCTGATTCCAGCGCTTGCGGGCGGTGCGTATCGCCATCGATGCGATGGGCGGGGACTTCGGTCCCCGCGTCATCGTCAGGGGCTGCTTCGAGGCGCTCAAGCGTGACCCTTCGCTGTCGCTTTTGCTTTTCGGTAGTCGAGCCTCTCTCGATGAAGCGTTCGAGTCCTTGCCGCGCGCCATGGCGCCGCTGCGAGAGCGGATTTCGCTTCGCTACGTCGAGCGCAGCTTTCCCTCAGCGGAACTTCCTTCCCATGCCCTGCGCGGGCGCTATCTCAGCGATCATGATGCCTCAAGTCTCCACGCCTCGATTCGTGCGGTCGAGCGCGGCGAAGCCATGGGCTGCGTCAGCGCCGGGGACACCGGTGCGCTGATGGCTGTGGCGCGTCATTGTCTCGGCATGCTGGAAGGCATCGTGCGTCCGGCGATCAGTTCGGCGATCCCCACCATCGGCGAGCGGCCCTGCTACGTGCTCGATCTCGGCGCCAACGTCGACTGCCAGCCGCGCCACCTGCTGCAGTTCGCACGCATGGGGGCCGAGATGGTCAGGGTGGTCGATGGCATCGAGCGGCCCAGGGTGGCGCTGCTCAACATCGGCTCGGAAAGTCGCAAGGGGAGCCGCTTGGTGCGCGAGACCGATACGCTGCTGCGTGCACTCGATGCGCCGCGCTTCGATTACCAGGGCTTCGTCGAGGGCGACGGCATCTATGCGGGCAGTATCGACGTGATCGTTTGCGACGGTTTCGTCGGTAACGTGGCGCTGAAGACCAGCGAGGGGCTGGCCAAGATGCTAGGGCGCAAGCTGCAGGTGACCTTCGAGGCGAACTGGCGCACTCGGCTGGTGAGCTTTCTCGCCCGTCCGGCGCTGTCGCGCTTTCGTCGTGAGATCGATCCGGTGCGCTACAATGGTGCCAGCCTGCTCGGCCTCTGCGCGACCGTGGTCAAGAGTCACGGTGGAGCCGATGCGCTCGGCTTCTCGTACGCGATCTCGAGAGCCGTGACCGAGGTCTCGGGACGCCTGCCCGGCCGGCTCGCTGAGGGACTGGCGAAGTGACCGCCTCATTCCAGTCTGTGATCCGAGGCGCTGATCCCTCGGATCCAGATCATTCGATCGCATACAGATAGGTACTTCCAGATGACCGCTAACCTCGCTTTCGTCTTCCCCGGCCAGGGCTCCCAGCATCTCGGTATGCTGCGGGAACTCGCCGAGCGCTACAGCGTGGTGCGCAGCACGTTCGAAGAAGCCTCCAGTGCCCTGGGCTTCGATCTTTGGCACACCATTCAGGAGGGCAGCCCCGAAGCGCTCAACGCCACGGCGGTGACCCAGCCGGCGCTGCTGACCGCAAGCGTGGCGATCTGGCGGGTCTGGCAGGAGCTCGAAGGCCCCCGCCCGACGCTGATGGCGGGGCACAGTCTCGGCGAGTACAGTGCGATGGTCTGCGCCGGCACGCTCGGCTTCGCCGACGGTGTGCGTCTGGTGCGCCTGCGTGGAGAGGCGATGCAGGCAGCGGTGCCCGAAGGGGTCGGTGCGATGGCGGCGATCCTCGGTCTGGAGGATGCTCAGGTAGAAGTGGCTTGCCGTGAGGCCGCGCAGGGCGATATCGTCGCGGCGGTGAACTACAACTCTCCGGGGCAGGTGGTGATCGCCGGGCATCGGGCAGCCGTCGAACGCGCCATCGCTGCCTGCCAGCAGGCGGGCGCCAAGCGGGCGCTGCCGTTGCCGGTATCGGTGCCGTCTCACTGTGAGCTGATGCGTCCTGCGGCGCTGCGGCTCGGTGCCGCGCTTGCCGAGCTCGAGGTCAAGCCGCCGCGCTATCCGGTGATCCAGAACGTGGATGCGCAGAGCCACGATGATGTCGAGGTCCTGGCAGCGCGGTTGGTCGAGCAGCTCTATCGACCGGTGCGCTGGTCCTCTTGCGTCGAGGCGCTGGTCGAGCAAGGCTCGCGGGTGTTCATCGAGTGCGGTCCCGGCAAGGTGCTGACGGGACTCAACAAGCGCATCGACCGGCGGATCAAGGGGCTCGCGGTGAACGATCCTGAGTCCCTGACGAGCGCGCTGGAACTTGCGCGCGAAGAGAATGAAGAGAGCGAGTGACTGGATATGGCGAGTGAAAGGAAGGTGGCGCTGGTGACCGGCGCCAGTCGTGGGATCGGACGTGCGGTGGCCCGCCAGCTGGGAAGCCAGGGGTTCTTCGTGATCGGTACCGCGACCAGCGATGCCGGTGCCGAAAGGATCACCGCCGATCTCACCGAGCACGGCGTCGAAGGGCAAGGGGCCATGCTGGAAGTCAACGACGCGGCCGCGATCAGCGCGCTGGTCAACGACATCACCGAGCGATTCGGTGCCCCGCTGGTGCTGGTCAACAACGCCGGGATCACTCGCGACAATCTGCTCATGCGGATGAGCGAGGAGCAGTGGGACGAGGTGCTGGACACCAACCTGAAGTCGGTCTACCGGCTCTCCAAGGCTTGTCTTCGCGGGATGACCCGTGCGCGCTACGGCCGTATCATCAACGTGAGTTCGGTGGTCGCGACCTTCGGCAACCTGGGGCAGACCAACTACGCCGCGGCGAAGGCCGGGATGGAAGGGTTCAGCCGTGCGCTCGCCCGCGAAGTAGCCTCGCGCAACATTACCGTCAATTGTGTCGCTCCCGGCTTCATCGCCAGCGACATGACCGAGGTCTTGCCCGAAGCGCAGCGTGATGCGCTGCTTGGGCAGATTCCGCTCGCCCGCCTGGGCAAGCCGGAAGAAATCGCTGCCGCCGTCGGCTTTCTGGCCAGCGATGCCGCCGCTTATGTCACCGGTGAAACCCTGCACGTCAACGGTGGCATGAACATGCGTTGATCGCCCTCGGTGGCGTTGTTGCGTCACTCTGGAGCGGTCTATAAACTACCGTCAGTCTTGAACCGGCGGAATCCGTACTATTAGGAGCACAGACAACATGAGTACCATTGAAGAGCGCGTCAAGAAGGTCGTGGCCGAGCGCCTGAACGTCAAGGAAGAAGAGATCCAGAACAGCTCTTCTTTCACTGAAGACCTGGGCGCTGACTCGCTCGACACCGTTGAGCTGGTAATGGCTCTGGAAGAGGAATTCGATACTGAAATTCCCGATGAAGAAGCCGAGAAAATCACTACCGTGCAGGAAGCGATCGACTACATCAACGCTCACCAGTGAGCGTATGACGCGGCGCCTCGGGTTGGCGTTCGCGTCGTGTTATCGATGACCGCCGCGCGTCTTGTACGCAGGAAAAACCGCTCCATCGGAGCGGTTTTTTCATATCCGAAGCCTCGGCTGGGATGGCTCCGCCCGCTTTGGATTCCCACCGCTCGGGGCTTTGCCCGCCTGGATTGCGTGGTTGGAGTGCGAGGGACCGAATCGGCGTTCGAACGAGGTGCGTTTGACGCTATAATCTCTGCTTCGATTACGCTCTCCCCGAGGGTGTCATCGGGTAGAGAGGGCGGCGCGCGGTTGGCGGTGCCGTTCCCGCTCCCGCAGCGCGACTCGGATCGTCGCATCCAGGTCGCGGCACAATCAGAGAGCGGCGCTTGCGCCGCGTTAGAGCAAGGTTTGGAGGAGTGATGATGCCTCGCAGGAGAGTCGTGGTGACCGGACTCGGTATGCTGACCCCGGTCGGCAATACCGTCGATGAGAGCTGGTCGAACATCTTGAAGGGCAAGAGCGGTATCGGACCGATCGAGCACTTCGATGCTTCCACTTTCAATACCCGGTTCTGTGGCTCGATCAAGGACTTCGACCCGACGCCCTATCTCAATCCGAAGGAAGCGCGCAAGGTCGATCTGTTCATCCAGTACGGGCTCGCCGCCGCTGCCCAGGCGATCGCCGACTCGGGGATAGTCTGCAGCGAAGACAACGCTCATCGTATCGGCGTCGCCATCGGCTCCGGGATCGGTGGCCTGCCGATGATCGAGAACAATCATACGGCGCTGATCAACGGCGGTGCGCGTCGCGTCTCGCCATTCTTCGTCCCTGGCTCGATCATCAACATGGTCGCGGGCAACCTGGCGATCCAGTACGGCTTCACCGGGCCCAACATCGCGATCACCACCGCCTGCACCACCGGCACGCATAACATCGGCTACTCCGCGCGTACCATCGCCTACGGCGACGCCGACGTGATGGTCTGCGGCGGCTCCGAGATGGCCTCTTCGCCGCTCGGCATCGGCGGTTTCTCCGCGGCTCGCGCGCTCTCCACCCGCAACGATGACCCTCAGGCCGCCAGCCGTCCGTGGGATCGCGGCCGCGACGGCTTCGTGCTCTCCGATGGCGCCGGCGTGATGGTACTCGAGGAGTACGAGCACGCCGTCGCGCGCGGCGCGACGATCTATGCCGAACTCAAGGGCTTCGGCATGAGCGACGACGCCTATCACATCACCTCGCCGAACGGCACCGGTGCCGAGATGGCGATGCGCAACGCGATTCGTGATTCAGGCATCGCGCTGGAGTCGTTGCAGTACATCAACGCCCATGGTACTTCGACCATGGCCGGCGACGTCGCCGAGAGCCAGGCGGTCGAACGGGTGATGGGCGAGGCCTCGAAGCAGGTCGCGGTGAGCTCGACCAAGTCGATGATCGGCCACCTGCTCGGCGCCGCCGGCGCGGTCGAGGCGATCTTCTGCGTGCTCGCGCTGCGTGACCAGATCGCCCCGCCGACGATCAACCTCGATGAGCCCGACGAGGGCTGCAATCTCGATTACGTACCCCACGTCGCCCGTGAGATGCGCATTGACCATGCGCTTTCCAATTCGTTCGGCTTCGGCGGTACCAATGGCTCGCTGCTGTTCGGCCGGGTGTGAAACCGGGGGATGAGGCAGGCATGAGCGAGCCCGACGGGGCGGGTCCAGCGAGGAGCGAGGTGGGCGGCGATACGATGCTGCCCTTCGACGACCGCGGGCTGGCCTATGGCGACGGCGTATTCGAAACCGTGCTGGTACGCGATCATCGCCCGACCCTCTGGCAAGCCCACCATGCCCGGCTGGTGCACGGTTGCGAGGTGCTCGGCATGTGCCCGCCCGATCGCGAAGCGCTGGAGGCCGCCTTTGCCGGCGCTGCCGGTCTCAAGGTGACCAAGCTGATCGTCACCCGCGGCAGCGGCGGTCGCGGCTACTTGCCGCCAGCGCAGCCGAAGGTCAGGCTGCGCTGGCGCTCGACGGTGTTCGTCCCCGATGCCGCGCGCTGGAGCGCGGGCGTCGAGGTGGGACTCTGCCGACTGCGCCTGGCCCGTCAGCCGGCGCTGGCCGGCATCAAGCATCTCAACCGGTTGGAGAACGTGCTCGCTCGGGCGGAGTGGCGCGGGGAAAAGATCGCCGAGGGCCTGCTCGCCGACCAGCAAGGTTGGCTGACCGAGGCGACGGCGATGAATCTCTGCTGGCACGATGGACGCCGCTGGTTCACGCCGCCGCTCGAGCAGTGCGGCGTCGCGGGCACGCTGCGCGCAGCGCTGCTCGAGGCAGGCTCGCTCGAGATCGCGCCGCTGCATCTCGACGAGCTGACGCGCGCTCGGGCGCTGTGCCTGATCAACTCGGTGCAGGGGCTGTGGCCGCTGCGCCGGCTGCACTTCCCCACGCAGCGGGAGCCCTTCGAACCGCCATTGGCCGATGCCCATCTCGCGCTGCAGCGCAGCGCCCATCGACTGCTCGGGTATCATCGCTGAGCGCCGCGACATCATTACGGGTCCAATATCATCGTCATGCGTTTGCTCAAACCGTTTTTACTCCTGTCGCTGGTGGTTGCCCTCGCGCTTACCGGCGGTTACTACTACTGGCGCCACCAGCTCGATGCACCGATCGCGCTGTCGCAGCCAGAAATCTACGAAGTGCGCCCGGGCGACGGTGCCCGTGCGACGCTGGCCAGGCTCGAATCCCGCGGGGTGATCGCCGAGCAGTGGCCGTTCAAGCTGCTAGGGGTGGTCGAGCCCGAGCGACTGACTGGACTGAGGGTAGGGGAGTTCATGCTCGAGCCGGGCATGAGTGGGCTCGATTTGCTGGCCAAGCTCTCGAGCAACGATGTGGTCACCTATACCGTGACCATCCCCGAGGGGCGCACCTTCGCTCAGATGAGGGGACTGCTCGACGCAGCGCCGAAACTCGAGCACCAGAGTACGGGTCTCGATGACGAGGCACTGATGGAGGCCCTGGGATACGCCGGCGAGCACCCCGAAGGGCGATTCTTCCCCGCGACCTATCGTTATCGAAAGGGCGACAGCGATCTCGAGCTCTTCGGTCAGGCCTACCGGTTGATGAGCCGCGAACTCGAGCGCGCTTGGGCGTCGCGCGCCGAAGGGCTGCCCTACGACGATCCCTATCAGGCGCTGATCATGGCATCGTTGATCGAGCAGGAGACCGGCGCGCCGGAGGAGCGAAGGGAGATCGCCGGGGTTTTCGTGCGTCGGCTCGAGCGCGGCATGCGCCTGCAGACCGATCCGACCGTCGTCTATGGGCTCGGCATGGCCAGCGGCCAGGGGCTTACAAGACGTGATCTGGCTGCCGATAACCCTTACAACACCTACCGTATCGACGGGTTGCCGCCGACCCCGATCGCCTTGCCGGGCCGGGCGTCGATCGAGGCTGCGTTGGATCCGGCGCCAGGGGACACCTACTACTTCGTTGCGATGGGCAACGGCCGCCATCGGTTCTCCCGGACCCTCGCCGAGCACAACGCGGCGGTGCAGCGCTACATACGCGACCGACGCGGTGCAGCGCAAGAGGGAGACGCACCGCCCCTGGGCAGCGGTGCGGGGGTGAGCGAGGGCATAGGCGAACAGACACCTTGAGGAGCAGCGCGATGAACCCGTGCGACGATAGGGCCAGAGGACGCTTCATCACCCTCGAGGGCGGTGAGGGGGTCGGCAAGAGCACCAACGTCGATTTCGTCGTCGAGCATCTGCGCGGTCGTGGGTTGGAGGTGGTGCGCACCCGGGAACCCGGCGGCAGCCCACGTGCCGAACGTATCCGCACCCTGCTGCTCGACCCCGCGGCGGATGAGCCGCTCGACCAGACCGCGGAGCTTTTGCTGATGTTCGCCGCCCGGGCCCAGCATCTGGCGATGACCATTCTTCCCGCGCTCGAACGCGGAGCCTTCGTGGTCTGCGATCGCTTCACCGATGCCACCTACGCATACCAGGGCGCCGGCCGGGGTATCGATCGGGCGGCGATCGAAACGCTCGAGCGCCTGGTGCAGCACGGCCTCGAACCCGATCTGACGCTTTTGCTCGACATGCCGGTGGAGGCCGCGCTCGCTCGGATGAACGCCCGCGGCGCTACGCTCGATCGATTCGAGACCCAGGCGCCCGAGTTCTTTCGTGCCGTGCGTGAAGGCTACCGCCATCGTTACGAGGCGGCGCCGCAACGCTTCGAATTGATCGACGCCGCTCCTGAGCTGGCGCAGGTCCAGGCGGCGATCGCCGCGGTGCTCGACCGGCGCCTGGCGCAGTGGGAGACGATATGAGCGAACGCAAGGTGGATCGACCGCTGGCCTGGCAGCTCGACGACTGGCATCGGCTGGTCGAGCTGATCGAGCGTGACCGGCTGCCCCATGCGCTGATGCTCGCCGGGCCCGCCGGGCTCGGCAAGGGTCACTTCGCCGAGCTTGTCATCGCCCGGCTTCTATGTGCCGCTCCGCAGCAGGCGGCGGCGGGAGCGGTCGCCTGCGGGCGCTGTCATGGCTGCTCGATGCGCCTTGCCGGCCACCATCCTGACCTGCTCACCGTGGCGCCGGCCGACCAGGGGCGGCTGATTCGCATCGATACGGTGCGCGGGATCAACGACTTCCTTGCCCAGACCGCGCAGCAGGGCGGCTATCGGATCGTGCGCTTGAACGGCGCCGAGGCGATGACCATCGGAGCGGCCAATGCGCTGCTCAAGGGGCTCGAGGAGCCCGGCGACCGTACCCTGTTCCTGCTGCTCTCGGACATGCCCTCGCGGGTGATGCCGACGGTGCTCAGCCGCTGCCAGCGCTGGAGCTTCACTGCGCCGAGCTTCGATGACTGCCTGCCCTGGCTGGTCGAGCGGCTGGCCGATGAAGATGATGCGCGATTCTGGTGGCGGGTCGCCGGCGGCATGCCGCTGGCCGCCGTGGCGCAAGGCGAGAGCGAGGCACGCAAGCTGCGCCAGCGGCTCACCGAGCTCTTCGACGCGCTGGTGCGGGGCGCGGAGCCGGTGGCCGAGGCTGCGCGCCTCGACCGCCAGCAGCTCGGTGCGATCCTTGGCTACGGTATCAGCTGGCTCGAAGACCTCATCCGCCTGGGGCTCTCCGGCAACGTCGAGTCGCTGCGCAATCCCGATCTGCTGTCGCTCTATCGCCAAGCGGTGAAGAACGCCCGGGTGCGTGATTGGTTCCGCCTGCTCGACTACGCCCGCGAACAGCGCCGGCTGATCGCCCAGGGCGGCAATCCCAATCCCCAGCTGGTCCTCGAGGCCTGGCTGATCCGCTGGGCGGCGCTGCTGCGTTCGTAAGCCCCGATGCGCTGTCGAATCCAACCATGAGAACGCCATGACTCGAAGCTTCACTGCGTCCGCGGCGCCGCTGGCCCAGCCGCACTTCATCGACTCCCACTGTCATCTCGACCGGCTCGATCTCGCGCCCTACCAGGGTAGCCTCGACGCGGCGATCGATGCAGCCCTCGAGGCGGGCGTCGGCCGGATTCTCGCCATGGCCACCGACCTGGACGACCTGCCCGGGCTGGTCGAGATCGCCCGCAGGCATCGCTGCGTCGAGATCGCCGCCGGCGTGCATCCGCTCAAAGCGCTCGAGCATGAGCCCAGCCTGGACGAGATCCGCGCCTGCATCGAGCGCTTCGCGCCGGTCGCGGTGGGCGAGATCGGGCTGGACTTCGCCGATACCGAGGCGGCGGTGCCGTTCGAGACCCAGCGCCTGCGCTTTCGCAATCACCTGATCGCGGCGACCGAAGCGGAACTGCCGGTCAGCGTGCATACCCGCGCCGCCGGGGACGAGACGCTGGCCTTGATCCGCGCGCACGCGAATCCTGACATAGGCGGCGTGCTGCACTGCTTCACCGATGATATCGACATCGCCCGCGAAGCGATCCGGCTCGGTTTCTACATCTCGCTTTCAGGCATCGTCACCTTCCATCGCGCGGAGAACGTTCGCGAACTGGCGCGTCGGCTTCCGCTGGATCGGCTGCTGGTCGAGACCGACAGCCCCTGGCTTGCGCCGGTGCCCCATCGCGGCAAGCCCAACGAGCCCCGTCACGTGGTCGAAGTAGCGAAGACCATTGCCGAGGTGCGGGGTATCAGTCTCGACGAGGTGAGGATGCAGACCAGCGCCAATTTCTATCGACTGTTCTCGCGTGTGCGCTGAGCGCTCGGCGGTGAACCCCAGCGCCACGCGCTCAGCGCTGCTCGAGCGGCTGACCGAAGAGCAGCGCGCGGTCGTCGCCCACCGCCGGGGACATGCCCGTGTCGCTGCGGTGGCGGGGGCCGGCAAGACCTCGACCCTGGCCGCCAGGGTCATGGCGCTGCTCGACGATGGTGCCGACCCCGAGCGGATGCTGGTATTGATGTTCAACCGTGCGGCCCGCGACGAGTTCGCCACCCGTCTCCAGAGCCTCGCCGCACCGGGACAGCGGCTGCCCCGGGTGCGCACTTTCCACTCGATCGGGCATCGTCTATGCGGCTCGCTGACCCGCTGGGGGGTGCTGCCGGCACGGCGGTTGATCGAAGCGGAGTGGCAGCGCGAGCGGCTCGCCCGCCAAGCGATGATACGTACCCTCGAGGAGTATCCCGAGCTCGGCGAGGAGGCGCTCGAACCCGAGCGGCTCGAGGCGTTCGGTCATTTCTGCGAGCGGGTCAAGGGCGAGCTGGTAGCGCCGGAGCAGATGGTCGAGAGCGACGACTTCGGGGCCGAGACGCGCCATTTCCCCACCGCCTATCGAATGCATGAGTCACTGCTCGAGGCGCAGGGGCTGATGACCTACGCCGATCTGCTGCATCACCCGCTGCGGGCGCTGGCGCGCGATCCATCTCTGCGCTTGCGGATCCAGGGTTTCCTCGACCATGTGATCGTCGATGAATACCAGGACATCAACGAGGCGCAGCTGCGCCTGCTGGCGCTGCTCGCCGCCCCCCATGGCGAGGTGATGGCGGTGGGCGATGCCAACCAGTGCATCTACGAATGGCGCGGTGCCAGGGTCGATGCGATGCTCGAGCGCTTCGACCGCTGCTTCGGCAAACCGACCGACTATCCGCTCTCCTACACCTTTCGCCACGGTCACGCGCTGGCGCTGCTCGCCAACCATGCGATTGCCGCCAATCGCCGCCGGCCCGACCAGCTCACGCTCGCCGCACCGGGCACGCCGCAGACGACGATCGAGGCCCGAAGCGGAGCGAGGGCGCTGATCGAGACGCTCGAAGCTTGGCTCGACCAGGGCCGTCCGCTCGACCAGGCGGCGGTACTGGTGCGCAGCTGGACGCTGAGCGTGCCGGTGCAGCTGCGGCTGCTGCGCGCAGGCATTCCCTTCCAGCTCGGCCGCGAGGATCGCTTCGTCTTCCGCCTGCCGCTGGTCCGCGCGCTCGCCGGCTACCTCGAGCTTGCGCTGCAGCCGCGGCTGCTCGCCGATCCTGCGCATCTGATGTTGCTGTTCTCCCAGCCGTCCACCTTCGTCGCTCGAGAGCGCCTCGAGCGGATCTGCCATCGACTGGCCGAGTCGCAGCGATGGCTGGCCCGCGAGGATGCGCTGCTGGAAGGGCTCAAACCGATCCAGCGGCGCAACCTGAAGAAGCGCTGGTCGCTTTTGTGCGAGCTGCCGCGGCTGGCCCAGTGGTCGCCGGCCCGGCTGCTCGCCAAGGTGATCGAGACCCTCGATGCGGAGAAGCTGCTGCGTCGCGCCGCCGCGCGCAGGGAGAAAGGCGAGGAGGACGTGCGCCTGCTCGACGTGCTGCTCGAGCAGGCCGGAGAGCTCGCCGACGATACCGCCGCCTTCGTCGCGCTGTTGAAGAATCCGGTGGAGGCGCGTACCGACGGCGTGGTGATCTCGACCATCCATGGCGCCAAGGGGCTCGAGTGGCCGCTGGTCGCGGTGTGGGGGCTCAACGAGGAGGATTGCCCGCTCTATGGGCGTGAAATGCCGCTGACCCCTTCGGGGCTGGAAGAGGAGCGCCGGCTGTTCTACGTCGCGGTCACCAGGGCCAAGGAGCGCCTCGCGCTGTTCGACGACGGTGGTGAGCGTCGCCCGAGCCGGTTCCTCGCCGAGAGCGGCTGGGAGGCCTGCACCGCGGTCGCCGAGGCGATGGTGGCGGGGGCGAATGCACCGATCGCAGTGTCCGATCCTGCGCTGGTGGAACGCTACCTCCACGCCTTCGGTCAGGCGCTGGCGCTGCGCCAGGGTGATCGCCCGTCGCTGCCGGGAGGCTGGCGTCCTGGCGAGTGGATCGAGCACGCCACCTTCGGGCGCGGCGAGATCGAGCTGGTCGAAGGGGAGGGGGAGCGCTGCATCCTGGAGGTACGCTTCTCGACCGCCGGCAAGCGGCGCCTGCTCGCCGCCCGCGCGCCGATCGAGCCCGCCTGAACCTTGGCGGAGAGGCGCAGTGAGCGCATCATCGGCGATGAAGGCAAACCAAAGAGGAGCTTCCATGCATTCACCGCTGGTCGACGTTCCCACCCTCGAGGGCTGGCTCACCGAATCCTCGCCGCCGCTGCTGTTCGACTGCCGGGCGCGACTCAACGACACCGGCGCCGGGCGTGCCGCTTGGCGCGAAGCCCGCCTGCCCGGTGCTGATCATCTCGATCTCGATCGTGATCTATCGGCGCCGATGCGCGAGGACGGCGTCGGTGGACGCCATCCGCTGCCGAGCGCCGAGCGCTTCGCCGAGACGCTCCGAACCCATGCGGTCGAGCCGGACCGAAGGGTCGTCGTCTACGACGACACCGGCGGCCAGATCGCTGCCGCCCGGGCATGGTGGATGCTGCGCTGGGCCGGGCATCGCAACGTTCATCTGCTCGATGGCGGTTGGCAGGCGTGGTGCGAGGCGGGCCTGCCCGTCGACCATGGCGAGCCCGATGCCACGGTGGTGGCCAGCGATTGGCAGCCGACCTTCGATGACTCGATGATCGCCAGCGCCGACGAGGTCGCCAGCGGCCAGGCGGTGCTGCTGGACGCCCGGGCGCCCGAGCGCTTTCGCGGCGAGGTCGAACCGCTCGACCCGATCGCCGGGCACATTCCCCGCGCCCGAAGCCTGCCGAGCAGCGCGACGCTCGGCTCGACCGGGCGCTGGAGAGACGCCGCTGCGCTGCGCGCGCTGCTGCCCGAAGGCGAAGATGTGATCGGCTACTGCGGCTCGGGGGTGAGCGCCTGCCAGCTGATCCTTGCCCACGCGATCGCCGGGTTGCCTTTGCCCCGGCTCTATCCAGGCTCGTGGAGCGAATGGAGCCGCACCCCGGGGCGCCCGGTGGCGACCGGGGACTGAGCGGCTCAGGGCCGCGTGCCAGACTGCTGCGAGACGAGGCTCTCGAACACCCGGGCGATAGCTTCGGCACCCGGATCGACATGGCCCCGCTGGGCCGCTTCGGGTACCTGGGCGGCGCGCCCCGCCCGCGCCTGCATCGAGGCGGTGGCGTCGGCGCCATGCCTGGCGGCCTGCGCTGCGGCATCCAGACCGCCGCCTTCGTTCAGTGCGTGCAGCGCCGGGATCAGCGCGTCGAGTAGGGTCCGGTCGTTAGGTGCGGCACCGCCGTGCCACCGCATCCGCTCGACGCCGGTCTCCAGCGCTTCAAGCCAGTCGCCCCCCGCGGCCAGGCGTGCTGCACCGGCGGTGAGCAGAATCGACAGCAGCACGCCGCTCGACCCTCCCATCCTCGCCTCCAGCAGCGCCGCGACCGCACGCCATAGCGCTGCGTCTTCGCCACTCGGCAGGGTTCCTGCGTCGAGTGCCTGGAGCAGCGCCGTCGCGCCGGCGGCGAAGGTACTTCCAGCATCGCCGTCGCCGCTGTGCGCATCCAGCCGGTCGAGTTCGTCGCGCGACTCGATGAGGCGCTCGGCCACCGCGCGGATCAGCGCCTCCCGCCCGGCGTTGCGCCGGCCGAGGGGTTGCCGGTCGGGGGTGCTTCTGGCAGCGGTTCTGGTCTGCGCGGCATGCGGGGTGATCACGCCGGGCCAGGCCGGCACCCTGACCGGGGCTTCGAGCGCCTCGATCAGCGCGGGAGTGCTGTCCAGCAGCGTCAGCGAGAAGCCATGCATGTCTAGTGCGCTCATCAAGGGGGCTGCGCCGACCAAGCGGGCGATGCGCGCCAGGCCGAGCTGATCCAGCACCTCGCTGGTCAGCAGCGCGCGCTCTTGAGGGGAACAGCCGCCGAGGTCGTTGAGCAGTACGATCCAGCGCTGCTGTCCGCCGTTCACGGCGAGTGCGTCGAGCACCAGCGCTACGGCCTGCGCCGCGGAGGTTGGCGCGACGCTGCGCGCCCCTGCTTCGTTATGGATACCGAGCCCGAGCGCCGGTTCGCTTTCACGCACTGGCCTTCCTGGCAGTCGGGCCGCGCTGAGGGCCAGTCCGATCGTACGCATTCGCGCGGCCGCTTCGCGGGCGGCCCGGGCGACTTCAGCGAGGCTTTCGCCGCGCTCGGCATGAAAGCCCGCGATCTTGTGCACCAGCACCGTACCTGCGATGCCGCGCGGTTGAGCCGCCCCGGGGAGGGCGACATCGTCACCGACCAATACGATCTCCACCTCGAGACCCCGTTCGCGCGCTCGTTCGGCGGCGAGGCCGAAGTTGAGCCGGTCCCCGGTATAGTTCTTCACGATCAACAGGCAGCCGGCGTCCCCGCAGATCGCGCCTATCGCCTCGTCGATAGCGCTGACGCTGGGGGAGGCGAACAGATCGCCGATGACCGCTGCGGTCAGCATACCGTGGCCGACGAATCCGGCGTGGGCGGGTTCATGGCCTGCGCCTCCTCCCGAGATCAAGGCCACTTTGCCCGACTGCGGCGACCAGTCGTCGCGCATCAGCACTCGGCCACCGCTGCCGATGTCGAGCCGCGCCAGCGGGGCGGTGGCGAGCAGCGCTTCGAGTATCTGGTCGACCAGGGTCTCGGGGCCGTTGTCGAATGAATGCATCAGAGGATCTCCATCGCGGGTGAGTCGCCGGTCCTGGCGTGAAACGCTCAAGCCTAGCGCATCGACCTGCGCTTTGGACTCGGCTCTTGGTCTCGAGAGTGGCCGTGCTACACTATTTCGCGGCGTCGCTCGGCGCCGGTATCTGGCTGCGTCCGCCATGGGAGCTCTCCCTTCGTCGCGCCAGTATTGCCTCTCTGGGTCGTTTGATAATTGTTAGCATTTAGATTATCTTGCGCCCGTTACGTCGAACGTACATTACAGAGATTGACCATGAATGAAACGGTACCGGTAGAGCACTCGATGTCGATCGTCTCGCTGATCATGCAGGCCAGCGGGGTGGTGCAAGTGGTGATGGCGATCCTGATCCTGTTCTCGATCGTCTCCTGGGTGCTGATCTTCCGTCGCGGCGCTGCCATTCGTCGCGCCCATCGCGAGTTCGAGTCGTTCGAAACGCGCTTCTGGTCCGGGGTCGATCTCAACGAGCTCTACCGTGAAGTGCCGGAGCAGCCCGAGGGTGCAGCGCATCTGTTCCGCGCAGGGTTTCGTGAGTTCAACCGGCTGCTGCCGAAGTCCCGTGACGATGCATCTGTGCTCGCCGGGGTAGAGCGCTCGATGCGCGTGGCGCTCTCGCGTGAAGAGGCGCGTCTCGGGCAGCACCTGCCGATTCTCGCGTCGATCTCCTCGTCCAGCCCGTACATCGGCCTGTTCGGCACCGTCTGGGGGATCATGGGGTCGTTCCAATCGCTTTCCTACGCCCAGCAGGCGACTCTCGCGACCGTCGCTCCCTGGATCGCCGAGGCGCTGGTAGCGACCGCGATGGGGCTGTTCGCGGCGATTCCCGCGGTTATCGCATACAACCGCTTCACCTCGACTTCCGAGCGTCTGCTCGGCCGCTACGAGGATTTCGCCGAGGAGTTCTATTCGATCCTCTATCGCAATCTGCACAGCGGTCGAGTGCGCAAAGAAGCCGCCTGAGGAGTAGCCGCCATGCATGGACCCTTCAGCCGGCGCGGCAAGCGCAAGCTTTCCAGCGAGATCAACGTCGTTCCATTCATCGACGTCATGCTGGTGCTGCTGGTGATCTTCATGATCACCGCGCCAATGATGAACCAGGGTGTCGAAGTCGAGCTGCCGCAGGCCAGCGCCGAGCCGATCGATAGCGATACCCCGCCGCTGATCGTCTCGGTCGACAGCAACGGCGAGTACTACATGAGCCGCGACGGCGACAACACGCCGGTATCTCTGGAAAGCCTCGGTGCCCAGGTGCAGAGCGTGCTCGCCGAACAGCCTCAGACACCCGTGATGGTGCGTGGTGATCGCAACGTCTCCTATGGCCAGGTCATCACCCTGATGGCGACCCTCCAGAGCGCCGGAGTTCCCAACGTGGGATTGGTCTCCGAGCCAGGCTCCGGCAACTAAAGGCACCGAGAATGTCCCGTTACCAGCAACCAGCCTTGAGCGGTGGCCTCTTCTTCGGCCAGTTCGACGACGCAGAGCGCGCTCAGCCGCGCTTGTTGCTCGCTCCTCTTGGCGCGGAAGTTCCTTCCGGCATGGTGATCGATACTCGGCTGCCGGATGCGGGGATACTGGTGAGCGGCATCAGTCCGGCGGTCGATCGCAGCGAGGAAATTCCGCTCGAACGGGTGCCTGGGGCGAGCGATGGTGATATCGCAGCGCATCGCGGCGGTGCCAATGGCTGGGGTGCGCCCGCGATCGCCGGAGCGCTGCTGGTGCATGCAAGCGTCGTCGCACTGATGCTCTGGCAGGGCGCGACGGAGAACCAGATCGTCGTCGAGCCGCCGAGCGGTGGCGTGATCCACGCGACGATGGTGGAGGATCCCGCTATTGCCGAGGCCCAGGCGCAAGCAGAGGCCCAGGCCCTGGCGGAAGCCCAGGCCCAGGCGGAAGCCCAAGCCCAGGCGGAGGCCCAAGCCCAGGCGGAGGCCCAAGCCCAGGCGGAGGCCCAAGCCCAGGCGGAGGCCCAAGCCCAGGCGGAGGCTCAAGCCCAGGCGGAGGCCCAAGCCCAGGCTGAAGCGCAGGCGAGAGCCCAAGCGCAGGAACAGGCTCGCCAGCAAGCGCAGGCCAGGGCACAGGAGCAGGCGCGTGCGGCTGAGGCGCAGCGGCAGGCGCAGCAGGCCGAAGCCGCGGCTCGTGCCGAAGCTGAAGCCGCGGCTCGGGCGCAAGCCGAGGCCGCAGCGAGGGCCCAAGCCGAGGCTACCGCCCGCGCCGAGGCGAACCGCGCCGCTGCGGCGCAGGGCAACACGCCAGAGCGACTGGCGTCGCCGCCGGCTGCGACCAATCGGGTCGAACCCAACTATCCGCGGCTCGCGCTTTCGCGTGGATTGCAAGGGCGCGTGGTGGTGCGCTTCACCATTCGCCAGGATGGCAGCGTCGATCCCGGCTCGATCAGCGTGGTGAGTTCGAGCAGTTCGCTGTTCGAGCAGGCAGCGCTGGAGGCGATCGCCAAGTGGCGTTTCCAGCCGCGGCAGCGTCCCGGCATCGTCGAGCAGCCCATCGAGTTCCGACTGCAAGGGCGTTGAGCCGCGAGCCGGAGCACGCGCGTTCGCTTGGCATCTTCGACTACCCCGGCCCATGGCCGGGGTAGTCGTTCATGGTCGGGTGGCGGGGGTGTGGGCGAGGGTGTGGTCGGGGGCCTCGCGGACGAAGCCTCGGCTCGCGATCAGCAGCCGCTGGGTATAGTCGCTTTCGGCACGGCCCTGGCGTAGCGCCTGGACGTCGAGTTTTTCCACCTCCCGGCCGTCCCGCATCACACTGAGCCGCTCGCAGAGGTGGGCGACCACGGCGAGATCGTGACTGACCATCAGGTAAGTGAGGCCGTGCTCCGTACGCAGGCGTTCCAGCAGGTTGAGCACTTCGGCCTGCACCGAGGCGTCCAGCGCAGAGGTGGGCTCGTCGAGCAGTAATATGCTGGGTTCCAGGATCAGCGCTCGGGCGATCGCCACGCGCTGGCGCTGGCCGCCGGAGAGCTGATGGGGATAGCGATACCGGAATGCGTCACTCAGCCCGACGTCTGCGAGTACGCGGGCGATGCGTTGGTCCTGGTCTCCGACACGGTGGATCTGAAGCGGCTCGGAGAGCAGTCGATCGACGGTATGGTGAGGATGCAGCGACGCGTAGGGATCCTGGAAGACCATCTGCAGCCGCCGGCGCTGGGCACGCGCTCGGCGTGGCGAGAGGCGTTCGCCCTGGATCTCGATGTGGCCGGAGGCGATCGGCGCGAGGCCGACGATGGCGCGCAAGAGCGTCGACTTGCCCGAGCCCGATTCTCCCACCAGCCCGTAGGCGCTGCCTGCTTCTACCTCCAATGAGACCTCTTCGATCGCGGTGAAGTCGCCGTAGCGAACGCTGAGCCGGTCGATGGCGATCATCTTGCTCATTGCAGCCACTCCGCGCGTCGCTCCAGGGTCGGCAGCGGATGTCGTGGCCGGTCCAGCTGTGGCACGCAGTCGAGCAGGCCGAGGGTATAGGGGTGGCGCGCCTTATCCAGCCTGGCCGAGTCGAGGGTCTCCACCACCTGGCCTGCGTACATCACCAGCACCCGGTCGCAAAAGGAGGCGACCAGGCGCAGGTCGTGGGAAATCAGCACCAGTCCCATGCCGCGCTGGGTGACCAGGTCATCGATCACCCTGAGTACCTCGAGCTGCACGGTAACATCGAGCGCGGAAGTGGGTTCGTCCGCGATCAGCAGTTCCGGCTGGTTGACCAGCATCATCGCGATCATCGCCCGCTGGCCCATGCCGCCGGAGACCTCATGGGGATAGAGATCGAAGACTCGTTGGGGGTCGCGAATGCTCACCGCCTCGAGCATCCCGAGCGCTCTGCGCTTGGCCTCGGCGCGGGAGATCCTGCGCTGGGCGTGCAGCGCCTCGACGATCTGCTGGCCGATCCGCGCGACCGGGTTGAGCGAATACTTGGGGTCCTGCATCACCATCGCCATGCGCGCACCGCGCAATTTTCGCCGATCCGATGCCGCCGCCTGGAGCAAGTCGATGCCGTCGAAGCGCAGCCTCTTCGCCTCGATTCTCGCCTGGGGCGGCGTCAGTCCCATGATCGCCCGGCCGGTCTGGGATTTACCCGAGCCCGATTCGCCGACGATGCCCAGACGCTCGCGGCCTAGAGTGAAGGAGACGTCGCGCACGGCGGTGATCAGCCCGCGGCGGCTGGGATAGCGAACCGACAGGTTTTGCACCTCGAGCAGCGGTGTCATTCGCGCTCTCCTCTGGGATCGAGCGCGTCGCGCAGGCCGTCGCCGAGCAGGTTGAAGCCGAGGCTCACGATCAGGATCGCGACGCCCGGGGCCGCGGCCACCCACCATTGATCGAGGATGAAGCGGCGCCCGGAGGCGATCATCGCGCCCCACTCGGCCATCGGCGGCTGCGCGCCGAGGCCGAGGAAACCGAGCCCCGCGGCGGTGAGGATGATGCCCGCCATGTCGAGGGTCACCCTCACGATCAGCGAGGCAAGGCACAGCGGCATTACGTGGCGCAGCACGATGCGCAGCGGCGAGGCGCCCATCAGCCGGACCGCGGCGACGTAGTCGCAGTCGCGCACGCTCAGCGTCTCGGCGCGGGCGATACGCGCATAGGGTGGCCAGGAGGTGATCGCGATGGCGATCACCGCGTTCTGGATGCCAGGGCCCAGCGCGGCGACGAAGGCCAGCGCGAGGATCAGTTTGGGAAAGGCGAGGAAGATGTCGGTGATCCGCATCAGCACCGCGTCCACCCAGCCGCCCGCGTAGCCCGCGACGGTACCGACCAGCAGGCCGACCGGGGCGGCGAGGATCATCACCAGCGATACCACCATCAGCGTCGGGCGTGCGCCATGAATCAGCCGTGAGAGGATGTCCCTGCCTTGGTCGTCGGTACCCAGCCAGTGCGCGGTACTCGGCGGCAGCAGCCGCTGGCCGAGGCCACCGGTAGTGGGCGAGTAGGGTGCGATCAGATCGGCCAATAGGGCGATCGCGATCAAGGCGAGAATGATCGAAAGCCCCACCAGTGCCAGGCGGTTGGAGGAAAAACTCGACCACAGCTCTTTATAGCGGCGCAGTCTGGCCTGGCCCCTCGAGCGAGGCACTTGGGCGGTTGAATTCGCCAAGGCGGGCGTCGCGTGTTCGTTCATCGGCGTCGAGTCCTTGGGTCCAGGGTGCGGTAGAGCAGGTCGGAGAGCAGGTTGAGGCCGATGAAGATCGCGCCGATCACTACCGTTCCGCCGAGCACCGCGTTCATGTCGGCGTTCGCCAATGCGTTGGTGATGTAGAGTCCGAGTCCCGGCCAGGAGAATACCGTCTCGGTGAGCACCGAACCCTCCAGCAGGCCGGCATAGGAGAGCGCGATCACCGTGACCAGCGGCACGGCGGCGTTGCGCAGCGCATGGCGCCAGATGATCGTTCGCTCCGGGAGGCCCTTGGCGCGGGCGGCGACGATGTACTCCTGGGACAGCTCGTGAAGCATGAAGCTGCGCGTCATCCGGCTGATGTAGGCGAGCGAGAAGTAGCCGAGCAGCGCCGACGGCAGCGCCAGGTGCGAGACGATGTTGGCGAAGGCGCTCCAATCGCCGCGCAGCAGCGCATCGAGCGAGTAGATCCCGGTCAAGGGTGTGAAGGTGTACTCGAACACCACATCGATCCTGCCCGGCCCCGACACCCAGCCGAGCTTGGCATAGAACAGCAGCAGCGCGAGCAGGCCGAGCCAGAAGATCGGGATCGAGTAGCCGAGCAGGCCGACGACGCGCACCAGCTGGTCGATCAGGCCGCCTCTGCGTACCGCCGCCATTACCCCCAGTGGTACGCCGAACAGCACGCCGATCAGCGTGCCGTAGGTGGCGAGCTCGAGCGTCGCCGGGAACACGCGGAAGATATCGTCGAGCACCGGCCGGCTGGTCAGCACCGACTGGCCCAACTCGCCCTGCGCCACCCGGGCGACGTAGATGCCGAACTGCTCGATCAGCGGGCGGTCGAGGCCCATTTCGATCCGGGTCCGCTCGACCACCTGGGCCGAGGCACGATCGCCGACTACCGCCAGCACCGGATCGACCGGGATCACCCGGCCGATGAAGAAAGTCATCGCCAGCAGCCCGAGCAGGGTGGTGGCGAGCATCACGACGAAGCGCACCAGTGCGAAGAGCCGCCCGCGGGCGCGTCGCGGTCGGCTCAGCGCTGGCTGGAGCACTGCGTTCGGCCCAGCCATGGACTACTCCTTGCTGACGTTGTAGACGTAGTTGGTGTCGAACGATGGCCCAAGGCGATAGCCTTGCACTCCATCGGCGACTGCGGCGACCTCGGTCTGCTGGAACAGGATTACGTAGGGACTCTGCTCGCGAACCTTGCGCTGGAGGTCGTCATAGAGCGCGACGCGCGCAGCGGTATCGGACTCCAGCACCGCGGCGCGGGACTCCTCGGTCAGCTCGGGGATGTCCCAGGCGTTGCGCCAGGCCAGGGTGGAGACCCCTGAGTCATCGGCGTTGTCCGGGTTGCTGGCGAAGGTGTCGGCATTGGTGTTCGGATCCCAGTAGTCGACTCCCCATTGGCCGATGTACATGTCGTGGCTGCGCGCACGGTACTTGGTCAGCGTCTGCGCGCCGTCGCCGGGGATGATCTCGAGTCGCACGCCCGCTTCGGCCATGGTCTGCTGCACCGACTCGGCGATACCGGTGACCGGCTGGGTGTTGCGTACATCCATGGTGATCGAGAAGCCGTCGCCGAGGCCGGCTTCGGCGAGCAGCGACTTGGCTTTGTCGACGTCGAGATGGTAAGGCGACTCGTCGCTCGCGCCGAGCATGCCCTTGGGCAGGAAGTTCTGGTGGATCTCGCCGATGCCTTTGATCAGTGACGCCTGGATGCCGTCGTAGTCGACCAGGTACTTGAACGCCTCGCGAACCTGGGGCTTGGCTAACTCCGGGTTCTTCTGGTTGAGGCTGAAGTAGTAGATGGTGCCCTTGGGAGCGCTGATCACTCGCACGGTATCGAGGTTGGCGATCTGGTCGAGGTCGTTGGGCTGCAGGTTGCGGGCGACGTCGATGTCGCCGGACTGCAGCATCAGCCGCTGCGTCGCGCTCTCTCGTACGTTGCGATAGATCACCCGGGTGAGCTTGGCCTGTTCGCCGTGATAGCGCTCGTTGCGTTCGAGCACCAGGATCTCGTTGGGCCGCCAGTCACGGATGGTCATCGGACCGGAGCCGGCATAGTGGGTGCGCAGCCAGCCGTTGCCGAAGTCGCCGTCACGCGCTTCGGCCTCGACCAGCTGGCGGTCGACCACTGCGGCGACGTTGGCGGTCAGGCAGTTGAGCACGAAGCTCGGCGCATAGGCTTGGTCGGTCTCGAACACGAAGGTGCGCGCATCGGTGGCGCGCGCGCGCGATTCCACGTTCTCCGGGGTCAGGCCGAACTGGGTGAGGATGAAGGCTGGGCTCTTGTCGAGCTTCACCGCGCGCTGGATCGACCAGGCGACGTCGTCGGCGGTGATCGGGTTGCCCGAGGCGAAGGTCATGCCCTCGCGCAGGGTGAAGGTGAAGGTGCGGCCATCTGCGGAGACTTCCCACTCCTCGGCGAGGTCGTTGACCAGCTGCGAGGGATCGTCGATATCGAGGCGCACCAGCCGGTCGTAGCTGTTGCCGAGCATTTCGGCGGCGCTGATTTCGAAAGCCTCCGCCGGGTCCAGCCCGATGATGTCGTCGATCGCCCAGGCCTGGACCAGCGTATCGGGCGGTGTCGCGGCCAGGGCGCGCCCGGCGAAGGGCACGCTGAGCGTAGCGGCGATGACGAGGCAGGCTTGGAGCCGGCGCAGTTGTCCCCAGTCGATGGTCATTACGATGATCCTTGTGATTGTGTCGTGGTTGTAGAATCACTCGTCGTCACGATTGTCGCCAACGTCTTTCAGTCGCAGTGCCCCTGCCAGCATTCATCGAGCACGCGCAGCCAGTTGCCGCGGCAGATCGCCTCGAGCATGGCGGCGTCGTAGCCGGCGTTGGCGAGCGTATCGACCAGGTTGGGCAGTCCAGCGGCATCCTTGATCCCGGCGGGAATGGGGGCGCCATCGAAGTCCGAGCCCAATGCCACGCAGTCGATTCCGACCCGCTCGATCAGGTAGTCGAGATGGCGGCGCAGTACCTCCAGCGGAGTGTCCGGATTGGCCCGGGCATCGGCGCGCAGCATGGTGGTGGCATAGTTGAGCCCGACCAGCCCCCGGCGCTCGCGGATCGCGTCGAGCTGGCGGTCGGTCAGGTTGCGCGCCACCGGGACCAGGGCGTGGGGATTGGAATGGCTGGCGACCAGCGGTGCCTGGCTGAGCTCGGCGACGTCCCAGAAGCCGCGCTCGGTGATGTGGGCCAGGTCGATCATCACGCCGAGCCGGTCGCACTCGCGCACCAGCCGACGGCCGGCGTCGGTGAGCCCGGGGCCGGTATCCGGGCTCATCGGGAAGGCGAACGGCACGCCATGGCCGAAGGCGTTGTTGCGGCTCCATACCGGCCCCAGCGAGCGCAGCCCGGCGGCGTGAAACAGCTCCAACGCCTCGAGCCCTTCATCCAGCGGTTCGCAACCCTCCATGTGCAGTACGGCGGCGAAGACGCCGGCCTCGATCGACGACTCTACCTGGTCGACGCTGGTGCACAGTCGCCAGCCGCCCGCACGTTCTATGCGCTTGGCGATCGCGACGAAAGCGGTCGCCACGTCGAGCGCGCGGTGACGCTCCACCGCAGCGGCGAGGGGGCTTGCGTAGTGGCCATTGGCGTCGGGCCGGGAAGGGGCGAGGTCATGACGGTCGGAAGGAACGTAGATCGCGCAAAGGCCACCGACCAGCCCACCGCGCCGCGCGCGGGGCAGGTCGAGCTGGCCTTGGGGAGTTCCATCGATGAAGGCGGCGACCGGGTCGTCACCCTGATGGGCTAGCTGCCACAATCTGAGCAAGACATCGTTGTGGCCATCGAAGACTGGCTGCATCCCACTCTCATCCGCTGTTTATGTCGTTATCGTCACGGCGCCCGGTCGATACCGGCGATGAATCGACTATGAACCCAAGCGGGCCGATGGTGCAACCAGGGCGGCGGGGGCTGGCGAGCCGGTATGGGGATTCGGGTGGGGGCTGGGGAGCGGGGGGAAAGGAGCTCCGGCAGAGGACGATCCTTGCGGGCATCGTCCTCTGCCGGGGTCAACGGCGCAGTTCGGTCCAGACCGGTGCGTGGTCGGAGGGTCTTTCCATGCCGCGCAGAGGGTAGTCGATGCCGACGTCGACGACGTGGGGCGCGAGCGTCGCCGAGAGCATGATCAAGTCGATGCGCAGCCCCCGCTTGGGCTCGCGTTCGAAGCCCTTGGAGCGATAGTCGAACCAGCTGAAGCGGTCGTCGGACCGAGGGTGCAGGCAGCGATAGCTGTCAACGAGGCCCCACTGATGGAGCTTCGACAGCCAGCCCCGCTCCTCTGGCTGGAAGCTGGTCTTGCCCTCGCGCAGCCAGCGCTTGCGGGCGTCTTCGCCGATACCGATGTCCTGATCCTCGGGCGAGATGTTGAAATCCCCCATCACCGCGATGGCGTCGCCGGGCTGGTGACGGCGTTCCAGCGTTTCGCTGAGCTGAGCGTAGAACTGGCGCTTGTACGGATACTTGGTGGGGTGGGCGATGTTCTCCCCCTGGGGGAAGTAGCCGTTGTAGACGGTGAGTTCGCCGAATTCGCTTTCAAGACGCACCGCGATCATCCGCCGCTGGGCGTCCTCGGTGTCGCCGTCGAGGCCATAGCGAACCTCGAGCGGTGCCTGGCGGGTCAGCATCGCCACGCCATAGTGGCCCTTCTGGCCGTGGTAGTGGACGTGGTAGCCCAGCGCACGCACGGATTCGAGCGGGAACTCGTCGTCGTGAACCTTGGTTTCCTGCAGCCCGATCACGTCCGGGGCATGCTTCTCGACCAGTGCGGCGAGCTGATGAGGGCGGGCACGCAGACCGTTGATGTTGAACGATACGAGCTTCATTCAGCGACCGTCCCCCTCGTCGCTGGGTGGCGCACCGTGAACGTCGAGCGTCGGTGCGTCCTTTTGGCGCTCGAGCTTGCGTGCCGCCTGGAGCTTGCGCTGGTCGCGCTTCTTCTGCAGGTAGCGACGCGAGGACACGACCTGGTCGGGGTTCTCGTGACGCCACTTCTTGTAGTCCTTGCGGCGTCCGGTGCGGATCGTTACGCGATCGGCGATCGAACGGGTCTTTTTCCTGCGGGTCATCCAAGCTCTCTCGCTGGCCGGTGGTCGACAGACGCCCTTGGCGTCGACTGCTGTGCGTTGGTCGATGGGATTCTACCAATTCAGCGCATGCGCTGTCGCATTGGTCGACATCGTGCGCTCAGGGTGGGCTCTGGTACACTGAGCGCCCTGCGTGTGAGCGACACGCATCCCGTTGCCCGCTGTGCCGCGGGAGTTCGCGTCTCCACTTCCCGACCGAGGAGGTGGACCGCCCTTTGTCAATCAACCGATCGAGATGCCATGAGCGAGTCGGAAAAGACCTCACCGCCGACCCAGAGCGAAAATCACAAGCCCAAGCGCCGCCGTCGCAAGCCCCGCCAGAACGCAGCGGGAGAAGCCCGTCGCCAGCAGCGCGAGCGGGCACCGCGAGCTGCCGATGCGCAGGCTAGCGAGACGCCGGCCACGCAGGCCGCGCCGCCGACACCGTCAGCGAGCGCAGCTCCCGCTGTGCTTGCCTCGGTCCCGCCGCGGGCCGGGCAATGGCGATTCCAGGATTTCGATCTGCCCACCCCGCTGATGCGGGCGATCAACGATCTAAGCTTCCAGTACTGCACCCCGATCCAGGGGGAAGCGCTCAAGCACACGCTGCTCGGTGGCGACGTGGTCGGCAAGGCGCAGACCGGTACCGGCAAGACCGCGGCGTTTCTGATCTCGATCTTCACCTATTTCCTCGAAGAAGAGCGCCCGGACGGTCAGAAGCCCGGCGCGCCGCGCGCGCTGATCGTCGCCCCGACCCGGGAGCTGGCGCTGCAGATCGAGAAGGATGCTCGCCAGCTCGCCCGCTACACCGACCTTGAAGTGGTCAGTGCGGTCGGCGGCATGGAGTACCAGAAGCAGCAGCAGCAGTTGAAGAAGACCCTCGACGTGCTGATCGCCACCCCCGGACGGCTGCTCGACTTCCACCAGAAGCGCGACGTCGATCTTTCCCAGGTCGAGGTGCTGGTGCTCGATGAGGCCGACCGGATGCTGTCGATGGGCTTCATTCCCGACGTCAAGCGGATCATCCGCTCGACGCCGAAGAAGGAGGAGCGCCAGACCTTCCTGTTCTCGGCGACCTTCACCCAGGACATCCTCAACCTGGCCAGCCAATGGACCTTCGATGCCGCCTACGTCGAGATAGCGGCCGAGAGCCAGACCGCGACCAACGTCGAGCAGCGGGTCTACATGGTCAGCGACCGCGACAAGGTGAGGCTCCTGACCAACTTGCTCAAGCAGGACGAGCTCGACCGGGTGATGGTGTTCGCCAACCAGAAGTACGTCGTCCGTGAGCTCGACGAGACGCTGCGCAAGGCCGGCATCAACGTGGCCATGCTCTCGGGCGACGTGCCGCAGAAGCAGCGCATTCGCACCCTCGAGGAGTTCCGCGAGGGCAAGGTGGCGGTGCTGGTGGCGACCGATGTCGCCGGACGCGGCATCCACATCTCCGATGTCTCCCATGTGATCAACTACACCTTGCCCGAGGATCCCGAGGACTACGTCCATCGCATCGGCCGCACCGGGCGTGCCGGCGCGAAGGGCACTTCGATCAGCTTCGTCGGCGAGGAGGATGCCTTCGCGCTGCCGGAGATCGAGTCGTTCATCAAGGACAAACTGCCTTGCGAGCATCCGCCCGAGGGGCTGCTCTGAGCATGCAGGCCGTGTGCCATTCGGTAACCGACCGTGCCGTGCCCGGCTGCGTGGCGAGTGCCTGAATCGATGCTCGAACCGGCGCTCAAGCAAGAGATCCAGGAGGCCTATCGGCGGGTGCTCGAGGCGCTTGCGCTCAAGCCCCGCTACGGTCAGAAGCTGATGATCGCCGAGATCGCGCGCACGCTAGGCGGGATCGAGCGCGACGAGCAGGGAGGCCGGGTCGGCAACCAGCACATCTGCGTGCTCGAGGCCGGCACTGGTACCGGCAAGACGCTGGCCTACCTGCTCGCCGCGCTGCCGATCGCCAAGGCGCGCGGCAAGCGGCTGGTGATCTCCACCGCCACCGTCGCGCTGCAGGAGCAGGTGCTTCACCAGGACCTGCCCGCGCTCAAGGCGCACAGCGGGATTGCATTCGATTTCGCCCTGGCCAAGGGGCGCGGGCGCTACCTGTGTCTCAGCCGGCTCGAGCAAGTGCTCGACGGCGCCGAGGCCAACCCCACGCTTTCGCTGTTCGAGCGCCAGCTGGCCAGCGGTGACGAGCGCCTCGTTGAGCTGGCCACCGAGCTGGCCGGTGCTTATGCCAACGGCCGCTGGGAGGGTGACCGCGACAGCTGGCCGGAGGCGATCGAGGATCGCTATTGGCGCCAGCTGACCATCGATCACCGCCAGTGCACCAATCGTCGCTGTGGCCACTTCGCCGCCTGCGCTTTCTTCCGCGCTCGCAAGCGCGTCGAGGAAGCCGATGTGATCGTCTCCAACCATGACCTGGTGCTCGCCGATCTCGCCCTCGGTGGCGGTATGGTGCTGCCGGCGCCGAAGGAGTGCTTCTACGTCTTCGACGAGGCGCACCACCTGCCGGACAAAGCACTCGATCACTTCCACCAGCGCTTGCCGCTGCATGCGGCAGGGCGCTGGCTGAATCTGCTGAAGAAATCGCTGACCGACCTGACCACCGCGCTTGCGGTGCAGCCGGTGATCAAACGCCTGCTCGCCACGCTGCCCGAGGCGCTGAACGCGATCGAGCCCCGTCTCGACGAGGCGATGCGATTGGGGCGTAGTCTCGAGGCGGCGTTGCCTGCGCAGGAAGTGCACGACGGCGTTCGGCGTCAGCACCGTTTCGAGATGGGCCGGGTGCCGGATGCGCTGCGCGAACTGGCGGGTGCCTTGGTGCTGCCGTTCGCCTCGCTGGCACGGGCGCTGGAGGGAATTCTCGATATCCTGCGCGAGAGCCTCGACCCGGACAAATCGACCGGGCTCGCTCGCGAGCAGGCGGAACAGTGGCTGCCGCTGATTGCGCTTTTGCACGGGCGTGCGCTCGAGGCGCATGCGCTGTGGCAAGCGTTCGCGGTGACCGACGTCGAACCCGACCAGCCGCCGCAGGCCCGCTGGCTTCAGTTCGAAGTGCCGCGCGAAGGTGCGGGAGAAGAGCTGGTCTATGCCGCCTCGCCGGTCAGTGCCGCCCAGACCCTCGCCCAGCATCTATGGGGGCGCTGCTTCGGTGCGGTGCTGACTTCGGCGACCCTGACCGCACTGGGCGGTTTCGAACGTACCCAGGAGCGCGCGGGGCTTGCCAACCGCTATCGCTACCAGCGCCTGCCGAGCCCGTTCGACTATTCCCGCGCGGTGCTTTCGGTGCCGCGCGAGGCGGTCGACCCCGCCAGTCGCGAGCGGCACGAGCGCTCGATCATCGACTTCGTCGCCGGGCTGGAGGAGCGGGGCGCGGTGCTGGTGCTGTTCTCTTCGCGTCGCCAGCTGCGCGCGGTGGAGCAGGCGCTGTTCGACGCCGAGGAGAGTCGCGAGCGTGCCAGGTCGATCCTGGTCCAGGACCAGATCCCGCGGCGCGAGCTGCTCGAACGCCACCGCAGGCGGATCGATGAAGGCAAGGGCAGCATCATCTTCGGGCTTGCCAGCTTCGCCGAAGGCATCGACCTGCCGGGTGACTATCTCACCCACGTGGTGATCACCCGGTTGCCGTTCGCGGTACCCGACGATCCGGTAGGCGCGACGCTCGCCGAGTGGATCGAAAGCCGGGGTGGCAATGCCTTCATGCGGATCACCGTACCGGATGCCTCGGTGAAGCTGGTGCAGGCTTGCGGTCGGCTGATTCGCAAGGAAGTCGACAGTGGGAGGATCACGCTGCTCGACCGCCGGGTGCTGACCAAGCGCTATGGCAAGTCGTTGCTCGACTCGCTGCCGCCGTTCAGGCGCGAAATAGATGGTATCGAGCAGGGCTGAGCCCCCGGCAGGCATGGGGCCGGGGGCCAGCGCTTTCGCTCAGCCTGCGATGCGGCGCTTGAGCGGCTCGCGCAGTCGGTCGGCGAGCTCGGTGAGACGCTCCTCGGTGGTCGCCCAATCGATGCAGGCGTCGGTGACCGATACGCCGTAGGCGAGCTGGCTGCGGTCGGCCGGAATCTTCTGCGCCCCCCAGTGGAGGTTCGATTCGATCATCAGGCCGATGATCGAGCGGTTGCCCTCGAGGATCTGCTGGGCGACGTTCTCGATCACCAGCGGCTGCAGTTCCGGATCCTTGTTCGAATTGGCGTGCGAGCAGTCGATCATCAGGTTGGGCTTGAGGCCCGCGCTTTCCAGTTCACGCTCGGCCAGCGAGACGCTGACGCTATCGTAGTTGGGCTTGCCGTTGCCGCCGCGCAGCACGGCATGGCCATAGGCGTTGCCGCGGGTGGTGATCACCGCGACCTGGCCGCGCTGATCGATGCCGAGGAAGCTGTGCGAGTGGGCCACCGACTTGAGCGCATTGACCGCGACGTCGAGGCTGCCATCGGTACCGTTCTTGAACCCGACCGGTCCGGAGAGCCCGGAGGCCATCTCGCGATGGGTCTGCGATTCGGTGGTGCGCGCGCCGATCGCCGACCAGCTGATGCAGTCCTGCAGGTACTGCGGCGAGATTGGGTCGAGCGCCTCGGTGGCCAGCGGTACGCCGAGCTCGGAGAGCTCCACCAGCAGGCGGCGGGCGATGGTGAGGCCGTCCTGGATGGCGAAGCTGTCGTCCATGTAGGGATCGTTGATCAGGCCTTTCCAGCCCACGGTGGTGCGCGGTTTCTCGAAATAGGCGCGCATCACCAGAAAGAGCTCGTCACCGACGCGGGAGGAGAGCTCGCGCAGGCGCATGGCATACTCGCGCGCCGCCTCTACGTCATGGATCGAGCATGGACCGACCACGACCAAAAGGCGTGGGTCCTCGCGATCGAGGATCCGCTGGATGGTACGACGGCTCTCTATCACCGTGCGCTCGGCGCGCTCTCCAAGAGGCAGCGACTGCTTGAGCGCTTCGGGAGTGATCAACACGTCCTGAGCGAGGACGTTGAGGTTGTTGACTTGCTGTTCTGACATGTTCGACCTGTCGACGGGATGAGGCGTCGGTCATGGATTGGCTCGACGCTCGAAGCTTAAGGTAGCGACGAAAAACAGCGGCAGAAGGAGCGGCTGGGGCGAATTCATCGGAGCGATATCTTAGCATGGAACTCAACGATCACTCCGGGGTCCAACGGTCGGGCTGAGTTGGGTCCATTGGTATAAGCTAGGAACAAGGGTAGCGTTTCGTCATTTTCATCTTTTTTTCGACCCGGAGCCGGGTCGTGCCGTGAACTTCAAAGGGCCTGTCATTCGAGCCTGCACGGCACCAGCGCGATGATCGCGCAGGCCTCATGGGTATGGCTCCGGCGGTAGCATTCAAGGGGATACGTCGATGACGACCAAGGTGACCGACCAGCAGCTGGTCGAGCGGGCCCAGGCGGGAGACAGCCGGGCGTTCGACCTGCTGGTCAAGAAGTACCAGCACAAGATCATCGGGCTGATCGGGCGCTACGTGCACGATCAGGCCGAGGTGTACGACGTCGCGCAGGAAGCCTTCATCAAGGCTTACCGGGCGTTGGACAAGTTCCGCAACGAAAGCGCCTTCTATACCTGGATGTACCGGATCGCGATCAATACGGCGAAGAACCATCTGGTGGCCCGGGGCAGGCGCCCGCCGGGCAGCGACCTGGACATCAGCGACGCCGAGGTGCTCGACGTGAGCGGCCGGCTCGCCGACATCGAGACCCCGGAGGCTGCGATCGCCCGCGACCAGCTCGAGGCGGCGGTGTTCGAGGCGATCGAGAACCTGCCGGAGGACCTGCGCACCGCCATTACCCTGCGCGAGCTCGATGGGCTCGCCTACGAGGATATCGCCAACGTGATGCAGTGCCCGGTAGGTACCGTGCGTTCGCGGATATTCCGCGCTCGCGAGGCGATCGACCATCGGATCCGGGACATGCTCGAGCCGGATTTCAGCCGTGGGAACCAGACCGCCGCGCGTGAATTCGACTGATGATCAATGCATGTAACTAAACTTTTCTCCGTCTTCGATGTCTAGTTGTGCAGACCGTGGACCCGTGAAAGCATCGAGTATGAGGATGTGGCAATGAATCAAAAGGTCAGAGAGTCTCTCTCCGCCGTGATGGACGGCGAAGGCGACGAACTCGAACTCAGACGCGTTCTCCGGGCACTCGCCAAGACTCCCGAAGAGGGTGACGCATGGCGGCGCTACCACGTTGCGCGCAGCGTGATGCGGCGCGAACGCGATATCGACGTCACCGTCGATCTCTCCGCCGCCATTCGCGCACGGATCGACGCCCAGCAGCCCCCCGCCGGACGCGAGGAAGGCGTGCGACGCCACGGCTCCGGGCCGTTCTCCTTCATGGGCGGCGCTGCGGTGGCCGCTGCGGTGAGCCTGATGGTGATCACCGGGGTGCAGGTCTACCGGGGTGTCGGCCAGGCTCCTGCCGATACTCCGAGCTTCGCCTCCAATGAGGAAAATGCGCAGAACGCCTCTGGGTTCGGCGGTTTTCCGGGCGCGGGCCAGCTCCAGGGTGGCGCCACGCCGGTCGGCTTCGCCGGCTTCCAGCCGCGTGACGGGGTAGTGCCGGTTGGCGCGCGCAGTGGTGGACTGTTCCCTGTCTTCGACGGAGAAGAACAGGGCATCGATACCCAGCAGCAGGCTCGCCTGCTCCAAGGCTTCTTCGATCAGCACGCCCAGCAGGCTGATTTCCAGCCGCAGGGCCAATGGTCTCCCTCCGCCCGGTTCCTCGGGCCCGTCGAGGGTATGTCGAGCGCTCCCTGATGATGGCGGGTCGTATATCGGGCGCCCGTTGCGGCGCCCTGGTTGCCGGCACTTTCTTTTTCCTCCTGTTCTCCTTTCCCTTCCAGGCGCGCGGCGACGTGCAAGTTCGCTCGCCGTCCGGCCAAGTCTTCCTCGACTGCTCGAGCCTGAAGGATGCCTATCTGGATCGGCGCTCTGGACAGGAGTCGTTCGCCCGTACCCTGCTCGCAGTTCGCTGCTTCAATTACCGCATGCTGGTAGTGCGCGCGAGCGCGGCCGGGATGAAGGCCTTCGAGCTCGAGCATGGGGTGGACGAGGAGGGCGAGCGTGCGGCGGTCAAGGCGCTCGATGGCGAGATGCGGCCTGGTCTGCGCCGGTTGGAAGGCGGGCTTCCTAGTATCCTTCAATTGTCGGCTCCGGACGTATCGGCGGCGGCGCTCGCCGAACACTACCGCTTCGAGTTCATCGGACGCGCTAGAATCGCTGATCGTCCGGTCGTCGTGATCGATGCGGTGCCGATGGATGAGCTCAGATACGCGCAACGCTTCTGGCTCGACTCGCACAGCGGCCTACCGCTCAAGCGATTGACCATTGATCTCGCCGGGCGAGTGGTGGAGACCCTTCAGGTGGTGCGCCTCGAGCAGCTCGAGGGATTCGATGGCCGGCTGGCGGTGAACTCGGCGATGCCTATCGACGGTGATGCGGGCGTGTCCTGGCTGCCCGCGGGGTTCATCGCCCGCGGTCAAGCCGCGGTGGAACTCGCTGGGGAACGAATGGAGTCGAGGCTTTATGGTGATGGGCTTTCGAGTCTCAGCGTCTTCGTCGGCCCCTGGCTCGAGTCGGCGGCGCTGCCGGCGGGCCTGCACGCGCTTGGCGCTTCCAAGGCGATGGTGCGCCATTTGGGGGTGAAAGGCAGTGGCTATCAGGTGGTGGTGGTGGGCGAGGTGCCCGATCCGGTGCTGGCGCAGGTCGCCGAAGGGGTGGTGCCTGCGCAGGCGGATGATGGGCGTCCAGTGCAGGGAGGGCGATCGAATTTTCCACCGTGAATGAACCTCGCCCATCGTTGGCAGTCAATGTGGTCAGATAACCTTAAAAATATTTTAAGGTTGTTGGGGCCGGTATCGGTCAACAAGTCGAAAAACAGCAGGAGTAACCAAGATGCAGGTCGTGAAGCGACGGATGTCCCTGTCCCTGATGATGGTGGCGCTTGCCTCCGTAGCCGCCATGCAGCAACCAGCGTTCGCCCAGGATGCCGGGACCTCTTCCCCGCCCGCGGCGGCGACTCAGCAGCTGCCCAACTTCACCGCTCTGGTCCAACGGGCCGCGCCCGCGGTGGTCAACATCTCGACCACCCGGGAGGCTTCTTCACCCCGGGGCGGCATGAATGATCAGCAGATTCCCGAGATATTCCGGCGCTTCTTCGGTGACCAGCTGCCACCGGGGTTCGGTGCGCCCGGCGGCGGCGCGACTCCGCGCAGCGAACTGCGTTCGCTGGGTTCGGGCTTCATCATCAGCGATGATGGGTACATCCTCACCAATGCGCACGTCGTCGCGGATGCCGACACCATCAGGGTCAGGCTCAACGATCGTCGCGAGCTGGACGCAAAGCTGATCGGTACCGATCCCAAGACGGATGTCGCGTTGATCAAGGTCGATGCCAGCAATCTGCCGGTGCTGTCGATCGGCAACTCCGACGAACTCCAGACCGGTGAGTGGGTGGCGGCGATCGGATCGCCCTTCGGCTTCGATCACTCGGTCACCGCCGGTATCGTCAGCGCGATCAACCGCACCCTGCCCTCCGATGCCTATGTCCCCTTCATCCAGACCGATGTCGCGATCAACCCGGGCAACTCCGGCGGTCCGCTGTTCAACCTGCAGGGCCAGGTGGTCGGGATCAACTCCCAGATATTCACCCGCAGTGGCGGATTCATGGGGCTATCGTTCGCGATCCCGATCAACGTAGCGATGGATATCGCCGACCAGCTCAGGCAGGACGGTCGTGTCCACCGTGGATGGCTGGGAGTGGTGATCCAGCCAGTGTCGCGTGATCTCGCCGATTCCTTCGGGCTCGGTGAGCCACGCGGAGCGCTGATCTCCCAGCTCGCCAGCGGCGGCCCCGCAGCCAAGGGCGGGCTGCGTCCCGGAGACATCGTACTGAGCGTCAATGGCCGCGAGGTGGAGAGCTCCGAGGCACTGCCGCGCGAGATCGGTCGCGCCTCGCCCGGCAGCGAAGTGACGCTCGGCATTCTCCGCGACGGCTCTGAGCGGAGCTTGAAGGTGACGGTAGGGGACTGGCCGGATAGCGAGCAGACCGCGCAGAGCGATTCAGGCAGCGCTCAGCAGAGCGGCATCGGCATCGCGGTATCGCCACTGAGCCCTGAGCAGCTTGAAGAAGCTGGAGTGGAGCACGGCGTACTGGTCCAGCAGGTCTTACCCGACGGCGCTGCCGGCCAGGCGGGTATTCAACCTGGCGACGTGATCATCGACATCGATCGCCAAGCGATCGACTCGGTCGACAAGCTGCGCGAGGTCATCGCCGATCTGCCACGTGACCGCGCCGTAGCGGTGCGCATCGCCCGTGGTGATGCCCAGCTGTTTACTGCGTTGCGGCTCGACAGCAAAGAATAGCAGCGGTACTCGAAGTAGTACGATGTGGAAGGCGGGCTCTCAATGAGGCCCGCCTTATTTTTTTGCGTTTGGTGCATGTATCCATTAGGTTTTAGTAGGTGTCGCCGAGGTTACTTCTTTACGCTAGCATATGAGTGTGGAGGTGGAGATTGCATGCCACCTGTATCGGTAGCGTACTAAAGGTAACGTTAAGGAGGGGGTATGCTCAAGATCACCAATCCAAAAAGCGAATACGTGCTTGGTACCACTCATCCGACGCTGGTCGATGCAGGCCAACATTTGAATACGGAAGTCTCCGAGCAGCATATAGGCAAGTTCGCCTACTTACTTGCCGACCGCAGTTTTTCCCGCCATCCATTCGTCATTTCAACTTACCCTAGGGAATGGATGGAAATTTACACCTACGGTCGTTACCATCTCAACGATCCGGTGATTCGTCATGCAATGACACGCGTCACTCCCTTTGTCTGGCACGTCGATGATCCCGAGAGTCTCGGAGAAAGAGATAATGAGGTCTTTCATCAGGCAAGGAACTTCAATGTCTCGTCAGGCTACACTTTTGTCGTCCATGGAACGCTCGGTGAAATGGGTGTGTTGAGCGTCTGTGGCGTCGATAAGCATCGACGCGAAGAGTTCGATTATTACATCCGCCACCAAGCGGGTGAGCTTCAGATGCTGTTGATGGAAGTGCATCAGGCTGCCAGCAGTGTCTTTTGTTCGGATGATGCTCGAGTGAATGCGGTCAAGCAGCTCAACCTTAGCGAGCGTGAACGCAGCGTCATCTATTGGGCATCGCAAGGTAAAACCTATCATGAGATCGGCATTATCCTGGGTTTCAAGGAACGGACCATCAAGAAATACATGGCGTCGGTAGTTTCCAAGTTGGAAGTTACCAACGCCAAGCACGCCATTAGCAAGAGTATCGAGTTGCAGCTAGTTCGGCCTGTTCCTTGACGGCTACGCCGGCCTGCTTGATCGAGGCCGGGTGGCTGATGCTGAGTGGCCATTTTTCCAGCAAACCCCGGTAGCTAGTATACTTGGGTTCCATGGTGATTTTTTGAGATATCGCTTGGCGTGATAAGGTATTTACGCGCAGGAAAATGAGGTAGACGACTTCCCCTTTTTCCGACGAGCCGGCTTCCAGCACGTCAAAATGCCATCCGCTGTTCTTGAATATTCTGTACATTCCGCGACTGACCACGGCGCTGAAACCATGGAGTCGCTGATCTAGACCAAAATTGGTCATGCTGAGAAAAAGTAGCTGCGAGATAGAAGGAAAATTTTTAGATAGCGCTTGGACGCGCGTTTTGTCGATGAAAAGACGACTTGCTTCGAGAATATTATCACCGATTATCAAAGGATGGGAAAAGAATGCTCGGAACGGTCCTGCTAGCATCTGATTCTCATCGGCTGGGGTAAAACGCACGCCACATATTAATTTTCCGTCTTGTTGTCCTATCAAGTAAGTGGTGTTTTGATTGTCCCAATCATCAAATTCGAATTCTCCACTGATAGAGACGCTCCAGCCCAAACGATCATTGAAAGTACTTTTGCGCAATTTGTAAAGATCATTGCGCTGAGGCGTTGATAGCTCACAATACCTTAAATTGATGAACTCTAAGGTGGTCACGCGTGCTGCTCCTGTGTTGTTCTGCCTTATATCAATGATGAACACGAATGGGCAGGGAGGTGGAAGGCCTACGAGCCCCTCGTGCACCTAGGTGCACGAGGGAGGCCTGCCGTGGGCTCTGATTTGGTTGGCTGTCGGAGAGCTCGCTCTCGATCGAGGGTGAAAAGATGATCGACCGCATCGAAGGCAGCCTTGGTGCAGGAGCTTCAGGGAAAAGTGACGATGACGCCTCTATGTCCTACATCGTCATCGGAGCTGAGCGTCCGGAGCTGCTCGCCATGAGGTTGTCTTCTGGTCCGTCCGAAGAGCATGAAGTCGGGGAAAAGGCCCGCTGTCTGTTACTGCCGTCCGTGCATCGGTACAATGCCCCATCCCCGCGCGCCATCAAGCACATAGCACCCGGTCAAGGGCTCTATCGGCGCGCACCTAGCTACCCCGGAAGCACTTCATGGCAAACGACCCAACCCGTCCGACATTGAGCCATATTCGGAACTTTTCGATCATCGCCCACATCGACCACGGCAAGTCCACCCTGGCGGACCGGATCATTCAGCTCTGCGGGGGGCTGAGCGACCGCGAGCTCAAGGAGCAGGTGCTCGACTCGATGGACATCGAGCGTGAGCGCGGGATCACCATCAAGGCGCAGTCGGTGACCCTCGACTACAAGGCCGAGGATGGTCGGGTCTATCAGCTCAATTTCATCGACACCCCGGGGCACGTTGACTTCTCCTACGAAGTGTCGCGCTCGCTCTATGCCTGCGAGGGCGCGCTGCTGGTGGTCGACGCCGCGCAAGGGGTCGAGGCGCAGTCCGTCGCCAATTGCTATACCGCGATCGAGCAGGGGCTCGAGGTGCTGCCGGTGCTGAACAAGATGGATCTGCCGCAGGCGGACCCAGACGCCGTCTCGCACCAGATCGAGGAGATCATCGGGCTGGATGCCACCGACGCCTGCCGCGTCTCGGCCAAGAGCGGGCTGGGCATGGAGGGGCTGCTCGAGCGTCTGGTGCGTGACATCCCGCCGCCGAAGGGCGATGTGGATGCGCCGCTGCAGGCGCTGATCATCGACTCCTGGTTCGATAACTATCTCGGCGTGGTCTCGCTGATCCGGCTGTTCGACGGCACGCTGGAAAAAGGCGACAAGGTGCTGATGAAGTCCACCGGACGCAACTGGGAGGCGTCCGCGGTGGGGATCTTCACGCCCAAGCGCACCGAGACCGGCGTGCTGCGCGCCGGTGAGGTGGGATTTCTGGTCGCAGGGATCAAGGACATCCACGGCGCGCCGGTGGGCGACACCATCACCCACGCCAAGACGCCTCAGGTGCCTCGCCTGCCAGGCTTCCAGAAGGTCAAGCCGCAGGTCTACGCCGGGATGTTCCCGATCAGCGCCGACGACTACGAGGACTTCCGCGACGCGCTCGAGAAGCTGGCGCTCAACGATGCCTCGCTCGACTATGTGCCGGAGAACTCGGACGCGCTCGGTTTCGGTTTTCGTGTCGGCTTCCTCGGCACCCTGCACATGGAGATCGTCCAGGAGCGGCTCGAGCGCGAGTACAACCTCGACCTGCTGACCACTGCGCCGACGGTGGTCTATGAACTGGCGATGGACTCCGGCGAGACCCTCTACATCTCCAACCCATCGAAGCTTCCGGACATGGCGAGCGTCAGCGAGATGCGCGAGCCGATCGCGAGGGCGAGCATCCTGGTGCCGCAGGAGTACGTCGGCAACGTGATCACCGAGTGCGTCAATCGCCGCGGTGTGCAGCTCGACCTGCAGGTGCTCGGCAACCAGATGCAGCTCACCTACGAACTGCCGATGAGCGAAGTGGTGATGGACTTCTTCGATCGCCTGAAGTCGATCTCCAAGGGCTATGCCTCGCTCGACTACAGCTTCGAGCGCTTCGAGGCGGCCAAGCTGGTGCGCCTCGACGTCCTGATCAATGGTGACCGGGTCGACGCCCTGGCGGTGATCATCCACCGCGACCACGCCCAGACCCGCGGTCGGGTGCTGGTCGAAAAGATGAAGGAGCTGATCCCGCGGCAGATGTTCGACGTCGCGATCCAGGCGGCGATCGGTGGGCACGTGATCGCGCGCTCCACGGTCAAGGCGCTGCGCAAGAACGTCACCGCAAAATGCTACGGTGGCGACGTATCGCGTAAGAAGAAGCTGCTCGAGAAGCAGAAAGAGGGCAAGAAGCGCATGAAACAGGTGGGGCGTGTGGAAATCCCCCAGGATGCCTTCCTGGCCGTTCTCAAGACCAGTGACTGAGCCTCTCGGGGCCGCTCACGCTGACGGGAAACGTTGTCGAGATGGATTTTTCGTTGCTTTTGGTGATCGCCGTGCTGGTGACCGGCGCGGTCTGGCTTTGCGATGTGCTCTGGCTGCGCCGCCGCCGCCGCGCGAGCGGCGTGGTCGACGATGCCTCGCATCAGCCCTGGTACGTCGAGTATTCGCGCTCGTTCTTTCCTGTGCTGCTGGTGGTGTTGGTGGTGCGCTCGTTCGTGATCGAGCCGTTCCAGATTCCCTCCGGCTCGATGGAGCCGACCCTGGACATCGGTGACTTCATCGTGGTGAGCAAGTTCAGCTATGGGATGCGCTTGCCGGTGGTCAACACCAAGATAGTTCCCACCGGCGAGCCGCAGCGCGGCGATGTGATGGTGTTCCGCTATCCGCCCGATCCCAGCGTCAACTTCATCAAGCGTGTCGTTGGACTTCCGGGCGACCATATCCGCTATGTCGACAAGCGCCTCTACATCAATGGCGAGCTGGTCGAGAAGGACTTCGTCTCCAATCAGGTTCCCGCCAATCCTGGCGAAGAGCTGTGGTCGGAGACCCTGGGCGACGTCACCCACAGCATCTATAACAGTCCGCGCGACCCCGGTCGTGGCTTCGAGGGTCGGGTGCCCGAAGGCGAGTACTTCGTGATGGGTGACAATCGCGACCATTCGAGCGACAGCCGCTACTGGGGCTTCGTGCCCGAGCGCAACGTCGTCGGCCGGGCCTTCGCGGTGTGGATGCACTGGGACAGTGGACTGCCCAGCTTCTCGGCAGCGAGAATGATCCATTGAGCGCATCGATCGTGCGTCCCAACTATCATCAAGAGATTCGAATCGACCCGTGAGTAGCTCCCTGCAGGCGTTCGCCAAGCGCATCGGCCACCATTTCGACGACATCGGTCATCTGGAACTGGCACTGACCCATCGCAGCTTCGGCGGCCGCAACAATGAACGGATCGAGTTCCTTGGTGACTCGATCGTCAACTTCATCATCGGCGAGGCGCTCTATCAGCGCTTCCCCCTGGCCCGCGAAGGGCAGCTTTCACGGCTGCGCGCTCGCCTGGTCAAGGGCCAGACGCTCGCCGAACTGGCGCGGGAAGTATCGCTCGGCGAGCACTTGCGCCTCGGTTCGGGAGAGATGAAAAGCGGTGGACATCGCCGCGAATCGATCCTCGCCGACGCGATGGAGGCGGTGATCGGTGCGATCTACATCGACGCCGGCATGGACGCGGTCAAGCGCTGCGTGCTGGCCTGGTACGCCGAGCGTCTCGAGGCCACCAGCCTCGACGATACGCTCAAGGATCCGAAGACCCGGCTGCAGGAGTTCCTCCAGTCGCGTCAGATCCCGCTGCCGCGCTACGAAGTGATGGCGATCGAGGGCGAGGCGCACGAGCAGACCTTCACGGTGAACTGCCACGTCGCAAGCCTGGATGCACCCACCCGCGGGATCGGCCCGAGCCGGCGTCATGCCGAGCAAGAGGCCGCCGAGCGCGCGATCGCGCTGCTCGAGCCGCAGAAACGGAGGTCGTGATGGACGACACCACCAGCCAGACCGACGCAGCCGGCGAGCAGCGCTGCGGCTTCGTCGCCATCGTCGGCCGGCCCAACGTCGGCAAGTCGACGCTGATGAACCGCATCCTCGGCCAGAAGATCTCGATCACCTCGCGCCGTCCCCAGACCACCCGTCACCAAGTGATGGGGGTCAAGACCGAGGGGGATACCCAGACGGTGTTCGTCGACACGCCCGGCATGCACATCATGGGCAAGGATCGCAACCGTGCGATCAACCAGTTCATGAACCAGACCGCGACCCAGGCGCTGCGCGGGGTCGACTGCGTGGTGTTCATCATCGACAGGACCCGCTGGACCGAGGAGGACCAGATCGTCCTCGACCGACTCGCCCATCTCGAGGTTCCAGTGATCCTCGCGGTGAACAAGGTCGACTGGCTCAAGGACAAGTCGACGCTGCTGCCCTGGCTCGAGCAGGTGGCCGGCAAGCGCGCGTTCACCGCGATCCTGCCGATCTCGGCCAAGAACGGCACCGGCGTCGACGCGCTGGAAGCAGAAGTCGGCCGTCATCTGTCGGTCGGCCCGCACTATTTTCCGAGTGACCAGGTCACCGACAAGAGCGAACGCTTCATCGCCGCAGAGCTGGTCCGCGAGAAGGTGATGCGCCAGCTTGGCGATGAGCTGCCCTACCAGATGACCGTCGAGATCGAGGAGTTTCGCGATGAAGGCCGGGTGGTGCACATCAGCGCACTGATGCTGGTCGAGCGCGAGGGCCAGAAGAAGATCCTGATCGGCGAGGGCGGCGAGCGGATCAAGCAGATCGGCAGCGAGGCGCGCATCGATATGGAGCGCACCTTTGGCGCCAAGGTGATGCTCAAGCTGTGGGTCAAGGTGAAACGTGGCTGGTCCGACGACGCTCGCGCGTTGAAGAGCCTGGGCTACGATTTCGAAGAGTGATTCGAAGGCGTCGTGGAGAGCCGAGACGATGGCGCTGCAGCCTGCCTTCCTTTTGCACCGTCGCCCCTACCGGGAGACCAGCGCGCTGGTCGACCTGCTGACCTTCGAGCACGGGCTGGTACGCGGCGTCGCTCGCGGCGTGGCGCGCCCCGGGAGCCGCTCGCGCGGCGCGCTGCAGCCGTTCACTCCGCTGCACGTGGCGTGGCGCGGCGAACGGGAGCTCAAGACGCTGACCCTGATCGAGTCCACCCGCGCGGGGGTGATGCTCGCGGGGGAGGGGCTGCTCTGTGCGCTTTACGCCAATGAACTGCTCTATCGCTGCCTGCCGCGTGAGTTCGCGGTCGAGGCGCTGTTCGCCCACTACGGTGCGCTGCTCGAGGTCCTGCCGACCCCCGGGCTGCGCGCGCCCGGGCTGCGCCGGCTGGAGATCACACTGCTCGAAGCCCTCGACGCCGAGCCGCTCTTTTTGAGCATCGATGGCGATCGTCCGCTCGAGCCACAGCTGCGCTATGGGTATGATGCGTCCGCCCGCCGTTTCCGCCCGATTGCCGATGGACATCAGGGCGTTGACGGCCGCACGCTGCGGCTGCTCGCCCACGGAGACTGGGAGGCGCCGGGTCTCGCCGGTGCGGCCAAGTGGCTGCTTCGTGAGGCGCTGGCCCCGCTGCTCGGCGCACGACCGCTGCGCTCGCGCGCACTGCTCCAGTCACTGGTGGAGCGGCGTCGGGCGATGCCGGCGGATTGATCGAGGCAGCTTGTTCGACCAATAGCGTCGGCGTTGCGCCGACCCTCACCATTATCCAGGTACCTGCCATGCATCCTTTGCGGATCCAGCTCGGTTTCGACCTCGACCCCCTGATTCACCTGGGGCGGGGCGATGAGCCCGAACACCACGCCGGCTGCCTGCACAGCGCGCTGAACGCGCTCGACGGCGGTGCCGACTTCGTCTGTGCGAGCCTGGATTCGGACCCCGCCACCCGCACCGCGCTCGCGACGCTTGCGCCGCTGGTGCGTTCGAGGCTGTTGCTCGCTACCGCGACCGACAAGGCGGCTTTGGCTTTCGCCGCCAAGCTGCGTCCCGCCCAGCTCTGCCTGCGTGAGGCACCCGACCCGGCGGTGCTGGCCGAGCTGGCCAGCTGGGTAGAGGCGGAGTCCTGCGAGCTGCTCGCTTGGCTGCCGGCGGATACCGACCCCGTCCGGCTCGAGAGCATCGCCCGGGCGGGTATCAAGGGGGTGCGCATCGACGCGCTGCCCTGGTCGAGCGCCCGCAACGTGGCGCGCGAGCGAGCTCGAGGCCGGCTCGAGGCGCTGGTCGAGGCCGCCTGCGAGGCGGAGCTGTTCGTGCACCTGTGCAAGGTCACCACCCCGCGCTGCGCTGAGGAGGCCGCCACCATCGGCGGTGTCTCGGCGGTCGAGATCGGCGCGGGGCTGCTCCCGCGCGCGCTCGATCGCGGCCTGCGTCCCGCCCTCGAAGGGCTGGCCCAGACCCTGGTCGCGGCCCAGGAGGCTGGACTCGCACTGGCGCTGGACGAACACGAACATCATCACGATCACGATCACGATCACGGGCCTGGCTGCGGCTGCGGTCACTGACGGCCGCTGCCGTGGCCCGGTTGAGAAGGACACCACCATGCACTTTCCTGCACTCGAAGAAGTGATCGGCAATACGCCGCTGGTACGCCTTAAGCGGATCGGCGCGGGGCGCGACAATCTGCTCCTCGCCAAGCTCGAAGGCCACAATCCGGCCGGTTCGGTGAAAGACCGTGCGGCGCTTTCGCTGATCGAAGGCGCCGAGGCGCGTGGCGAGATCGCTCCGGGCGACACCTTGATCGAGGCGACCTCCGGCAATACCGGCATCGCGCTGGCGATGGCGGCGACGATCAAGGGCTATCGCATGGTGCTGATCATGCCGGCCAACGCCAGCGAGGAGCGCAAGCAAGCGATGGCCGCCTATGGCGCTGAGCTGATCGAGGTGGATCGCGAGGCGGGCATGGAAGGCGCGCGCGATCTCGCCGCGCGCATGGTCGCCGAAGGGCAGGGCAAGTCGCTCGACCAGTTCGGCAACCCGGACAACCCGCTGGCCCACTATCGCGGCACCGGCCCCGAGATCTGGCGCCAGACCGAGGGGCGGATCACCCACTTCGTCAGCTCGATGGGCACCACCGGGACGATCATGGGGGTTTCGCGCTATCTGAAGGAGCAGCGCGAGGAGATCCAGGTGGTCGGCCTGCAGCCGAGCGATGGCGCCAGTATTCCTGGTATCCGTCGCTGGCCGGAGGCTTATCGCCCATCGATCTTCGATCCGGCACGGGTCGATCGGATACTCGACATAAGCCAGCAGGAGGCCGAGGAGCAGATGCGCCGGCTCGCCCGCGAGGAGGGCATCTTCGCCGGCGTTTCTTCCGGTGGGGCGCTGGCGGGTGCGCTCCGGGTCGCCGAAGAGACCGAGGGCGCGGTGATCGTATTCGTGGTCTGCGATCGCGGTGATCGCTATCTCTCCACCGGGCTGTTCGCCCGCGATGGCAAGGGGCGCTGAGCGTGGCGCTCGGCAAGCGCAGGCCGGCGCGCAGCCCCGGAGAGGGTCGCCGTGGTGCCAAGCATCAAGTCGCCGAGGTCGCGGGGCGGGAGGCCAGCGAGACTCTGGATGCGCTCGAGGTCCTGCGGCTATCCCACGATGGGCGTGGGGTAGCCCGCGACGCCGAGGGCAAGACGGTATTCATCGACCGCGCCCTGCCGGGGGAGCGGGTCGAAGTGCGGCGGCATCGCCAGCGGCGGCGCTTCGACGAGGCCCACCCGGTGCAGGTGTCGCGGCCCAGCCCTGTCAGGGTAGTCCCTGAGTGCGTCCATTTCGACGTCTGTGGTGGCTGTTCACTGCAGCATCTGGACATCGGCGCACAGCGCGAGCACAAGGCCGGGGTGCTGGTCGAGCACCTCCACCGGGTACGCTTGGACGTGCCCGCGGTCGAGCTGCTCGCCGGTGAGGCCTACGGCTACCGGCGCCGGGCCCGGCTCGGGGTCAAGCTCGACGGCGAGGGTCGGCTGCGCTTCGGATTCAGGCGGCGCCAGAGCGAGCGCTTGTTCGATATCGAGCAGTGCCCGGTACTGCTGCCCGGGCTCGAGGTTCTGCTCGCACCGCTGCGTGAATGCCTCGAACGGCTCGAGGCGCCGCGCCAGCTCGGCCATATCGAACTGATCGCCGGCGACGACGCCGTCGCGCTCAAGCTGCGCCAGCTCAAGCCGGTCGCAGCGGATGAAAGCCGCTGGCGTACCTTCGCCGAGGCGCACGATCTGGCGCTGGTCTTCGATCGCGGCGAGCCCTCGGCGCTGCCTACGCTGCACTATCGGCTCGACGTTGGGGGGCGTAGCCTTGCGCTGGGTTTCCAGCCGGGTGACTTCCTCCAGGTCAATGGCGCGGTCAACCAGCAACTGGTGGGTGCTGCGCTCGACTGGCTGGGATTGCCTGTTGGTGCACGGCTGCTCGATCTGTTCGCCGGGGTTGGCAACTTCGGCCTGCCGTTCGCCGCGACCGGTGTGCGGGTCGCCGCTATCGAAGGCAGTGCGGCGATGGCCGAGCGGGTCAGCGCCAATGCTCGGACGCTCGAGCTCGAGATCACCGCGCGGGCGATGGACTTGAGCCAGGCTCCTGGCGTAGAAGATATCGACGCGGTGCTGCTCGATCCGCCTCGCGATGGCGCGCAGAATGTTTGCAAGGCGCTCGCGAGCGCCGGGCCTGAGCGAGTACTCTATGTATCCTGTGACCCGGCGACGTTGGCGCGCGATGCAGCGCTTTTGGTCGCGGGCGGTTACCGGCTCGTGCGCATCGCCCTGGTCGATATGTTTCCCCAGACGCCGCATCTCGAGTCGCTTTCGCTTTTCGAGCGTCGGTGACCCGCTGCGGCTGCGGCCATCCAGACAATAATCGAAGCTCATCAGGAGGCTGGAGGTACCGGTCATGGTCAAGGTACGTGAGGATCAGCCGCTGCTGGCGGACGGGCGAGTCGACATTCCGGCGTGGGTCGAGCATCTCAACCAGGAAGTCCGGCTGAGCGATCCTTCTGAGCTGCGCCGCGCGTGCGAATTCGCCGAGCGGATCACTATCGATGCCGCCAAACGCTACCCTGCCTGGCGCGAGGTGGGCTCCAACTTCCGCGCTGGGCTCGAGATCGCCGACATTCTCTCCGAGCTGCATCTCGACCAGCCGACGCTGGTCGCGGCGGTGCTCTATCGCTGCGTGCGCAAGGAGCTGACCAGCCTCGAGGAGGTCGAGCGGCTGTTCGGCACCGAGGTCGCGGGGTTGATCGACGGAGTGCTCAAGATGGCCGCGATCAGCCAGCTCCAGGCGCCGCAGAGCGGACTCTCGCAGCACAACCAGCAAGAGAACCTGCGCAAGATGCTGGTGACCATGATCGACGACGTGCGCGTCGCCCTGATCAAGATCGCCGAGCGCACCACCATGCTGCGCCAGGTGCGTAACGACTCGCGCGAGAAGTGCCAGCGGGTCGCGCGCGAAGTGTTCGATATCTACGCACCGCTCGCCCATCGACTCGGCATCGGCCAGATCAAGTGGGAGCTCGAAGACCTGTCGTTTCGCTACCTGCACGAAGCCGAGTACAAGGCGATCGCCAAGCAGCTGGCCGAGAAGCGGCTCGACCGGGACCACTACATCGGCGAGGTCAAGTCGACCATCACCGGCCTGCTCGAGGCCCAGGGCATCGCGCGCTACCAGGTCGACGGCCGGGCGAAGCACATCTATTCGATCTGGCGGAAGATGAAACGCAAGCGGATCGACTTCTCCCAGGTCTACGACGTCCGCGCGGTACGTGTGCTGGTGCCCGAGGTGGCCGACTGCTACACCGTGCTGGGGCTGATCCATTCGCGTTGGCACCACGTCCCCAACGAGTTCGACGACTACATCGCCAATCCCAAGCGCAACGGCTACCAGTCGCTGCATACCGCGGTGCTCGGTCCCGATCACAAGGTGCTCGAGATCCAGATCCGGACCTTCGCCATGCACGAGGATGCGGAACTCGGCGTTTGCGCCCACTGGCGCTACAAGGGTACCGACGTCGATTCGCGCAGCTCCGGCTACGAGCAGAAGATCGCCTGGCTGCGCCAGGTGCTCGAATGGCAGGAGGAGGTCGGTGAGATCAATGACCTGAGCGAGGGTCTCCAGGTCGACATCGCCCCCGACAGGATCTACGTCTTCACCCCCGATGGCCACGTCATCGACATGCCGAAGGTGTCGACGCCGATCGACTTCGCCTACCGGGTGCATACCGAGATCGGCCATCGCTGCCGCGGCGCCAAGGTCGACGGACGGATCGTGCCGCTCACCTATCGGCTCAAGACCGGCCAGCAGGTCGAGATCCTCACCGCCACCCAGGGTGGGCCGAGCCGGGACTGGCTCAATCCTGGCCTGGGTTACGCCAAGACCTCGCGCGCTCGGGCCAAGATCCAGGCCTGGTTCAAGCAGCAGGCGCGCGGCCAGAACCTCGAGGAGGGCAAGGCGCTGCTCGAGCGCGAGTTCCGCCGCCTCGACCTCGACGGCCTGGATCGCGAACGCCTCGCCCAGGCGGTCAACTACCCGACCCCCGACGACATGTACGCGGCGATCGGTGCCGGCGACCTGCGCGTCGGCCAGGTGCTCTCGCAGGCCCAGCAGCTGTTCGGCGATACCGACGACCAGGAGCAGCTCGACCGCCTGCTGACCCGCTCCCGGCGCGGCGCCAAGGAGCCGCAGGACGCGATCACCGTGCTCGGGGTCGGCAACCTCAAGACCCAGATGGCCAACTGCTGCCATCCGGTGCCCGGTGACCAGATCGTCGGCTTCATCACCCACGGCCGCGGCGTCACCGTGCACCGCGAGGACTGCCCCAACATCCTGCAGCTGCGTCTCGACGAGCCGAGCCGGATCGTCCATGTCGAGTGGGGCTCGAGCCAGGCGAGCGTCTATGCGGTCGATATCGAAGTGCTGGCCTGGGATCGCACCGGGCTGCTGCGCGACGTGATCGGCGTACTCTCGACCGAGAAGGCCAACGTGCTGGCGGTGAACACCCAGACCGATCGGGAGGATAATCTCGCGCGGCTCAAGATCACCCTCGAGGTCTCCGGGCTCGAGCTGCTCGGGCGGATATTCAATCGTATCCAGCAGCTCGCCAACGTGATGGACGTGCGTCGGCTGCGCCAGGGAGGAAAGCAGGAAAATGTCGCGGGTTGAGGGCGGGGGGAGCGACCGCCATGGGCTCGACGATCTGCTCGAGCTGATGGCGGTGCTGCGCGACGAGCGGGAAGGCTGTCCCTGGGACGTCGAACAGCGCTGGGAAACCATCGCGCCGCACACCCTCGAGGAGGCCTACGAGGTGGTCGACGCGATCGAGCGCGGCGCCTTCGGCGAGCTGAAGCTCGAGCTCGGCGACCTGCTGTTCCAGGTGGTCTACTATGCCCAGTTCGCCCGCGAGGAGGGGCGTTTCGATTTTCTCGATGTGGTCGACGGCCTGGTGCGCAAGATGATCGCCCGTCATCCCCACGTCTTTCCCGAGGGGCGACTGGACTCTCGTCGCGACAATCTTCCCGCCCGCTCGCTGAGCCAGGCCCAGATAGGAGAGCTGTGGGAGCGGCGCAAGGCCTCGGAGCGCGATGCCCGTGCCGAGCGCTCCAGCGCTTCCGTGCTCGACGACATCCCGCTGGCGCTGCCTGCGCTGAGTCGGGCGGCCAAGCTCTCGCGCCGCGCCTCCAGGCTGGGGTTCGACTGGCCGGACCATACCGGGGCGCTCGGCAAAGTCGACGAGGAGCTTGCGGAGGTGCGCGAGGCGATCGCCGCCTCGAACCACGATGCGATAGAAGACGAGCTCGGCGATCTGCTCTTCGCCACCGCCACGCTCGCAGGCAAGCTCGGCGTCGATCCCGAGCGCGCGCTGAGGCGAGCCGGGGCCAAGTTCGAACGGCGTTTTCGCGGCGTCGAGGCGCGCTGTGAGCCGGGTGACGATCTCGATACGCTGGAGCGCCATTGGCGGGCGGTGAAGAGCGAGGAGTGAACGGCGGGCAGTGGATCTGCCAGCAGACACACAGTTTTAGTGGTTATATTACTAAAGTATTATCCTTTTAGCCCCGAAATCTGGGCATGTAATCCCCCTTTTTGTCTTTGTTTACGTAATCATGCGCTGTCGATGTTTGCCGTTCCGGTATCGCCCGGGTAGCTTACGTCGATGGAGCGCAACTGGCGGGCGGTCGTCTCGCCCCCCAACGCTCCTCTGGAATCTTAAGGATACCCATGGAGACCGTCGATGCGTCACACCCTGCCCGTCGCCACAGAAGGTAATGACCTTAACGAATCGTTGCGAGAGAACGTACGCATTCTTGGCGATATCCTGGGGCGGACCATCACCTCGGATCTCGGCGAGCCGTTCCTCGAGCGCATCGAACGCATCCGCGCGCTGGCCAAGCAGGGCCGCAGCGACAGCGGCGACAGCGGCGAGAGTTCCAAGGCGCTGATCGACTATTTGGGCTCGCTGCCCGACGAGGACCTGCTGCCGGTCACCCGCGCCTTCAATCAGTTCCTCAACTTCGCCAACATCGCCGAACAGCACCACCGTGCCAGCGTGCGGCGGGTCGAGGACTATCGGCCCAACCTGCAGCCAGAGGACCTGGGACGGCTGTTCGAACGGGTCATCGACGATGGGGTCGATGCTGGCACTCTGCGCGAGACGCTCACCGACATGCGCGTCGAGCTGGTGCTCACCGCCCATCCGACCGAAGTGGTGCGGCGCACCCTGATCCAGAAGTACGACATGATCGACGGCTGCCTCGCTGAGCTCGAAGCTACCCGCGGCTACCCGGAGCGGCGCGAGCGGCTGCTCGAGCGCTTGGCCGAACTGATCAGCCAGGCCTGGCACACCGACGAGATTCGCCGGGTGCGCCCGACGCCCGTCGATGAGGCGCGCTGGGGGTTCGCGGTGATCGAGAACTCGCTATGGCAGGCGCTGCCCGAGTTCTATCGCGATCTCGACCAGCGCTTGCTGGCGATCGGCGAGCAGCGTCTGCCGCTGGACGCATCGCCCCTGCGCTTCGCCTCTTGGATGGGGGGAGATCGTGACGGCAACCCCAACGTCACTGCGAAAGTCACCGAGGAGGTGCTGCTGCTCGCCCGCTGGATGGCGGCGGATCTCTACCTGCGCGATCTCGAGGCGCTGCGGGTGGAGCTCTCGATGTGGCAGGCCAGCGACGAACTCAAGGCCGAGGTCGGCGACGTCGACGAACCCTATCGCGCGCTGATCAAGCAGCTGATCAAGCGGTTGCAGGCTACCCGCGAGGCGCTGCGGTCACGGCTCGACGGCGAGCGCTCGAATACCGAGGAGGTGGCGCTGATCGATACCCGGGATCAGCTGCTCGCTCCGCTCGAGCTCTGCTATCGCTCGCTGCTCGAGTGCGGCATGCAAAGCATCGCCAACGGTGCGCTGCTCGATACCCTGCGCCGGATCGCCTGTTTCGGCGTGACCCTGACCAAGCTCGATATCCGCCAGGAGTCCGCACGCCACACCCAGGTGATGGTGGAGCTGGTCGAGGAGCTGTTCGGCGAAGATTACTCGACCTGGGACGAAGCGCGTCGGCAGCAGTTCCTGGTCCGCGAGCTGGAATCCAAACGTCCGCTGCTGCCGCGCGACTGGCATGGTTCGGACCAGGTTCGCGAGGTGCTCGACACCTTCCGGGTGATCGCCGCCTCGCGTGCCGAAGCCTTGGGCAGCTACGTGATCTCGATGGCCGGGCAGGCCTCGGACGTACTCACCGTGGCCCTGCTGATGAAGGAGGCCGGTGGTCCCCGGCTTCCGATCTCGCCGCTGTTCGAGACCCTGGACGATCTCGACCGCTCGGGCCCGGTGATCGAGCGGCTGCTCGATATCCCGGTCTACCGCCGGCTGATCGACGATCGCCAGGAAGTGATGATCGGCTATTCCGATTCGGCCAAGGACGCGGGGCAGCTCGCCGCCGCCTGGGCGCAGTATCGCGCCCAGGAGGCGCTGGTGCGTATCTGCCAGCGCCAAGGGGTGGCGCTGACGTTGTTCCACGGTCGTGGCGGTACCGTTGGCCGCGGCGGCGGGCCGGTGCACGCGGCGATCCTCTCCCAGCCACCTGGCTCGGTGAGCGGCAGTCTCAGGGTCACCGAGCAGGGCGAGATGATCCGCTTCAAGTTCGGCCAGCCCGATATCGCCTCTCGCAACATGGAGATCTACGTCGGTGCGGTACTCGAGGCCACGCTCTCACCGCCGCCGGCGCCGCGACCGGAGTGGCGCGATGAGATGGACCAGCTGGCCGAGATCGCCCACCGGGTCTACGTCGGCGTGGTACGTGAGAACGCCGATTTCGTTCCCTACTTCCGCGCGCTGACGCCCGAGGGTGCCTTGGGGCGGCTACCGCTCGGCTCGCGCCCGGCCAAGCGGCGCCAGGAAGGTGGCGTCGAGACCCTGCGGGCGATTCCATGGATCTTCGCCTGGACCCAGACCCGGCTGATGCTGCCGGCCTGGCTCGGCAGCGACGAAGCCTTCGCTACGCGGCTCGCCGATCCCGAGGGGCGCCGCCGGATCGAGGAGATGCGCCGCGACTGGCCGTTCTTCGGCACCTATCTAGACCTGCTCGAGATGCTGCTGGCCAAGTCCGACGCCTCGATCACCACCTACTACGAGCAGCGGCTGGTCGATGCCCCCGAGCTGCGTGCGCTCGGCACGACGCTGCGCGAGCGGCTCGCCCGGCTGATCGGCCAACTGCTCGAGATCAGCGGCCAGCGCGTGCTGCTCGAGCATTCACCGCTGATCCGCCAGGCCATCGCGGTGCGCAACCCCTACATCGATCCGCTCCATGGCCTCCAGGCCGAGCTGCTCAGGCGCTCGCGCGATGCCGAGCAGAGCATCTCCCCGGTACTCGAGCGCGCGCTGATGGTCACCATGGCCGGGATCGCCGCGGGGCTTCGTAACACTGGCTGAGGCGAGGGCGTCTCTTGGTCGAAACGAACGCCGGTCATGCACCGGCGTTTCAGTTTAATGACAAACCCCTTTTGACCCAGCGACGCTCTCGATCCTGGCGAGTCGAGAACCGTTTGGGTCCTAACGCGCCTCTTGCTCGCTTAGATGCGAGGGGCGGACCCCTCGCGCTCCCCCTTCAGGGGGACGCGCCGCCACAAGATCGCGAAACCCTGGCCGACCAATCGCTTGCCCTCGGGTCGGCGCGCATGGACATCCCTGTCCGGGCGCGCCTTTTGCGACATCCATGTCGCAAACCCCGGTGCAATCGATTGCCGGCCAGCGCGCTCTCGGAGGCGGCTGGAATCCATCGTGGCATCTTCAAATACTTTGTCAGCAGTCTGGAACGCCGGTCATGCACCGGCGTTTTCGGTTTTCTCCCAGGGGGCTAAAGGGGCATCAGGCGCTCGCGGGAAGCATGAGTCGACTACGCTGAAAGATGGATCGTTCAGTCGACAAGGAGAGTCCGATGCGCCGAATCATGCTGTTGCTGGTCCTACCGCTCGCTGCCTGCGGCGATACCGCGCGGCATACGGTCGAGGAGGGAAGCGGTGCCAACCCGGTATTGCCCGAAGAGCGCCGCGAATGGTTCCCGACCCTCAACGTCGCCGAGGCGATCGGTTGGCCCGACGGCGCGCTGCCCGTGGCGGCCGAGGGACTCGCCGTGAATGCCTACGCACAAGGGCTCGATCATCCCCGTTGGCTCTATCTGCTGCCCAACGGCGATGTGCTGGTGGCCGAGAGCAACGCCCCCGCCGACAGCGGCGTCTCGAGTCTCAAGAACTGGGTCGCTGGGCTTTTCAAGTCGAAGGCCGGCGCCGGTGCCGAGAGCGCTGATCGGATCACGCTGCTGCGTGATGGAGATGGCGACGGCGTCGCCGAGCAGCGCCACGTGCTGCTCGATGAGCTTCACTCGCCTTTCGGTATGGCGCTGGTCGGGGAGTGGCTCTACGTCGCCAACGCGGATGCACTGGTGAGGGTGCCGTACCGAGCGGGTGACACGCGGATCGATTCGACGCCCGAAGTGGTGACCGAGCTGCCCAGCGAGATCAATCACCACTGGACCAAGAACGTGATCGCAAGCCCGGATGGCGGGCAGCTCTATGTCACCGTCGGCTCGAACAGCAACGTTGGCGAGAACGGACTGGACAAGGAGGAAGGTCGCGCAGCGATCTGGGAAGTCGACGTCGCAAGCGGCGACAAGCGGCTCTTCGCCACCGGCCTGCGCAACCCCAATGGCATGGATTGGGAGCCCGAGAGCGGCGCCCTGTGGACGGTGGTCAACGAGCGCGATGAGCTGGGCAGCGACCTGGTGCCGGACTACGCCACCGAAGTGGTCGACGGTGCCTTCTATGGCTGGCCGTACAGCTATTATGGCCAGCACGTCGACGAGCGGGTCTCGCCCCAAAATCCTGAACTGGTCGCCACGGCCCGGGTGCCGGACTATGCCCTCGGCCCGCACACTGCCTCGCTCGGGCTGGCCTTCGCCCGCAGTCCCGCGCTGCCGGAGCGCTTCCAGCAAGGCATGTTCATCGGCCAGCACGGCTCCTGGAACCGCAAGCCGCACAGCGGCTATCGGGTGGTGTTCGTACCCTTCGCCGAAGGGCGGCCCGCTGGTGATCCGGTCGAGGTGCTGGGCGGCTTTCTCGATGACCAGGATCGAGCCCAGGGGCGCCCGGTCGGGGTGATCCAGGGGGCGGATCGTTCGTTGCTGGTCGCCGATGACGTTGGCAATACCATCTGGCGGGTCAGTCAGGCGCAGTAGCGGCGCCTGCCCGGCCGGGCACCAGGCGTTCAGCCGGGCTTGGCGGCGCTCGCGCGCCGTCGGCGAGGTGCGGCGCGCTTGCTCTTGCCGGTGCTCTTGGCACTGCCTTTGCCGCCACGCCGCTGCTTGGCCTCGGGGAGCGCGAGGGTGGCGCTCTGCGCCAGCGCGGCGCGCATGCGGGCTACGTCGGCCTCGCCGAGCAGCTCGCGCAGCTCGGTGATCAGCATCTCCATGAACGGCGCCGAACGGCGCCGGCCCTCGCAGATCAGGCTCAGCTCTTGCTCCCATAGCGCGGTACGCTCCGGGCGCGTCGCGCTCTCCGGCAGGGCATCGACCAGCGCCCGTCCCGCCCGGGTGGCGCGCAGCGCGCCCTGGGCGCGTACCACCAGGGCACGCTTGATTAGCGTCTCGATGATTCCCGCGCGGGTCGCTTCGGTGCCGAGCCCATCGGTCTCGCGCAGCGTGCGGCGCACCTCGGGATCCTCCACGTAGCGGGCAACGTGGGTCATCGCGTTGAGCAGGCTGGCGTCGTTGAACGGAGGCGGCGGCTGGGTCATCCGGTCGTCGATGCCGTGGTCGGTGACCTGGGCGGCCTCGCCTTGACGCAGGGGGGGCAGCGGCGGGCTCTCCGCCTGAACAGTGAACAGCGGTTTCCAGCCTTCGACCTTGATCTCGCGGCCCTGGGCGAGAAACGGCTCCGCGGGCCGTGCATGATCGAGCGGCGCCTCGAACAGTGCCTTGACCTCGAGATACTCATGGTCGGGATAGAACTGAGCCAGGACGTTGCGCACCACCAGCCGATAGACCGAGGTCTCCGCAGCCGACAGCCGGCTCCATTGCGGCGCGCGTCCGGTGGGTGCCAGGGCATGGTGGGCGGTGATCTTGCCATCGTCGAACGCCTTGCCGCGCAGGCGCATGTCGGCGCCGCCGAGCCACTGGGCGAGGGTGGCGTCGCCACGGCAGGCGGCATCGAGCGTGGCGGCGGCGCCGTCGAGGAAGTTGACCGGCAGGTGGCGACAGTCGGAGCGTGGATAGGTGATCAGCTGGTGACGTTCGTAGAGCGCTTGGGCTGCATCGAGCACCTGCTGTGCCGAGAGCTTGTGGCGTCGTGCGGCGTCGACCTGCAGCGTGGACAGCGAGTAGGGCATGGGCGCGCGCTGGCGCTTGGGCTTGCGTTCCAACCGGGCCAAGCGCGCCGCCGCCCCTGGCAGGGTCGCGGCGAAGCCCTCGGCGATCTCGCGGGCGAGCAGCCGGCCCTCTTCGTCGATGCGCGTCTCGGCCTGCAGGCGTTCGCGCTCGAGCGGCTGCCACCAGGCCCGGGTGACGCCTCCCTGGGTGCGGAAATCGGCCCACAGCACATGAAACGGCACCGGCACGAACGCCTCGATCGCCGCATCGCGCCTGGCGATCAGGCCGAGGACCGGTGTCTGCACCCGGCCGACCGAGAGCACGCCGTCATGGCCGGCGCGCTTGCCGATCAGCGTCCAGGCGCGCGACAGGTTGATGCCATAGAGCCAGTCGGCGCGAGAGCGGCTCTGGGCCGCTTCGAACAGTGCGTCGAACTCGGCGTTGTCGCGCATCGTGTCGAGCGCCTTGCGCACCGCGGACTCGTTCATGTCGTTGATCAGCAGCCGCTTCACCGGACCGCGCCAGCCAAGGTAGTCGAGGGTCTCCTGCACCAGCAGCTGGCCCTCGCGGTCTGGGTCGCCGGCGTGGACGACCTCGCTGGCACTCTTGATCAAGCGCTTGAGCACCGCGAGCTGGGCCCGGCTCTTGGGGCGGGGCATCAGTTGCCAGCTAGCCGGAATGATCGGCAAGTGGTCGAGCGCCCAACGCTTGTAGCGCGGGTCATAGGCATCGGGAGGCGCTTGCTCGAGCAGATGGCCGAAGCACCAGCTGATGACCAGGCCCTGGCCCGCCAGATGGCCTTCACGGCTGTCGAAGCGATGCTGTGGGCAGGCGGCGGCGATGGCGCGGGCGAGACTCGGTTTCTCAGCGATGATCAGGCGCATGAAGGGCGGGATCCAATGGTATGGGCGTATGTACAGTATACGGCCGGCGGCGCCGCCCGTCTCGCCGGCATTTCAGCGCTCGAGCGCCTGGCGCGCCACGACCAGCGCACGGTACCAGTGACGCGGCGTGCGGCCGATCGGTGGCATCCGGTGGCTGAGGAAGCTGACCGGACTGCGGCTCGACTGCTCGTACTTCGAGAGCATCTCCAGGGTGCCCTTGCGGGCGCCGTACTGGCGATGGAGGAACTCGATCGCTGCCGGCTCGAGTTCGACCTGGTAGTGGCGCACCAGCGCGAGCGCGAGCGATTCGGCGCTGCGCGACAGGTCGTCGTCGACCTCCTTGACCATCGCGGCACCCAGCGCGGCCTTGGTGGCGGCCGAGTAGCCGGGCTCGAGGCTGGTGAAATCGGCGGCATTGGTCGAGTTGATCGCACGCTGCACCTCGGGGCGAGAGAGGTGGATATGGGGCTCCAGCGCCAGCGCGATCTCGATCGCCAAGCGCTTGGCACTGTCGGTATCGACGCTCAATGCCGCCTGTGGGGTCTCGTGGGGCAGCCGTGCACGCAGGCTGGGGCGCGCGTGCAATTGCCTGATCAGGTGCGCGAGCTGGGCGCAGATCTGGGTCTTGGCATGATCGTCGAGGACGATCACGCTTTCGCGGATTCGCAGTCCGCGTCGGCCTGGGCCCAGGCGCAGGCGGGTTTCCTGGTCGGAGCTGTGCGAGGAGATCCGCTCCCAGCGCTGGCTGGCGCGCAGCAGCGCGGCATGGTGGCGGCCGACCTCGTCGTAGCCGTCGCGCATATGACGAAAGAGGCGCATGGCATTGGCGAGCACGTCGGCCTGCTCGCGCAGCGCGGAGCGGTCGGCCTGGGGATCCGCGGCGAGTCGCGCGATACGCGCCGCGAGATCTTCGATCGCCTCGCGGCAACGTTCGAGCAGCACCTCGGCACGAAGCCCCGAGGCGGCATCCTCGACCAGGGTGTCGGATGCCTCGGCGAGATAGACCGTCAGCGCCTTGAGCCGCGAGAGGCCGAGCGCCTGGCCGATCCGGTAGCGGGCCCTGGCCTGCTCCAGGGCATCCAGCGACTGGGCCAGCCGCCAGCGCCCGCGGTATTCGAATACCAGCATGGGAATCTCGCGGCCATTGATCAGCTCGAAGGCGAGGGTCAGCATCTCCTCGACGTCGGCGAGCGTCATCAGCAGCTCGTCGTCCTGCTCGATCGCCGCCAGCACCCTCTCGATGAAGTTCTCGCCCCTGGGCACCCCGTTGTCCAGGTCCGGCGTGCGCCCGTAGAAACGCTCGCGCAGCAGTGCCGCGGCCTCGGGAGCCAGCTCGCCGAGTTCGCTGAGCTGCGGTTCGATGTGGCCGGCGTGGGCGGCGATCAGGTCGTTGATCCGCGACTTGAGCCCGATGCGTCTGTAGGTGTCGATGTCGGCCAGCGTCCGGGCGCTCTCGGTGTCCCCGATCAGCTCGCGCACGGCGAGCTCGATGCCGTCGGCGGAGAGATCCTGCTTGCGCAGCAGCATCATTGCCGCCTCGCGCCGGCGGGCATCCCCTTCCAGCCGCTCGACCTCGAGATCGCGGGTCATCATGATCAGCTCGGGCAGCGCATCGATGACCCGGGTGATCTGGCGTTCGACCTTGCGGTAGCGTCCGGCGTGGCGGTAGTTGTTGACGATGGTGGTGAGGATCCCGGCGACGCTCGTGACCACGGCGAAGAAGATGAAGAACAGCAGGTTGCCTACGGTCGGCAGATGACCATAGCCGATGTAGTAGCCGCCGATCGCACCGATGAAGGTCACCGGACCGCCGATCCACAGCAGGTTGAGCAGGCTCGAGCTCCAGGGCACCTTCTCCACCGCCTGACTGATCCGGCGAATGCGGTCGCGCCCTTCGCGCTCCAGGCGTACCCGTGGCGTATCCTCGGCCATGCGCGCGCGCGGCGTGCGTTTGAACGGCAGTGACATCGCGAGAGTCCAACGGCAGGGCCGAATCGGTAAAGGCTCGGCATGAACAGACGCGCACGTTACCATTGCGGCCAATGGGCCCGCTACCGCCGTGGTTTGACTCCTCTGGATGCGAGGCGGAAGGTGGGCTTTCAGCGATCCGACAGCCGATGGGAGGGTGCCATGCTTGCCGCTTGGGTGGATCACCTGCTCGGCTACGCCTCCGGCGCGCTGAGTGCGATACGCCGCGACGAGCGCTATCCGAGCCTGATGCGCTGGGCCCGGCGCGAGGGGGCCGAGCTGCTCGGTGGCGATCTTGCGCTGGCCCAGGCGCTGGCGCCGCCGCTTTGGAACCAGACGCCGCTGCTGCGTCTCGACTTCGCCTGCGAGTCGCTGGCGCTTCCGGCACCGGACGAGCCCTGTTGGTGCGACAGCGGCCGCCCTTATCGCCGCTGCTGTGCGATGGTGGCGTTTCCGGGAGGCGTTCCCGCCCATCTGATGTGGATGCTGTCGCTGTGCCAGTGGCGCGGTTCGCGCCTACGCGCTGCGCTCGAGTGCGAGCTGGCCCCGGACCAGGCACTGCTCGAGGCGGGGGTGATCGCTGCCGAGAGCGGCCAGCTCGGACGCGCCCAGCTGCTGCTCGAATCGCTCTTCGCCCGGGTCGACAACATCCCGGCTCCGGTGCAGTCCGAGTACGCCTTCGAGCGTCTCGCCGAGCTCTATCAAGAGCGTGGCTTTCACCGCAAGCAGGCTGCGCTGATCGACTCGGCCCTCGGCCACGGCCCGGCCTTCCTGCGCGGCGCGGCGCTCGAGCGTCTGGTGCTTGCCCATCTCGAGAGCGATGACCTGGAAAGTGCGCGCGATGCCTTCATGCGCGCGCTGCGCACGATTCCCGATGCGCCGGTGCTGGCCTATCTCGAAACCATGCTGCTGCTGCAGGAAGGCCAGCAGGAGAAGGCACGCCAGCGCGCCGATTTCTGGTATCGGCGGCTGCTGCGCAGCAGCGATGTGGACCCCGCGGAGCTGGGCTTCGTTCATGAGCTCGCGGTCGATCCGGCCGGCACGCTCGCCGAGGAGCTGATCAGCTCGGACGAGGAGCTCGCGCTGCCATTGGCGCGGCTGAGGAGCACGCTGGCGCGGCTGCCCTCGGCACTGCCGCCGACCCTGGTGGTCAACCAGGCCGAGCGGCTCGAGTATCTGCCCAGCAAGCTCGACGCCGCCTACTACACGGCCTGGTCAGTGCAGCTGGGCCCCGCCGACGAGGAGCGGGAGGGAGTGAGCGATCTGTGGTCCAGCGCCCCGGACTGGCTGCTGGCGCTCAGCGAACATCCTGAATGGCTGGGTTCACCGCTGGTGCTGCAGGAGCTGGCGATGGAGCTCTCCAGCCGCTTCGGCAGCCTGCCCTGGATGGTCGAGCCGTTCTTCGCCCCGCTGGCCAAGCGACTCGAAAGCTGGCTCGGAGTGATCGAACGGCAGGGCCGGCAGTTCCTTTGGGAGGAGGGCGACAACCAGGCGATCTATCTGTTCGGGCTGTCGCTGGTGGTCGGCATGGAGCGCGGTGACCGGCAGCGCTCGCGGCGGATCGCCGAGCGGCTGCTCAAGCTCGACGGCGAGGACAACCTGGGGCTGCGTGAACTGGTGCTCGAGCAGCTGCTGCGCGAAGGGCGCGATCTCGATGCGCTGGCGCTGACCGAGACCAGCGACGCTGAAAGCGCCGATTGGCTCGGCCTCTATCTGGGGCGCGCGCTGGCGCTCTACCGGCTGGGCCGGCAGGACGAAGCGGCGGAGCTGATCCGGCGGGTGCAGCGGGCCAACCGCCACATGCTCAACCTGATGCTCCAGGCGCGTCCCCGGCCGGAGAGCTTCGACCAGGCGCTGGCGCGCCCGGGATCGCGCGCTCAGGCCTGGCAGTACCGGGTGCTGCTGCGTGAGCGCTGGATGGAGACGCCGGGCGCGATCGGCTGGCTCGGGCAGTTCGTCCAGCCGCGCGGCTGACCCGATCGAAATAGCCTCTAGGAAGTCAAGGTGGGCTCGCTGAATCTGCGATCCCGCGCGATCCAGGCCGCGAGCGCCACCGCCGGGAGCCCGAGCAGCGAGACGTAGACGAAGAAGCTCGGATAGCCGATCGCCTCGACCAGCGTCCCGGAGAAGCCGCCGATGAACTTGCCCGGCAGGGTCATGATCGAGGAGAACAGCGCGTACTGGGTGGCGGTGTAGGCGCGTGAGGTGAGCCCGGAGAGGAAGGCGATGAAAATCGCGCTGGCCATGCCGTTGGTCAGGTTGTCGCCGGTGATGGTCACCACCAGCATCCATAGATTGGCGCCTGAGAGCGCCAGCTGGGCGAACAGTAGATTGGTCGCGGCGACCAAGGCCGCGGCGATCCACAGCAGCGGGCGCACCCCGTAGCGGGCGGCGAGCAGGCCACCGAGGAGGCCGCCGAGCAAAGTCATGGCGAGACCGAATAGCCCGGTCACCTCGCCGATCCGCTGGGCCGAGAAGCCAAGATCGACGTAGAGCGGATTGGCCATCGCGGCCATCGACAGGTCGCTGATCCGGAACAGGCCGATGAACACCAGCAGCGCCAGGGCGTACCAACCGAAGCGGGTGAAGAAGTCGGTGAACGGGCAGATGATCGCGCCGACGCACCAAGCGCCGGCTCGCTTCAGCACGCGCGGCCAGCCACGGGTGCGACGCAGGAAGGTGCGCACCTTGGGTTCGCGGGCAAGCTGCGAGGCCAGCGGCGGGCGGGGTGGTTCCGGGCGCAGCAGGACGGTGAGCATGCCGATCACGGCGAGCCCCGCCATGCCCAGGTAGGCGATCGACCAGGAGTAGTTGCCGGCCAGCGCTAGCGCGCCGGCTCCCGCGGCGAGCAGCCCGCCGCGATAGCCGATGATGTAGACCGAGGACATCGCCGCCTGCAGGCTCTCCTCGGCCGATTCGATCCGGAAGGCATCGACCACGATGTCCTGGGTCGCCGCGCCGAAGGCGACGATCAGCGCCAGCCAGGCGATCAGCAGCAGATGGCGGCTGGGCTCGACCAGCGCCATGCCGACCAGACCGAGCAGGATCAGCGTCTGGGCGGCGAGCATCCAGCCCCGTCGGTGGCCGAGCAGGCGGCACAGCAGCGGCAGCGGCAGCCGGTCGACCACCGGCGCCCAGAAGAACTTGATCGAGTAGAGGATGCCGATCCAGGAGAAATAGCCGATCGTCGCCACGTCGACTCCCGACATGCGCAGCCTCGCGCCGAGCGTCGAGAACACCAGCAGGAAAGGAAGGCCGGCCGAAAAGCCGAGGAACAGCATGGTCAGCACTTCGGGGCGGCGATAGACCGCAAGCGTTTGGCGCCAGGATCTGCGCGACATGGGCGTGACGGGCATCGATCGTACTCGGCGGGCCGCAGGGCGCGACGCGCAGCGGCGAAACGGAAGCGAGCCGCCCTCGTGGGCGGCTCGCGAAGGGCTCAGCGATTCAGGCGTTCGCGCAGGAAGTCGATGATTCCCGCTTGCGCCACCATGGTGGCGTCGGTATCGCGACGGCCCTTGTATTCGAGCTCGCCATTGTCGAGGCCGCGATCGCCGATCACCACCCGGTGGGGAATGCCGATCAGCTCGAGGTCGGCGAACTTGTTGCCCGGGCGCAGGTCGCGGTCATCGAGCAGCACGTCGAAGCCGGCGGCGACGAGCTCGGTATAGAGCGCCTCGCTGGCCTGGCGTACGCGTTCGGACTTGTGCGCGTTCATCGGCACCAGCACCACCTCGAACGGTGCCAGCGCATCGGTCCAGATGATCCCCGCGTCGTCATGGTTCTGCTCGATCGCCGCGGCCACCACCCGGGTGACACCGATGCCGTAGCAGCCCATCGTCAGCGTCCTCGCCTTGCCCTGCTCGTCGAGCACCGTGGCGTTCATCGCCTTGGAGTACTTGTCGCCGAGCTGGAACACGTGGCCGACCTCGATGCCGCGTACGATCTTGAGCGTGCCCTTGCCGTCGGGGGCACGATCGCCCTCGACGACGTTGCGCAGGTCGGCGACCCGCGGCAGCGGCAGGTCGCGCTCCCAGTTGATCCCGAAGTAGTGCTTGCCATCGCGGTTGGCGCCGGCACCGAAGTCGGTCATCGAGGCGACCTCGCGGTCGACCACGATCGGTAGTTCGAGCCCCACCGGCCCGAGGGAGCCGAAGCCGGCGCCGACCGCGGCGCGTACTTCGTCGTCGCTGGCCATGGTCAAGGGCGCGGCGACCTCGGGCTGGTGCTCGGCCTTGACCTCGTTGAGCTCATGGTCGCCACGGACCAGCAGTGCCACCAGGCCGCCTTCGCTGCCCTTGACGATCAGTGTCTTGACCGTCTTCTCGATCGCAAGGCCATGCTTCTCGACCAGTGCCGCGATGGTCTTGGCATCCGGCGTGTCGACCAGGCGCAGCTCCTCGCTCGGCGCTGGGCGCTCGCGCTGCTCGAAGTAGGCTTCAGCCTTCTCCATGTTGGCGGCGTAGCTGGAGCCGGTCGAGAACACCACGGCATCCTCTCCGGACTGGGCGAGGACGTGGAACTCGTGGGAGCCTTCGCCACCGATCGAGCCGTTGTCGGCGATCACCGCGCGAAAATCGAGGCCGAGACGGGTGAAAATCCGAGTATAGGCGTCGTACATCGCCTGATAGGTGACTTCCAGCGACGCTTGGTCGCTATGGAACGAGTAGGCGTCCTTCATGATGAACTCGCGCGAGCGCATCACCCCGAAGCGCGGGCGTATCTCGTCACGGAACTTGGTCTGGATCTGGTAGAAGTTGACCGGCAGCTGCTTGTAGGAGTTGATCTCGCGACGTACCAGGTCGGTGATCACCTCTTCATGGGTCGGGCCGACGCAGAAATCGCGCTGATGGCGGTCCTTGAGCCTGAGCAGCTCCGGGCCGTACTGGGTCCAGCGGCCCGACTCCTGCCATAGCTCGCCCGGCTGTACCGCCGGCATCAATAGCTCCTGGGCGCCGGCGCGGTCCATCTCCTCGCGCACGATGCGCTCGACCTTGCGCAGCGTGCGCAAGCCGATCGGAAGCCAGGTATAGAGGCCGGAGGCGAGGCGGCGGATCATCCCTGCGCGCAGCATCAGCTGGTGGCTGACCACCTCGGCGTCGGCGGGTGTTTCCTTCAGAGTCGAGATCAAGAGTTGGCTGGCACGCATCTACCCGGTATTCCCTCGGCGTGAGCCCCGGCGCATTCGGCGGCGGGGCTGTGATTTGGCGTATTGGCCGGCCATTGTACGGCCAAGCCGCGCACGGCAGCAAAGCCACCGGCAAGTCGCCTGCGCCTGACCTTGGCACCCGGCTTGCCCGGGATGTTCGTTTAAATCCTACTTAAGCTCGTGGTGCACGGTCCTCGCTGGAAGCGAGACGGGCCGGTGGATGGACACGGCTTTACGGTGTGATGGCTGAAAACGGTTGCTTAGCTGAGCTTGTGCCTGCGCCGAAAGTGGTAGGTGGATCGCTGGTAGCGTCTCGTTCGCCTCGGGTATAAACCGCCCTTTTCGTCCGAGCGTCGGGCCTGGACATCGAGAAGCGGAGCCATCATTGAGATGAATACCTCGACGACCCGTTGCGCGGAGCACGCCAGTGGGGAATCGGCGACGCCGCCTGGCGCCTATACCCGCACCCGCTTGTTCGGCCTCTTGGGAGGACCGCTGCTCGCACTGCTGGTCTATTGGCTACTGCCCGAGGAGCAGCTCGGTCACGCCGGCCGCGGGGTGCTCGCCTGCACCGCGCTGATCGCGGTCTATTGGGTCACCGAGGCGCTGCCGATGGCCGCCACCGCGCTGATCCCGCTGTTTCTGATGCCGCTGCTGCAGGCCGCGCCGATCGACGTGGTCGCGCCCGCCTATGGCAATCCGGTGGTGTTCATGTACATGGGCGGCTTCGTGCTGGCGCTGGCGATCCAGAAATGGAACCTGCATCGGCGCATAGCGCTGTCGATCATCGATGCCATCGGCACCGCCAGCCACCGTATCGTGTTCGGGGTGATGCTCTCGACCGCGCTTTTGACCATGTTCATCTCCAATGCGGCGACCGCGCTGATGATGCTGCCGGTGGCGATAGCGTTGATTCGGGAGATGCGTGACAAGGAGATCCTGGTCGGGCGCGACCTGGGCTGTTTCGCCAAGAGCTTGCTGCTCGCCGTGGCCTACACGGCGACGATCGGAGGCCTCGCTACGCTGGTCGCCGCGGTGCCCAACGCAGTGCTCTCCGCGCTCGCCCGCGACCAGCTCGGGCGCGAGGTGACCTTCGCCCAGTGGCTCGCGTTCGCCGGGCCGGTCGCATTGATCATGCTGGTGTTCCTCTACTTCTATCTCACTCGGCTCAAGTTCCGGGTCGCTCACCAGGCCGCCGGCAGCGTCGAGTTCATCAAGCGGGAGCGCCTTGGCCTCGGGCCGATGGGCCGGGAGGAGAAGATCGTCGCCGTGGTGTTCGTCGCCACTGCCTTCCTCTGGGTGTTCAAATCATTCATCGGACTGGGTTTTCTCCATGACGCGGCGGTATCGATGGCCGCGACGGTAGCGCTTTTCGCGCTGCCGAGCCGCAGGCGGGGCGAGCGTATCCTCGAATGGGAAGACATGCGTGGGCTGCCGTGGGGCGTGCTGATCCTGTTCGGCGGAGGCCTGGCGCTGGCGGCCAGCTTCGGCCAGGCGGGGGTCAACGACTGGATCGGCGAGTCGCTGGCGATGCTCGAGAACTACACCGCCTTCATCGTGATCGCGCTTTTGACCGTGATCGTGCTGGCGATGACCGAGATTCTCTCCAACACCGCGGTAGCCAACCTGGTGCTGCCCCTCTGCGTTGGGCTGGGCGCGGCGATCGGCATGGATCCCTTGCCGCTGATGGCCGCGGTGGCGCTGGCCGCGGGGTCCTGCTACATGCTGCCGGTGGCGACCCCGCCGAACACCGCGGTGTTCAGTTCGGGGGAGCTCGAAATCAAGGATATGGCGAGCGCCGGGGTATGGCTCAACCTGCTGTCGGTGATCGTGATCACGCTGGCGGTCTACTATTGGCTGCCGATGACGCTCGGTAGCTGATCGCGGATCCCGGTACTTGAGTCGGTGAAACGAGGCAAAAGCCTCGGTTCATGACCCTTGGTCGGGTCATCGACGATTCGACAATCCCAATGACATTCACCGGTCATTGGGAGCCTCCATGTCCAGCGTCTCGTCTTCATCCGCCATATCCGCATCCCCTCATGGACGTATCGCACACCATCAGCGACTGCTGCAGATGGTGCGCTGCGCTGCGCGTAGATTGCAGGTCCAGGCGCGCCTGCCGCTCAGTGTCGAGCTGGACGATCTCATCCAGGCCGGGATGCTCGGTCTGCTCGAGGCCGAGCGGCGCTACGACGACAGCCTAGGCGCCTGCTTCGAGACCTATGCCAGTCGCCGCATCCAGGGCGCGATGCTCGATGAGCTGCGCTCCCGGGACTGGCTGCCGCGCAGCGTGCGGCGCCAGGCACGGGAGGCGGAGCGGGTCAGCCTGAGCCTGGAGCAACGCTACGGAGGCGCTGTGCGCGAGCGCGAAATCGCTGAGGTGATGGAGATTCCGCTGGCCGCCTACCAGCGCCACTTGAACGATGCCCAGTGCGGTCAATTGCTGGCTTACCAGGAGGAGGGCGGCGGCGAGATCGAGCCGCCGGTAGGGGCGACGGCTGGACCGGACGAGCGGCTACTGGACGAGGAGCGCAAACGGCTGCTGCGCGAAGCGCTGGTCGCGCTCGAGGACCCCCGCGAGCGCGAGGCGCTGTCGCTCCATCATCTGCAGGGAATGAGCCTGCGCCAGATAGGCGAGCGCCTGGGCGTCACCGAATCGAGGGTGTGCCAGCTCCACCGGCGCGCGATGGTCAAGCTGCGCAACTGGATCGCCGTTCACCATCCCGGCTGAGCGGGAGAGAAGTCAGGCCGTGAGGCGGGAGAACAATAGATCGATGACGCGGGCTCCCTCGTCGCTGAGCGAATAGCTGTCGGGCGCTCGCAGCCAGTCGTAGACCGCACCCATGATCGCCAGATGCACCAAGCGTGCCGCCGTGTCCGGCGGCACGCCCTCGGCCAGCAGTCCTTCCTGGTCGGCGCGCTCGAACTGGCGCTGGATCAGCATCAGAGCGTCGCGGGCGCTATCCTTTTCGCGGCAGGTGGACGATAGTTCGTCGAAGAATTCGCAGCGATAGACGATGATGGTATATACGCGTCGATAGCGGGGCTCTTCGCAGCGGCTCATCACCAGCTTGAGCAGCGCTTTCAAGCCCTCGATCGGATGGTCGCGAAGGCCTTCGTCGGTGAGGTCGTCGAGCATCTGCTGCAGTGGGAGCTTGGCTTGGTCGATCAGCGCTTCCAGCAGTGATACCTTGTTCTCGAAATGCCAGTACACCGCACCGCGAGTCATTCCCGCACGGCGAGCGATCTGTTCGAGCGACGTTGTCGAGACCCCTTTCTCGAAGAATATCTCCTCGGCTGCGTCGAGCAGTATCGATCGAGTGGCTTCGGCCTCTGCCTTGGTGCGTCTTGCCATCGTCCTTCCATCGTCTGGGCATGTACTGCGTTCATGATAGCGCACTTGGTTTACATACATACATGATTGCATCTAAAATCTCGTGCACAAGTTCTCACCACTGTAGACGTCCACTAGTGCTACCTTGGTCTGGCATCGCCGCTTCCGTGATGCTGCGAACTCTTCCGTTGGGCACACTCCATAAAGAAGCGAAGGGATCATGCTCCAGATAATCAAAGCCAAGCGCACGGCGTGGGGATTGGCCGGGTTCATCGCGCTCGCCACCGCAGGCTGCGGTAACGACGGCAATCAGCAACAGCAGCAGGGTCAGCAGGAGGCTCCCGCCCATCCGGCGCAGGTCTACCAGATCTCCTCGCGAAACATCGAGCTCGACAAGTCCTATCCGGCGATGATCCGCAGCGACACCGCGGCGAGCGTGCTGGCGCGGGTCGAGGGCGTGCTCGAGGAGCAGCACTTCCAGGCGGGCCAGCTGGTGGAGAAAGGGGACCTGCTGTTCACCATCGAACGTGCCACCTACGCCGCCGCGGTGGCCCAGCAGCGTGCCAACCTTGCCAGTGCTCAGGCCGACTTGAACAATGCCCAGCGCGACAACCAGCGCTATCAGCAGTTGTTCCAGCGCGGTGCGATCAGTGCTCAGCAGCGTGACACCGCATCCAACACGTACGAGACCTCGCGCGCTGCGGTCGAGCAGGCTCGCGCCGCGCTCGAAAGCGCCCAGATCGATCTCGACTACACCACCGTCCGCGCGCCGGTCAGCGGGTTGGTCAGCCTCAACGAAGTCAACGTCGGCAACCTGGTCAGTCCTGGCACCGAACTCGCCACGGTGACCCCGCTCGATCCTCTCGAGGTTCGCTTCCAGATGCCCCAGTCGGATGCGATGCAGCTGCGCCAGCAGCAGAGCCGCAGCGGTACGCCGCCGGTCCGGGCGAGCCTCGAGGTGCCCAGCGCCGACCGTCAGTCCGCTCAGCTCGAGGGAACCCTCGACTTCCTCGGTGCGCGGGTCGACGAGGGCACCAGCAGCGTCCAGGCGCGCGCGCGCTTCGCGAATCCCGACGGCATCTTCCTGCCCGGGCAGTTCGTTCGCGTCCGGCTCCACGACCTGATGCGCTTCGACGTCTTCGCGGTCCCCGAGATCGCGGTGACCCAGGGCCTGATGGGACCCCAGCTGTTCGTTCTCGACGACAACAACTCGATCACCTCGCGTACCGTGGTGCCGGGCGAGATTGCCGGTCATTGGCAGATCATCAGCGAAGGCCTGCAGCGCGGTGACCGCGTCGTCGTCAGTGATCCCGGCGGCCTCAGCGTCGGTGATCGCATCGATCCGCAGCCATTCGATGGCAACCCTGACCAGCGCTCCGCCCAGCAGGGCGCGGACGAGTCCTCCGACGACGCAGACAGCGAGTAACGGGACCGCGGATGAATATTTCCAACTTCTTCATCAATAGGCCGGTCTTCGCCTCCGTCATTTCGATCATCATTACGCTGGTCGGGTTGATGGCGATGCGGGTCCTGCCGATCGCCCAGTACCCGGAGGTGGTGCCGCCCGAGGTTTCGGTGCAGGCCACGTTCCCGGGGGCGAACGCCGAGACCGTCGCCGAGACGGTGGCCGCGCCGATCGCCCAGGAGATCAACGGCGTCGAGAACGTGCTCTACATGACCTCGACCAGCTCCGACAACGGCGTGATGCAAATGCGGATCAGCTTCGCCATCGGTTCGGATGGCGACGTCAACACGATCAACGTCAACAACCGCGTACAACGCGCGCTCTCCCAGCTGCCCGAGTCGGTGCAGTCCCAGGGGGTAGATGTCGAACTGCGTTCGAGCGATATCCTGATGCTGGTATCGCTGACCTCGGATCAGTACTCCAACATCTACATGCAGAACTACGCCACGCTGAACATCATCGACGAACTGCGCCAGATCGAAGGTGTCGGTGAGGCCGAGGTGCTCGGCGGTGGCGAGTTCGCCATGCGGATCTGGATGGACCCGGACAAGCTTGCCCAGTACGACCTGACCCCAAGCGAGGTGTCGGCGGCCATCCAGGCGCAGAACACCGAGATCCCGGCGGGCAGCCTCGCCGCCGCGCCGCAGTCGAACCCGCGTGCCTACACCTACACCATCTCGGCGGGCGGTCGACTCAACTCGGCGGAAGAGTTCCGCAACATCCTGCTGCGCACCAACGCCGACGGTTCGTCTCTGCGTCTGCGTGACGTCGCTCGGATCGAGCTGGGTGCATCGTTCTACGGCATCGACGCGCGGCTCAACGGCGCCGCCATGGCGCCGATCATCATCAACCAGCAGCCCGGTGCCAACGCGGTGCAGACCGCCGAGCGGGTCAAGGCACTGATGGCCGATCTGTCCCAGCGATTCCCGCCGGGACTGCATTACGAGGTGCCCTACGACACCACGCTGTTCATCAATGCCTCGATCGAGTCGGTGACCCATACCTTCATCGAAGCGCTGGTGCTGGTCGCGGTGATCGTGTTCGTGTTCCTGCAGAACTGGCGCACCACGGTGATCGCGATGTCGGTGGTGCCGGTATCGGTGGTCGGCACCTTCGCGGGGATGTACCTGCTCGGCTTCTCGATCAACCTGCTCTCGCTGTTCGGGATGATCCTTGCGATCGGTATCGTCGTCGACGACGCGATCCTGGTGGTCGAGAACATCGAGAGGATCATCGAGGAAGACGATGAGATCTCGATCCACGACGCGACCATCGAAGCGATGCGCGAGGTGGGTGGGCCGATCATCGCGACCTCGTTCATCATGGCCTCGGTGTTCGTGCCGGTTGGGTTCCTGGGCGGCTTGACTGGCCAGATCTACCAGCAGTTCGCGATCACCATCGCGATATCGGTGGCGATCTCCGCGCTGGTCGCGCTGACCTTCACCCCGTCGATGTCCTCGATCCTGCTGCAGCGCAAGAGCGAGCAGCGCGACAACGTGGTGACCCGGGTGCTCAAGGCGCCGTTCAAGATATTCGACCGGGTGTTCGAGAAGATCACCCAGGTCTATCTATGGATGGTTCGCCTGTTCGTGCGCTTCTGGATCGCCACCATCGCGATCATGGTTGCGCTCACCGCCTTCTCGTTCTGGCTCTACGAGCAGTCTCCGACCACGCTGATTCCGGAGACCGACCAAGGGGTGTTCATCACCGCGATCAACCTGCCCAACGGCTCCTCGGTGGACCGCACCAACGAGTACATGTCCGCGCTGAGCGACAAGGTCGAACAGCTGCCGGGCGTCAGCTCGGTGTCGGCGATCGCGGGCTACGACATGCTCTCCCAGGCGGTCAATACCGCGCGTGGCGTGATGTTCATCAGCCTGAATCCCTGGGAGGAGCGCGACGTCACGGTCGAGCAGCTGCTCGGACAGGTGATGCAGGCGGGAGCGAGCACGCCAGGCGGTACCGCGATGGCGTTCAACATGCCGCCGATCCTGGGGCTCTCGACCACCGGTGGCTTCGAGGGTTTCCTGACCTCGCTGCAGGGCGCGTCCAGCGAAGAGCTCAGCCAGGCGTCGCTGAAGGTGATGCAGGCGGCCAACCAGCGTCCTGAGCTGGCCCAGGTGTTCACCACCTTTGATGTCAGCGTACCGTCGTATCGAGCGAGCATCGACCAGGAGAAGGCGACCGGCTACGGTGTTTCTCTCACCGATCTGAACGATACCCTGTCGAGCACGCTGGGTAACGCGTTCGTCAACTACTTCACCTATCAGGGACGCAACTTCCAGGTCTACCTGCAGAACGAGGATGACTTCCGCAGCACGCCCGAGGACCTCAACCGGATCTACGTGCGCAGCAGCACCACCGGTGACCGGATCCCGATCTCGGAGTTCGTCACCCTCGAGCGGCAGAACGCGCCCTCGGTAGTGACCCGCTTCAACGTCTATTCGGCGGCCAAGTTCCAGGGTAGTCCGGCTCCCGGCTACAGCTCGGGCCAGGCGGTCGAGGCGATGGAGCAGGTGGTGCAGGAGACCCTCGGCACCGGCTGGACGATGGAATGGACCGGCACCACCTACCAGGAGGTCAACACCGGGGACGCTGCGGTTCTGGCGGTGATCTTCGGCCTGCTGATGGTGTTTTTGATCCTCGCCGCCCAGTACGAGAGCTGGACCACGCCGCTGGCGGTCATCACCGCGGTGCCGTTCGCCTTCTTCGGCGCGGTAGTGGCGGTCTACCTGCGAGGGCTCGATGTCAGCGTCTACGTCGAGGTCGGGTTGCTGGTGGTCGTGGGGCTGGCGGCGAAGAACGCGATCCTGATCGTCGAGTTCGCCGAGCTGCAGCGCAAGGACCGGGGCTTGAGCATTTCCCAGGCCGCGATCGAATCCGCCCACCTGCGTTTCCGTCCCATCGTGATGACCTCGCTCGCGTTCATCTTCGGCGTACTGCCCCTGGCGCTGGCCAGTGGCGCGAGCGACACCAGCAGCCATCACATCGGTACCACGGTGGTGGGTGGGATGCTGTCGGTCGCCATCCTGGCGAGCATCTTCGTTCCATCCTGCTATGCGATGATCGCGCACGCTCAGGTTTGGGTGGCGAAGAAGCGTGGCAAGGATACCGACCACCAGGTGAAAAGCGACGGGAACGGCGGGACGCCAGCTGGAGGGCAGACGCCCAGCCACTGAAGTCATATCGTTTTTCGCTTCACCCTTTACGGGCCACGGCTATGCCGTGGCCTCAGACTGCTGACAAAGCCCTGGCCTCACCGCCAGGGCTTTGTTTTGATGAAGGCATACCCTTTGCGAGTATGCCGCCGTGCTGCGAGAGCCCTCTCCTCATCAACATCAGCTCGAAATGGTCACGCTTGAAGAGCTGGTGCCGTCTGATCACCTGCTACGTCACATCGACGCCACCCTCGATTTCTCCTTCATCCGCGACAAGGTCCGCCATCTCTACTGCGCCGATAATGGCCGCCCCGCGCTCGATCCCGTCATGCTGTTCAAGGCCTTGTTCATCGGCTACTTGTTCGGGGTGCGCAGCGAACGCCAATTGATGCGTGAGAT
>NZ_KK211234.1:123799-124180 GCF_000621205.1 Halotalea alkalilenta DSM 17697 | reverse complement strand
GAGGTGGATTGATCGCCAATATCGCCCTGGCGCGCAAACTCGCGGCGCTGTTCTGGCGCGTCATGGTCAAAGGATTGGACTATGTCGAACACGGACTCCAGTACTACGAGGCACAGGCGCTGGAAACCAAACGACGTTCCATGCGTCGACTCGCCAAGCAGCTCGGGTTCTCCGTGACGCCCATCCAGACTGAAGGTCAAAATGCTTCTGCCTGAAAGTTGAGGAAGAACGATATGACGACCGCCCAATCTCCCCCCTGACCATCCCCCTGTCGAGGAGAACTCGGAGGGGGTTCATGGAAAGCCGGGCCTTCGCCGAGCTGGGCCGATCTTGCAAGACATCATGGAGGCCCGAGTCGAACCACGGCCTCATCGCCGCCGC
>NZ_KK211234.1:110427-123365 GCF_000621205.1 Halotalea alkalilenta DSM 17697 | reverse complement strand
CATGGAGGCCCGTGTCGAACCACGGCCTCATCGCCGCCGATCGATCCCTCGACTGGCGCCCCCAATGCCGAGCTGGAGTTCGACCTTGGCGCGTATAGCGCCGCTCGGGACGAACGGGCTATGGGCCCGTTCGGCCAGGCGTTTGAGGCAGGGCTCAGAAGCCGAGTTCGACGCCGGCGTAGAGCGTGCGTCCGGCGGCGGGTTCGTAGTAGCGGCCGTTGGCGTCGTTGATCCGCACGTTGGCGTAGTAGTGCTCGTCGAACAGGTTGCGTAGTCCTGCGAATAGGGTCACTGCCTGTCCGCCGCCGAGGTGGAGGTCGCGGGCGCCGCGCAGGTTGAATACCCAGCTGTCATCGATGCTCACCTGGTTTGCGTTGTCGGCGTACATGCCGCTCAGGTGCTGGCTCTCGAGCGTCAGCCGTAGCGCTTCGGAGCGCCAGTTCAGCCGGCTGGACCAGATTCGCTCAGGGATGCCCGGCAGCCGGTTGCCGTTTCGTACCCCTTGGCCCGAGTCGCTGTCGAAGCGGGCGCGTCCGTAGGAGAAAGCGCTGTCGACGCTGAAGCCGGCGGGCAGCGGTGCGGAGAGCCCGAGTTCCACGCCTTCGCGCTTGGTGCGGCCGCTGTTGGCGTAGAAGGTCCGGCCCTGCTCGGTGTAGGCGACCAGTTCGTCCTTCGAGTGGATCGAGTAGAGCGCTAGATCGTAATGCACGCCGCCGTCGAAGTAGCCGCGCAGGCCGAGTTCGCGGTTGACCGCCTTCTGTGGCTCGATCCCTGAATTGAAGCCGGCATCGCCGTCGGGGCGGGCGAATTCGGTGAAGGTCGGGGTTTGGAAGGCGGTGCCGAGGGTCGCATAGGCGGCGTGGGTCGGTAGGTACTGCCAGGTCAGGCCGCTCGAGTAGCTCCATTGGTCGAAGCTGCGCCGGCCGCTGCCCTGGCCGCCGTCGCTGCGATCGTCGATCGAGAGCCGCACGTCGTCGTAGCGCAGTCCGGTGGAGAGCGTCCAGGTCCTCGACAGGCTCAGGTCGCCCTGGGCGAACAGCCCCAACGCGGTGGCGTCCTGCTGCTGGTCGTCGCTGAGCGCTCGGCTGTCGGAGTGCGGCGGTGAGTAGTAGCGATGGCGGTTGTCCTCCTGGCGCGAAAGGTCGCTGCCGAATACGTAGTGCAGCGGCAGCCCGGCGAGACTCGATCGGTTCGAGTAGCTTGCCTTGGCGCCATAGAAGTGGCGCACGAACTGCGGCACGTTGCCGGTGATGGCGGGCGAGGGGAGCTGCTGCTCGAAGTCGCGGCGACCGACCCAGCCGCTGACGTTGAGCTCGCCGCCGCCGAGGTCGAGATCCTGGTAGCCGAGGCCCAGGAGCTGCTGGGAGACCTCGAGGCGCGAGTCATAGGCGTAGGCGTTGGGCGCGGCCTGGCGGCGCCGGGTGCGGACTTCGTCCAGGGTCAGTCCGCCGGGGTCGTCGGCGCGCGGCATGTCGAGCAGGTTAACCAGGGCGGTTAGCGAGCGGGCATCATCGAAGCGGTAGCGCACCTTGCCATTGAACAGACGCTTCTCCACCGAGGCATGGTCGCGATAGCCGTCCTGGGTCAGCGAAGAGAAACCGAAGCTGTGGGACCAGTCGCCGTTCTCTCCCGAATGGCGGGCGTAGAGCTTTTGCATCCCATGGCTGCCGGCGGTGAGCCTCACTCGCGCGCCTGCATCGGGGTCGAGGCCGTCGGCGGTGGTGACGTCGAGCACGCCGCCCGCGGCGTTGCCGTAGAGCACCGAGGAGGGGCCGCGGATCACCTCGATCCGCTCGACGTCATCGAGGTCGATGGCGTCGATCTGGGACTGGCCGTCGGGCATGGTGAAGGGAATGCCATCGACGTTGACCGCGATACCTCGAATGCCGAAGGCGGCCCGGGCGCCGAAGCCGCGCATCGAGATGCGCTGGCCCTGGGCGAAGTTCTCGCCGTTGAGCAGCAGCACGCCGGGCACTCGGGTGAGCGACTCCTCGAGCTGGATGTTCGGCCCGGCCTCGCGCACCTGCGAACCCTCGACCACGCTGATCGCCGCGGGCGTGGTCAATAGCTCGCGAGTGAGGCGGGGCGCGGTGACTTCCAGAGGGGCCAGCCGCTCGACCGGCTGGGCGTGGGCGACCGGCCAGGCGCTGAGCGGTGCCGCGGCCGAGACCAGCAGCGGGACGAGGGTTCTTTTCATCGATGGGTTCCCTGCCTGCGTATCGTTATTTGATGACTTAATTGAGAATCTATCTCAATTGTGCTTGGCGTGGCCAACTACCGCCTAGGTCTGCGCGGGTGCTGTCCTCGCGCGAAGCTCGTTTTCGATCAGCGCTGCGAGCCGTTCGATCCACTCGGCGGTGGTGCCGCCAAGGTCGCTGTGGAGCGTGATGAAGGCATCGAGATCCAGCGGTTCGGCGAGCTCGAGCTGGCCTTCGGTGGCGCGCACTGGCAGCAGCGTCAGCGCTCGGTTGTCAGCCTCGCCCATCGCTGCGAGCCGCTGGCGCTGGAGGAAGGCGAGCAGCAGCGTGGGCAGCGGCGTGGTGGCGGCTTTACCAGCCTGGCCGAGGCGTAGCGCAATCGGGATGCGCTGCTCGAGCAGCATCAGCAGGTGGGCCTGCAGCAGCCGTGCATCGAGTGCATCGCCGGGAGCGATGATGAAGTCGCCTACCGAGCCGGGCTCCTTCGGTGCGAGGGCATAGCAGGGCAAGGGACGCCCCAGGCGCGCGAGCGCGGCATCGAGCGAGCGTCGTGCCGGCGCTTCGCTCGCCAGGATGAACAGCGCATCGGCATCGCGTCGGTCGAGCTCCTGCAGCCGTTCGAGCGCATGCCCGGTCCATTCGAGCCTGGGCGCGCGCGGGGCGAAGAGGCGCTGCAGCCAGCGACGTTCGCCGCCGGCCAGCAGCGCTTCGGCCCGGGCTCGACGTGCTGCGCCCTCGGCTTCGCCGCCCTCCTCGAACAGCGGATGGCCGCATAGCCGCGCTATCCAGCGACGACGATGCCGCGGTCCGGCATTCACCGGTTGCCGCCGCGCCGCCCCCGGGACTGCTTGCCGCCCTGCTTGGATGCACGGGCGACGGGCTCGGGCGGTGCGCGGTAGAGCAGGTAGAGATCGAGGCATAGTTCAGGCAGCTGGCGCGCCAGCCGGGTCGCCTCGCGGGGAGAATTGGCCAGCGCCGAGAGTTCCGGGTCCTCGTCCTCGAACAGGCCCGAGAGCGCCATGAACGGCAGCAGCAGCTGGGCGGCCTGCTCCTCGAGCGGCCCGAACCAGGCGCTTTCATCGAGGAACACGGTCTCCATGAACCCCGCGCACCAAGCGCCGACCGGGGTATCGAGGGGCTCTCCATCGACTTCGAGATCGAAGGGCAGCTCGGGCAGGTGACCATGCTCGAAGGCGTCGATGGCATTGGCGCGTAGCCGTTCGAGCAGGCCCAGCTGATGGTCGCGTTCAGCATCGTCGGCGAACGCCGGCTCGCCGTTGAACAGCACCGGTACCCAGGTGCCGGGATCTATCGGCGCGGGTGTGATCGCCAGTGCCACCAGGAATCCATGGGCTGCATAGAGCTCGAGCGCCTCCGGGTCGACCCGGTCGGACTCGAGGAAGGCATCCAGCTCTTCTAGGGCCTCATCCTCGAGCAGCGGCACCAGCTGGGCGCCTGCGTCGGGGGAGTGGGGGTCGGTCATCATGGCTTCTCCGTGGAAACGTTTGCGCGGTGACGCAATCAGGCTTCATTCTAGCAGTCATGAATCTCTCTCTGGACCCTTCCCTGTCGCCGATGGCGCCGCTTTTTGCCGCCGCCGACGACGCCTACCTCGCAGGGCTCGACAGCGCCGCTCTCATCGCGCTGGTCGAGCGCCAGGTAGCGCACTGCGTAGAGCACGCCCGCAAGCACTTTCCCCGTCTGCCGAGCCCGCTGGTATGGTGCGATCTGCGCGGCAAGAGCGCCGGGCAGGCGCACTTCGGCCGAGGCGGGGTGCGCTTCAATCCGATATTGCTCGCCGACCAGCCGCGTGCGTTTCTCAATGAGGTGGTGGCCCACGAAGTCGCCCATTGGGTGGTCCACCACGTCGTGCGGCGCCGAGTGGCGCCCCACGGGGTCGAGTGGCGCACCGTGATGGTCGGGCTCTACGGCCTGCCTCCCCGCACCACCCATCGTTTCGATACCAGCCGGTCGAGTCCCGCGCCTTATCTCTATCTGTGCGAATGCCGTGGCGCGGACCTGCAGCCGCGGATTCATCGGTTCAGCGAGCGCCGCCATCGGTTCGCGCTGCGTGGCGGGCGCTATCGCTGTCGCAGCTGCGGGGCATGGCTCTGCTACCACGGTCGTCAGGACAGCGACATATGGCGAATGGGCCAAGAGGCCTAGAACGTCTAGTCTGCTTGCCAGGAAGCCCTCGACTTTCGTTGCTCAGGCGAAAGCAGGGGGGCGGCGGCGATGTATCCGCCCCGATATCGGCTTGAGACAAGGAGACCGCCGTGGAGAAACGCGATATCTACCCCGTCGATGAAAAGACCGCCGAGCGCGCTTGGATCGATCGGACCCAGTACGAGCAGATGTATCGCCGCTCGATCGAGAGCCCGGACGCCTTCTGGGCCGACCAGCTCGACCAGCTCGACTGGGCGAGGCGGCCGACGAAGATGAACGAGTCGAGCTTCAAGCGCGACGAGGTGGTGATTCGCTGGTTCGCCGATGGCGAGCTCAACGCGGCTTACAACTGCATCGATCGCCATCTCGACCAGCGTGCAGACCAGGTGGCGATCCTCTGGGAGGGCGACGATCCGAGCGAGTCCAAGCGCATCACCTATCGCGAGCTGTACGCCGCGGTGGGGAGATTGGCCAACGGGCTCAAGTCGCTTGGGGTGAAGCGCGGGGACACCGTGACCCTGTACATGCCGATGATCCCCGAAGCCGCCTACGCGATGCTCGCCTGCGCGCGGATCGGCGCGGTGCACTCGGTGGTGTTCGGCGGTTTTTCTCCCGATGCGCTGGCTGGTCGAATCAAGGACTCGGGCTCGAAATTGGTGATCACCGCCGACCAATCGCTGCGCGGTGGCAAGCGGGTGCCGCTCAAGGACAATGTCGACGATGCGCTGACACGCGCCGGCACCGACTGCGTCGAGCGGGTGCTGGTGGTCCAGCGCGGCGGGGACCCGATCGACTGGCGGGAGAAGGATCTGTGGTACCACGAGCTGGTCGAGGGCCAGTCGAGCGAATGCGCGGTGGAGACGATGAATGCGGAGGACCCGCTGTTCATTCTCTACACCTCCGGTTCCACCGGCACGCCGAAAGGGCTCAAGCACACCACCGGCGGCTACCTGCTGTTTGCGGCGATGACCCACCGCTACGTGTTCGACTACCACGATGGCGATGTCTACTGGTGCGCCGCCGATGTCGGCTGGATCACCGGGCACACCTACATCGTCTATGGCCCGTTGGCCAACGGTGCGACGACCCTGATGTTCGAAGGGGTACCGAGCTACCCGGACCACGGCCGGCTGGGCGAGGTGATCGACAAGTACGGGGTCAACATTCTCTATACCTCGCCCACCATGGTGCGCGCGCTGATGGCTCATGGCGACCAGGTGCTCTCCTCCAGCCGGCGCGACAGCCTGCGCCTGCTCGGCTCGGTCGGCGAGCCGATCAACCCGGAGGCTTGGCACTGGTTCCACCGGGTGGTCGGCAATGGCCGCTGTCCGATCGTGGATACCTGGTGGCAGACCGAATCCGGCGGTCACCTGATCACCGCGCTGCCCGGCGCGATCGATCTCAAGCCGGGGTCGGCGACGCTGCCGTTCTTCGGCGTCGAGCCGGCGTTGCTCGATCCCGAGGGCCGCGAGCTCGAAGGTGCGGCATCCGGCAACCTGGTGATCAAGCGCAGCTGGCCCGGCCAGGCGAGGACCATCTGGGGAGATCACGAGCGTTTCGTCACTACCTACTTCTCGACCTATGAGGGTGTCTACGTCTCCGGTGATGGCTGCCGCCGGGACGAGGATGGTTACTATTGGATCACCGGCCGTATCGATGACGTGCTCAATGTCTCCGGCCATCGCCTCGGTACCGCCGAGATCGAATCCTCGCTGGTCGCGCACGAGGCGGTCGCCGAGGCGGCGGTGGTCGGCTATCCCCATGAGGTGAAAGGGCAGGGGATCTACGTCTACGTCACTTTGAACGATGACACGGCCCCCAGCGATGAGCTCAAGCGTGCGCTGATCGATTGGGTGCGTCGCGACATCGGCCCGATCGCCAAGCCCGACGTGATCCAGTGGGCGCCCGGGTTGCCGAAGACCCGCTCGGGCAAGATCATGCGCCGGATCCTGCGCAAGATCGCCGCGGGTGAGCTGGACGGGCTCGGTGACACCAGCACGCTGGCCGATCCAGGGGTGGTCGACGAATTGATCGACAGCCGTGGGCGCTGACGCTGGGTTCTGGCTCGGCGATGGCGGCACCGATCGTCATTCAATGCCTCCAGCGCATAGCGCGGAGGCGTTGTTTTACCCCATGCCTCATTACCGCTCAAAGCGTGCCGGAAATGGCCGAATTGCGAGTAAAGTCGTATGGTCTAAAGGTTCATATGCTGTAGTGTGCAGGATGGCGACTAAAGTAGAACCGTTAGGGGCTTTGATGCGGTATCGGCGTCTAAATGGGGTGTTCCGGTGCCTCTAGTCCATGTCGGATGAGGTGCGCGCCCGGTTCAATCGTCGCGGAAAAAGCAACGGCGACGAAAGCGCAGCGTATCAAGGGAAGGGTATGCCGCCGGCATGCCATTATCGCGAGGGTGTTGGAGGAAACCTCATGGCCTTAGCTCAGAAATTCATTGTCGCCGACGATCATCCGCTGTTCCGCGCCGCGCTGACTCAGGCGCTGGCGAACGTGGCGGAAAAGACCGAGATCGTCGAAGCGGATTCCATGGACGCCACGATGAGTGTGGTGACCCAGCATCTCGACGCCGACCTGATCCTGCTCGATCTGCACATGCCTGGTGCCCACGGTTTCTCCGGGCTGATCCAGCTGCGCGGTCAGGTTCCCGATATCCCGGTGGTGGTGGTTTCCGGTAGCGAGGAGGCCAGCGTCGTGCGTCGTGCGATCGATTACGGTGCCTCTGGGTTCATTCCCAAGTCGTCGTCGCTCGAAGTGATCGGCCAGGCGATCCGCGAGGTGCTGGATGGCGAGGTCTGGCTGCCGCCCTCGATGGCCAATGCGCTTGGAGAGAGCGACGAGGAGGAAACCCGCTTCGCCGAGGCGATCGCGTCGCTCACCCCTCAGCAGTTCCGGGTGCTCAACATGCTCAATGAGGGGCTTTTGAACAAACAGATCGCGTATGATCTCAACGTCTCTGAAGCGACGATCAAGGCGCACGTCACTGCCATCCTGCGCAAGCTCGGGGTCCATTCGCGCACCCAGGCTGTGATCGCCGCCCAGCGGCTGGAGATCGAACCGCAGAAGGTCGAAAAGGAGAGCTGATCCGCTTTTCTTCCCGCACGCTGTTTAGGAGCACACGCCGGTAGCCGCGAAAGCGGCTACCGGCGTGTTCGTTCGCCGACTCGGTAGCGGATCAGGACTGGCGTTGGGAGTTCCGCCGCGCTTGCAGTGAGCGAGTGAGCAGCGCGCGTAGCGCGGCGGGTTTGACCGGTTTGTTTAGCAGGTGATAGCCCGCGCGCCGTACCTCCTCGGCGACCTCTTCGGTGCGGTCGGCGGTGATCACGATGCCGGGCACCTCGTTGCTCATCCGCTCCGCCAGCGCCTCGAGCGCCATGAGCCCGGTGACCCCGTTGTCCAGATGGTAGTCGGCGAGGATCGCGTCGGGGTCGCCGTCGAGGTTGCGCAGCACCGACTTGGCACCGCCGATGGTGGTTGCCGTGTAGACCTCGCACTCCCAGCCTTCGAGGATCGCGCGCATGCCCTCCAGGGTCAGCGTTTCGTTGTCGATGCACAGTACCCGCGCGCCCTTGAGTTTGTTGCCGGCCGCCGCGCGGGCCTGCTGGGGCGTGCGCACCGGGGCCTGTTCGCCGCGCCGCCATGGCACGGTGAGCGAGAATACCGTGCCGCTCCCGACCCAGGAGCGCAGGCGCAGCGGGTGGTCGAGCACTCGCGCCATGCGATCGGCGATCGAAAGGCCCAGTCCCAGCCCCTTCTCGCTTTCGCGATGGCGAGACTGCTGATCCAAGCGGCGAAACTCCTGGAAGATCTCCACCTGCTTGGATTCGGGAATGCCGGGGCCGGTGTCCCAGACCTCGATCACGATTTCTCCGTCACGGCGACGGCAGCCGAGCAGCACGCGCCCGTCCTGGGTATAGCGCAAGGCGTTGGAGAGGAAGTTCTGGATGATCCGGCGCAGCATCTGCGGGTCGGAGTCGACCGTCGCATGGGTCATCACCACCTTCAGGTCGAGCCCGCGCTCCGCGGCCATCACTTCGAACTGCGCCTGCAGCGGACGAAGCACTTCATCGAGGCTGAACAGCTGGCGCTTGGGGGTCAGCGCGCCGGCATCGAGCTTGGAGATGTCGAGCAGCGTGCCGAGCAGCTCCTCCGCTGCCTGCAGCGAGTTGTCGATGTGGGTCAGCGTGCTCATGTGCTCGCTTTGGGCGAAGCGTTGCGACAGCGCCGAGGTGAAGAGCCTGGCGGCGTTGAGCGGCTGCAGCAGGTCATGGCTTGCAGCAGCGAGGAAGCGGGTCTTCGAGGCATTGGCGGTCTCGGCGATCTGCTTGGCCTGGCGCAGCGCCTGCTCGGCCTGGGCGCGCACCTGGTTCTCCTTGCGCAGCGCCTCGTTGAGCTGGGAGAGCTCGCGGGTACGTTCGCGTACCCGCTCCTCGAGGTGCTCGTTGGTCTCCTTGAGCGCGATCTCGGCCAGGCGGCGCTCGGTGATGTCCTGGTAGAGCGCGAAGAAGCCCAGCACCCGGCCGCCGACCCCGAAGTGCGGCGTATAGGTGGCGAGCATGTAGCGTACGCCACCCTCGGTATCGTCCATCGACAGCTCGTAGCTGACCCGCTCCCCGCCCAGCGCTCTCAGCATCCAGGGCGCACGGGTCTTCCAGTCGCGGGGGCTGATCACTTCCTCCGCGCGCTTGCCGATCGCATCGGTGCGATCGATCTGCATCACCGATTCATAGGCGCGGTTGGTGAACAGATAGTGGCAGTCGACGTCGAAGTAGGCGATCAGCGCCGGCACGTTGTCGGTGTAGATGCGGATGTTGCTCTCCGAGCGGATCAGCGCCTCCTCGGTGCGCTTTTGCTGGGTGATGTCCTGGTAGGTATAGACGAAGCCGCCGCTCGACATCGGGTTGCCCTGGATGTCGAGCACCGTGCCGTCCTTGCGATAGCGCTGGTAGTGGTGGGGCTGGCCCGAGCGCAGGTTGTCCATCAGCTGAGCGACGTGCTCCTCCGGGTCGCCCGGTCCGTATTCACCGTGCTGGGCGTTGTAGCGGAACACCTTCTCGAACGGGGTGCCGACCCGGATCAGGTTGTCGGGGAAGTTGAACATCTCCAGGTAGCGGCGGTTCCACACCACCAGCCGATAGCTGTGGTCGACCACGCTGATCCCTTGGTGCAGGTTCTCCACCGTCGACTGCAGCAGCGAGCGGTTGAACTCGAGCACTTGGGAGGCTTCGTCGACGATCGACACCACGTCGGAGATCTCGATCCCACGGCGCGACAGCGCCGAATTGATCACGATCCGCGCGGAGGAGGCGCCGATCGCCGAGGCGAGCAGGCGCTCGCTGAACTGGATGGTGTCGATCGACGCGCGCGTGCTGGCGGCCAGCGGTGTCTGCTGGCGCTGGGCGTATTCGTCGAAAGCGCGATCGACCTGATCGGCGCCGAGGAAGCGCTTGCACAGCGCCTTCAGGTCCTCGACCGAGGTGGTGCCCATCCACGGGCGGTTGACCGAGGGCTGCTGGCTGCCGGCGCTGTCGACGAACAGCGATGCCTGGATCCGCTCGACGATCCGCTGGGAGCTGACCTGGGAGCCGAAGATGTAGCAGAACAGGTTGAGCCCGATCGACAACATCACCCCCTGGCTGAGCGGATCGGCGAAGGAGAGCCCCAACGGCGTCAGCGGGTTGAGCAGGCCGATCCCGAACGGTCCCTCGGTGACCAGTCGTTCGGGGAACACCCCGGCCTGGACCAGGGTGGGCAGCAGCAGGGTATAGGCCCAGATCGCCAGGCCCGCGGTCATGCCGACGCTCACCCCGGTGCGGTTGCCGCGCTTCCAGTAGAGGCCGCCGAGCAGCGCCGGTGCCAGCTGGGCGAGCCCGGCCAGCGACAGCCAGCCGAGCGCGGCCAGCGAGCTCGAATCGGCCAGTAGCCGGTAGACCCCATAGGCCAGCGCGATCACCAGCACGATGATCAGTCGGCGTGCGCGCAGCAGCCAGCGGGTGTAGCCGCCGCGCGAGGGGTCGAACCAGCGCAGCCTCAGCAGCAGGGGGATGATCACCTCGTTGGAGATCATGATCGAGAGTGTGACGCTGGCCATGATCACCATCCCGCTCGCTGCCGAGAAGCCGCCGATGAAGGTCAAAAGCGCCAGCCATTCGCTGCCCATCGAGATCGGCAGGTGCAGCACGTAGGTGTCGGGATCGAGGCCGCTGGCGCCGTAGAGCGAAAGCCCGGCGGTGGCGAGCGGCATCACGAACAGCGCCGCCAGCACCATGTAGATCGGGAACAGCCAGCGGGCGCGGGCCCCATCGTCGCGGTGGGTGTACTCGACCACGGTGACGTGGAACTGGCGCGGCACGCAGAACACCGCGAGCATCGCCAGCACGGTCTGGACCCAGACCCCTTGGCCGAGCCCGGTGCCGAAGCGATGATCGAGATCGAGCGAGGCGGGCTGATCCGAAGCGGGGGGGAGGATATGGCCGGGGATGCCTTCGATGGTGTTGAACGCCACCCAGGTGACCATCACGCCGAGGATCAGGAACACCACCAGCTTGAGCAGCGACTCGAAGGCGATCGACTGGATCATGCCCTCGTGGTGCTCGGTGGCGTTGGTCTGGCGGGTGCCGAAGAGGATCGCGAACAGCGCCATCAACAGCGCCAGATAGAGCGCGGTATCGCCGAACATTGGTGCGCTGATGATGTCGTCGCGGCTGGTGAAGACGGTGAAGCTCATCGCCATCGCTTTGAGCTGCAGCGCGATGTAGGGCAGCGTCGTTACCAGTGCGGCGAGCCCGGTGAAGGCCGCCAGCGACTGCGACTTGCCATAGCGCGAAGCGATGAAGTCCGCCAGGGAGGTGACGTTCTGGCGCTTGGCGACCCGGATCATCTTGCTCAGGACCGGCCAGAACAGCAGGAAGGTGAGGATCGGGCCGAGGAAGATGGGCAGATAGCTGAAGCCGTAGATTGCCGCCTGTCCGACGCTGCCGTAGAAGGTCCAGGAGGTGCAGTAGACCGCGAGCGCCAGGCTGTATACCACCGGGCGGCGGCGTACCGGGCCGCTGAGCCGTGCGCGGCGGTCGCCGCTCCAGGCGATGGCGAAGAGAAGCGCTATGTAACCCAGCGAGATCGCGATCAGAAGCCAGCCTTGGAACATGTCACTCTCCTTCGTCCGTGGGCGGAGTCTAACAGGCCGGCGCAAAGCTGAAGCCCCCTGGCTGCTTCGCGAGCGTCGCAGGTGAATGCTATGATGCGCACTTTCCAGTCAGTCCTTCACGCACCGGATTCCCATGTCCAGATCAGCTACTGCCCCGGGCATCGAGCTCGCCCGGGACGCGGGCGTATCCCCGCGATCCGAGCTCTCCCCGAACGCTGCGCTCGACGACATCGATGACGTCTCGCCCGGCGCGCCGGACTTTGGTGACGGCATAGAGGCGGCAAAGCGCAAGCGCGAGTTCAACAAGCTGCAAAAGCGCCTGCGCCGGCAGGTCGGCAACGCGATCATCGACTATGGGATGATCGAGCAGGGCGACCGGGTGATGGTCTGCCTATCCGGAGGCAAGGACTCCTATACCATGCTGGAGGTGCTCAGGAGCCTCAAGCGCAATGCGCCGATCGAGTTCGAGCTGATCGCGGTCAATCTGGACCAGAAACAGCCTGGGTTCCCCGACTACGTCCTGCCCGAGTACCTCGAGCGCACCGGGCTGCGCTATCACATCGTCGAGCGTGACACCTACTCGATCGTCAAGGAGAAGGTGCCTGAGGGCAAGACCACCTGCGGGCTCTGCTCGCGCCTGCGGCGCGGCACCCTCTATGGCTTCGCCGAGGAGATCGGCGCGACCAAGATCGCCCTCGGCCACCATCGCGACGATATCCTCGAGACCCTGTTCCTCAACATGTTCTTCGCCGGCAGCCTGAAGGCGATGCCGCCGAAGCTGCTCTCCGACGACGGCCGGCACATCGTGATCCGCCCGCTCGCCTACGTCGCCGAAGCGGACATCGTCGAGTACGCCCAGGCGATGGGTTTCCCGATCATCCCCTGCAACCTTTGTGGCAGCCAGGAGAACCTCCAGCGCCAGAACGTCAAGGAGATGCTCAACGAGTGGGGGCGCAAGTATCCAGGGCGGATCGAGAGCATGTTCAAGGCGTTCACCAACGTCGCACCCTCCCAGCTCGGCGATCGCGAGCTGTTCGATTTCGCTGGGCTGGAGGCGGCCCGTGAAACCCGCCTGCGCGACCGTATCGAACTGCGTTCGCTGGATGTGGGCGACGACACCCTGCCATGGAAGGTCCAGCGCTGACCATAGCGGGAGCTTGCAGAAAAGCGTTTGACTTTCATGGGGGTATCGGTAGAATGCGTCGCCACATGACCTGGGGTGGTTAGCTCAGTTGGTAGAGCACCAGCCTTACAAGCTGGGGGTCACAGGTTCGAACCCTGTACCACCCACCATGTCACCTAGGTGGCGAGTCATGTAGTCAAGCGCAGCGCAATGCGGACCGGTAGTTCAGCTGGTTAGAATGCCGGCCTGTCACGCCGGAGGTCGCGGGTTCAAGTCCCGTCCGGTCCGCCAC
>NZ_KK211234.1:0-110162 GCF_000621205.1 Halotalea alkalilenta DSM 17697 | reverse complement strand
TGCGGACCGGTAGTTCAGCTGGTTAGAATGCCGGCCTGTCACGCCGGAGGTCGCGGGTTCAAGTCCCGTCCGGTCCGCCACTTCAAGCATTCGATGCAAAGATGAAAAAGCGCCCGCGAGGCGCTTTTTTCGTTTTTACCTCGACGCCACCAGTGTCGCCGACGACGAGCGCGACATGACGGAGCCCGCTCGGCGGCTACCGCACCGGTGAGCGCGTCGCTTTGCCTGAGCGACGGACTCACCGATGCCGGCCCGCTGGCGGTCGGTGCCCTGCCAGCGGGTCGAACGCCTCGCTATAGCGCTTCCAGCTCGATCAGCAGTGCGCTTTCGGGATCCATCTGCGGCAGCCTGAGCCCTGCTTCGGCGAGCCAGGCCCCGCTCGCTTCGAAACCATCCCCCGCCATCCACGGCACTTGGCGTCGCATCGTGTGGCTGCCATCGCGCGCGGCGTTGGGACGATCCAGGACGCTGACCCGGTAGCGCTTGCGTGGATCGAGATAAGGAATCCGCAGTGCTTCGTTCATCGCCCAGCTCGGTGTGGCGAGCTGGGCGACCATCACCACCGCCCGCTGATCGTCGATCACCGCCTGTGCCTGCAGCCGCTCGGCGTCGGCGGTCTCCAAACGCACGCTGCGTCCGCCGTGGAGCAGCCCGCGCAGTCGCTTGTGCAGGGCGATGTAGCGGGCGAAGCCCTCGCGCTCTTCGAGGCTTGCGGCGAGCGGGTCGAGCTCGACGCCCATATGGCCGAACAGCGCGGTGAGACCGCGGAATTCGACGTCGTGGCGACGGCGACTGGAGTGGCAACGGTCGGCGCCGATGTGCGCGCCCATGACCTCGGGAGGGAAGAAGTAGCTCATGCCGCGCTGGATCCGCTGGCGCTCGAGGGCGTCATTGCTGTCGGAGGTCCAGAACCGCTGCACGTAGCGCAGTACCCCGTAGTCGATCCTGCCCCCGCCCGAGGCGCAGGATTCGAACTCGGTGGCGGGATGGCGCTTGCGCAGTTCGTCGAACAGCGCGTAGACGCGCTCGGTCTGTGCCTGGGACGATGCGCGGCCGTCGTGGCTCGGCTGCAGCAAGTCACGATTCATGTCCCACTTGACGTAGTCGATCGGGTGCTCGCCGAGAATGGCGTCGAGCCGGGCGAGCAGGTAGTCGAACACCGCGGGATTGCACAGATCGAGCACGTACTGGTGGCGCCCGGTGGGCTGGTCGTAGCCGGACAGGCCGAGCATCCAGTCGGGATGGGCGCGGAACAGGTCGGAGTCGGGATTGACCATCTCGGGTTCGAACCAGAGCCCGAACTGCATGCCGAGGCCGCGGACATGGTCGATGACGGGACCGAGTCCCTGTGGGTACTTGCGCTCGTCGACGTACCAGTCACCCAGCCCTGCGTGGTCGTCGTCGCGATGGCGGAACCAGCCGTCATCGATGATGAAGCGCTCGACACCGAGTGTCCTGGCCTCGCTGGCCATGCGCATGATGTAGTCGGGATCGTGGTCGAAGTAGACCCCTTCCCAGATGTTCAACTGCACTGGGCGCTCGGCTTCGAGCGGGAAGCGCAGCAGGCGCGCGCGTACGAAGCGATGGAAGGCGTCGCTCATCGCATTCAGCCCTTCGCCGCCATAGCTGGCGTAGAGCCAGGGGGTGGCGTGGCCTTCGCCGGGCGGAAGCTGGATCTCGCCGGCCTGGTAGAGCGCTTCGGCCTGCAGGAAACGGCGGCCGTCGCTCTTGGTGTCGATGCGGATCCGGTGATCGCCGCTCCAGGCCAGGTGGGCCCCCCAGACCTCGCCACGGCATTCGCCGAAGTGCGCGGTGCCGGCGACCATCGCGGGGAAGTACTCATGATGGCGTCCGCGCCTGCTCTCCTGCAGGTAGCCGCCGTGGGACACCGATATCCGGTGGGTCTGGAACTCCTGCAGCCAGCGGCCGTGGAAGCCCATCAGTTCTCCGGCTCGATCCGGCAGCGGCAGGGTCAGCGCCAGGCGCTGCAGCGAGTAGGGCGTATCGCCTGCATTGATCAGCCGATGACGGGTGCCGAGAACACCGGTGGCCGGATCGAGCTCGAGTCAATCGCCGCCTGCCCGGTGTCCTTCGACCCCGGGACTCGAGAACATCCCGCGGCCCTGCTCGGGGGATAGCGTCAGCGGTGCGGTGACGTCGAGCCGGCCGTTCGGCACGGGATAGCTCAGGCTCGCGGCGAAGGCGGGTTCGAAAGCCTCGAGCCTGGCCCCCCAGTAGACGATCTCAGGGTAGGGGGTGACTCTGACCACCAGGCTCGTATCCCCGCCGTCGAGCTTGATCAAGCGATCTTCCATTGGTGTCTCCTGTAAAGGTGTGGGTGAGTGGAGGCGTTCAACGTAGGGTCGCCGGCGCCCGGTTACGCCGGCGATGCAGGTTCTGGTGGCGCCCGGCGTCGAGGATGAATGCCGCGACCACGGTGAAGATCAGCGCCATCAGTCCCAGTGCCAGGTAAGTGGTCTGGAAACCGTAGCGCTCATAGAGCAGCCCAACCAGCGGGAGAGCAATGTCACCCCGACGCCACGGGTGAAGATGAACGCGACCATGTAGATCGTCGCCGAAAGCCGAGTGTCGAAGACGTCTTCGATGTACTTGAACATGCCGACGAATATCAGCGGTACCTCGATGGCATGGAGCAGCTTGAGCACGATCAGCGCTTCGATCGAAGTCGCCTGTGAGGAGCCGAGGATACGGACCGTCATCACTACGCCTGCGAGCAGCAATGCGTTCTTGCCGCCGATCCGATTGAGCAGTAGCGGAATGAAGAACATCGACGCTGCCACCGAGAACTCGGTCAGCGTGGTGACGAAGCCGAACGCCTGGCTACCGCGCTGCGGGTCGTCGAAGAAGCTGCGGAAGTAGTTGACGAACTGCTGGTCGAATACGTCGTAGAGGCAGGCGACGCCGAGCACGTAGAGCACCAGGGCCCAGAAGCGGCGATCGGCGAACAGGGCGCGGATGGTGGCATAGGAGACCGGCGAGGCTTTGTCCGCGCGCTCCGCTGGACGATCCACCGCCGAATCGGGATTGACCCTGAGCATCAGCACCGCCATGACCAAGGCGCAGGCGGAGCCGAGCCAGAAGATCGACTGTGGGTTGCCGCTGATCAGCATGCCGGAAATCGCCGCCGAGCTACCGAAGCCCACCGCGCCGAACATCCTAACCCGCCCATAGACCAGCCCGCTCGCGCGGCAGGCCTTCTCGATCCAGGTCTCGAGGGTACCGGCGCCAGCGGCGAAAATGATCCCGAGGTAGACGCCTCCCACCAACGCACCGAACAGGACGCTCTGCTCGAGCAGCGGGGCGTAGACGAAGCTCATGAACGGGGCGAACAGCACCAGCATGAGAATCAGGCACCAGAGCAGATGCTTGCGGTTGTCGAGGCGGTCGGTGATCACCCCGAACAGCGGCTGGAACAGCATCGCGGCGATCGCCTTGGCCCCGAACATCAGTCCGATCTGCCCTGCATCGAGGCTGACCACGTCTTGGAACCATATCGCCAGGAATGGCACCGTACCGCCGACGATGAAGTAGTAGAGGAAAAACAGCGAGCCGTACTTCAGGTAGCGCAGACTGAAACGCTGTGGTGACGTTATCTCCAGCATGATCGGGACCCTCGGCGGCAGTGGGTCAGAGCCGCGCACAGCGAAGAATCCGCCAGGATGCGCGCCAATTGACGTTTGGTTAGCGCTAACCTAAGCGGGTTTCCCAACCGAGGGTATCGGTAATTAGTATGACTTTATAAGGCGCAGCCGAGCCTCATTCGATCCGTATGGGATGGCGGAAAGGGGGCAAGCGTCTCGCCAACGATCCTTGCATCCGTAAACGGGCCGCTGGGCCTGCTGACCTCGGCTGTATCCCCAGCGGCGTGGCTCCCGCCCGGCCTGCGGCGCCGTGCATCGAATCACTGCGCGCCGCTGGCGGATGCTATCGGGACAGGGCCGGTGACGACGTGGGAGCAAGTGCTGCTACGAGAGCATTCATTGCAGGAAAAGCAGTCAATCCAGGTAGTGCTCGTCGGTGACCTTTTCCATCCATTCCACCGATTTGCCATCCAGCGACTCGGCGATCGCGATGTGGCTCATGCCCACGCTGGGACTGGCGCCGTGCCAGTGCTTGACGCCCGGTGGGATCCAGACGATGTCGCCTGGGCGCATCTCCTGGATCGGGCCATCCCACTGCCCCACCAAGCCGACGCCGGCGGTCACGATCAGGGTCTGTCCCAGCGGATGGGTGTGCCAGGCGGTGCGTGCGCCGGGCTCGAAAGTGACGGTGCCGCCGCCGACGCGAGCGGGCTCGGTGCCCCGGAACAGAGAGTCGACGCGGACCGAGCCGGTGAAGTTGCTTTCCGGGCCAGCGGCGGAAGGCTGTGAGCCGACGCGGTTGATCTCGATCATGGGGGCTTCTTGGGCAGATGACGTTGAAGAAAAAAGAGTCATTGCGAGGCTGATGGCAGCAAGCGGTTTCATTGCGTTTTCCTTCATGGAATAGGACCTTCCCAGCGACATGGCGTCGTCGCCTCGGTCATGCGTGGATGGGTGGCGCGGACAGATGCTTTCACGTTGGCGATGATCGTCGATCGCGATCGACGTTGCCTGTTTCGGCGCCCGCCCGACACCACGCCATCCTCTCGCTCAGCGCGGCAGTGGCGCTTCCACGCCCGACATCTGCATTACCGCCGGGGGCAGCCGGTCGCCCTGGATCGGGACCGCGGCCACGGCCGCATTGAGTTCGGCCAGTTCCTCATCGGTGAAGGTGATCGCGGCGGCGCCGAGGTTCTCTTCCAGGTGAGCGATCTTGGTGGTGCCGGGAATCGGCACGATCCACGGCTTCTGCGCCAGCAGCCATGCCAGTGCCAACTGGGCGGGCGTTGCGTCCTTGCGTTGCGCCCAGGTCTCGACCACCTCCACCAGCGCCATGTTGGCCGGCAGGGCATCGGGGGCGAAGCGTGGTACCGACGCGCGGAACTCGCGCTGGCCGTCCTCGGCGAAGCGGGTATCGGCGTTGATCGTGCCGGTGAGGAAGCCCATGCCCAGCGGGCTCCACGGCACGAAGCCGATGCCCAGTTCCTCGCAGACCGGCAGCACGTCCGTTTCCGGCCCGCGCCAGAGCATGGAGTACTCGTTCTGGATCGCCGCCAGCGGATGCACCGCATGGGCGCGGCGGATGGTCTGGATGCCGGGCTCGGAGAGGCCGTAGTGCAGCACCTTGCCCTCGGCGATCAGGTCCTTGATCGCGCCGGCCACGTCCTCGATCGGCACCTGCGGGTCGACGCGGTGCTGGTAGAGCAGGTCGATGCGGTCGGTGCGCAGGCGCTTGAGCATGGCCTCGACCACCTGCTTGATGTGTTCGGGCCGGCTGTCGCGGCCGCCACGCGCCTGGGCTTGCTGCGGATCGAAACTGAAGCCGTACTTGGTCTCGATCACCACCTGGTCGCGGATGCCCTGCAAGGCCTCGCCGACGACCTCCTCGGAGAGGTACGGGCCATAGGCCTCGGCGGTGTCGAACAGGGTGACGCCGCGATCGAACGCCGTGCGGATCAGTTCGATCGCGGCCTTGCGCTCGATGGTGCTGCCATAGCGGTCGGATACCGAGCCCTCGACCGCGGCGGGAACCCACTGACAGCCCAGGCCGAGGGAGGAAACCTCGAGCGTGCCCAGCATGCGGCGCTGGCTGGCCGGCAAGAAGCCGCTCCTGGCCGATTGCGCGGGCGCGGTGGGGCTGGTGTTGGACGACGCGGACGAAGCGCAGGCCGACAGCAGCCAGGGCGCCACACCGAGGATGGCGGCGGAAGCCAGCAACTGGCGGCGCTGTAGATTGGCTGGCCCATGGCCGTGCTCGTCTTGTTGATCGTTCTGGGTCATGGGGTGGGTTCCTTTGGTTTGCGGGTTTTTTGGGCAGGCACGGTTTCACCCGTGGCCTGGATCATTCGTGCCACACGACGCTTTCCTCCACAGCGATGCGGCCCTCGCGATAGCCGGAGGAGGCATGGGAGTCGTCGGGCACGCCGAAGGATATGCCGAACAGCAGCTTCAAATCATCCGATACGCCAAGCGCGTGGCGCACGGTCTCGGCGAAGGAGCCGAGGATGGTCTGCGGGACGCCGGCATAGCCGCGCGCGGCCAGGGCGAGCAGCAAGGTCTGCGCGTACATGCCGACGTCGGCCGCCACGCGGACGTTGTCGCCGACCGCGGGCATGAACAGGAAGGCCACGTGCGGGGCGCCGAAGAACCTGACGTTGCGCGCTACCACCTCCGCCCGGCTCAGGCTATCGCCGCGGGCCACACCCAGCGCTTGGTAGTACCTGCCCCCCTGGTCCGCGGCACGTTGCTTGTAGGGAGGCGGGTAGTCATGGGTGTCGAAGCTGAAGTCGGGGCTGTAGTGCTCTTGCGCGAGCGCCTCGACGAGGGCATCGCTCAGCCGCTTGAGCTTGTCTGCGCCGACGACATGGACGTTCCAGGGCTGGGTGTTGCAGTTCGAGGGCGCGTACTGCGCCTCCTGGAACAACTCTTCCAACTCGTTGCGAGGGATCGGAGAGGGTAGGAATCCGCGGACCGAATGCCGGGATCGCACGACGTCCTGGAATGACCGAACACACGAACTCATCTGCTCCTCCTTTCCGAGTGGGTTGGTTTCCGAGAAGGTTGGCCGGGTACTGCCTTGCTGCGAGGCCGGTTCGGCGAGCCGAACCGGCGAAAGCTCCCCTCGATCTCAGAGCCCGGTCATCTTGAGCACGGCCTCGGGCAGGCGCTCGCCCTGAACCTCGAACTTCGACAGCTCCTGGTCGATCTGGCCGAGGTCCTCGCTGGTCAGTTCGAGATCGACGGCACCCAGGTTCTCTTCCAGGCGATGCAGCTTGGTGGTGCCCGGGATCGGCACGATCCCCGGTGCCTGCGCCAACAGCCAGGCCAGCGCGACTTGGGCCGGTGTGGCGCCCTTGCGCGTGGCGACGGCCTTGACCACCTCGACCAGCGCCATGTTGGCCTTGCGCGCCTCGGGCGAGAAGCGCGGCACGTTATTGCGGAAGTCGCTGGCGTCGAACTGGGTGTTCTCGTCGATCTTGCCGGTCAGGAAGCCGGCGCCGAGCGGGCTGAACGGCACGAAGCCGATGTCCAGCTCCTTCAGCAGCGGCAGCAGTTCAAGCTCCGGCCCACGCCAGAACAGCGAATACTCGCTCTGCACCGCCGCCAGCGGCTGAACCGCATGGGCGCGGCGGATGGTCTGCACGCCCGCCTCGGAGAGGCCGAAGTGCTTGACCTTGCCTGCGGCGATCAGCTCCTTGACCGCGCCGGCCACGTCCTCGATCGGCACCGCCGGGTCGACGCGGTGCTGGTAGAGCAGGTCGATGCGGTCGGTGCGCAGGCGCTGCAGCATCTTCTCGACCGCGAGCTTGATGTGCTCGGGCCGGCTGTTGGTGCCGGGGCCGCGCGCGCCGGTCTCGGGGTCGATGTCGAAACCGAACTTGGTGGCGATGACCACCTGGTCGCGGATCGGCTGCAGGGCTTCGCCGACCAGCTCTTCATTGGCGAAGGGACCGTAGGCTTCGGCGGTGTCGAACAGGGTGATGCCGCGATCGTGGGCGGCATGGATGAGCTTGATCATCTCCTGCTTGTCGGCGGCTGGGCCGTAGACAGCGGTCATGCCCATGCAGCCCAGGCCGAGGGCGGAGACTTCGAGATCGCTTCCGAGTTTGCGCGTTTTCATTTCGATTCCTTACAAGAGTGTGGGTTGTGTTTCGACCGGCGTTTCCACCGCGTCGCGTTCGCGCAGCGGGTGAAACCGGCCAGCGGCAGGTTCGGGCCCGCTCACTGGTAGCCTGCGGGCGCCTGGCCTTGCCCGGCGTCGGGGAAGTCGGTGCGTGCGCTCACGCCGGTCCACTCCTCGATCTCATCGAGTTGGGCCTTGATCTCGGCGGTGACGATCTGGACCGCGTCGCTGCCGAGCAGCAGCCGCACCGGCAGCGTCCCGCCTTCGATCACCTCGACGAGCACGCGTGCCGCTCGCGCCGGATCGCCGGGCTCGGTGCCGCTGGTCTTGTCGTTCTCCTTGCGGCGCAGCCCGGCGGTTGCGGCGTAGTCGGCGATCTCCGTCGCCGAGCCGTGCAGCGAACGCCCGGCGAAATCGGTGCGGAACGCGCCCGGCTCGACGATCAGCACGCCGATCCCGAGCGGGCCGACTTCCTTGCGCAGCGCATCGGACAGCCCTTCCAGCGCGAACTTGGTCGCCGAATAGTAGCCGGAGCCGGGCGCGGCGAGACGCGCGGCGATCGAGGTGACGTTGACGATGGTGCCGCTGCGCCGCGCGCGCATTGCCGGAAGCACCGCCTTGATCATCGCGACGGCGCCGAAGAAGTTGGCACCGAAGAGCTCGGCGACCTGCGCCTCTTCACCTTCCTCGACCGCCGCGCGATAGCCGTGGCCTGCATTGTTGACCAGTACGTCGATGCCGCCGAAGCGCTCCTCGGCCAGCTTGACCGTGCGTTCGACCGCATCCTGGTCGGCAACATCCAGCGCAGCCGCCAGGGCAGTGTCCGGATAGGCCGCTACGATGTCCTGGACCGAGCGCGGATTACGGGCGGTGACGACCGCGTTGAAGCCCGCCTGCAATACCGCCTGTGCAAGGTGGCGGCCCAGGCCCGTCGAACAGCCGGTGATCAGCCATGTGCTCATTTGCTTTCCTCCCGCAGTGTTCAAAGATCCTGCTTGGTGGGGCGGAACAGGATTTCGTTGATGTCCACGTCTTCCGGCTGGGCGATGGCGAACAGCGCGCAGCGCGCGAAGCTCGATGCCGGGATGGCGGTGGCGGCGTAGAACTGGGCCACGCCCTCGGCGACCCCTTCGGCCTTGACCGAACCGGGCAGCTCGGTGTCCACGGCGCCCGGCGAAAGCACGGTGGTGCGCACGTTGTAGGGTTTGACCTCCTGGCGCAGCGCCTCGGAGATGGCCCGCACCGCGTACTTCGAGGCCGAATAGACCGCGCCTCCGGGGCTGATCCGATGGCCGGCCACCGAAGAGACATTGATGAACTGGCCGGACTTCTGCGCCTTGAAGTGCGGCAGTGCCGCAGCGATGCCCCAGAGCACGCCCTTGACGTTGACGTCGATGCACTGGTTCCAGTCGTCGAAGTTCAAAAGCTCCAGCGGTGCGAGCGGCATCACGCCGGCGTTGTTGATCATCACGTCGATCCGGCCGAAGGTCGCCACCGCATGGTCGACGAAGGCCTGGACCTGCTCGCGCTCGCTCACGTCCACCTTGAAGACGGTGGCGTTGTCGCTGCCCAGTTCCTCGGCCAGCGCTTCGAGCCGGTCCAGGCGACGCGCGCCGAGCGCGACCTTGGCGCCGGCCTCGACCAGATGGCGGGCGGTCTCAGCGCCGAGGCCCGAGCTGGCGCCGGTGATGACGACGATCTTGTTGGCGATGTTTTCCATGCGAGCCTGTCCTCTTTAGTGCAGTGTCGAAGGTGGATGGGGAAGGCGCCGACCCGGCTGCGCGTCGTCAGCACCCCCCGGGGCCTATTGCTTGATCTCGACCCCCTCGAGCCAATCGTTCACGCGGTTCATGGTACGCCGCTCCTGGTCGGCTTCCATGACGAAGCCTTGGCGCAAACGTGCTTCGGGCGCGTGGCTGGCGAGGACGGATTGGCTGTCGCCGAGTCCATAGCCGCCATGGGTGACGAAAGGAATCAGGGTCTTGCCGGCGAGGTCGTGCGCGGAGAGAAAGGCGCGGATGATCGGCGGCGCGGTACCTCCCCAAATGGGAAAGCCCAGGAACAAGGTGTCGTAGCGCTCCATGTCGGAGACGCTGGCCGCCAGCGCTGGCTCATAGCCGCTGTCCCGCTCCTGCCGGGCCTGCTCGACCGTGGCCAGATAGTCGTCGGGATACGCCGAGGCGGGCCGTATCTCGAACAGATCGGTGCCGAGCGAGCGATGGATCAGGCCGGCGATGACGCGTGTGTTCCCTGACCGGGAGAAATACGCCACCAGCATATGTGACCCCGTTCGCCGCATTTCGCCACCGGCGTTGGAGGTTTCCCCGAAAGCACTGAGGGGAGCGACAGCGAGCGCCGTCATCATTGCCCGACGGACCGGATCATGATCTGTGGTCATCCTGGTGTCTCCCGGTTCAGCGCCCGACCTGGGCCTGCATTACAGCGGGATAGCGGTCGCCCTGTATCTTCACTTGGCGCAGGGCGTCGTCGATCCTGGCCAGATCTTCGTCGGTCAACTGTACGGCGGTGGCGCCGAGATTCTCTTCCAGCCGGTGCAGCTTGGTGGTGCCGGGGATCGGCACGATCCAGGGTTTTTGCGCCAGCAGCCACGCCAGGACGATCTGTGCCCGCGTCGCCTCCTTGTCATCGGCAATGTAGCCCAGCAGCTCCACCAGGGCCTGGTTGGCCTGGAGTGCTTCGGGTGAAAAGCGCGGCACCGTACTTCGGAAATCGTTGCTGTCGAAAGTGGTTCCCGCGGTGATCGCACCGGTGAGGAAGCCCTTGCCGAGGGGGCTGAACGCCACCAGGCCGATACCCAGTTGTTCCAGCGCGGGGAGCAGTTCGGCTTCGGGTTCGCGCCACCACAGCGAGTACTCGTTCTGCACGGCGGTGACCGGCTGCACGGCGTGTGCACGGCGGATGGTCTGCACGCCGGCCTCGGACAGGCCGAAGTGCTTGACCTTGCCTTCCGCAATCAGGTCCTTGACCGTGCCGGCCACGTCCTCGATCGGCACATTGGGATCGACCCGGTGCTGGTAGAGCAGGTCGATCACATCGGTGCGCAGGCGTTTGAGCGAACCTTCGACCGCCCAGCGGATGTGCTCGGGGCGGCTGTCGAGGGCATATGGATGGTCTTCGTCGCCGAAGGTGAAGCCGAACTTGGTCGCGATCACGACCTGATCGCGTACCGGGGCCAGCGCTTCGCCGACGACCTCCTCGTTGAGGAAGGGGCCATAGAGCTCGGCCGTATCGAAGAAGGTCACGCCCCGGTCCACTGCGGCCCGGATGAGCGAGACGGCTCGTGGGGTGTCGGTGGCCGGACCGTAGGCATGACTCAGGCCCATGCAGCCCAGGCCGAGGGCCGAGACTTCAAGCTTGCTCTTTCCAAGCGTGCGCTTTTGCATCTGTCATTTCTCCTCTGGAGACGCATCGGGCGTATGCGGGAAATTCGACCTCTCCCGACTTAGCGCCCGACGCGCGACTGCAGTGCGGCGGAGTAGCGGTCGCCTTGGATCTGCACTTGATCCAGGGCTTCCGCGATCTTGCTCAAATCGATCTCTGAAAGCGCCACCGCAGCGGCGCCGAGATTCTCTTCCAGCCGGTGCAGCTTGGTGGTGCCCGGAATCGGCACGATCCATGGTTTCTGGGCCAGTAGCCATGCCAGGGCGATCTGTGCAGCCGTCACGCCTTTTTCCCCAGCGATAGCGCCGAGCAGGTCTACCAGTGCCTGGTTGGCCTTGAGCGCCTCCGGTGAAAAACGCGGCACCGTGCTGCGGAAGTCGTCGCTGCCAAAGCTCGCCCCTTCCTTGATCGCCCCCGTCAGGAAGCCTTTGCCCAAGGGGCTGAAGGGGACGAAGCCGATGCCTAGCTCCTCCAGCGTCGGTAGGACCTCGGTCTCGGGTTCGCGCCACCACAATGAGTACTCGCTTTGCAGGGCGGTAACGGGCTGCACGGCGTGGGCGCGCCGGATGGTCTGGACGCCGGCTTCGGACAAGCCAAAGTGCTTGACCTTGCCCTCGGCGATCAGCTCTTTGACCACGCCAGCGACATCTTCGATCGGTACCTCAGGATCGACCCGGTGCTGGTAGAGCAGGTCGATCACATCGGTACGCAGGCGCTTGAGCGAGCCTTCGACGGCCCAGCGGATGTGTTCCGGCCGGCTGTTGAGGATTTGCTGCTTGTTGTCATCGCCGAAGGTGAAGCCGAACTTGGTGGCGATCACGACCTGATCGCGCACTGGGGCCAGCGCTTCGCCGACGACCTCTTCATTGAGGTAGGGGCCATAGACCTCGGCCGTATCGAAGAAGGTCACGCCACGATCGACTGCGGCGCGGATCAGGGAGATGGCCTCTTGGGTATCCGTGGCCGGGCCATAGCCGTGACTCAAGCCCATGCAGCCGAGGCCGAGGGCGGAAACTTCAAGGTTGCTCTTTCCAAGCGTGCGCTTCTGCATAGCCAATTCTCCTATGGAGCAGCGCCAGATCGTCGCCTGCAAGCAGTATGGCAACGAATTGACGGAAACGAGGATCGAAGGTCACGGCGGTCGTCCGATGCATCGCCGCAACGAGCCAAGGTGCTGATGAGTAAACCAAGCTGGCGACCTCGCTAGTGCGGTCGCCGGATGGCTTTTGCTTTATGAACAATGTAATGATCGCTTCCCGATGCGACTAGATGGCAAAATCAGCAAAGACTTTTGAGGTGGTCTCATCAATGTCGAGAGAGAGCTACAACGACCTGCTGGCCTTCATCGCCGTGGCGCGAGAACGAAGCTTCACCCGTGCGGCTGCGAAACTCGGCGTCTCTCAATCCGCGCTGAGCCATACGATCCGCGCGCTCGAAGCCAAGATGGGCGTCCGGCTGCTGACCCGGACCACGCGCAGCGTTTCTCCAACGCAGGCGGGTGAGCGATTAATGCTGAACGTCGCTCCCCGCTTTCAGGAGATCGAGGCGGAGCTGGCCGCGGTGGGCGAGCTGCGAGACAAACCCGCTGGCACCATCCGCATCACGACGACGGAACATGCCGCCGAGATGGTACTCTGGCCCAGACTCGCCAAGCTGTTGCCCGACTACCCGCAAATCAAAGTCGAAGTCACCGTGGAGTCGCGCTTCGCTGACATCGTCAGCGAGCGATACGATATCGGCGTGCGCCTCGGTGACGAGCTGGCCCGGGACATGACCGCCGTGCGTATCGCCCCGGACATGCGCGTCGCGGTCGTCGGTTCGCCTGACTACCTTGCCGAGCGCCCGCTACCGCTGAAGCCGCAGGACTTGGCCGATCATGAGTGCCTCAATCTACGCTTGATGAGCCATGGGGATCTCTACGTCTGGGAGTTCAAGAAGGACAAGCATCCAGTCAATGTAAGAGTCGAAGGGCAACTGACCTTCAATGGGACGCGCCAAGTCCTGCATGCGGCGCTGGCCGGCTTTGGTCTTGCCTACGTGCCTGAGGAGATGGCAGGCCCTCATCTCGCCGAAGGCCGGCTCCAGCAGGTCCTTCAGGATTGGTGCCCGACATTTACCGGATATCACCTCTATTATCCAAGTCGGCGGCAGTTGTCCCGGGCGATGGCAGTGCTCATCGAGGCACTGCGCTATCCCGTCCAGGACACCTGAGTCGTCGGCAACATCACCACTCGGTGCCAGGTTGAAATGGCCAGGGTCAAGCAGTGGATCCGCAGGCCCCGGCTCGAGCATAAGGAAACAGCTGAATGGATCAGGCTCATCGATGGCCTTAACCAGCTTCAACGACGTCCTCGCCTTCGTCCATGTCGTGCGTGAAGGGAGCTTCACTCGTGCAGCTGCGCTGATGGGGGTTTCCCCCTCGGCGCTGAGCCATGCCATTCGACGCCTCGAGACCCGGCTGGGTGTTCGGTTGCTGACCCGTACCACGCGAAGCATCTCGCCCACCGAGGCAGGGGAGCGTCTGTTCCACAGCGTGGCGCCGCGGTTTGAAGACATCGATGCCGAGTTGGCCGCGGTGAAGGAGCTGCGCGACAAGCCCGTCGGGACCATTCGCATTACATCGGCCGAGCACGCCGCCAACAGCGTGCTGTGGCCCAAACTGTCCCGGGTCATCCCGGATTATCCGGACATCAACGTCGAGATCATCGTCGACTACGCGATGTCGGACATCGTGTCCCAGCGCTACGATGCGGGTGTGCGCCTTGGCAATCAGGTGGCCAAGGACATGATCGCGGTGCGCATCAGTCCCGACCTGCGCATTGCCGTGGTTGGCTCGCCCGGCTACTTCTCCAACCGGGCGCTGCCCGAGACACCTCATGACCTGGCCCAGCACAACTGCATCAATCTCCGGCTTCCCACCCATGGGGGATTGCTGCCATGGGACTTCGAAAAGGACGGGCAGGAGGTCAAGCTTCGCGTGGCGGGTCAATGGGTGTTCAACAATAGCTCATCCATCATCAGGGCGGCCCTGGCTGGCCAAGGCCTGGCCTTCATCCCCGAGGACATGGTGTTGGCTGACATCGCCGCTGGCCGCCTGATTCGGGTGCTGGACGACTGGTGTGATCCGTACCCGGGCTATTACCTCTATTATCCCAGCCGGCGCGAATCCTCTCGTGCCCTGTCCGTCGTCGTCGAAGCGCTGCAGTATCCGGAGAACAACCGCGCCTCCTGACGCTTGTCGCAAGGAGCGTCGCAAAGGGGCATGCGTCCTATGGCCGGCAAGCCTTTGCCCTGCTGGCTCGCAAGCTGATCGTTGCTTTGGGAGAGCAGTCCTGTCTCCGCACGCAGTGGCTGTTTTGTATCTGTCCTGACATCACGAGCAGGAAAATTCAAATGAAGCAGATTTCCCAGCGCGTCATCCCCTTTCTGGTCGCTGTCATAGCGACGGCCGCGGTTGCCAGCGTCGTCCAGACCCAAATCAATCTCGCTCAGCTGGTTGAGCTCGGCGCGCCGGTCGCAGTATCGCTTCGCGCCTTGACCACACTGGAGGACTTGGCCAGGTTCGGCCCGGTCATGGCAGCGATCACGGCGGCGGCGCTGTTGCCCGCGCTCCTGGTCGGGCATCAGGCGGCCAGGGTCGCATCGTCGGCTTGGCGCATGGTGGTCTTCGCCGTTGTGGCGGTTGGCGGATTGTGGCTGGCGTTCTGGCTGATGCGCTCGGTGATCCCCATGCCCGCGATCGCTGCCACGCGCAGCCTGCTCGGCCATACGTTAATGTCTCTGACGGGGATCGTCGGCGGTCTGCTTTATGCCGCGATGACCTCGCCCAGGGCGCAGCAATCGAGGCGGGCCGCTGGTACGCGGGGGCATTGGCGGCGCCTCTGGACGGGGCTGGCGCTCGTGCTCGTCCCAGCCATCCTGTTCATCATCATGGCCCCGGGCGCGGGTGACAGGCCTGCCCCGGGCGACCCCGGGGGCTACCGGGTCCAGACCATCGCTACGGGCCTGAACCGGCCTTGGTCGGTCGCGTTCCTTCCGGATGGGAGGGCGCTGGTCACCGAGATGTCCGGGCGTCTGCTGGCCATCGCAGCCGATGGCTCGTCGTCTGCCGTCGCGCTGGACGGGCTGCCCCCCATCTTTCATCAGCGCGGCGTCATCGGATTGATGGAGGTCGCGCTCGATCCGGCGTTCGAGCAGAGCGGCTTGATCTACTTGACCATGGGCTACGGTGGGCCAGGCGCGAATGGCACCCGCCTTGTACGGGCGAAACTGGTGGGTGACAGGATCGAGGACGTGCGTGTCCTTTTCAGTTCCACCCTGAAGTCGCGTGCCGGCAACAACGGGGGGCGCATCGCCTTCCTCGGTGATGGCACGCTCGTCCTCACGCTCGGGGACGGCGGCTCGCGGCGGGAGGATGCGCAGAACATCGACAACCACCTCGGTACCCTGGTCAGGATCGACCGGGCGGGCCAGCCGCCGGCGGACAACCCGTTCCATGGACGGCCTGGTGCTGCGCCCGAGATCTACAGCCTCGGCCACCGCAATGCCCAGGGCATTGCCTACGATCCAGCGACTGACGAGCTGTTGGTCACCGAGCACGGCCCGCGCGGCGGCGATGAGATCAATCGCATCGTGCCGGGAGGCAACTATGGCTGGCCGGTGGTGACCGGCGGCATCGATTATCCTTTCGGGCGCGTGTCGCCGTTTCGCCACCTGGCGGGCTACCGGGAAGCGATGCTGGAATGGACGCCGTCGATCGCGCCGGCCGGCCTGGCGGTATACGACGGCGCGCTGTTCGCGGATTGGCAGGGCGACCTGCTGGTGCCCGCGCTCAAGGAGCGCACGCTGCGCCGTGTGCTTCGTGACGGAGGGAGGATCGTCGGCCAGCAACTGCTACTGGCCGAGATGGGGGAGCGGATGCGCGACGTCAAGGTCGCGCCGGACGGCTCGATCTACGTCCTTACCGACGGTATCGATGCCAGACTGCTTCGCCTCGTCCCGCCTTCGCCGAACGGCTGAAGGCGCTGCGTTGCGGCCATGATGGCTTTCCCCGGAAAAGTGCTCACTGGAAATCCGCGCTGACCGTTTGCTCCTTCCATTTTTCCAACTCGTCGGAAAGGCTACGAAGCTGCTGGCGGACCAGCCGCAGGCCGTCGGAGCCCAGCACCAGATGCAGGGGAGGCTCTGGGCTCTCCACCGCGGCGAAAATGGCTTTCGCCGCCCGGACCGGGTCACCGCTTTGCTTGCCGCTGAACTGCGAGAGCCCTTTGATCCTGGCATGGACGGTCTCTTCATAGGCCGGGATCGGATGGCGGGGAGTCTTGAGCGACCTCCCGGCCCAGTCGGTGCGGAAGGCCCCGGGTTCGACCACGGTGGCCTTGATGCCAAGATGAGCCGCTTCCTTGGACAAGGCCTCGGTGAAGCCAACGACGGCGAACTTGGTGGCCGCATAGAAGCCGGAGCCTGGGTTGCCCATGACGCCACCGACGGACGAAACGTTCACCACATGGCCGTGCCCCCGCTGGCGCATGCCCGGCAGCGCGGCCCGGGTCATGGCGATGAGCCCGAACACGTTGGTTTCAAAAAGGGCGCGGTAGTCCTCCTCGTCGGCTTCTTCGATCGCTGAGATGTAGCCGTAGCCCGCATTGTTGACCAGGACGTCGATCCCACCGAATGCCTGCTCCGCCTGAGCGACGACAGTGCGGACTTCGTTTTCGTCGGTCACATCGAGCTTCAGTACCCGGGCATTGTCGGCACCGCGGACGAGATCATCGAGCGTCTCCGGGCGACGTGCTGTCGCGATCACCTGCTTGCCGCGCTCGATCAATACTTGCACCAAAGCGCGGCCCAGGCCGGTGGAGCATCCGGTGACCAGCCAAGTATTCCGTGTGGATGACATGTTTTGGTCCTTATAAATAGCTGAATCAAGTTGAATCGATCGTTGCTATCTCAAGAAGATCATCTTAGTCCCGATGTGCTCTTTTGATTATTGCGCGCGCGTGCATGCCGTGCTGAGCCGGAGCGATAAATGGGCTCGATGTTGCGCTGGAGCCCGCGTCGTCACTGGGTTTCAGCTCGTTTGCAAGGGAAGAGGGAAGGGCAGTTGAAAATGCTCTTCACGCTCGCCATCGTTCAAGCTGCGATCGCGTGCCGATAGGTTATTTATTAGTTCAGCTCATCATTGCATGCGGAACAGCCCTCTTAATCGGATGGAATTTCGTCCCTAAGATGAGGTGCCCTGGGTGAAGCGTCGATAAGGCAGGACGTCATTTGTCGCGCCTAACTTGCTGGCACTGCGTGTGCCGCTGGTAGTGCCGTATCGGTACCCGGGCTGCGGCCCTCGGCGCTTCGCGCATCCGGATCCTCTTCATGTTGGCCCTGTTGGAGTTCGACCATGCAAACCACTGGTTATGCCGCTTTCAATCCAGATTCTCCGCTCGCGCCGTTCTCGTTCGAGCGCCGCGCGCTGCGTCCCAACGATGTCGCCATGGAGATCCTCTACTGCGGCGTGTGCCACTCCGATCTGCACACCGCGCGCAACGACTGGGGTTGGAGCTACTATCCGATCGTGCCCGGCCATGAGATCGTCGGACGAGTGATCGAGGTCGGTGCCGAGGTTGCCAGATACAAGGTGGGTGATCACGTAGCGGTCGGCTGCATGGTGGACAGCTGCCAGGAATGCGACCAGTGCCACCATGGCGAGGAGCAGCTCTGCCGCGAAGGCAATACCGGTACCTACTGCGGCGTGGACCGCATCAACGGCGAGAACACCCAGGGCGGCTACTCCAAGCACCTGGTCGTGCGTGAAGAGTTCTGCCTGCGCATGCCTGAAGGGCTCGACCTCTCCAAGGCAGCACCGCTGCTGTGCGCCGGCATCACCACCTATTCCCCGCTGCGCACCTGGAATGTCGGCCCCGGCAGCCGGGTCGGCGTAATCGGCCTGGGGGGGCTGGGCCATATGGCGGTCAAGCTGGCCGTGGGTCTTGGCGCCGACGTGACCGTGCTCAGCCGCACCAAGGACAAGGAGTCCGATGCGCTGGCGCTGGGCGCCGACCGCCTGCTGGTGTCTTCCGACCCCGAGGCGATGGCCAAGGCCGCCAACGGTTTCGATCTGATCATCGACACCGTGCCGGTCAAGCATGAGCTGGATCCCTACCTGCCGCTGCTCGACGTGGACGGCACCCTGGTCATCGTCGGCCAGGTCGGTCCGATGAACGAGCTCAGCACCGTCCCGCTGCTGCTCGGCCGCCGTCGGGTCGCCGGTTCGCCGATCGGCGGCATTCGCGAGACCCAGGAGATGCTCGATTTTTGCGCCCGGAAGAACATCCTGCCGGATTGCGAGATGATCCGCATGGATCAGATCAACCAGGCGTTCGAGCGCATGGAGAAGGCCGACGTGCGTTATCGCTTCGTCATCGACATGGCCTCGCTGTCCGCCGCCTGAGCGTGAGCCATGGCCGGGAAGGTCTCCAGCGGCATGGTCTGCATCAACCCTCCGGCGGCGCGTGCCGTTGCAGCTACGGTTGCGGGCTGAGCCATGCTACGGATATCGAGGGCGCCTGCTGATCCATCCTGCGAACGACCTGTCGTGGAGACCGCTGTCACAATGACGTCACGCAAACCGACCGTAGCCAGTGCATCCGCTGCCGACCCGGCAGAGGCGGGCGGTGCCGTCGCCGGGCGAGGCAGCGAACTGCGTGTGCTGCTGATCCTCAGCGCGCTGATGTCGTTCGCGTCGGTCTCCACGGACATGTACCTGCCGGCGCTGCCGACCATCGGCCGCGACCTGCATGCGACCTCGGCCGGCATCGAGCTGACTTTCTCCGCGTTCCTGGTCGGCTTCAGCCTGGGCCAGCTGCTGTGGGGACCGATCAGTGATCGCTATGGCCGCCGGTTGCCCATCGCGGTCGGTCTGGTGCTGTTCACGATCGGCTCGGTGGGCTGCGCGCTGTCGGCCACGGTGACGCAGATGATGGTCTGGCGCGTGGTGCAGGCAGTGGGCGCCTGCGTGGGGCCGGTGCTGTCGCGCGCCATGGTGCGCGATCTCTACGACCGCGAACAGTCGGCGCGGATGCTGTCGACATTGATCCTGATCATGGGGGTCGCCCCACTGGTCGGGCCGCTGCTCGGCGGGCAGATCCTGGCGTTCTGGTCATGGCAGGGGATCTTCTGGACGTTGGCCGGCATCGGCGTGCTGACCCTGATTTCGTTGCTGGCGCTGCCTGAGAGCCTGCCGCCTTCTCGTCGCTCGGCCACGCCGCTGAGGCAGACGCTGGTCGGCTATTGGGCGCTGCTGGGCGATGCCCGGCTGATGGGCTACGCGGTCTGCGGCGGCTTCTTCTACGCCGGGGCCTACGCCTTCATCGTCGGCACGCCGTTCGCGTACATCGAGTACTACCATGTCTCGCCTCAAGCTTATGGTTGGCTTTTCGGCCTGAACATCGCTGGCATGATGGCGGCGAACTTCGTCAATCGCCGGCTACTGAGACGGATGGGAAGCGAGCAATTGTTCCACATCGGCACTTGGGTCCTGGCCCTGGCCGGTGTCGTGCTCGCGGTCAACGCTTGGTTCGGCTGGGGTGGATTGCTCGGCCTGGTGATCCCGATCTTTCTGTTCATGTCGATGAATGGGCTGATCGTGGCCAATTCGGTCGCTGGCGCATTGTCCGCCTTTCCACATCAGGCCGGGTCGGCGTCCTCGCTGCTCGGGGCGATGCACTACGGCAGCGGCATCCTCAGCGCGGCGATGCTGGGCTGGTTCTCGGACGGCACCCCTTGGACGATGGCCTGGATCATGGGACTGACCGGCCTCGGCTGCCTGGTGACATCCGTGATCGCCACCCATATCCGTACACGCCACTCCACCGCCGAAGCGCAGGGGTGATGACCTCTCGCACTCAATAGGAGATATGCATCCATGAAGCCTTTTTCACTGCTGTTACCGGCGCTGTTGCTCACCACGTCGCTGCCGGCAAGCGCACAGAGTTCGGTGCCGGAAACGCCGGCCGCACGGCAGGCGCGGGAGACCGCGCCCCAGCTCTTTGCCTATACGCAGGACGTGCTGTTCGGTGATGTATGGAAACGCGAGGAGCTCGCGCCGCGCGACCGCAGCCTGGTAACGCTATCTTCCCTGCTGGCGAACGGCCAGAGTGCGCAAATGACGTCGCACATCAATCTCGCGCTGGACAATGGGGTGGAGCCCAGCGAGATCATCGGGCTCATCACTCACCTGGCCTTTTACACCGGTTGGCCGAATGGAATGAGCGCGGTGGGTGTGGCGAGAAACGTCTTCACCGAGCGAGGAATCGACCCCGAGCAGTATCACCCCGCATCGGAGGAACTGCTCCCCGTCGATGAGGCGTTCGAGGCCCAGCGCGCGGCGACGGTCGAGGAGAACGTCGCCCCGATCGCGCCGGAGCTGGCGCGCTATACCGACGAGGTGCTGTTCGCCGACCTCTGGCGGCGTCCGGATCTGGCGCCACGCGACCGCAGCCTGATCACGATGGCCGCGCTGATCGCCCGCGGCCAGCTCGACCAGGTGCCGTTTCACCTCAACCGCGCCATGGACAGCGGGCTGACGCAGACGCAGGCCGTCGAGGCCGTCACCCACCTGGCCTTCTACGCCGGGTGGCCACGCGCGATGTCGGCACTACCGGTGCTGCAGTCAGTGTTTACGGAAAGGACCTGAGTCAATGACAGGGAACGTTGCTACTCGGCCCAGCACACTCAAGCGGTTCCTGACAGGCGTGGTCGGTGCTGCCGCGCTCGCCGCCAGCGCTGCCGCGATGGCGGCGGATGCCAACGAGCCGGCGCCGTTGGTCATTCAGGACCAGGGCAGCTTCGCGGCCGGCGGTCAGGTGGCCACTGCCCCCGGTACCTTCGATCCGCGCGAACCGATGAACCCTGCCGGCCAGACCTATCACGGCGACCACGCCTACGCGTTCTACCAGATACCCGTGAATGCCCGAAAGCTGCCGATCGTCATGTGGCATGGTGCCGGTCAGTTTTCCAAGACCTGGGAGACGACGGCCGATGGTCGCGAGGGTTTCCAGAACCTGTTCCTGCGCCGTGGCTTCGGCGTGTACCTGGTCGACCAACCGCGCCGCGGCGATGCCGGACGCAGCATGGTCGAGGCGACCCTCGAGCCGACGCCGGACGAGCAGCTCTGGTTCAACCAGTTCCGCATCGGCCTGTGGCCAGAGTATTTCGACGGCGTGCAGTTCGCCCGCGACGCGCAGACGCGTGAGCAGTTCTTTCGCGCGATGACGCCGAATACCGGGCCGTTCGACATGGAGGTGGTCTCCGACGGTGTGTCGGCGGTATTCGACAAAGCCGGTCCCGGCATCCTCTTCACCCATTCGCAAGGCGGTGGGCCGGGCTGGTTGACTGCGATCAAGAATGACAACGTCAAGGCCATCGTGGCTTTCGAGCCGGGCAGCAGCTTCGTCTTCCCCGAAGGCGAGGTACCCGCGCCGATCCCCAGCGCGTTCGACACGGTGCAGGGAGCGACGGTGCCGCTGGCGCAGTTCGCGGCGCTGACGAAGATCCCGATCCTGGTGATCTTCGGCGACAACATCCCCGAACAGACGGTCGACCTGCCCGCCCAGGACAGCTGGCGTGCCCGGCTGACGATGGCCCGGCTGTGGCGCGACACGGTCAACCAGCACGGGGGCGACGTGACGCTGGTCCATTTGCCGGAAGTCGGCATCAAGGGCAATACGCACTTCCCGATGTCGGATCTGAACAACGTCCAGATCGCGGACCTGGTGTCGAACTTTCTTGCAAAGAAAGATCTGGACTGACGGGGAAGTGCGTCGACTGTGACGAAGCAGCGATGGATATCGAGGACGACGGACGACGGCCGACGGTCGTGAAGGTTCCAGCACATCGTCTGGAGCGTAGATTCTAATCTCTAGGGGTATTCGCATGACACACTCGATTTTGAAAGCCACCCTCCTGGCAGCAGTGATAGGCATCTCGGCGGGCGAGGCTGGCGCGGCGGACTATAGAAAGAACCCGTTCACTCTGGCCTACGATGGCGCGATCACCGAGAACGTGCCGGGTCAGGTCAATATTCATCCGGTCTCGTACAAGCTCAATGGCCTGGATATTGCCGCCAACGTCTACACCCCGGCCGACTACGACCCCAATGGGAGCTACCCGACACTGGTGGTGGCGCACCCCAACGGCGGGGTGAAGGAACAGGTAGCCGGCCTGTACGCGCAGCGGATGGCCGAGGAGGGCTACATCACGATCACCGCGGATGCGGCCTACCAGGGGGCGAGCGGAGGCGAGCCGCGCAGTGTGGACAAGCCGGCGTACCGGATAGAGGACATCCACGGCATGGCGGACTTCATCTCCCAATATGCGGGAGTCGATGAGGAGCGCCTGGGCCTGCTCGGCATCTGCGGCGGCGGTGGGTACTCATTGGCCGCAGCGAAGACCGACAAGCGGTTCAAGTCGATTGCGACGGTGAGCATGTTCAACTCAGGCCGGGTTCGTCGCAATGGCTACGTGGATTCGCAGCTGGACACCATCCAGCAGCGTCTGCAGCAGGCCTCTGAGGCCCGCGCCCAGGAAGCGGCCGGCGGGGAAGTGCTCTACTCGGGCGATGCCAACCTGACCGACGAGCAGATCGCCGCTTTGCCGTTCGATCTGTACCGGCAGGGCTATGAGTACTACTGGAAAACGCACGCGCACCCCAACTCGACCTTCCGCTACACCACCAGCAGCCTGCTGGACCTGATGCGCTGGGACGCCACCGACCAGATCGAGCTGATCCAGCAGCCGCTGCTGATGATCGCGGGAAGCGAGGCCGACAGCCTGTACATGAGCCAGGACGCGTTCGCCAAGGCCACCGGCACGCAGGACAAGGAGCTGTTCGAGATCGAAGGCGCCACGCATATCGAAACCTATTGGGTTCCCGAATACGTGGACGCTGCGATTGGCAAGTTGACTCCGTTCTACGCCAGGACGCTCTGACGACCCGATCGGGAACCAGCCAACGGGCCTGATCCACGCATGCATCGAGGTTCGGGGCAACGGCGTTGCAGCGCCGCTGCGACGCCCCCAGCAAACGGACGGGAGAACAGGACCGATGAACTCGATGGACTACGTGGCTGTCTGCCCGCCGTTGCGCGCGGCAATCCTCACCGCCGCCCTGCTGCCGTCCGCCCTGCTTGGGGCGGGCGTGGCCGCCGCGCAGGAGCTGCACGAGGTTCGCCCCGCCGAGGGGCCGCTGGTGCTCGAGTCACGCGGCAGCTTCTTCGTCGGCGGCGAGCAGGTCGAGAGGACGGCGGTCGAGCTCGGCAGCATGGGCCCGGACGACCGGATCACGATCGACCAGATGTACGTCGAGTACATGGTGCCCGATGGCGCCAGCAAGGTGGCGGTGGTGATGGTCCACGGCGCCACGCTCAGCGGCAAGACCTACGACACCACGCCCGACGGTCGCATGGGCTGGTACGAGTATTTCGTCCGTAACCGCCATCCCGTCTACGTCGTCGACCAGATCGGACGAGCGCGTTCCGGCTTCGACCAGTCCACGTTCAACAATGTTCGCGCGGAACTGACCCCGCCCGGCGAGCAGCCGAACCTGCTTCGGCTCGCCGACGGTTTCGGTTCGTGGACCAACTTCCGTATCGGGCCGGAGCCGGGCAAGCCGTTTCCGGATACCCAGTTCCCGATCGAGGCGGCGGACAAGCTGTCCAGGCAAAGCGTCCCCGATCTTCTCGGCACCTCGCGCGAGGACAACCCGAACTGGAAGGCGCTGTCGGATCTGGCGCTGCAACTGGACGGCGCGGTGCTGCTTACCCACTCGCAGTCCGGCCCTTACCCGCTGGAATCGGCCATCATCGACGCGCAAGGCATCCGCGGCATCGTGATGGTGGAGCCAGGCACCTGCAACGCTCAGGTGCATACGGATGAGGAGATCGCGATTCTGGCGCAGACACCGATTTTGATCCTGTTCGGCGATCATCTCTCGTCCCCGACCGGGCTGCCCGGACCGACCTGGCAGGATCGCTTCGATGACTGCACGGCGCTCAAGCAGCGCATCGACGCCGCCGGGGGCGACCTGCGCCTCCTGACCACGCCGGAGACCGGCGTTCGCGGCAATAGCCACATGATGATGATGGACAGGAACAACCTGCAGATCGCCGATCTGATCCTGGCATGGATCGACGACAAGGTGGCCCGCTGATCCCGGGATTACGGGCGCTGGCTGATTGATGTCACCAAAGGAGTGTGCGGCATGAGTCGCTTCACCATGAATGTGTTTGTGTTCCTGTTTGCCCATTCGCTGCTGCTCGCAATGGCCATCGCCGGATCGAAGCTGGCGCAGGCGGCAGTGCAATCCAACGATGACCATGCCGCGACCGGGCGCGATGCCGGAAGGGAGGAGATCATGAATACAGACAAGCCCGTCGTCCTGTTCGTCGGCGCCAGTGGCAGCGTCGGCAGGCTCGCCGTCGCCGAGGCGGTCAGGCGCGGCTACACGGCGCGCGCGCTGGTGCGCGACCCTGATCAGGCGGAACTGTTCCCGGCGGGCGTACAGGTCGTCGTCGGCGACCTGACCCGCGCCGAGACATTGCACGAGGCCGTCGCCGGCGTCACCGGCATCGTCTTCACCCACGGCATCAGCGGCAACAATCGACGAGGGGCAGAGCAGGTCAACTACGGCGCGGTGCGCAACGTGCTGAGCGTGCTCGAGGCGCCGGCACGGATCGCGCTGATGACCACCGTCGGGGTCACCAAACCCACGGTGGGACATGACTGGAAGCGTCGCGGCGAGCGGCTGGTGCGCGCCAGCGGGCTGCCTTACACCATCGTGCGGCCGGGCTGGTTCGACTACAACGATGACGATCAGCACCGACTGGTCATGCGCCAGGGCGACACCCACTGGGCGAGCTCGCCCGCCGACGGTGTGGTGGCCCGTGCCCAGATCGCCGAGGTCCTGGTCGCCTCGCTGACCTCGCCGGCCGCGAGCCGCAAGACCTTCGAACTGGTCGCCGAACGGGGCGCTGCGCAGACCGACCTGGAGCCGCTGTTCGCGGCGCTGCCGGCCGATCCGGCGGACGGCTTCGACGCCATCGACGACCGCGACAACCTGCCCCTGGCCGAGGAGCCGGCCGCGGTGGTGGGCGAGCTCGATTCGATCCGCGCACGGTTCGACGACTGAGAAGAACACGGGCGATCGCCGAAAAGGAAAGACATTCATGAGCAGATGGATACGCCGCGCAGCGCTCGCGTTGCTGGTTTCGGCTGTCGTTCTGGCGGCGGGGGGCTATGCTTACCTGCAGCAGCCCAAGTTCGGCGCACTGCTCGCAGGCGCGCACCTGCAGGCGGTCGAGCGTTCTCCGCACTACGCGGACGGGGAGTTCCGCAACCTGGTCGAGACGCAGATGCGCACCGGCGACACCAGCTTCGCCGCCAACGTCATGTCGATGCTGCTGGACCGTAACCCGAACCTCAAGCCCCCGGCGCCGCTGCCGTCCACCCGGGTCGATCTGAAGGCCTTGGCCCCCGACGAAGACGTGGTGGTCTGGCTCGGTCATTCCTCGTACTTCGTCCAGCTCGGCGGCAAGCGGGTGCTGATCGACCCGGTGTTCAGTCTCAACGCCGGGCCGTTCCCGCGCACCAACGTCGCTTTCGCCGGCACCACGCCGTACACCGCCGAGGACATGCCCGACATCGACCTGTTGCTGGTCACCCACGACCATTGGGACCACCTGGACTATCCGAGCGCCAAGGCGCTGCTGCCCAAGGTCGGTCAAGTGGTCGTCGGGCTGGGCGTGGGCGAGTTCTTCGACCGCTGGGGCTATCCGGCCGAGCGCGTGCACGAGGCCGACTGGAACGACAGCCTGGATCTGGTCGAGGGGCTGCGCGTCCACGTGCTGCCGGCGCGGCACTATTCCGGACGCATGCTTACCCGCAACAAGACGCTGTGGGTGGGCTTCGCCCTGGAAACGCCACAGCGCAAGCTGTTCTTCAGTGGCGACAGCGGCTACGGCCCGCATTTTCGCGAGATCGGCGAGCGCTTCGGCGGTTTCGATCTGGTGGCGCTGGACATGGGCCAGTACGACGCGCGCTGGGCCTACATCCATATGGTCCCCGAGGAGGCAGTGCGGGCCGCCGAGGACTTGGGTGCCAGCGTGCTGCTACCCGGGCATGTCGGCCGCTTCAGCATCGCCGCCCACGACTGGGACGAGCCGTTCGAACGGGTCGCGGCGGCGAGCGAGGGGCGGTCCTTCCGGCTGCTGACCCCGCCGATCGGCGCCGCCGTCCAGCTGGGCGACGACAACGCGCGCTATCCGCGCTGGTGGTGTGCGCCGGACGCGATGGATCCGGCTTCGGGAAACGTCGAACCGAGCGCGCTGCCGCCTTGTCGGACGTAGTAGTCGGCTGAATCTGTGCTGGGCTGGACCCAGGCCCGGCGCGTTCGCTTCGCCGGCGGCGGGAGATGTTCCATCAGCGAGCCTTCAAAGGAGACAGCCATGACCGAGTTCAGGATTTCCCGGCGCCAGATGTTGGCGCTCGGCGCCTCTGCTACGGCGGGCGCGGTGGCATCGGTGGCCGCGCCGGGGGCTGGGGCGAACGCCGACAGCCGTCCCAGAGAAGCGGTGGGGCTGCTGCCGACCTCGAACGTGTCGTTGGAGATCAACGGCCGCGCGGTCGTCCTGCAGGTGGACAACCGCACCACGCTGCTCGACGCGCTGCGCGAGCAGCTGCGCCTGACCGGCACCAAGAAGGGTTGCGACCAGGGCCAGTGCGGCGCCTGCACCGTGCTGCTCGACGGACGCCGGATCAACGCTTGCCTCACCCTCGCGGTGATGCACGAGGGCGCGTCGATCACTACCATCGAGGGACTCGGCACGCCCGACCAGCTGCATCCGCTGCAGGCCGCGTTCGTCAAGCACGACGGCTTCCAGTGCGGCTATTGCACGCCGGGCCAGATCTGCTCGGCGGTCGGCGCGCTGGACGAGATCGAGCGCGGCGTGCCCAGCTTCGCCTCTACCGATCCGGCCATCGCCCCGCAGGTCACCGCTGCGGAGATCCGCGAGCGCATGAGCGGCAATCTGTGCCGCTGCGGCGCCTATCCGAACATCGTCGCCGCGATCATCGAGACCTCGGAGGCCTGACATGCAGCAGTTCACCTACGAGCGTGCGACGTCCCCGTCTGATGCGCTGCACAAGATCGCCGCTGCCAAGGGCGGCCGCTTCATCGCCGGCGGCACCAACCTGCTCGATCTGATGAAGTTGCGGATCGAGACGCCCGGTCACCTGGTGGACATCAACGGCATCGGCCTGGACGCCATCGAATCCACCGCCGATGGCGGCCTGCGCATCGGCGCGCTGGTGCGCAACGCCGACCTGGCCGCGCATCCGTGGATCCGCCGCGACTACCCGGTGCTGTCCCTGGCGCTGCTGTCGGGCGCCTCCGGGCAGCTGCGCAACCGCGCCACCACCGGCGGCAATCTGCTGCAGCGCACCCGCTGCCCGTACTTCTACGACGCCAACCAGCCGTGCAACAAGCGTCTGCCCGGCAGCGGCTGCGGCGCGGTCGGCGGCTACAGCCGCCAACTGGCGGTGATCGGCGGCAGTGCGCAGTGCATCGCCACCCATCCGAGCGACATGGCGGTGGCGCTGCGGGCACTGGACGCACAGATCGAGACGATGCGCCCCGACGGCACCACGCGCAGGGTCGCGATCGACGAGTTCTACCTTGCCCCTGGGCGCACGCCGCAGCAGGAAACGGTGCTGGAGGAGGGCGAACTGATCGCCTGGGTCGTGCTCGGTGCGCCGCCGGGCGGCCGACATGTCTACCGCAAGCTGCGCGACCGCGCCTCCTACGCGTTTGCGCTGGTCTCGGTGGCGGCGATCATCGAAGACAGCGGCCGCCTGCGCGTCGCCCTCGGCGGCGTGGCGCACAAGCCCTGGGCCAGCCAGGCGCCATTCGAGGCCGGCGATACGCCCGCCGCCATCGCCGGTCGGCTGCTGCAGGGGGCCGAGCCGAGCCCGGGCAATGCCTTCAAGATCGAACTGGTGGAGCGCACGCTGAGGTCGATCCTGGCCCGCTAGCGCTGCCGAAGCCGGGTGCGGCAACGCGCCACGAACCCATTCCAGGAGCCGCGCATGAAGTTCGAATACCCCGCCGGAGACAACCCGATCGATCGGCTCGAGGTGGTCGGCCGTCCGTCCGATCGCCTGGATGGCCCCCTCAAGGTGGCCGGCCAGGCACGCTATGCCTACGAGCAGCACGAGGTGGCGCCCAACCAGCTGTACGGCGTCGCCGTTGGCGCCGCGGTGGGCTATGGGCGGATCCTCGACATCGACACCCGCCAGGCGAGCTCGGCGCCGGGGGTCGAGGCGGTCATCACCGGGCGCTCGGCGGGCCAGCTCGACATCGGTGATTTCTACGTCGCCAGCGCGCTGGCCGTGGATCAGGTGGAACACTACCACCAGGCGGTGGCGGTGGTCGTCGCCGGCTCCCTCGAGCAGGCGCGCGAGGGTGCCGCGCGGGTTCGGGTGCGCTACGACCGCCAGCCGGGAGCGTTCGTGCTGAAGGACGCCGTGTTTGCCGCCGAGGCGCCCGAGACCAGCCCCGATATCGACATCGGCGACTTCGCGCGCGGCTTCGCCGACAGCCCGGTGCGCGTGGACGAGATCTACGAAACCCCCGACCAGTCGCACGCGATGATGGAGCCGCATGCCACTGTCGCCACCTGGAGCGGCAACCGGCTTATCCTGTGGACCTCGATCCAGATCGTCTCCTGGGGCCTGCGTGATCTGGCGAAGATCTTCGCCATCCCCCAGGAGGACATCCGCATCGTGTCGCCGTACATCGGCGGCGGCTTCGGCGGCAAGGCCACCGTGCTCAGCGACGCGGTGCTCGCGGCGGTGGCGGCGCGCCACTGCGGACGCCCGGTGAAGCTCGCCCTGGAGCGTCACCTGCAGGTCAACAACACCACGCATCGCCCCGCCACCCGCCAGCGCGTACGGCTGGGCGCGGACCGCGACGGCAGGCTGCAGGCGATCGGTCACGAGACCTGGTCCGGCAACCTGCCCGGCGGCGCCGCCGAGCGCTCGACCATCCCCACGACCTCGCTCTATGCCGGCGCCCACCGGATGATGCGCACCCGGGTCGGCCGGCTGGATCTGCCCGAAGGCAACGCGATGCGCGCCCCCGGCGAGGCGCCGGGGCTGATGGCACTGGAAATCGCCATGGACGAGCTCGCCGAACGCCTCGAGCTCGACCCGGTCGAGCTGCGCCTGCGCAACGACACGCCGGTCGATCCGACCAGCGGCAAGCGCTTCGGCACGCGGCGCTTCGCCGAGTGCCTGCGTACTGGCGCCGAACGCTTCGGCTGGCACAAGCGCGGCACGCGCCCCGGGCTGGTCGTGGACGGCGACGACTTCGTCGGGCTGGGGGTCGCCGCGGCGATCCGTGGCAACAACGTCACCAACTCCGCGGCGCGGGTGCGCCTGCGCCGCGACGGCAGCCTGCTGGTCGAGACCGACATGACCGACATCGGCACCGGCAGCTACACGATCATCGGCCAGACCGCGGCCGAGATGCTCGGCCTGGGCCTCGACCGGGTCGAGGTGCGCCTGGGCGATTCGAGCTTCCCCCGCGCCTCCGGCTCGCTGGGCCAGCGCGGCGCCAACAGCTCGACCTCGGGCACCTACGCCGCCTGCCAGATGCTGCGCGAGAAGCTGTGCGCGGCGGCCGGCGCCGACCCAGCGCGTGCCGACTTCGCCGACGGCCAGCTGATCGACCGCGGCCGGCGCGTGGCCCTGCGCGATCTCGCCGCCGACGGCGAGATCGTCGCCGAAGACGGCATCGAGTTCGACCCCGCGCGCGGCGGCCTCGCCCACCAGACCTTCGGCGCGCACTTCTGCGAGGCGCGGGTGGACCGGATCACCGGAGAGGTCCGCGTCACGCGGATGCTCGCCGTCTGCGCCGCCGGCCGCATCCTCAACCCGAAGACCGCCAGGAGCCAGGTGATCGGCGCGATGACCATGGGCCTGGGCGCGGCGCTGATGGAGTCGCTGGCGGTCGACCCGCGGCTGGGATTGTTCGTCAACCACGACCTCGCCTCCTACGAGGTGCCGGTGCACGCCGATATCCTCGAGCAGGAGGTGATCTTCCTCGATCACCTCGACGAGCACTCCTCGCCGATGAAGGCGCAGGGCGTCAGCGAACTGGGCATCTCCGGCGTCGCCGCGGCGGTGGCCAACGCCATCTACAACGCCTGCGGGGCGCGGGTGCGCAGCTATCCGGTGACGATCGAGAAGATCCTGCCGCACCTTCCGCTGGCCTGACCAGCGCCATGCCGGCAGGGCGCGCCGTCAGAACATCGTGTTGGCGTTGGCGGCCTGCTCGGGCACGGCCTGGATCACGTCCCAATGCTCGACGATCCTGCCGTTCTCGACGCGGAAGATATCGACGATGGCGCGGCCGCGATCGGCCTCGCCGTTGGTCGAGTGGACGTGCAGGTAGACCAGATCGCCATCGGTGGCGCTGCGCACGATCCGCGAGCGGGCGTCGGGGTTCGCCTTGAAGAAACCGGTGAAGTGGTCGACGAACGGCGCCTTGCCGTCCGGCACGCCCGGATTGTGCTGGATGTAGCCATCGACCAGGACTTCGGCGGACTTGGCGACCTCGTGGCGTTGGAACACGCCCTCGTAGAAGTCGATGACGATTTGCCGGTTGCGTTCCTCCTGCGCGAGGTCGCGCGCGGGCTGGGCCTGCACGGGCGCTGGGGCGGTCGCGACCAGCAGGAAGACGGACAAGGCGAGGGCCGCGCAGCGGGCGACGATGGACATCGGTTTTTCCTTTCAGCTGGATGAATAGAGGATTCGGAGATGGCGCCTGCGCGTCGGCTTCGGCCCCAGGGCATTTCGCCGCCGATCGGCCACCTGGTCTTATAGACGATTGCGTCGCTCACAGCCACCGAACGGAGGCGCTTGCGGCTACCGCAGCAGCAGCGTGGGGATCCGGGATGAACGCAGCAGCTCGGTCGTCTTGCTGCCGAACAGCAGACTGCGTAGCGCAGAGTGGCCGAATGCGCCCATGACCAGCATGTCGATGGCCTGTTCCTTCACTGCCGTGGCGATCACTGTTTCCGCATCGCCGGGCACCAGTGCGGTGGTCGTCTCGAAACCCGCGGCCGCCAGGGTGCTGCTGGCCCAGTCGAGCTGCTTGCGTGCATCCGGCCTGTCCTTGCCGGACATCAGCAAGGAGATCGGCAGGCCCCGGAACAGGGGACTGGCGGCGACCATTTCGATCCCGCGTCGGGTGACGGTGCCGCCGTCGAAGGCGACCATCACGCGCCGCGGCTCTTGGAAATCCTCGGTGATCGCCAGGATCGGCCGGCTCAAGGCACGCACGACGCGTTCCACGTTGCGTCCCAGGTCCCGCTGGGTTGCTTCCGCGGACTCTCCACGGCGGCCCAGAACCAGCAGCCGTACGCCTTTCGCCTGCTCGACCAGCGTTTCCTCCAGCTCGCCGTGGCGTTGGCGTACATCGACTTGGGTCACGCCAGCGGCGATGGCTCGCTCGCGCAGACGGTTGAGGAAGATCCGTCCCTGCTCGCGGGCCTGCCTGGACCGGGCCTCGTCCTGTTCCGCCAGCCTGGCCAGCAGATCCTGTTGAGCGTCGATGCCGATGGCACCGCTATGGTCTTGCGCCGAGCTTTGCTCGGAGTGGCGGTCGATGACGTGCAGGAACTCCAGCGGCGCGTCCATGCGGCGAGCAGCCCAAGCGGCATGGTCGGCCACATAGTCGGCAAAGCGGGAGCGGTCCACGCAGGCCAGCACTTTTTTCTGGTTCTCCATGATTGCGTCTCCTCTCAATGGCTGGTCAGCGTGTCGTTGCCGCCGTCTTTGTCGTGTTCGGCGAATCTGTCCACCAGCGTGGCGCTGGCCTCGTTCAGACCGACGACTTCCACCTCGGTGGCCTCGCGACGGAACTTGACCACCACCTTGTCCAGCGCGCTCACGGCGGTGATGTCCCAGAAATGGGCACGGCTCACGTCGATGCGCACCTTCTCGATGACTTCCTTGTAGTCGAAGGCGTCGATGAAGCGCTCCGCCGAGGCGAAGAAGACCTGGCCGGTGATGGTGTAGACGCGCATTCTGCCTTCATCTTCGCTGTGCGAGCCCGCGCTGAAGCCCCGGCTGACCTTGTGCGCGAAGAAGAAGCCTGACAGCAGCACGCCGACCAGCACGCCCTTGGCCAGGTCATGGGTGCTTACCGTCACCGCCACGGTGGCCAGCATCACCACGCTGGAGCTCCTGGGGTGCTCGCGCAGGTTGCGGATCGATGACCAGTTGAAGGTGCCGATGGACACCATGATCATCACCGCGACCAGGGCGGCCATGGGGATGCGGGCTACCCAGTCGCCGATGAACACCACCATCAGCAGCAGGAACACACCGGCCGCCAGCGTGGAGAGACGGCCCCTGCCACCGGACTTCACGTTGATCACCGACTGTCCGATCATGGCGCATCCGGCCATGCCGCCAAGGAAGCCGGTAGCGATGTTCGCCACGCCCTGGCCCACGCATTCGCGGTTCTTGTTGCTGTTCGAGTCGGTCAGCTCATCGACGATGGAGGCGGTCATCATCGATTCCAGCAGGCCCACCACCGCCAGGGTGGCCGACACCGGGAAGATGATCCCGAGCGTTTCCAGGTTCAGCGGCACGTCGGGCAGCAGGAACACCGGCAGGCTGTCGGGTAGTTGGCCCATATCGCCTACCGTGCGGATGTCGAGCCCCAGCGCGATGGCCGCGATCGTCAACACCACGATGGCGACCAGCGGCGAGGGGATCGCCTTGGTGAAGTAGGGAAGGAGGTAGATGATGCCGAGGCCTGCCGCCGTCATGGCATAGACATGCCAGCTCACATCGGTGAGTTCCGGTAGCTGGGCCATGAAGATCAGGATCGCCAGCGCGTTGACGAAGCCGGTGATCACCGAGCGCGAGACGAAGCGCATCAGCACCCCGAGCTTGAGCCAGCCGGCGACGATCTGGAGTATGCCGGTCAACACCGTGGCGGCCAGCAGGTACTGCAAACCATGCTCCTTGACCAGCATTACCATGACCAGGGCCATCGCCCCCGTCGCCGCCGAGATCATCCCAGGCCGGCCGCCGGCGAAGGCGATGATCGTGGCGATGCTGAAGGAGGCGTACAGCCCGACCTGCGGGTCGACGCCAGCGATGATCGAGAAAGCGATGGCTTCCGGGATCAGGGCCAGCGCGACGACGAGGCCGGCCAGTAGATCGTTTCGGACATTGGACAGCCAGTCCTGGCGCAAGGATTTCAACATGGGTTCTGTTCCGGGAAGCAGGCTCAGCCAGAGGCTAAAACGGATACGCGTGCGGGTGCGTCTTTCCGGTCTCGGAATGGAAAGCCTTCCCTGACAGGACCAGGGAACGGGGAGACGCAGTCGATCGGACGCGCAGCCTCGTGCGAGCGGAAGAATCTGAAGAGGAAAACTGGCTCGCAGCGAATCGAGGCTTACACCGGAATGAACTCCGTAAGGGTTGACTGCGTGTAGGGAGGGTGTGGGCGTTCAGCCTAACTTGATCTCTTTGGCGCGACAACCCATAGGCGCTGGAACTGCCAGAAGCCTTGGCGGCAGTCGCGAGATCGGCGCCGACATGGACGCGCGCCAGCCGGGCCACGCCGGCCCCTTGGGCCGGCGGTGGTCTTCGCTCAGTGCAGCTTGAGCCGCGGGCGCAGCCAGCGGTTGAGGCGGTCTACCAGGATTTTCGCTGCGGTCCTCGGCGCGCCGTAGATCGCCAGCTGGTGCATCCGGTAGAGCGAGGCGTAGGAGATCTTCGCCAGCCAACCTTCGACGAACAGCCCGCGTGCCGAAGCGCCGCGCATCAGGCTGCCCACCGCCTGGAAGCGCGACAGCGAGACCAGCGAACCCATGTCGCGATACTCGAAGGGCTTGAGCTCGCGTCCTTCCAGCAGGCCCTGCAGGCCGCGGGCGAGGTGGCTCGACATCTGGTGCGCGGCCTGGGCGCGCGGAGGAACGAGCTTGTCGTTCGGCTGGGGGCAGGCGGCGCAGTCGCCGATCGCGAAGATTCTCGGGTCGTCGATGCTGACCATGCTCGACTCGACCTTGATCTGGTGATTGGGGCGGGTCGAGAGGCCGAGCGTCGACAGCAGCTCAGGGCCGCGCACCCCTGCGGCCCATACGGTCAGGTCGGCATCGATGCGCTGGCCGTCGGCGGTTTCGAAGCCGTGCTCGTCGGCGCGGCTGACTTGGGTGGAGGTATGGATCTTGACTCCGAGCGCTTCGAGCTGGCGACGCACGCTCGAGCTGATCCGCTCGCTGAGTACCGGCAGGATCCGCTCGGCGGCCTCGATCAGGTGGACCTTCAACCGGCTGCGTGGAAGGTCGGTTGCGTTGTAGGCGTTGAGCATCTCGATGGCGTTGAAGAGCTCGGCGGAGAGCTCGACCCCGGTGGCGCCGGCGCCGACGATCGCGATGGTCAGGTCCTTGTCTTCGTCGGTATGCATGCCGCTGTAGCGCAGGAAGGTGTCGAGCATGGCGCGACGGAAGTTCTCCGCCTGCTGGGGGCTGTCGAGGAAGAAGCAGTTTTCCTTGACCCCTGGCGTGCCGAAATCGTTCGACACGCTGCCGACCGCGAGGACCAGGTAGTCGTAGTCGAGGGTTCGCTCGGAGAGCAGCACGCGGCCGCGCTCGTCCTCGATCGGGGCCAGGGTCAGGCGCTGGCGCTGGCGATCCAGCCCGCTCAGGCTTCCGAGCTGGAAGCGATAGCCGTTGGCGCGGGAATGGCTCTGGTAAGAGACTTGGTCCATGTCGGTGTCGATCGCGCCGACGGCGACTTCGTGGAGCAGTGGTTTCCAGATGTGGGTCGGGTTGCGATCGACCAATACGATCTCCGCCTTGCGGCGTTTGCCGAGCTTGCGCCCGAGACGGGTGACCAGCTCGATGCCGCCGGCGCCGCCGCCAACCACCACGATACGTGGTAGGGACATGGGAACTCCTAGGTTCAAATGATAAGGGTTTGCATTCTATCAGGGTGTCGAAAGGAATCGATCGCTGCATGGCGCCCGTTGATCCCTTTCGACACACTGCCCTCGTAGCCTGTCCGCGTTTGCTCAGGGGCTTGGTGAGCGGACATAAGTGGGCAAGAATACTAGGAGTTTGCGTATCATTCGATGTTCCGCATCGAGTCGCAGCGAGGAGGACTGCCGATGCACCCAGCCCTGAATGGCACGACACTGGTGATTTACGACCTCGACGGTACCCTGGTCGATTCGCTGCCGGATCTGGCCTGTGCGCTCGATCGCAGCTTCGAGCTGGCCGGGTTGCCTCCGCCTGGCGAGGCCAAGGCGGCGCGCTGGATCGGCAATGGCACTCGGATGCTGGTGCGTCGCGCGCTGGTAGATGCCGGATTCACCCAGCCCGAGGTCGAGGCGATGCTCGGGTCGCAGCTTGCCCGTTTCACTGCCTGCTACGGGGAGCGCGTCTGCGTGAACACCCGGCTCTACCCGGGGGTGAGGGCGTGTCTCGAGGCGCAGCGAGTGCGCGGCATCCGCCAGGCGATCGTGACCAACAAGCCGGGGGCCTTCATTGCGCCGATCCTCGAGACATTCGCTATCGATGATTTCTTCTCTCTGACCCTCGGCGGCGACGCCCTGGCGGAGAAGAAACCCCACCCGGCGCCGCTGCTCCATCTGTGCGCGACGTTGGATATCGCCCCTGCTCAGGCGCTGATGGTGGGAGACTCGCGTAATGACGTCGAGGCCGGTAAGCGCGCGGGAATCAGAACCTTGGCCGTGCCCTATGGCTACAATCATGGCGAGCCGGTGGAGGCCAGTCGGCCGGATTGGATGGTTGAATCGCTCGATCAACTCGTTTAGGTTTTGAGGCCTTCACCCTCATTTTCGAGCCCGCGCCGCGTGGGCTCGCCCGACGGATGATTGATTCGATGCCCAAGGTGCACGCAGCGCATCTGCTGATGCGCGAGGTCAGCCGCTTGCGATGGTGAGTGGCGAACCCGCTAGAGTCGATCCGGCGCTTCGCCGTGCCCCCAACCATCCGTGACGAGACCCCACGCATGATGACCCCCGAACGCTTCGCCCAGCTCGGCGAGGAAGGCTACAACCGCATTCCCGTGTCGCGCGAGATCCTCGCCGACCTGGACACTCCGCTGTCCACTTACCTCAAGCTCGCCGACGCGCCGTGGAGTTTCCTGCTCGAATCGGTGCAGGGCGGCGAGAAGTGGGGCCGCTACTCGATCATCGGCCTGCCTTGCCGGGAGCGCATCGAGGTGCGCGGCTTCACCGTGCGCCACTATCTCGACGGCGATGTGGTCGGCGCTACCGAGGTGGAAGACCCGCTCGAGTGGATCGACCTGTTCCGCCGCCGGTTCAAGGCGCCCCAGCCTGAGAGCAAGGCGATCTTCAGTGGCGGCCTGGTCGGCTATTTCGGCTTCGATACGGTGCGCTACATCGAGCCCAAGCTGCGCGGCGTGGTCAAGCCCGACCCGATCGACGTGCCGGACATCCTGCTGCTGGTCGCCGAAGAAGTGCTGGTGTTCGACAACCTCTCGGGTCGGCTGATCCTCCAAACCCACGCCGATCCCGCCGAGCCGCGCGCGCTGGAGCGCGCTCATGAGCGAATCGAGCTGCTCGAGCAGCGATTGCGTTCGGGCGTGGCCGATCTGCGCAGCCCCGGCACCGGACGAGAGATCAACGAAAACGACTTCTTCGCCAGCTTCACCGAGCAGGGCTACAAGGACGCGGTGGAGACGATCAAGCGCTACGTAGTCTCGGGCGACCTGATGCAGTGCGTGCCTTCCCAGCGGATGAGCACTCGCTTCGATGCCGCGCCGCTCGACTTCTATCGCGCGCTGCGCACGCTCAATCCCTCTCCCTACATGTTCTTCTTCAATCTCGACGATCACCACGTGGTCGGCGCCTCGCCGGAGATCCTCGCCCGGCTCGAGGAGGGCGAAGTGACCCTGCGGCCGATCGCCGGTACCCGCCACCGGGGGCGCACCGAGGAAGAGGACAAGGCGCTGGAGCAGGAGCTGCTCAGCGACCCGAAGGAGCGCGCGGAGCACGTGATGCTGATCGATCTCGGCCGCAACGATGTCGGTCGGATCAGCGTCGATGGCAGCGTCCAGCTCACCGACAAGATGACCATCGAACGCTACTCTCATGTGATGCACATCGTCTCCAACGTCACCGGGCAGCTCAAGCCCGGACTCGGGCCGATCGATGTGCTGCGCGCGACCTTCCCCGCCGGTACCGTCTCGGGGGCGGCCAAGGTGCGCGCGCTCGAGGTGATCGACGAGATCGAGCCGGTCAAGCGCAGCATCTATTCCGGCGCGGTGGGCTATCTCTCCTGGCAGGGGAACATGGACACTGCGATCGCGATCCGCACCGGGGTGATCAAGGACGGGCAGCTCCATGTCCAGGCCGGTGGCGGGATCGTCGCCGACTCCGATCCCGATGCCGAATGGCAGGAGACGCTGAACAAGCGTCGCGCGCTGTTCCGTGCCGCGGCGATGGCCGAGAAAGGGCTCGACAACCTCGACTGACTCCACGATCGACACTCGACGCGGCGCCCGAAGGGTGCCGCGAGGTAGCCAATGGACGACTACTTCCACTATCTGCTGCTGGGACTTCTGGCGCTGCTGCCGGTGGCCAACCCGCTGACCAGCGTTACCCTGCTGCTCGCGCTGGGGAGCGAGCTGAGCCGCGCCGAACGCAACCGGCAGATCCTCAAGGCGACCCTCTACGTCGCCGCGATCCTTTTGATCTCCTTCTACGGCGGCAGCGCGATCATGAGCGCCTTCGGTATCTCGATCCCGGGCCTGCGTATCGCCGGAGGACTGATCATCACCTACATCGGCTTCACCATGCTGTTCCCCAGCACCCAGCCGTCCGAGTCCGAGGCGCAGCAGGCCATGCTCAGCGAGGAGGAGAAGCGCAAGCCGCATATCCGCGACATCTCCTTCGTGCCACTGGCATTGCCCGGGACGGCCGGGCCCGGCACCATCGCGCTGATCATCAGCGCCGCCGCGAGCCTGGACCAGCAAGGCGGTATCCCGCTGGTGATCCATCTGGTGGTGGTCAGCAATGCGATCCTGATCGCGCTGATCTTCTGGATCGCGTTGCGCAGCGCCAACCTGATCATGAAGCTGCTCGGCGAGTCGGGCATCGACGCCGTCTCGCGGGTGGTCGGCTTCCTGCTGATCGGGATGGGCGTGCAGTTCGCGATCAACGGCGTCGGCGAGGTGGTGCAGGGTTTCGGTGCCAGCTAGTCGCTCGCTTGCGTCCAGAGTGGCGCTTGACGCTGGTGCCCGCCCGTTGCATGATCGAATCCATGAATACTTCGATGAATGAAACCAAGTTCCGGATCTGGTGGCGCGCTCCCTGAGCGCGGCACCTTCGTTCGTCTTGCGTTCGATGAAGATGCCGCCCGCCGAGGCGGCATCTTCATGTCTGTCGGTCGGCGGGTCAGCGGACGCCCCTCGCGGGGCCGGGTTCTGGTACGATGCCGTCACAGAGCAGACGGCGGTTGCCAGGGGTCGGAGTCCAAACCGAGCACGCGGCGGTATCGCCGCCATACTGGTGCTCGAAACCAGCCACCACGGGAGCAGACGCCGTGAAAGTCCTGATGATCGATAACTACGACAGCTTCACCTTCAACATCGTCCAGTACCTGGGCGAGCTGGGCGCCGAGGTGCATACGATTCGCAACGATGCGCTGACGCTGGATGAGATCGAAGCGCTCGATTTCACTCACCTGGTGATCTCTCCCGGTCCCTGTACGCCGAACGAGGCGGGTATCTCGATGGAGCTGATTCGTCGTTTCGCCGGACGGGTGCCGATCCTCGGCGTCTGCCTCGGCCATCAGGCGATCGGCCAGGTGTTCGGCGGCAAGGTGGTACGGGCCCCATTGGTGATGCACGGCAAGACTTCGCTGGTCAGCCATCGCGGCGAGGGAGTGTTCGAAGGGCTCGACGACCCGCTCGAGGTGACGCGCTATCACTCGCTGGTGGTCGAGGCCGAGAGCCTGCCCGACTGCCTCGAGGTCACCGCGCTGACCGTCGATGACGATGTCACTCCCGGCCTGATCATGGGGCTTCGCCACAAGACGCTTGAGATCGAGGGGGTACAGTTCCATCCGGAGTCGATTCTCTCGCGCCAGGGCCATCAGCTGTTGAACAACTTTCTCCTTCGGCGCGCGCCGACACGCAGCGCGCCGAGTATCGAGCGGACTTCGGCCTGATCGGTGGCCGAACCAAGACCAGGCGGCGCTTGCGCGTTCGCCGCGACAATCCTTCCCAGGCGGAGATAGCGACAAGATGAACATCCGCGAGGCGCTCAAGGCGCTGATCCAGGGTCGTGATCTCGACTACTCGCAGATGCACGCGGTAATGAGCGCGATCATGACCGGTGAGGCGAGCGAGGCGCAGATAGGCGCGCTGCTCACGGCGCTGGCGATCAAGGGCGAGAGCAGTGTGGAGATCACCGCTGCCGCCCAGGTGATGCGTGAGCTGATGCTCAAGGTCGAGGTGAGCGCAGACCACCTGGTCGATATCGTCGGAACCGGAGGCGATGGCGCCAACCTGTTCAACGTTTCCACCGCGGCGAGCTTCGTCGTCGCCGCCGCCGGCGCCACGGTGGCCAAGCATGGCAATCGCGGGGTCTCCTCTTCCTCGGGCAGCGCTGATCTGCTCGATGCGGCCGGACTGCATCTCGATCTCGACGCCGAGCAGGTGGCGAAGTGCATCGAGGAGGTCGGGGTCGGCTTCATGTTCGCGCCGGTCCATCACAAGGCGATGCGCTATGCGATCGGGCCGCGTCGCGACCTGGGGGTGCGGACAATCTTCAACATCCTCGGGCCGCTGACCAATCCAGCCGGCGTGCGCCGCCAGCTGATCGGCGTCTACGAGCGTGCGCTGGCACCGGTGGTCGCCGATGCCTTTCGCCAGCTCGGCAGCGTCCACACGCTGGTGGTCCACGCCGAGGACGGACTCGACGAGATCTCGCTGGCGGTGCCGACCAGCGTCTGCGAACTCAAGGATGGCGAGATTCGTGAGTACCGGATCACCCCCGAGCAGTTCGGGATCGAGCGCCAGCCGCTCGGCCCGCTGAAGGTCGACGGCACCGCGCAGAGCCTCGCGCTGGTCGAGTCGGCGCTCAACGACGAGCCCGGCCCCGCCCGCGACATGGTCGCGCTCAATGCAGGTGCCGCGCTCTACGTCGCCGGCCGCGCTGGGTCGCTGGAGGAGGGCGTTGCGCTGGCCAAGCGCACGCTGGCAGGGCTCGGCGCGCTCGACAAGCTGCGCGAGCTCGCCGCTTTCACCCAGCGTTTCGCCGCCGGCGCCTGAGTAGAACGTGCTTCGGGCCGGCCGAGTTTTCAGCCATACGAGTCTTCGGGAACCGAGACGATGAGTGGACTACCCACTGTGTTGAGTCGCATCCTCGCGCGCAAGCGCGAGGAGATCGAGGCGCGTCGCGCCCTGCGTCCGCTGGCCGCTATCGAGTCCGAACTGCCGGATGCCAGCGCCCCGCGAGGCTTCAATCGTGCCCTCAGGGCGCGGATCGCGCGCGGCGAGCCTGCGGTGATCGCCGAGGTCAAGAAGGCCTCTCCCTCCAAGGGGGTGATTCGCGAGGATTTCGATCCGGTTCAGATCGCGCGCAGCTACGAGGCGGGCGGTGCGGCCTGTCTTTCGGTGCTCACCGATGTCGACTTCTTCCAGGGCAGTGACCAGGCGCTGATCGAGGCGCGTGGCGCCTGCGCTCTGCCGGTACTGCGCAAGGATTTCGTGATCGATGAGTATCAGCTGTTCGAAGCCAGGGCGCTGGGGGCGGACTGCGTACTGCTGATCGTCGCCGCGCTCGGAGACGATCAGCTTCGTGCGCTGCACCAGCGCGCGGTGTCGCTCGGGCTGGACGTGCTGGTCGAAGTGCACGACGGCGAGGAGCTCGACCGTGCATTGGCGCTCGACCTGGACCTGGTCGGGATCAACAATCGCGACTTGCGCACCTTCGAGACCAACCTCGATGTCACTTTCCGGCTGCTGCCGAAGGTGCCCGAAGGGGTGACCGTGGTCACCGAGTCCGGGGTGATGAGCCGAGAGGATGTCGAACGGCTGCGCGCGGCGCAGATCCAGGCGTTTTTGGTCGGCGAGCGGTTCATGCGCGAGAGCGATCCTGGTGAGGGGCTGCGCCGGCTGTTCTTCTGATCGCTGAGCCTGTGGTGAGCCCAGAACGAACGATGCCCCGCTTTACGGCGGGGCATTCGTGAGACTCTCGGCGAGGCTCAGGCCTTCTTCACCGTGGTCGGGCAGCGCGCCTCGAGTTCGTGCAGCTGGGCCTGGTAGCGCTCGCGCTGCTGCTCGAACTGTTCGAACAGCAGCGGGTCGTCGGAGATCACCGCGTCGACGCCGCGATCCCACCAGCTCTGGAACGCTTGTGGATCGTTGATCGTGTAGCAGACCACGTTGAGCCCGGCGTTCTTGATGTCGCTCATCCGGTCGGGGTTGAGGTGCTCCCAGTTGGCATGCACGCTCACCGCCCCGATTCGCTCGGCGTCCCACTTCCACACCCGTGGCACCTTCTCATCGTAGAGGATGCCCAGGTGGAGCTCGTGATCCAACCGGCGGGCGCGGTAGAGCGCCTCCTGGCTGAAACTCGAGACCAGCAGCCGTTCGGCGGGCAGTACGCCTTCGAGCACCGGCAGGACTCGCTCGGTGAGGCGAATCGGATCGCGCGCGGTGCAGACCTTGAGCTCGAGGTTGAGGCCGAGACCTCTGCTCTCCACCGCTTCGAGCGCTTCCTCGAGCGTGGCGATCCGCTCGCCGGCGAACTTGGCGTCGAACCAACTGCCGACGTCGAAACGCCGCGCTTCCTCGAGGGTCAGCTGGGCGAGATGGGCGCGGCCATTGCTGCAGCGGGCCATATGGGCGTCGTGCCAGATCACCGGCGTGCCATCGGCGAGACACTGGACGTCGAGCTCGACCCAGGTAATACCGGCATCCGCGGCGGCGTGGATGGCGGCAAGAGTGTTTTCCGGGGCCCGGGCGGCATAGCCGCGGTGGGCGATCAGACGTGGCAGTAGCATCGCGGCTCCTGGGGAATCTTCGCAGGATACACACTATGGGGGCGATCGGGGCGGGTTGCAATCGCGGCTGCGCCGCCCGGAAGCGGACGCCGAGTCCGCTCATCGCGAACCCGACCGGGGCGCCCGGAGGACGAAGGAAAGACGATGAGAATGATCGAAGTGGAAGCAGGGCAGCGTCGCGACGACTGCGTGGCGATGATGTGCGCCGAGGTCTATGGCCACGATGCAGGGCTCGCCCCGCTGGTCACCTATGCCGCCGCGGTGGGCGCGCTGCTGCCCAACCTGGCGGCGCGGGTGGTGGCGCTGGCGGAGGGGGACCGGCTGCGCTCGGTAGCGATGCTGGTGCTGGAGGAGCAGGGCAAGGGGCTTGCGCTGGCGCTGCTCGCTACGCCCAGGCCGCTGCGCGGGCGCGGCCATGGACGCGAGTTGGTCGAACGGTTGGCGGCAAGCGCCGCGATGCGGGTGACGGTCGACGAACCGCGCCGGGAGGCGTTCTTCGCCACCTTCGGTTTCACCCGCTGGTTCGACGATCCCGCGGTCAAAGGGCGCAGGGTCGGTGTCAACGCGCGCTCCCAGGCAGGCTCGCTGGAGCAGCTCGACAGCCTGGTCGAGATCGACGAGGCGGCGATCATCCGTACGTTCAAGAACGACCCGGCGCGCTTCGACCGCTACAAGCACGATTTCGTCGACGGCCTCGCCCGCTTTCCCGACTACTGCTGAGCCGCGCCCGCGAGGGCCGCGCTCAAGCGCTGGCCTCGCGCTGCGTGCGGCGCAGGAAGTATCCACGCAGGCGATCGAAGTAGAGATAGACCACCGGCGTGGTGTAGAGCGTCAACGCTTGGCTTACGATCAGTCCACCGACGATGGTGATGCCCAGCGGCGCGCGCAGCTGGGCGTTTTCGTCGGTACCCACCAGCAGCGGAACGGCACCGAGAATCGCCGCGAGCGTCGTCATCATGATCGGGCGAAAGCGTACCAGCGCGGCCTGGGTGATCGCCTCGGTCGGGGTGAGCCCCTGGTGCCGCTCGGCCTCCAGGGCGAAATCGACCAGCAGTATCGCATTCTTCTTCACTACCCCGATCAGCAGGATCACCCCGATCAGCGCGATCAGCGAGAATGGTTCGTTGAGCAGCTTGAGCGCGAGCAGTGCGCCGACCCCGGCCGAGGGCAGGGTGGAAAGGATCGTCAGGGGATGCACGTAGCTCTCGTAGAGCATGCCCAGCACGAGGTAGACCGCGACCAGGGCGCCGACGATCAGCCATGGCATCATCCCCACGCCCTGCTGGAAGCTCGCCGCGTTGCCCTCGAAGCTGGTCATGATGTCGTTGGGCAGTGCCATCCGGTCGAGCCGCGCCTGGATCGCGCTCACCGCGTCGCTGAGGGCGACATCGTCGGCGAGGTTGAACGACACCGTGGTCGCCGCGAACTGTCCTTGGTGATTGACCTGCACCGGCATCACCGAGCGCTCGATGCGGGCGAACGCGGACAGCGGGATCAGCCTTCCCTCCCCATCGATGACGTGGAGCTGGTCCAGCGCGGTGGGCGAGTCCCGGAACATCTCTTTCACCTCCATCACCACGTAGTACTGCTGGCTGCCCTGGTAGACGCTCGATACCTGGCGCTGGGCGAAGGCGTTCTGCAGCATGGTGTCGACGGTGCGCATGTCGACCCCGAGGCGGCTGGCGAGATCGCGGTCGACCTCCACCAGCAGCGATTGTCCCTGGGTACGCTGGTCGCTGTTCACTCCGGTGATTTCGGGCACTTCCTGTAGCGCCTGGGTGACCTGGTTGGCGTAGTGCTCGAGCCTTTCGAGGTTGTCGCCACGCAGGGTCAGCTCGTACTGGCCGCCGCCGGAGCGGCCTCCGACCCGGATGTCCTGGGCGCCGAACATGAACACCTGGAGGCCGGCGAAGTGGCCGAGTTGGGCACTGAGCTGGTTGGCGACCGTCTGGGTGTCGGCGTCGCGGTTCTCCTTGAGCGAGATCGACATGAATGCCGAGGTGCCGCCATCGTTGCCACCGGCGCTGACGAAACCAACCACGCTTTCGACCCTGGCATCGTCGAGCAGTACGCTGCGGATCTGCTCGAACTTGCTGCGCATCGCCTCGAAACCGAGGTTCTGGTCGGCGCGTACCGCAGTCAGGATCCGACCGCTGTCCTGCTCTGGAATGAACGACTTCGGAATGGTGGTGTAGAGATAGCCGTTGAGCGCGATCACCGCGAACAGCGAGAGCAACGTCAGCCTGGGGTGGGCGAGGGCGGCGGCGAGCGTGCTGGCGTAGCCGTTTTGTATGCGGCTGCCGAAGCGGCCGATCATCCGCTGCCAGCGTGGATGTTCGCGGCGTCCGGCGACGGCGAAGGTGCGCGCGCAGAGCATCGGTGTGAGCGTCAGCGAGACCAGCATCGAGATCAGGATGCTCGCGGCCAGGGCGATCGAGAAGGCGCTGAACAGCCTGCCGATCAGGCCCTGGATCAGCAGCAGCGGCACCAGTACCGCGACCAGCGAGATGCTCATCGACATGATGGTGAAGCTCATCTCCCGGCTGCCGTCGATCGCGGCCTGGATCGGTGGCGTGCCGCGCTCGATATGCCGGGCGATGTTCTCGACCACGACGATGGCGTCGTCGACGACGAAGCCGATCGAGACGATCAGCGCCATCAGGGTCATGGTGTTGAGGCTCAGGCCGAAGAGATGGAGCACCGCGAAAGTACCGATCAGCGTCACTGGAATGACGACGCTTGGGATCAGGGTGGCGCGTACCGAGCGCAGGAACACGAAGATCACCCCGACCACCAGCAGGATGCCGAGCAGCAGGGTCGCCTGGGTTTCGGAGAGAGAGGCGCGGATGCCCGGCGAGCGGTCGAGGGTGATGTCGAGCTGGGCCTCGGAGGGCAGCAGGGCGTTGATCGCTGGCAGCTGCTCGCGGATCCGTTCGACCGTCTCGACGATGTTGGCCGAGGCGCTCGGGCGTACCACCAGGATCACCGCCGGCTGCTGGTTGAAAAAGCCTACGCTGTAGGGGTTCTCGACGCCGTCGGAGACGTTGGCGACGTCGCCGAGGCGGGTGATCTGCCGCCCGTCCTCGCTGGTGGCGACCACCAGGGCGCGATAGCCGCTGGCATCGAACAGCTGGCTGTCGACGTCGATCTCGTGGGTGATGTCACCATCGCGCAAGCTGCCTTTGGGCTGGTTCGAGTTGGCGTCGTCGATCGCTGCGCGCACCGCGTCGAGCGAGATGCCGGCGTGCTCGAGCGCGCGCGGATCGAGGGCGACCCGCACCGCCGGTGACGAACTGCCGCCTACGTTGATCGAGCCCACGCCGGGGACGCGCAGGATGCGCGGTGAAACCACTCTGTCGGCGAGATCGTAGAGCTCGCCCTGTGAAAGCCTGGGCGAGCTCAGCGCGATGATCAGCAGCGGCGAGTCGGCCGGATTGACCTTCTGGTAGGTGGGGCGTCTGGTCATCGCGGTGGGCAGCAGCGCTTGGGCGCTGTTGATTGCCGCCTGGACTTCGCGCGCCGCTTCGTTGATGTCTTTTTCGAGGTTGAACTGGATCACTATCCGGGTCGAGCCCTGGGCGCTGGTCGAGGTGATCTGGTTGATCCCCGCGATCTGGCCGAGCGCGCGTTCGAGCGGGGTCGCCACGGTCGAGGCCATGGTCTCGGGGTTCGCCCCCGAGAGGCTCGCCTGGACCGTGATCGTCGGCATCGACATGTCCGGTAGCGCCGCCACCGGTAGCCGCAGCCAGGCGATCGCACCGACCAGCACCAGCGCCACGGCGAGCAGCGTCGTGGCGATCGGGCGATGGATGAACGGCGTCGACAGGCTCACGGCCTTTCCTCTGCGGCCGGCGGCAGCTTTCTATCGACGAAGCGCTGCCAGCGCGCCGAGAGCCGCTCGAAGTAGAGATAGATCACCGGGATGGTGAACAGGGTGAGCAGCTGGCTCAGCGCCAGGCCGCCGACCAGTGCGAAGCCGAGCGGCTTGCGCAGTTCGGCGCCGTAGCCGGAGGCGAACATCAATGGCAGCGCGCCGAGCAGCGCGGCGAAAGTGGTCATCATGATCGGGCGGAAACGCAGCCGGGCGGCGCGCGAGATCGCGTCGAACGGTACCAGGCCCTCGTTGCGCTGCGCGTCGAGGGCGAAGTCGATCATCATGATCGCATTCTTCTTCACGATCCCGATCAGCAGGATCACGCCGACGATGCCGACCATGCCGAGCTCGAGTCCGCCGACCATCAGCGCCAACAGCGCGCCGATCGCAGCCGATGGCAGGGTGGAGAGAATGGTCAGCGGGTGGATGTAGCTCTCGTAGAGCACGCCGAGCACGATGTAGGCGGCGACCACTGCGGCCAGCACCAGCCACAGGGTACTGGTGTTCGAGTGGGAATAGATCAAGGCTGCGCCCTGGTACTCGCGCACCGTGTCGGTGTCCAAATGGGCCTCTTCGCTCGCCTGGTCGATGGCGCTGAAGGCATCGGAGAGCGAGTAGCCCGGCGCGACGTCGAACGAGATCAGCGCCGAGGGCAGCTGGTTCTCGCGCGAGAGTGACAGCGCCGTGCTCCGACGTTCGATCTCGACCAGGCTGGTCAACGGCACCAGCGCACCGCTGGAGGCGCTGACGTATAGCCGCTCGAGCGCCTGCGGCCCATCCTGGAAGCGATCTTCCAGGCCGAGTACCACGCGATACTGGGTCGACTGGCTGAAGATGGTCGAGACCAGCCGCTGGCCGAAGGCGTTGTAGAGCGTCGCATCGATGTCGTTCATCGAGATGCCCAGGCGGCTCGCGGTATCGCGGTCGACGCTCAGGTAGAGCTCCGAGCCCTGGTTCTGCACGTCGCTGGTGGCGACATCGATCGCCTGGTGCTCGTTGAGCCGGTTGAGCAGCGCTTCCACTTCTCGGTCGAGGATCGCGCGATCCGGATGGGTGAGGCTCATCTGGTACTGCTGGCGGCTGACCCTGTCTTCCAGCACCAGTTCCTGGACCGGCTGGAGATAGAGGCTGATGCCGGCGACGCTGCGGCTCTTCTGTTCGAGCCTCGCGACCACCGTGTCGGCCGAATCACGACTGCCGATCGGTTTCAGCGTGATCGATAGCCGCCCGGAGTTCAGCGTCGCGTTGGTGCCGTCGATGCCGATGATCGAAGTGACGTTCTCCACCGCCGGGTCGGCGAGCACGATCCGCTCGATCATCCGCTGGCGTGCGGCCATCGCCTCGAACGAGGTGCTCTGGCTCGCGTCGGTGATGCCCTGTAGAAGACCGGTGTCCTGGCGCGGCAGCAGCCCTTTGGAGATATGCATGTAGAGCAGCGCGGTGACCCCGAAGGCCGCGATCGCCACTGCGAGCGTCAGCGGCTGGTGACGCAGCACCCAGTCGAGTGCGTGCGAGTAGCCGCGCTCGAGACCACCGAACAGCCCCGGGCGATGGCCCGGCTCGAACGCCTCGCGCTGCTCCTCGGGTACCGAACTCAAGAGCTTGGCGCAGAGCATCGGGGTCAGGGTCAGCGAGACGAACGCCGAGATCAGGATCGCGATGGTCAGGGTCAGGGCGAATTCCCGGAACAGGCGGCCGACCACGTCCTCCATGAACAGCAGCGGGATCAGTACCGCGATCAGCGAGATGGTCAGCGAGATCACGGTGAACACTATCTGGCGCGACCCCTCGAGCGCCGCGCGCAGCGGCGGCTTGCCGCGCTCGAGATGGCGGACGATGTTCTCCAGCACCACGATGGCGTCGTCGATCACGAAACCGGTGGCGATGGTCAACGCCATCAGGGTGAGGTTGTTGACGCTGAACCCGGCCAGGTACATCACTCCGAAGGTACCGACCAGGGTCAGCGGCACCGAGAGGCTGGGGATGAAGGTGGCGCGGAGGTTGCGCAGGAACAGGAAGGTGACCATCACCACCAGGGAGATCGCCAGCATCAGTTCGAACTGGACGTCATGGATCGAGGCGCGGATGGTCTCGGTGCGATCGCTCAACACCTCGAGCTCGACGCTCGAGGGTAGCTGCTCGCGCAGGGCAGGCAGCTGCGCATTGATCGCATCGACCACATCGATGACGTTGGCGCCGGGCTGGCGCTGAACGTTGAGGATCAGCGCCTGGCGGTCGTTGGCCCAGGCGGAGAGATAGGCGTTCTCGGCCCCTTCACTCACCTCGGCGACGTCCGAGAGTCTCACCGCCGCGCCGTTGGCGTACTTGAGGATCAGCTCGCGATATTCCTGCGCCGAGGTGAGCTGGTCGTTGGCGTCGATGCTCAAGGTGCGATAGGCCCCATACAGGCTGCCCTTGGCGAGGTTGACGTTGGCCGCATCGATCGCCTGGCGCAGGCTCTCAAGGTCGAGACCGAAAGCGGCGAGCTTGCGGGGGTCGACCTTGACCCTCACCGCCGGCTTGTTGCCCCCTTCTAGGCTGACCAGGCCGACTCCCTGCACCTGGCTGAGGCGCTGGGCGATGCGGGTGTCGATCAGATCGTAGAGGCGGGTCAGCGGCAGTGAATCGGAAGTGACCGCGAGGGTCAGGATCGGGCTGTCGGCGGGGTTGACCTTGCGATAGCTCGGCGGCATCGGCAGGTCGGAAGGCAGCAGCGACTCGGCCTGATTGATCGCGGCCTGGACTTCCTGCTCGGCGACGCCGAGATCGGCGTCGAGGGCGAAGCGCAGGGTAACAATCGACGCACCGCCGGTGCTGGTCGATTTCATGTCCTCGAGCCCGGCGATCTCGCCGAGCTGGTCCTCGAGCGGCGCGGTGACGTTGGAGAGCATCACCTGCGGGCCTGCGCCGGGATAGAGGGTGGTGACCTGGATGGTCGGGAAATCCACCTCCGGCAGCGAGGCCACGGGCAGCATCCGGTAGCCGAGGACGCCGGCGATCAGGATCGCCAGCATCACCAGCGAAGTGGCGACCGGGCGGAGGATGAATGGGCGCGACGGGTTCATGAGGCGCTGCCATCTCCAGAAGCGCGCTGCGTGCCCGGCTGCTCGCCGGGCAGGCTATGGCTGACCACCTCGACCTGCATGCCGGTGCGCAGCCGGTCGACACCGTCGACCACTACCTGTTCGCCCGGCTCGAGGCCGCTGGCGATAGCGACTGAGCTCGAGCCGCTGGCGGCCATCGTCACCGCCCGCCGCTCGACCCGCTGGTTGTCGTCGACGACGTAGACGAAGAGTCCGTCCTGGGCGGTTTGCAGCGCGGTTTCCGGGATCACCACCGCATCCGGCAGCACCTCCAGTTGCAGCCTCACGTTGACGAACTGGTTCGGATAGAGCATGGCGTTGGGATTGTCGAATCGCGCGCGCATGCGCAGGGTACCGGTCTCGACGTCGATCGTGCTGTCGAGGCTCGAGAGCTGGCCGCTGGCGAGGTGCTGGCGCTCGCCGCTGGTGTAGATATCCACCTGCATGCCGGTGGCCAGCTGGCTGGCGATTTCGGCCCGGTACTGGGAAGGCAGCGAGAAGATCACCGAGATCGGGTCGAGCTGGGTGATGGTCAGGATCGGATCGGTGTCGCCGCTCGACACCAGGTTGCCGGGATCGACGTTGCGAATGCCGACCACGCCGTCGACCGGTGAGGTGAGCACCGTGTAGCTGAGATCGACCTCGGCGCTTTCGACCGCAGCACGGTCGGCGGCGACCATGCCCTGGTACTGGCGCACCAGCTGTCGCTGGGTATCGAGCTCCTGGATGGCGATCGCGCTGCTGCTGCCGAGACGCTGGTAGCGAGCCAGATCGGCTTCGGCGGTGGCCAGCTGGGCTTCGTCCTGCGCCAGCTGGCCGCGAGCCTGGGCGAGCGCCGCGCGATAGCTGCGGTCGTCGATGCGGGCGACCACCTGGCCGCGGCTGACCCGCTCGCCTTCCTCCAGCTCGATCGATTCCAGGGTGCCCTCGACGCGAGGCCGCAGTGAGACGTTTGCGAGCGAGGCGACGGTGCCGAGTGCCGATACGTGGACCGGGAAATCCCTGCGGTTCGCCGGCATGGTCGAGACCGAACTGGTCATCGTCGCACCAGCACCGCGTGGCCCAGGGGTGGATTCGGTATCGGCGGAGGGGCGATACCAGTAGTAGAGCAGCACAGCAAGCAGCAAAAGGCTCAGCACGAGCGCCAGCCAGAACGGGCGGCGGGAAACGGCGGACTCTCTCATCGGTGAGTTGACTCGTCCTTGATCGGGTGGGCGAGGGCGGAAACTGGCCAGGCTTGGGGAGCCTCGTGGGACACGGTGCCATTCCGCTAGTGTTCAAGCGTACTGGTTTAATGTGGGCAGAGTAAGGAGGGATTGCGCAGAGATGGTGGTTGGCTTCAGCCTTGCGCTAGATGCACCGACGCCGCCCAAGCGAAGCCGGGGCGGCGTCGGTGCCGGCAGCGGTGTCGAAGCGAGCGCCGGGAGGGATCAGCTCGGCACCGGACTCAGGTCTGCCCGTGTCTCGCCGATCGCCTGCGCTTTGTAGTAGCCGACGGTGCTCTTTTCCAGCGGCTTGCGCCCGCGTACCCGGTCGGCGAGCTTCTCCGCCATCATGATGGTGGTGGCGTTGAGGTTGCCGGTGATGATCAGCGGCATGAGGGAAGCATCGATCACCCGCAGCGCCTCCAGCCCATGGACACGCCCCTCACCGTCGACCACGGCCAGCTCGTCATTGCCCATCCGGCAGCTGCCGCAGGGATGGTAGGCGGTCTCGGCATGGGCGCGAACGAAGGCGTCCAGCTCCGCGTCGGACTGCTTGTCCTCTCCGGGGGAGATCTCGCGGCCGCGGTAAGGGTCCATCGCCGGCTGCTTGATGATCTCCCGGGTCAGCCGGATCGCCGAGCGGAACTCCTCCCAGTCGCGGGCATCGCTCATGTAGTTGAACAGGATGCTCGGTGCCGCCGCGGGGTCGCGCGAGCGCAACTTGACCCGTCCGCGGCTTTTCGAGCGCATCGAGCCGACGTGGGCCTGGAAGCCGTGTGCCTGCACCGCGCTCTTGCCGTTGTAGCTGATCGCGATCGGCAGGAAGTGATACTGGACGTTGGGCCAGGGCTCGGCTTCGTCGGTGCGCAGGAAGCCACCGGCCTCGAACTGGTTGCTGGCGCCTATCCCGGTGCCGTTGAACAGCCACTGCGCACCGATCTTCGGCTGGTTGTACAGTTTCAGCGCGGGATAGAGCGATATCGGCTGCTTGCACTCGTACTGGATGTACATCTCCAGGTGGTCCTGGAGATTCTTGCCGACCCCGGGGAGGGCATGGACCAGCGGGATATCCAGCTCGGCCAGCCATTGCGGATCGCCCACTCCGGATCGCTGCAGGATCGCGGGAGAGGCGATCGCGCCGGCGCAGAGCAGCACTTCGCGGCGGGCGCGAACCTGCTGGCGCTGGCCGTGCCGGTCGTACTCGACGCCGGTCGCGCGCTTGCCTTCGAACAGCACCCGGTCGGTGGTGGCATGGGTCTCGATGGTCAGATTCGAGCGCTTGCTGGCTTGGTCGAGGTAGCCTCGCGCGGTCGAGGCGCGACGCCCCCGCTTGGTCACCGTGCGGTCCATCGGGCCGAAGCCTTCCTGGCGGTAGCCATTGAGATCATCCGTTTCGGCATAGCCGGCCTGCACCGCGGCATCGACGAAGGCGCGTTTGAGCGGATGGTCGTCGACTGTGGACGTGGTCACCGATACCGGTCCGTCGCCGCCGTGATAGTCGTTGGCGCCGATGTCGCGGCCCTCCGACTTCTTGTAGTAGGGCAGGCAGTCGGCGTAGCTCCAATCCTCGAGTCCGGGCTGCTCGGCCCAGTTGTCCAGGTCCATCGCGTTGCCACGGATGTAGCACATGCCGTTGATCAGCGAGGAGCCGCCGAGTCCCTTGCCGCGCCCGCACTCCATCCGGCGGTTGTCCATGTGCGGTTCGGGATCGGTTTCGAACGCCCAGTTGTAGCGCTTGCCTTGCAGCGGGAAGGCCAGCGCCGCAGGCATCTGGGTGCGGAAGTCGAGGCGATAGTCGGGGCCGCCGGCTTCGAGCAGCAGCACGCTGACTTCCAGGTCCTCGGTCAGGCGAGCGGCGAGCACGTTGCCGGCCGAGCCCGCGCCGACGATGACGTAGTCGAATTCTCGAATCGGTTGGGTTGCCATCTGTCTGTCTACTCCTTGTCTCGGGCGACGGCGCCTTGCGTGGTTCGTCGACCCCATCCGAGGGGGATGTCGTCCGTCGGCGCTGGATGTCATGGAAACCGGGCCGCGCGGGCCGCAACGATATGGAGTGGGCGCCGCTCGGCGGCGCTCGGGCCGGGCTGCGATCAGAACGCGCTGGGGAAGGGGCCCATCTCGATCAGTACCGACTTGTGCCTGGTGAAGTGCTTGAGCGTCTCGGCACCGTTCTCGAACCCGACGCCCGACTGCTTGTAGCCGCCGACCGGCATCTCCGCCGGTGACTCACCCCAGGTATTGACCCAGCAGATACCGGCTTCGAGACGGTGGATCACCCGATGGGCGCGGTTGAGGCTCTCGGTGAAGACGCCGGCGGCGAGTCCGTACTCGGTATCGTTGGCGCGGCGGATCACTTCCTCTTCATCGTCGAAGGTGAGGATCGAGAGCACCGGGCCGAAGATCTCCTCGCGGACGATGCGCATGTCGTCCGTGCAGTCGGTGTAGACGGTCGGTGCGACGAAGGCGCCGGCGGCGAGCGCGCCCTCGCGCATCCGCTCGCCGCCAGTCAGCAGCCGCGCGCCATCGGCCTGGGCATGGTCGAAGTAGGCGAGCACCTTCTCCATATGCTCGAAACTCACCAGCGGGCCGAAGTTGGTCGCGGCATCGAGCGGATCGCCGGCCTTGATCCGCCGCATCCGCTCGAGCAGCCTGGCTTCGAATGCCGCCTTCGCCGGGCGTTCGACGAATACCCGGGTACCGTTGGTGCAGACCTGGCCGGTGGAGAAGAAGTTGGCGACCATCGCTGCGTCCACTGCGCGGTCGAGATCGGCGTCGGCGAAGACGATGAACGGAGACTTGCCGCCCAGCTCCATGGTCACCTCTTTGAGCGTCGAGGCGGCTGAGGCGGACATCACCTTCTTGCCGGTACCGACCTCGCCGGTGAACGAGATCTTGTCGATTCCCGGGTGTGCGGTGAGCATCGCGCCGACCTCTCCCGCGCCCTGGACCACATTGAACACGCCCGCCGGCACCCCGGCCTCGGTATAGATCTTCGCCAGTTCGATCGCGCTGAGCGGTGTGACTTCGCTCGGCTTGAACACCATCGCATTGCCGGCGGCGAGCGCCGGAGCGGATTTCCACAGGGCGATCTGGATCGGATAGTTCCACGCGCCGATCGCGCCGCAAACACCGATCGGCTCACGGCGGGTATAGAAGAAGGCATCTTCGCGCAGCGGCTGCTGGGTGCCTTCGATCGCGGTGGCGAGGCCGGCGAAGTACTCGAGCACGTCGGCGCCGGTGACGATGTCCACCGCTAGGGTCTCGGCCAGCGCCTTGCCGGTGTCGAGCGTCTCGAGCCGGGCCAGCTCGTCGTTGCGCGAGCGCAGGATGTCCACCGCGCGGCGCAGGATGCGCGAGCGCTCCATCGCGGTCATCGAGGACCAGACCCGCTGGCCGCGCCGGGCGGCTGCCACTGCGCGATCGACGTCGGCCTGCGATGCCTCCTGGACCTCGGCGAGGAGTTCGCCGGTGGCCGGATTGATCGTCTCGAAGGTCCGGCCGGAGGTGGCATCGACCAGCTGACCATCGATGTAGAGCTGAAGAGGCGGCAGGCTGCTCATGGGGCGACTCCCTGGTGTTCGTGTGTGCGGTGGTGCCTTGGCGGTCACGGCTTGCGATGCAAGCAGTCGTAGGCATAGCGGCGCGCGATCCGGACCGCGGCATCGACATCGAAGCGCTCCGGCATCAGCGCGCCGCGAAGCCATAGCCCATCGATCATCGCGGCCAGCCCGCGAGCGGCATCGCGTGCCTGGTCGAGGGGCAGTTCGCGGTTGAACTGATGGCAAAGATTCGAATACAGCCGGCGATCATTGACCCGCTGCAGCCGCTTGAGCTGCGGCCGGTGCATGCTCGAGGCCCAGAACGCAAGCCAGGTCTTCATCACCGACTCGCTGAGCTGGGTGCGATCGAAGTTGCCCTCGATGATCGCAACCAGGTGCCCCTCCACATCCTCTGCGTCGAGCTGCGCGCGACGGCTCGCCACCGCTGCGCGCAGCTGGCTGAGGATGTGCCGCATGGTCGCTTCGAGCAGACCGTCCTTGCCGCCGAAGTAGTGGCTGATGATTCCAGCCGAGACGCCCGCCCGCTGCGCGATCCTGACGATGGTGGTGTCGTGGAGACCGAGCTCTTCGATGGATACCAACGTGGCTTCGATCAACTGCTTGCGGCGGATGGGCTCCATGCCGACCTTGGGCATCGTGTTTCTCCTGGCTCGCGGCGACGCCTCGGCATCGACCGCGTTGGCCATTAGTCTATAAGAACTATATTGAACGATCAATCAACAAAGATCGACCGCTGGCGAAAGGCCATAGACTAGCGCCGAAAGGTCGCCGATGTGGGCGACATCAAGCTGTCACCCCGCCTTTCTATAGTGCCGCTTGGATCAATTTCTCCGCCCCGATCCGAGAACTGCTCAAGCAAGGAGGGAAGACGTGGACTCGATCAAGAACGGCCTGGCGCTATCGACTGGGTGTCTGCTGCTCGCGCTGAACGGGGCGGCACTCGCCCAGCAGCAGGTATCGGCGGTGCTGGCGGGTCATGCGATCCTGCCGGTGGAGGCTCGTTTGGAAGTTCCGCAGGATGCGCCCGACGACATGAGGATCAGCGGCAAGTACACCGGCGCCGAGCGGGTCATGGAGCTGGGCAGCGTACCGGGTATGTCCGCCGACCGTCCGACGGGGTACGGCCTTCCGATCGAAGGCCAGCCTTTGCAGGGGCACTCGGGGATCAAGAGGATGGCGGACGGTACCTACTGGGTATTGAGCGACAACGGATTCGGTAGCAAGGCCAACTCCCCCGACTCGATGCTCTATCTCAACCATTACCGGATCGACTTCGACGACGGCTCGGTCACTCGCCTGGATACCGTGTTCCTGCACGACCCGGATGGAAAAGTCCCGTTTCATATCGTCAATGAGAGTAGCGAGAAGCGCTACCTCACCGGCAGTGACTTCGATCCGGAAAGCTTCCAGTTCGCCGGCGGCTGGCTTTGGATCGGCGATGAGTTCGGTCCTTTCCTGATCCAGGCCGAGCTGGACGGCAAGGTGGTCGCGGTATTCGAAACCGAAGTGGATGGCCAGGTGGTGCGCTCCCCCGACAGCCCCCGATGGAGATCGCCCGGCACGCCGGATGGCGAACTGGATTTCCAGGTCTCGCGCTCGAAGGGCTTCGAGGGAATGGCGGCGTCGCCAGATGGCCGGAAGCTCTATCCGCTGCTCGAGGGCGCGCTCTGGAACGCGACGGAGCAAGCGTACGAAAAAGAGCACGGCAAGCGCTATCTGCATCTTTTGGAATTCGACGTCGAGCGTCGGGCCTGGAGTGGGCGCAGTTGGAAGTACGTGCTGGAAGACGACGGCAACGCCATCGGTGACTTCAATATGATCGATCCCGACTCCGCACTGGTGATCGAACGGGACAACGGCGAAGGCACTGCCGATCGGGCATGCGCGCAAGGGGAAGCCACTAGCGGGTGTTTCAGCAACGTCGCGCGGTTCAAGCGCATCTATCGGATCGACTTCTCGGACGCCGATGTGGGACAGCCTGTCGAGAAAAGCGCCTACGTTGACCTGCTGGACATCCTCGATCCAGAAGGGGTGGCGCGCAAACCGTTGAACGATGGGAGGTTCACCTTCCCCTTCTTTACCATCGAGAATGTCGACGTCGTGGATGATCGCCATATCATCGTAGGTAACGACAATAACTTCCCCTTCTCATCCAGCCGCGAGCCCAATCTGGCGGACGATAATGAACTCATCCTGCTCGAGGTAGGACGGCTGCTCCAGTAGCAGCAATGAATCAAGCTCGACAGGCGGACCGCATCGATCCGGACCGCCGCTCGAGGCGCCTTTATCTACGACCTTCGTCTGCGGCCCTAGGTCGCCTTGATCAATGACCACTTTCTTTGTGAGGATATAAGGGTTTTCCACGATCGAGGTGACCGTCATGAGACATCGATTCGCAGTAGTCGAGGTATCCCACGCCAGCGGGAGAGACGGTATGGGCCACCGAACCTCGGCGACCTGGCATATCGAGGACCTGAGAACCGGGGAGCTGATAGAGGGGCCCTTCGATTCGCAGCTGGCCGCTGAGAGGTGGCTTGCCCATCTGGATATGTCGAAAAGGAAAGAGAAGAAGGCGTGAGGAAACCGGAGCGCAGGGAACGCTCGCTCTTATCCGGGCGCACTACCGGCCATCTTGGCCGATGGTGAGCGCCTCTATCGTCAAGAAATGAGCCGCGAAGCGTCGCGCTACGTTTCATTGATTTCTGGTCCTGTCTTTCAGTTTCAGCTTTTTCATCCAATCCGGTCAGCTCAAATCGTCGCGGCTTTTGTCGGCGGCAATTTCTTTCGTCCTTGCAGCTTTCCATGCGTGCTCGACTACGGACGCTGCCGAGCGTTGTATGAAATTGTGGATAGATGCCCAGGAGCGCAGCCAGCATGGTCGGAGTATTCTGTGCCGCATTAGGGGCGAGGCGCTGGCCGATGGTCAGACGGGCATTCTGACCAGTAGCGCCATTCGGCCATCGCGAGTCGGGAAAATGCGCGATCAGAGGGTAGAAATGCAGATCATCGCGGCGATACTGGGTGCACTGATCGGACATTTGCTGGCAGCGCTGGGCAAGCGCTATCTGCTCACCAAAAGGCGCCGGATGGCGATGCGTGCGCATCCGGAGCTCAGGATATGGGTGGCCTATGCGGAGATCATCCTGGGGTTCATCGGTTTGGCCATTGGGCTGAACGTGGTCGCATGAGGCATCGGGGGAGGGAAGGACCAGCCGCGTCGAGCCGGACCCCGGCACCAGCTTCAGGCCCTCGATATCCGAGGCTCGCATCGCACTGCAACTTTAGTTCAATCTACCAAAGGGGCGGTGGGCGAGTATGCTCGGGTGGAGGCAGCTGTTCTCACAATTAAGGCATTAAACTCAATGACCCCACTAGCTCCACCCGCATCGCCTTCCGCCCCGGCGAAGCCCGCCAGCTTGAGAAGATCGGTATCCAACACGTTGAAGGGTTCGGCAGGAAACCTGGTCGAGTGGTACGACGTCTACGTCTACTCCGTTTTCGCCATCTACTTCGAGTCGCAGTTCTTCTCCTCCGAGGACAAGAATTCCACGCTTTACGTATGGGCCATCTTCGCCGCGACCTTCCTGATGCGACCGATCGGCGCCTGGTATTTCGGTCGGTTCGCCGACCGCTACGGTCGCCGTCTGGCATTGACCGTTTCGGTGACGATCATGGCCGCATGCTCGTTCGTCATCGCCCTGACGCCGACCGCCGCGACCATCGGCATCGGCGCCTCGATCGTTTTGCTCGTTGCACGCCTGGTGCAGGGGTTCGCCACTGGCGGTGAATACGGCACCAGCGCGACCTACATGTCCGAGGCAGCCATTCCGGGCCGGCGCGGCTTCCTCTCCTCGTTTCACTACGTCACTCTGGTCGGTGGGCACGTGCTGGCGCAGCTGACGCTGCTGATCATGCTGACGTTCCTCGACGTCCCGCAGGTTTCCGAGTGGGGCTGGCGGGTGGCCTTCGGTATCGGCGGGGTGGCGGCGATCGTGGTGTTCTGGCTGCGCCGTTCGATGGATGAGTCGCTGGGGGCGGAATCGATCGAGGCCGCGAAATCCGGCGGCGCGCGGGCATCCGGCTCGCTCTACGAGCTAGTCGTCCACCAATGGCGACCGCTGCTCTTGTGCTTCCTGATCACGGCCGGCGGCACGGTCGCGTTCTATACCTATTCGGTCACTGGGCCGAAGATGATCCAGAGCGCCTTCGCGGGCGGGGACGTGATCACAGGTACCGTTTTGAACCTGATCGTACTGACGCTTTTGATGGTGCTGCAGCCGCTCGGTGGCTGGCTGTCGGACATCGTCGGGCGTAAGAGCCTTCTGGTGTTCTTCGGCGTGGGCGGTGTGCTTTACACCTGGTTCCTCATATCGGCACTGCCGCAACAGGATGACTGGCTCAAAGCCTTCGTGATCCTCGCGATCGGATTCGTGATCCTCACCGGCTACACCTCGATCAATGCCGTGGTCAAAGCCGAGCTGTTTCCGACCCACGTGCGCGCCCTCGGGGTCGGGCTCGGTTACGCGCTGGCCAATTCCGCCTTCGGCGGTACTGCTCCGCTGCTCTACCAGGCCGCGCTGAGCACGGATCATGTGACGATGTTCGTGATATACGCCACCGCGATCATTGCGATTTCCCTGTTCGTCTACGTCTTCTTCCTGAAGAACAAAGGCCAGAACTGGCTCGACGACGCTTCTATGGGAGAGCGGGCCAAAGCTTCTCGCTGAGCGTGACTCGCACCCCGGGCGATGAGCTTCGGCTCATCGCCCCTGCCGGGCACTGAAAATGAAATTCTTCACTTTCCTGCTGGGTGTCACTTTGATGGCATCGACGGCCGGAGGCATGGCGCAAGCCGCTGACGACGCCGTTCTTATCAAGGCGCGCGAGATAGAGCAGCGGCTCGAGGCACGCGTGGGGTTGGCCATCTACGATACCGGCAGCAATCAGAGCTGGCTTTACAAAGCCGACGAGCGCTTTCCGATGGCGAGCACTTTCAAGGCGTTCGCCTGCGCCACGCTGCTTCACCAGGTGGATGCGGGCGGGCGCGATCTCGACCAGACCGTGGCGCTCGCCGAAGCCGACTTGGTGCCCTATGCGCCGGTGATGGAGAAGTTGGTCGGGCAGCGGGTGAGCCTTGGCGAGCTCTGCGCCGCGACGATGCGCACCAGCGACAACCTGGCCGCGAACAAGGTGCTGGATAGCATCGGAGGACCGCAACAGGTGACTGCGTTCATGCGCAGTATCGGCGACGATACGACCCGCCTCGATCGACGGGAGCCCGAGCTCAACCAGGCGACTCCTGGCGACATGAGGGACACGACGTCGCCCGCGGCGATCGCCACTTCCCTGCGCGAACTCGTACTCGGCGACGCACTGTCTGCCTCGTCGCGAGCGCGACTGACCGCTTGGCTGGTCGAAAACGAGGTCGGCGGACCACTGTTGCGCTCGGGCATTCCCCAGGATTGGCGCATCGGTGACCGCACCGGGGCTGGGGGGTATGGATCGCGCGGCGTGGTCGCGGTGATCTGGCCCCCCGAGCGTGAGCCGATCGTGGCGGCGATCTACCTTACGGGCACGAATGCTACGATGGATGAGCGCAACGCGGCCGTCGCCGAACTGGGCGAGGCCTTGGCTGCAGCTGCCAGCAAATGACTTTCGACGGCCACTCCGCGCCTGCCGCCGTTAGTGCACGCCACTGTGGCGGCCGCCGAAAAAGGCCGCGATAGGCGATCAAGCCTGTCGTGCGTCCTCCTTGAGGAAATCCACGAACGCCCTTAGTGGTGAAGGCATGTGCCGGCGGTCATGGTAGTAGAGGAAGGGACCATCGAATGCCTGCCACCAGTCTTCGAGTACCGGCAGAAGCTTGCCCTGATCGATCATCGGCCCGAGGAACTCTTCGAAGGTGTAGATGATTCCTACGCCTCTCACCGCAGCTCCGACTTCCAGGTCATGGGCGGAGGACAACAGAGGCCCCTGGGGCGGTATACGGACGACGGTGCCGTCTTTCTCGAACTCCCACACGCCAAGTTTCCCGCTCTCGAAACGGTGACCGATCAAACGGTGGGTGAGCAGTTCCCGTGGGTGGATTGGGGTGCCATTTCTTTCGAGGTAGGAGGGGGAGGCCGCGGCGACGAAACGCTGCCGCCGAGGACCGATGGGCACGGCGATCATGTCCTTGGCCAAGCTCTCCTCATATCTCACCCCCGCGTCGTAGCCCTCGGCGATGACATCGATGAAGGTGTTATCCATCGCCACTTCGACGTTCACCCCCGGATAGCGTTCGAGGAAAGCGGGTATCAATTGCGGTAATACGAAACGGGCGACGGGAACTGGCGCATTGAGCCGGAGCGTGCCGACCGGGCGCTGGGTATGGTCATCGATATCATTGAATGCCGCGTTTATCTCCTCGAGCGCCGGACGCAAACGCGCCAGTAATCGGGCTCCCACTTCGGTGGGAATCACGCTGCGGGTGGTGCGGTTGAGCAGCCTGATCCCTAGATCACTCTCCAGGCGCCGCACGCAGTCACTGAGCGACGAAGCCGAGATTCCTCGCTTCTCTGCCGCGGCCCGAAAGCCACCGGCCTCCACTACACAAGCGAACAGGGCCACGTCACTCAGATTAGGCTGGCGCATTCGTCGTACTCCAAGTGTGAGCTGCGATTGTACGCTTGGGCGCACGCGGCATTCATTTTTATAGGGATTATCAGCAGTAATCCAGACGTTAACATGGCCTTGCTCCGACGCAGGCCTCTGCAATTATGCAGCGGCTGATCGAATCCCAACCGAGCGTTAAGGTCGAACGATGACAACTAGACGAATGGTGCCCATACGCGCTGCCCGTTCAGCGTGGCGATACAGTCTCGTAGCATTGGGCTTGGCGGTGAGCTATGCACTCTCGGCCGGGAGCGCTGTTGCGCAGAGCGCACCCCAGCCGGATTGGAGCCTGGCGGACATGCCGTCGCAGGCAGGGCGAATCTTTCTGGTGACCGGCGGCACCAGCGGCATGGGATACGAAGATGCCATGGCCTTGGCACTTGCAGGTGCTGAGGTGGTGATCGCGGCCCGCAACCCAGAACGCGGCGCGGAGGCGATCGAGCGTATCAGGCAGGAGGCGCCCGAGGCCCAGGTGCGGTTCGAAGCGGTCGATCTGGCCAGCCTGGCTTCTGTTCGCGCGCTGGGCGAGCGGCTCAATGCGACATTGCCCCGCCTCGATGGGCTGATCAACAACGCGGCGATCATGGCGCCTCCCGAGCGGGCTGAATCGGCTGATGGTTTCGAAATGCAGCTCGCCACCAACTACCTGGGGCACTTCGCCTTGACCGCTGAGCTGCTGCCGCTGCTGCGAGAGAGCGACTCCGCGCGCGTGGTGACGCTGTCCAGCATCGCCGCCGCCCGTGGCAGCATCGACTTCGACGACCTTCAATCCGAGCAAGGCTACGATCCCTATAGGGTCTACGCTCAATCCAAGCTGGCCTGCCTGATGTTCGCGTTCGAGCTTCAGCGGCGCAGCGAGTCTGAAAACTGGGGCATTCGAAGCATCGCGGCCCACCCGGGCGTCGCGGTGACCGAGCTGATCGAGCGAGGCCCTGGGCTGGATAGCGAGTTCGGGCATAGTTGGGCCAGGGATCGCGAGCGCTACCACTCTCCCGCGCAAGGGGCGTTGCCGACCCTGTATGCCGCCACCGCGCCCGAAGCACAAGCCGGTGCCTACTACGGCCCGATCGGCGAGAACGAACAGCGTGGACCGCTTGGCCTGGCCACTGTGCCTCCCGTTGCGCAAGACGCTGAAGCGGCCGGTCGCTTATGGGATGTCTCCGAACGGCTGACTGGTGTCAGCTATCGCTGAGGAACCCGATGATCTCCTCCACCCTCCTGATGCGGCGCCTTGGCGCCGTCATCGATGCCGAACGTCACGAGGTGGTTCCCGCGCTGGTCGGATTTTTGCTGTTCTTCTGCCTCTTCAGCGGTTATTTCATGCTCCGGCCCCTTCGCGAGTCGATGGGCATCATGGCCGGTATCGAGAACTTGCAGTGGCTGTTCACCGCGACTTTTTTCGTCATGCTGGTGACCGTCCCCATGTTCGCCTGGCTGAGCTCGAGAGTGCCGCGTCTCCACTTCATCGATTGGGTATACGGATTCTTCTGCCTGAACCTGCTGCTGTTTACCGCTTCGTTCCTGTTCGTCGGCGAAAACGTCTGGCTGGCGCGGGTGTTCTACGTATGGATCTCGGTCTACAACCTGTTCGTGGTCTCGGTGGCCTGGAGCCTGATGGCGGATGTGTTCGATGGGCGTCAGGCCAAGCGTCTGTTCGCGTTCATCGCCGCCGGCGCAAGTGTCGGTGGCTTGGCCGGGCCGGCGATCAGCGCGCTGCTGGTGGAGGGGATTGGCCAGGCCGGGCTGGTCCTGCTCGCCGCAGTGCTGCTCGGCATCGCGCTCGCGCTCAAGTCACCGCTGATGCGCTGGCGCGAAATCGGTGGAGCCGGCAGGCAGGGCGCACCACCGGCGGAGAGCACTCGTCAGCCGGTGATGGGCAATCCGTTCAGTGGTTTCACCCGGGTCATGCGGTCTCCTTACCTGCTGGCGATCGCGGGGTTTGTCGTACTGCTCGCCACGGTGGCCACCTTTCTCTATTTCGAACAAGCGCGGCTCGTCGCTGAGCGCTTTCCAGACCAGCAGTCGCAGATCAGAGTGTTCGGCATCATCGATTTCATCGTCCAGGCTGGGGCGCTGCTGGCCCAGCTGTTCATCACCGGGCGCATCGCGCAGAAGATGGGCGTGCGCACGCTGTTGGCGATCGTCCCGATGATGGTCTGCATCGGCTTCATCGGACTCGCCCTGGCGCCGAGTTTCGCCCTGCTGGCAGTGCTGATGATCGTCCGGCGCATCGGCGAGTACGCCTTCGTCAGGCCCGGGCGGGAGATGCTGTTCGCCCCGCTGGACGCCCAGAGCAAGTACAAGGCCAAGGGCTTCATCGACACGGTCGTCTATCGTGGCGGCGACGCGGTCAGCGGATGGATCAAAAGCGCGCTGGATATGCTTGGCCAAGGCGCCCTGCTGGTGGCGCTGGTCGGCGCCGCCTTCGCGCTGCTCTGGGCAGTTCTAGGCTGGCAGCTGGGCAGGCGAGCGGACCGCCTGAGCAGCGATGGCGAGGGGCATGCGATTGCCGCAGTCGCTGTGCATGATCGCCCTTCTATGTAACCCCTGCTCGAGCGGGAAGACTTCTTCTTCGACCAGATGGCCCAGATCCGACCGTCAGACCAGCTTCGCTTCGACCAAAAGGTCGGCCACCGCCTGGAAGGTGCCTTCGGGAATGGGCTCTCCATTGCCGGCTCGCTTGGCGACTCGCGCGGCGAGCGCCGGTTCGCCAAGCAGCGGCAGGTGGTGGAGGCGGGAGTCCGCATAGAGCGCGGCCGAGCGCTCGGGGTCGGCGCGACAGGTCACTATCGGCACCGGGGTCTCGCCGCGTACGTAGCGCACACCGACCAGCCAGTCGCCGGGTGCACCGATTAGCAGCGAGGTATGTTCGATCCCCCGGCGTGTGCCGGTGGCGTGCATGTCGCGGCGCCGCCGCTGGCGCTCGCGCTTGAGCAGCGGATCGCCCTCGCTGTCCTTGCGCTCGCGCTTCTGCTCGCTCTTGGTCATCCGCTGGTCGCGTCGGAACAGCCAGCGCTGCAATAGCATGTCGAGCCCGCCGACGATCATGAAAGCCAGCAGTGCGGTGATCACCAGCGGTTTCAGCAGTGCCAGGAAGCCGTCGGCGATGCAGTCGAACCCGCATTGGGGGATGTCCATCAGCATCTGCAGCGCGAAGCGGAAGATCACCACCATCGCGCTGCCCAGGGCGACGATCTTGAACAGCGACTTGAGCAGTTCGATCAAGCTGCGCAGTGAGAAGATCCGCTTCAATCCCTCGACCGGGTTGATCCGCTCGAACTGGGGCTTGAGCGGCTCGGTGGAGAACACCAGTCCGCGGATGATCGCCAGATTGGTCAGTAGCGAAACCACGATCGTCACTGCGGTCAGCGGCAGCAGCAGTCCGACCAGCGTCTCGCCGGCCGGCACCCGCGTGATGAACGGTGTGTTCATGGGTATGCGGGTGGCAGGACCGGTGCTGGGTATCGTCGGCTCGATCTTCGGCATTGCCGGTTCACTGATCGCTGAGGCGGTCAATCACAAGAAAATGCAGAAACTCACTGATTCCCAAGGGGAGTTCTTCAAGAATCTTGCCGAATACGGGGTAACCGAGGCGGACTGGGGCGACAAGCTCGAGTACGCCCGCTATGCCTCCTACATGTATGGAGGGCGTGATGCGCCGGATGGCGAGTCGCTGTTCGATTACCAAACCAAGGAGTGGGAGCACTTCCAAGAGACCGACGATGAGAAAGGCAGTTCACTGTCGCGATTGGCGCCTTACCTGCACAAGGACGGGGACCCCGGCACGGAGAATCTGTGGGAAAAGCATTTGACGGGTGGTACGACGCAACGGACTGGCAAGGAGCATACCAGTAAGAACGATGACTGGCGCCCATGGAGCGATACGGACATGGAGGCCGGCGACAAAGGCCTGGGAACGGACGAACTGCTCTGGAACTCCCGGAGAGACGCGATGATGACATTCTACGGCAAAGATTTCTTCGCAGAGCATCAAGAAGAGATCAAGACCATCGCATCGGCTTGGGACGACTGGAACGGTAACGATGAGATCGTCAGCCGCGATGATCTGGAAAATATCGTCGATGACGAGGGGAGGGGCGATGACGAGCGCGACGCCGCCCGTATCCTGCTCGATGACGACGGCTTCTTCGGCACGCTCGACTCCTTCCAGAAGGGAGGGGACGGCGATGACAAGATCAGCACCAAGGACCTGAACGCCTGGCTCGAAACTATCGGCGTCGAGCAGCGCGCCTGATTTCCCGAGACGTCCTGACCATAGCGAAGCCCTGACTCTGCGGTCAGGGCTTCGCCTTTTCTCGAATCGATACGCCAAGATCGTTTCAGCGAGCGCCAGGCGCCGCTGGTCAGGGCTTCAGCAGCACCTTGCCCTTGCGGGCCGGAGCCAGGCTCGCGGCGGCGGCCTTGGCCGCATCGGCGAGGTCATAGATGCCTTCCACCGGCAGCTTCAGCGCCCCGCGCGTGGCCAGCGCCAGCAGCTCGCCCATCAGCCGATGCTTGTCTTGCGCCGCCATCGTATCGCTGACCTTGCCGCCCCAGAATCCCTTGACCGTGGTCTGCTTGAAGACCATGTCGGATGAGGATATCTGCATCGGTTCGCCGCTCATCGAGCCGAACGATGCCAGCACGCCGTTTTCTCCCAGCAGCGACATCAGTTCGCCGCTGGCCTTGCCGCCGACGGAGTCGACCGCGGCGCTGATCGGGGCGTCGCCAACGATGGCGCGAACCTCATCCTGCCAATCCGGCCGGGCGGTGGAGACGGCATGCTCGATGCCAAGTTCGGCCAGCTCCGCCACACCCGCATCGCGGCGGACCAGGTTGATCGTATTGACCCCGCGCGCCTTGGCCAGCATCGCCACGGTCTTGCCGACCGCGCCGTTGGCTGTGTTCTGGATGACCCACTGGCCGGGCTTCACTTCCAGGAACTCCAGCAGCATCAGCGCGCTCAACGGCATGGCGATCAGCTGTGCGGCGGTCTCGTCGCCGATCGCATCGGGCATCGGCACCGCCGCCTGCGCCGGGGCGAGGAAGTATTCGGCCCAGGTGCCGTGCACGAAGGAGGCGGCTACGCGCTGTCCGATCGACAGGCCCTGAACGCCTTCGCCCAGCGCATCGACCACGCCGACTGCCTCGCTGCCGCCTATGGCCGGGAGTTCGGGCTTGTAGCCATAGTGGCCGCGTACGGTCCAAAGATCATGGTTGTGGATGGGGGCGAGGAGGGTCTTGATCCGTACTTCGCCGGGACCCGGCTGCGGCACCGGGCTCTCGCCCAGGGTGAGGACCTCGGCGGGATCGCCGAAGCTCGCATGGATGGCGCTGCGCATGGTGTGCTCCTGGTGAGGGATGACTGGATGCCTTCGGCGGATGCGATCCGCCGCCGTGAGCGGGCTTCAGGCCACCGTTACATGCAGACGTACGTCGACGTTGCCGCGGGTGGCATTGGAGTACGGGCAGACCTGGTGGGTGGCTTCGACCAGCTTCTGCGCGTCTGCCTCGTTCAGGCCCTGCACCTCCACGTAGAGGTCGATGTCCAGCGCGTAGCCGCCTTCGGAGGTCTGGCCGATGCCGACCTCGACCGAGGTCTTGGTGCCGGCGGGGGCCAGCTTCAGCTGCTTGGCAGCCACCGGCAGCGCGTTGTCGAAACAGGCGGCATAGCCCATCGCGAACAGCTGCTCGGGATTGGCGCCGCTCTTGCCGGAGCCAGGGACGGCCAGGTCCAGCGCGAGGCTGCCATCGTCCAACGCGGTCCGCCCGGAGCGGCCACCGGTCGCGGTGGCGCGGGTCTTGTAGAAAATCTTCATCGGTGTGGTTCCTTGTGTTGGGCAGATACCGCCCATCCGCCAGGGATGGGCGGTGCGGTGGTGGTCAGCCCGCCAGCAGGGACTCGACCTGCGCCAGGCCCTCGGCGTAGGGCGCGCGCAGGCGCAGGTTGGACTCACCGTCCGGGCTCTGCTCCACGACCGCCTTGGCATGGCTGAAGCGGCGGAAGCCGTGGATGCCGTGGTAGGCGCCGATGCCCGACGCGCCGACGCCGCCGAACGGCACGGTCTCGACCGTGGCATGGGTCATCACGTCGTTGATCACCAGTGCGCCGGAGGTGGTGTGTGCGCTGAAGTTTCGCTGGCGCTCGGCGTCGTTGCCGAAGTAGTAGGCGGCCAGCGGGCGCGGATTGGCGTTGATGTAGTCCACCGCTTCACTGGCATCGCGGTAGGTCTTGATCGGCAGGATCGGCCCGAAGATCTCCTCCTGCATCACCTTCATCTCGTCGGTGACGCCGAGCACCAGGGTCGGCGCCATCTTGCGGCGGGCGGCGTCGGCGTTGGGCTCGCCCTGCGGCTCCAGCCCGATCACGGTGGCGCCCTGGGCGCGCGCGTCGTCGAGCAGGTCCTGCAGGCGCTTGAAGTGGCGCTCGCTGATGATCGAGGTGTAGTCCGGATTGGCCTGCAGCGTCGGGAAGCTGTGGGCGATGAACTCGCGTGCATGCTCAACGAACGCGTCGCGTGCGCCTTCGGGCAGCATCACGTAGTCCGGCGACATGCAGATCTGCCCGGCGTTGAAGGTCTTGATCGTCATCACCCGCTCGGCGGCGGTGCGCAGGTCTGCATCGGTATCGATCACCACCGGCGACTTGCCACCCAGCTCCAGCGTCACCGGTACCAGATTCTCGGCGGCGGCGCGCATCACATGGCGGCCGACGCTGGTGCTGCCGGTGAAGATCAGGTGATCGAAGGCCTGGGCGCTGAAGGCGGCGCCGACATCGGCGTCGCCGAGCACGGTGGTCAGCTCCATCGGGTCGAAGTAGCGGGCGACCAGCTCGGCCAGCAGTTCAGCGGTGCGCGGGGTCAGCTCGGAGGGCTTGATCAGCGCGCGGTTGCCGGCGGCGAACACGCCCGCCAGCGGGCTGAAGGCCAGGTTGAGCGGGAAGTTCCACGGGCTGATGATGCCGACCACGCCCAGCGGCTGGTACTGGATCCGGGCCTTCATCCCCGGGCCGGGCGCCGGCTGCTCTTCGGCCTGCATCCATTGCTCGACGTTCTCCGCGGCGTACTTCAGCTCGGCGACCGAGGAGAGCACATCGGCCAGCAGGGTTTGGTAGGGGCTGCGGTGGCCGTAGTCGGCGCTGACCGCCGCTTCCAGCGCCTTGTGGTTCTCGGTCAAAAGCCTGATCGCACGGTCGATGCGGTCGCGGCGCAGCTCGGCGCTGGCCGGCCCGTCCTGCACATGGGCACGCTTCATCGCGGCGACGGTGGTGGCCAGGCTGGTGATGGTGTCAGAAGAATTCATGTGCGACTCCAATAGCGAAAGAGGGAAAAGGCGGGCTCAGCCCAGCTGCTCGAGCAGGGCCTTGGCCACCGCTTCGGAGCTGGCGGGGTTCTGGCCAGTGACCAGACGTCCGTCGGTGATGATGTGCGGCTGCCAGTCGGGACCGGCCTGGTACAGGCCGCCCAGGCGCTGGAATTCGTCCTCGATCAAGAACGGCACTACGTCGGTCAGCTGGACCGCGGCTTCCTCTGTGTTGGAGAAGCCAGTGACCTTGCGGCCCTTGATCAGCGGCTGGCCATCGGCGGCGCGGACGCGACGCAGCGCACCGGGGGCGTGGCAGACCAGGCCGTGCGGCTTGCCGGCGCGGTCGAAGGCTTCTATCAGCGCGATCGAGGCCGGATCCTCGGCCAGGTCCCACAGCGGGCCGTGGCCACCGGGATAGAACACCGCGTCGAAGTCCGCTTCTCGCACATCGGCCAGCTTGCCGGTGTCGGCCAATGCGGCCTGGGCCTGCGGGTCGTTGCGAAAACGCTCGGTGGCCTCGGTCTGCGCCTCCGGCTCATCGCTCTTGGGATCCAGCGGCGGCTGGCCGCCCAGCGGTGAGACCAGGGTGATCTGCGCGCCGGCGTCCTTGAACACGTAGTAGGGCGCGGCGAACTCCTCCAGCCAGAAGCCGGTTTTCTTGCCGGTATCGCCGAGGCGGTCGTGGGAGGTGAGAACGATCAGGATATTCATCAGGTGAGATCCTCTGAGTTGCGGTGAGCGGCGCGCGGAAAGCTGATCAGGCGCCGTTGGAAGGTGTAGTGGCGACCAGCAGCAGGTCGGTCGCGACCAGGGCTTGGCGCAGCGGTGCCTTGTCCTTGCCCAACTTGGACAGTAAAGCGGCACCGAGCCACAGCTGGTAGAGGGTCTGCGCGGTGGCCTTCGATGCCAGCGCCGGGCGCAGCGAACCATCGCCCTGGCCCTCCTCGACGATAGCCGCGATACGAGCGACCAGCTGCGCCACGCCGTCGCTCAAGATCAGGCGCATATCCTCGGACAAGTCAGCGACCTCAGCGGCCAGCTTGACCACCAGGCAGTGCTCCGCCCAGCCGCCCAGCACCGGATCGTCGATCCAGGCCGACCAGTAGCGCATCAAGCGTTCGCGCCCGCTGCCGGTACCAGGAGCGAGCAACGCGTCCAGGCGCTGTCCGTAGTCGGTGACGTACTGCTCCAGCAGCACGCAGCCGAACGCCTCCTTGGATGGGAAGTAGTAGTAGAACGATCCCTTGGGCACCTTGCAGGCGTCCAGGATCTCCTTGAGCCCCACCCCGACGAAGCCTTTGCGCAGCACCAGTTCTCGGCCGGTGGCGAGAATGTGCTGGCGGGTGAGTTCGGCTTTGGCTGTCTGTGTCATGTGGGCATACTGGCACAAATAGACCGGTCGTCTATATTTTGCCGCAGCTGATCGAAGGTAGGACATAGCGTGCGGAGGAGATGCGCTGGAGAAGATCGTGAGCCTCTCCCTGGATGGGGAGTGGAGATGACAAGGATGTAGATGGCGGATCGGGCGGTTAGCGGCCTGGATGTCTGGATGCTGCGCGAACGCGATTAACTCTATGCGCCATCCTGGTCGCCAACAGCCGAGCACCCTCGCGTCGGGCCCTCGGCTATTTCGAGGTGGTGATGAATCGGCAATCAGCTCATGCGGCGCGCTCATCCGGGACGGAATGCTGCGCTTTGGATGACGAAGTCAGCCTCAGCGCCGCCCAGCCGAGCAGCCCGGCTGCGAGCGAGCCGGCAAACACGCCTACCTTCGCTGCCTCCTGCAGGGCTTCGGAGTCGAAAGCCAGCAGGTTGACGAACAGGCTCATGGTGAAACCGATGCCGCAGAGCAAGGACAGCCCGTAGACCTGCGCCCAGCTCGAGCCGTCCGGGCGCTGGGTGATGCCCAGTGCCACGCAGAGCCTGATGGTGAGGAAGATCCCAATCTGCTTACCGAAGAAGAGCCCGCAGGCGATTCCCAGCAGCACCGGGTTGAGCAGCATGTCGAGGGTGAAGCCTGCGAAGGAGACGCCGGCATTGGCGAAGCCGAAGAGGGGAACGATCAGGAACCCGACCCAAGGAGCGAGTCGATGTTCGAGCTGCTCCAGCGGTGAATGACTCTCCCTTCCGCCACGATAAGCCGTCATCGGAATGGTCATCGCCAGTGCAACGCCTGCCAGCGTTGCGTGAACACCCGACTGGAGCACGAACCACCAAAGCCCCGCACCCAGCAGCAGATACGGCGTTAGACGAGCGACGCCAAGCCGATTCAGGGCGATCAGCGCGAGCAGCAGCAGCCCGGCGCCCCCAAGATGGAACATCGAGATCTCGGGTGTATAGAACAGAGCGATCACCAGTACCGCGATCAAATCGTCGATGATGGCGATCGCCGCCAGCAGCGCCTTGAGCGCCACCGGCACTCGAGACCCGAGCAGCGAGAGTACCCCCAGGGCGAAAGCGATGTCGGTGGCGGTAGGAATGGCCCAGCCGTTCAGTCCTTCCGGGGAGCGCCAGTTGAACGCGACGTAGATCAGCGCCGGGGCGATCACGCCGCCCATGGCGGCGATGCCGGGTAGAACGCGTTTGGGCCAGCTATCGAGCTGGCCGACGAGAAACTCGCGCTTCACCTCGAGGCCAACCATGAGGAAGAAAAGCGCCATCAGCGCATCGTTCACCCAGTGCTGTACGCTCAGCCCGCCCAGATAGCTGTGGAGCAGGGCGAAGTAGCTCTCTTGCACCGGAGAGTTCGCCACCACCAGTGCCAAGGCAGCGGCCAGCATCAGCGCAATCCCAGGCGCCATGTCGCTCGATAAGAAAGCCTTCAATCCCTGCATGGGGTCTCCCCGGTGGTTAGTGTGAAGCTGCGAAACGGCAAGCCTACCAACTTTGGTTGGCCATCGGCATCTACTGCGGCTCAAGTTCGAACTCCGCAGACACGAGGCGTGGCCGATGTTTCCATGCCGCTGTGGTGCTTGCCAACCCGGTCGACATCATGCCGCTCGCGGGGATCGTCGAAGCCCAGCCCTCGTGTCGTCATCGCGTCGAGCAGGTAGTTGGTGGTGGCGTTCAAGATGCCCTCGATTTCGAGCACCGCGCAGCCCGTCAGGCTATGGTCGAGAAGGTCGATCGTCCGCTATGGACCAATGGGCCTTAATCATTGAGACCGCCATATTGCAAAGTTAGTGGGTCATGCACCCTCGTCTGGTTGATTACAGGCGCATGCTTGGCCATCAGTTCTGCGATCCAATCGATGAACACACGCAGTTTGGCGCTGACGTGCCGGTTCGGTGGAAATGCGATGTACAGGGGCATTGGATCGAGATGCCAATCATCGAACAGACGCACCAACTCGCCTCTTGCCAGGTGTTCGGTGGCCATGTAGCGAGGGAGCCATATCACTCCCAGGCCGGCCACCCCCGCCGCAAGGTAGGCATTGCCATCGTCGACGGCGATTACGTAGCGGCCGTGCACTTTGAAACTTTCACCGTCATGATGCATGACGTAAGGCAAGGCGCTGCCGAGGCGAGCCCAGGTGAAGCCCACAATGCGCTGATCCTCGAGCGCCAGCTCCTTAGGGTGCGACGGCATGCCCGCACGCTCCAGATAGCTCGGCGCTGCGTACACTCCAAGTTGCAGGTCGCCCACGCGGCGTGCCATCAAGGATAGGTTGGTCAGTTCTCCTCCCCGTACGACGCAGTCCACGCCTTCGCTGATCAGGTCTACCCTGCGGTCACTTACCCCCATATCGAGCTGAATGTCAGGATATCGAGCGTGGAACGCGGGTAGGGCCGGAATAAGGATCATTCGGGCCAGAGGGCTGGGAACGTCCACTCGCAGACGACCCCGAGGCAATGCTGAAGCATTGGACAGACTGGTTTCGGCGTCGTCCATATCTTCCAAAAGCTTTACGACGCGATCGTAGTAGGCTGCTCCGTCGGCCGTTACGTTCACCTTTCTAGTCGTTCGATTGAGCAGCTTTACGCGCAGTCGCGCCTCAAGATTTTTCACAAGTTGCGTTACGCTGGTCTTATTCATATGAAGTGATTCGGCCGCCTTGGTAAAGCTGCCAGTCTCCACCACGCGGACGAATGCCTGCATTGCGTCGAAACGGTCCATTGCTTTTCCAACACCTCATGATTGTTTGGAGATTGAAAACAGTGTTTGTAGCAGTGGGACGTTTATCCACTAGACATGGGCGTATAGAGTTTCCTGACCATAAATCACAGGGTCGTTATCGGCCTATTGAAGGAGATACTCATGGCAAAGCGTGACGCCATTTTTCCCGCTGGTCGGCATGACCTCTATACCTCACAGACCTATTCCGCAGCGATCAGATCGGATGATCTCCTATTCGTGTCCGGTCAAGTCGGCAGTCGCAGCGATGGCTCGCCCGAGCCGGACTTCGAGGCCCAGGTCCGACGGGCGTTCGCCAATCTCGAGGCTACCCTGCGAGCGGGTGGCTGCGGGCTCGACGATATCGTCGATGTGACTACCTATCATACCGATCCTGAAAATCAGTTCGATACGATCATGGCCGTTAAAAGCGAAGTCTTCCCCGACGCGCCTTACCCGAACTGGACCGCGATCGGCGTCAACTGGCTCGCGGGGTTCGACTTCGAGATCAAGGTCATCGCCCGTATTCCTGGCTGAATATCACCAGGTTAGAGTTCGGCCGATCGCGTCATTGCCGCGACGCTCTTGCGTGGCATCTAGCCGATGAAGCCGCAGTCCGTCAAAACGGCCCGAAGTAGACTAATTCCTGGTCCCATACAAAACTTCGAGCTTTAGGCGATGTTCATTGGAGGGTCGACGAACGTCCCTTTTTGACAGGATATCCTGCGGCATCGCCTTGCTCAGCGAAAGATCCGCCACTAAGTGCCCGAGCCTCAACCGCGGCGAGCAGCGTGCCTGTTGCGCCAACGTCGCCAGACACCGGGAGGCGCATCGGGATGCGGGCGCGGCGTGCCGGGAGGGACCGGCATGCCGACATCCGGGTGCTGGCGGATGACCCAGATGCTGATCAGCAGCCCGATGGCTACCAGCGCACTGCCCACCATGCCTACATCGCTCAGGCCCAACTGCACGCTCACGTCGCTGCCCAGCAGGGCCCCGGCACCGATGCCGACGTTGTAGGTCGCCGAGTAGATCGCCGTTGCCACATCGGTGGCCTCCGGTGCGCGTTCCAGCACGCGCGCTTGCATGGCGAGGCCGAACACGATGATGGCCGGGCCCCAGAGGGCGCACAGCGTGATCATCGTCCAGTAATGACTCTTGGCAACCGCGATCCCCAGTAGGCAGGCTGCCACCAGTGCGATCGAACCGACGAACATGGCATTGGAATGGTGCGCATACCAGCGCCCGAACAGAATCGTGCCGGGAATGCCCATGCCGCCGAACACCAGTAGCAGGGTGGTGGTATCCAATGGCGTCAGTCCTGCAACCGTTTGAGCGAACGGCTCGATGTAGCTGTAGGCGGTGAAATGGCCGGTGACTACTGCAATGGTCAGCAGATAGAGCCCGACCAGTACTCGCCGGCGGAACAGCAGTGGGATGCTCGTCAACGAGCCAACGTTCTGTGCGGGCAGCCTGGGGAGCAGCAGGCGCAGGGCGACCATGACCAGCGCTGCCACTGCGCCGATCAACAAGAAGGTGGTGCGCCAGCCGATCAGATCACCGATCACGCGCCCGGCCGGGATGCCCAGCACCATCGCGATCGAGGTGCCGGCGGCCAGCAGTCCTAGCGCCTGCGCTTGTTTGCCTGGTGGGGCGATACGCACCGCTAGCGAGGCGGTGATCGACCAGAACACCGCGTGTGAAAATGCAATGCCGACGCGTCCGGCCACGAGCATTGCATAGCTGCCGGCAGTGCCGCAGACCACATGGGCAGCGATGAACAGCAGCAGTGTGCCCATCAGCAACCGCCGGCGCTCGATGCGGCGGGTTAACAGCATGAACGGCAGAGAGGTCAGCGCTACCACCCAGGCATAGATGGTCAGCATCAGCCCGACGTGTGTCACCGGCATGCCGAAGCTGAAGGAGATATCGCTCAGAAGCCCGACCGGGACGAATTCGCTGGTGTTGAAGACGAAGGCTGATAGGGCGAGCGCGTAGACACCGCTCGACGCGCGCCGATTCGTCAAGGTGGATCGCGGCATGCCGGAAACCCCGAGGGCCAAGTTGAGCAGAAACAAGAGGGTGACGTCTGAGCAGTCCTCAGGCATTCGACGATTAGATTAGTCCTTTAGGCTCATCCTGGCCGATGAAAAGTGCACACCCGGGGCGGTTTTTTCAGCTGGGCAAATCCGGGAGCGATGACCGTGCGGTACTGCCGAGACGCTTCTCGAGACACGATCGGCTAAGCGGCGGCTCCCGCCCGGCGAAGAGCGTCTTCCCCGAAAACGGTGTCCGCCTGGTTCGTGTCGGATAGTATTTGTTCTGTCGCTGGTCCCAACCTTCGGAGGTTTGATGAAAACTCGTTCGCTGGTCGCTCTGGCTGCAGAGCCGGACGCCATGGCTGGTTTGGTCCAGGCATCGCGACCCTTTCGCTGGGGCGCGGCATCGGCGGCCTACCAGGTCGAAGGATCGACGACCGCGGACAACAAGGGCCGCTCGATCTGGGATGTGTACCTGGATGATCACAGCCTGGCCGGCCCCGGCGTTTCCGGCGCTGTCGCGATCAATTTCTACGATCGGGACCAGTACTTGGAGGATATCGCGCTGTTCAAGGCGCTGGGGCTGAACAGCTATCGCTTCTCGATCTCTTGGCCGCGGATTCTTCCCGACGGGCAGGGGCCAGTGAATCCCAAGGCCATCGCGCACTATCGTCGGTTCATTACCGATCTCAAGGCGGCCGGCATCGAGCCGATGCTCACGCTTTACCATTGGGACATGCCGGCGCAATTGGCAGCGGCGGGCGGCTGGAGCGATCCCAAGTCGATCGATTGGTTCCAGCGCTATGCGCAGGTGGTGTTCGCCAACTTCTCCGACCTGGTCGACACCTACGTGCTCATCAATGAGCCGACCGTCGAGCGCGCCACCAAACAGTTGGCGGAAGATCGGCTAAACGGGGTGTCTGGCGACATGCAGATCATTCCCGATCAGGCACACCTGGCCGACGCGCTCAAGACCTTCAACCACATCCTGCTGGCCTCGGCCGCGGCCAAGGAGAGCTTTTCAAGGCAAGGCTATGCCGGGCAGATTGGCTTGGCCCTTCCTCTCTTCCCAACCCTGACTTCCGATGACGCCTCCGAGGCCGACAAGCAGGCCGCCCTACTCGCCGACGGTATCCTGAATCGGTGGTTCCTGGACGCGATGTATCACGGCGCCTATCCCGAGGACGTGCTCGAGCTGGCGCGCAAGCTCGATCTGGACACCGGGATCGAGGAAGGCGACGCCGCCCGGATCGGGGCGGCGCGCTTCGACTACCTGGGCATCAATTACTACGCCCCGCTGTTCGTCCGTCGCCCGGCCCAGGCCAGCACGATCTATGCGGCGCAGATGTACGTCCCCGATACCTCCAATGCCGCCTTCAACGGCCCGGTCAGGCCCGATCAGTTCAAGGCCCTGCTCGAGCGGATCCGGCTCGACTACGGCAATCCGCCCGTCGTGATCACGGAAAACGGCGCCGGGTTTCCCGACGAGGACCAGCTCGTCGACGGCAAGGTCGAGGACCTGAGGCGTTGCGACTACCTGGTCACGCACATCGAGGCGATGAAGAGCGCCATGGCCGATGGCGCCGATGTGCGCGGCTACCACGTCTGGTCCAGCCACGACAATCTCGAGTGGCTCAGCGGATATGGCAGCCGCTTCGGAATGATCCACGTGGATTTCGATACTCAAAAGCGTACTCCTAAGCTGAGCTTTCAGGTCTACGCGCGAATGATCAAGGGAGAGACGGTGGATACCTCAGCGTGCAGTACAGGCCGATGAACGAGTCGGGCTGATTGCCTCTCTATGTATCGAATCTGATCTCAGAACCTGTTCACGATCTCGCCTGTTCCTACTCAAGCTGCTGGAGCAAAACGACAGCCCCGGCCTGCTTCGGCAGGCCGGGGTCGTGATGTTGCGTCTACACCAAGCCCGGTTCGCCGGGCTTTTTCGTTGTACCGCGAGAGGCTTGAGAATCGGGGCAAACCGAATCTCAACCTCGCGGAGTCGGCTCTGCGTTTGCCTTCGGCAAGCATTGCAATGCCATAGCCAATGAGATGTCCGGAGATGGCACGTATCGTCGGCACTCTGGGGGAAAGATGGTGAAGCAACGCATCGATAGGATTCCCGGCGAGTATGGACTGCGAAAATGGCGCAGTCGGCTGAAGTCGCCGGAGATACAAGGAAAACGAAATCCATGGCGTCTTTCACGCAGTCACGCTTGCTTCCCCGTTCATTCTCCAGCCTGGCCTGGTCGAACCTCGCCGCTCAATCCGCCGAACAGCTAAGCCTGGCGGCGGCGCCGCTCATCGCCGTGCTGGCGCTGGGGGCCGGCCCTGGTGAGGTAGGCATGTTGGCGGCCATGCAGACCCTGCCATTTTTGCTGCTGTCACTGCCGCTGGGCGTGCTGGCTGATCGATTACCCCGGCGGCGGCTGATGCTCTGGAGCGAGGGGCTGCGGCTATCGTCTCTGCTGGCCATGCTGCTGGCGCTGTTGTGCTCCACGCTGACCATCGGCTGGCTGGCCGTGCTCGGCTTCGTGGGTGCCGTTGGTACCGTCGGCTTCAGCGTGGCGGCCCCTGGGCTGGTCTCATCTCTGGTCGCGCGTGAGGCGCTGGCGTCAGCCAACGCCCGCTTGGAGCTGGCTCGCAGCGCGGCCTTCGCTGCCGGTCCAGCCGTCGCGGGGGCGCTCGTCGCATCGGCCGACGCATCGGCCGCCTTCGTCCTGGCCGCCATATTGTCGGCGGCTGCCATTGGCCTGCTGTTGCGGTTGGCCGGACCCGCAGCCTCCTCGGTATCTACGCCGAGGCGGCATCCACTGCGCGAAGTGGCCGAGGGCGCGCTCTTCGTCTGGCGAGATACGCTGCTGCGACCGATCATGATCACTGGCGTGATCTTCAATCTCTCATGGTTCGCGCTGCAGGCCGCCTATGTGCCGTATGCGATCCGAACCCTGGGTCTCGGCGCGGGAGCGGTGGGCGCTACGCTGGCATTGTATGGCGCAGGTATGATCGTCGGCGCGCTGGCGACAGCGCGAGTGGTCGCCTGGCTGCCCCTGGGGCGGGCTATTCAGGTCGGCCCGATCGCCGGCGTGTTCGCCGCCGCCAGCCTCGCCGCGACGCTGGTGTTGCCCAGCACCTGGCTGGCGGCGCTATGCTTCTTCCTGCTCGGCGCCGGGCCCATGATATGGACGATTACCACGACGACGCTGCGCCAGAGCATGACCCCTGACGGCTTGCTCGGCCGCGTATCCTCTGTATTCCTGACGGCCAACGCTGGCGCGCGCCCCATCGGAGCCGCGCTGGGCGGGCTGGTGGGAGCTGGCTGGGGAGAGTCCGCCTGCCTGCTGGTCGCGCTGGTGGGCTTCATTCTTCAGGCCATGGTGATTCTGGGATCGCCTGTCGCATCGTTGCGAGGGCTGCCAGCGGCTGCCACGTCCTGATCAAGTGTGTTGGTAGGCCACTGCCCTGTCGTTGCCGCTGTCCTGGACGCTTGGCCACCAGGGTGAGAATGTCGTAGCTGGCGACCAGCTCGTTTTCCTGGTTGAACACCTTCACAAGCCGGCCATGTCAAGCGGCCAGCCTCGGTATCTCGCGTGGCCGGTCTTGGCGGTCAGAAATGTGCGACCTCAGTCGTTTGGTTGCTCTTCACGGAAAAGCCTATGGGGATGGCGGACCATGCTTTGGCCGCCCGCATGGAAAGTCAGGCACCGCTTCTCGTCCGGCCGCCGTCAACGTGGATGATCTGGCCGGTGATGAAGCCCGCATTCTCGGAAACGAGGAACGCGAGCGCATCGGCCACATCCTTCGGCAGGCAGGCGCTCGGCGAAGCCCTCGGTCTTCACGACGGTCGGCGCGATGGCGTTGGCCGTGATGCCCCTGTCGCCGAGTTCGTTGGCCAGCGCCTTGACGACGCCATGCACAGCACCCTTGCTGGAGATGTAGGCAAGGTCACGTGTCTGCGGATGCAGGGTTACGGACGAACCTGTCGCCACGATCCTTCCCCAGCCGGCTGTCGTCATGCCGGGGACGAAGGCCTTGGCAAAGTGGACGATTGCCTCGACATTGATCGCATGGACGCGGCGCCACACCTCGGAGGTGATCGACTCTAGCGTCGTCATCTGCATGTAGGCGGCGTTGTTGACGAAGATGTCGCAACGACCGAACCGTGCCAGTGCCGCCGCCGCCGCTGTCTCGATCTGCGCGGGTTCGCCGACATCGCAGGTGAGCGCCAGCTTCTCGCCCCGGCCGGGAAGCGCGGCGAGGAGCGGCGTGACATCCTCCCGGCCGATGATGACAAGGTTGGCGCCATCGGCCGCCAGCCGCTCGCAATAGGCCCGACCGATTCCGCGGCTACCGCCGGTGACGATCGCTGTTTTTCCTTCGAGTGTCATGGGTGTTTCTCCTCTAAGTTCAGTCTTGGTATCGGACGCGGGGCCGGTGCGGTCAGGCCGAGGACGGGCCTCAGACGGCTTTTCACGAGGAAGAGGATTTCGGGATAGATCTCCTTCGCGCCGTCGAGCAATAGCAGATCGATCGCTTCGGGCAGACCGGCGCGGTTTTCAGGGCAGTCAGGGGAGTGTCCAATCCGGGAAAAGCACTGCATTGTCTTGAAATACAAAATACGATCAACCCAACGCATTTAATAATCGCATTCCCAGCACGCCCCATGACAGATCGTCCAACGCCTCGGATTTCCTCACGACGCTCGACCGAGTGGGTGCCAACCATTTTGGAAGCGGCTATTCAGGTTTTGGCGACGGAGGGCGGGCGGACGACCGGCCAGTTGGGGGTAATCCTTGGCGACGCCACGAGACCACCGCTCGAGTGGCTTCGAACGCTGGTATGCGCCTTTTATCGCAGTTCGTCGCGACTGCGCATGAGACGGGAGTCAAAAGAGGTGACTAACTGTTTAACGCTAGCCGGTATAGCCAACGTAACAAAGGACTGGAGATAAATATCTGGGCAGGGCGAGAATTTTACGAGCAACTGCTGGTCACAGCCAACGTAGTGCGAGGAGCAATAGATGATGAGGAAGTAAACGGTGCAAGCCTGTTTTTCGATTACTGTCCATTGAGACAGGCGAAAGCAGTGGCTCCTCGAGCAGGACTCGAACCTGCGACCCAGTGATTAACAGTCACTTGCTCTACCAACTGAGCTATCGAGGAACATCAGGGGCGGTGCGGTTGGCTCCCCGAGCAGGACTCGAACCTGCGACCCAATGATTAACAGTCATTTGCTCTACCAACTGAGCTATCGGGGAACATCCTTGAGCACGCGGCGTAGTATACAGTTCCAAGCCTAAGCGTCAAGCCTGTAAGGGAAAACTCGGGTTGGGGGCGAAGTCGGTCGGGTGGCGTAGGCGCTTGCTGTCTCGTCGAGGAGGCGCTGCTGCCAGCGGTGGTGGGGTCGTGCTGGTGGGTGTTCCTTTGGTAGCGCTGTCTGCCCGCGATTGCCTGCCACCTGATCAGCGACGTCGACACCTTTCTGAGTGCGCGATAGGCGGGCGCTATTTCGATGATCGAAATTCATGTCGTGCGCGATAAAGTCGCTGACTATATTATATCCTCATGAAAGCAGGGGAAGCCGTCAGACGCTTCCCCGCTCATGGCAAGAAAAGTCGCGCACGATTAAATCGCTGAAGATCGAAGCCTGATCCCACACAGCTCAAGGAGCAGAACCATGAAATCAGTCAAGCTCGCCATCGCTGCCAGTGTCGTTGCCTTTGGCCTCACCAGTATGCAGTTCGCCAATGCTTCGACCTATGCGAGCATCGATAGCCGTCCTGGTGGCAACCGGGCCAACGTCGAGAGTATCGATAGCCGTCCGGGCGGCAACCGGGCCAGCGTCGAGAGCATCGACAGCCATCCGGGTGGTAACCGGGCCAACGTCGAGAGTATCGACAGCCGTCCGGGCAACAACTTCGCTGACATCTCCTGAGTGTCGGCTGACGGCAAGCTCGGATTCTGCTCCGATGGCTACCAGTGATGTAAACAGCGGCGGCTGGACCTCTCGGTCCAGCCGCCGTTTCGTTCTGTGATGATGACCGCAGCCGCCCTGTCGCTTGGTGGACCCGATCACCATGGTGTTGGCTGCTTGCTCAGGAATCAGGCTTTCGCAGGGGAACGCTTTGGGCGATGGTTCGTGGCATCCTATGCCCGCAAGCCGGATGGATGCCCATGACAGGAGTCCCTATGCACGTATTTCATCGCCCGCCCATGCTTTTCCTCGCAAGCGCTGCTATTACTGCCGCTCTGCTATCCCTTTCCCCTATGGCATTGGCCGCTGACAAGACACCGCCCGAGCTTTACGTCCAGGCGCAAGGCTCGATCGATGTCGCCCCCGACATGGCGACGGTGAATGCGCGATTGATGGAGCGTACGCCGGCGGTGTCCAGGGAGGAGGGAGCTTCCACCGATCCCGAGGCACTCGCCGAGGCGCGCGAGCGGCTGGAGGCGCGCGTGGGCGAGCTGATCAGGAAGATCGAGGCTGCAGGCGTCGAGCGCAAGGATATTCGCGCCGGCTCGCTCAGCGTGACGGCGGAGACCCTCGCCCGCCCGCAGGATGACGGCCAGAACCGTGAGCCACTGGTTCGTACACGCCTCGAGCGCCCGGTCAGCCTGACCCTGTATGACCTGGATAGCGTACCGACCATCCTCAATGCGCTGACCGCGGCGGGTGTCGATGATCTCGCCGGGATTCAATACGACCTCATCGACCGCGATGCGGCCTCCGACGAAGCCTTGCGCAAGGCCCTGGCGCGAGCGCAGGCGAAGGCGCAGCTGATCGCCGAATCGCTGGGCGTCTCGCTTGGACAGGTGATTAGAGTCGAAGAGACGCAGGCTCCGGTGTTCCGCCCGCAAATGAGCGTGGCTCGCGCCGCCGGCTTCGCTGGTGCTCCCGAGCCCGAGTATCGCGAGGGTGAGATTACGCTCGATGCAGGCGTCAACGTGACCTGGTCGATCGATTGACGCCAAGGCATCGTTTCGCATCGCTCGCCGCCTGCGTTCGCTCTAGGTGACAGCGGCAAGTCGAGGTTCGGTGCTCGGTTTGCCTCTACCAGGACCGGTGCAAACTTCATTCTGGTCGCTCTGGCCATGGCGAGATACGCCAGATGTCATCCAAGCGCTTTGGCTCACGTTGAACGATCCCTTCCCGCTGCTCCATATCGATGGACCAGTGGGAAGGGCTCGATGATGAGATCGATGTAGTGATTCGAACATGCGAAGCGGCGGGTCGTGGAGAAGGCTTAGGTAGTCTTCTCGGACGATGCGGCTGCGGCGTCGGTCACCTTATGGGCGCAGGCCTTGATCAAGGCCATGCGGTACTCGCTCAGATAGCCGCAGGTGTTGCACTTCAATTGGGCCGGGGCCTCTGCGGGCTGTAGCTTGACCGTTTCCTGACTATCGCATTTCGGGCACGCCAGAGCGCCTGACTTGTCATTCATGATGCTCTCCATTTTTCGTGACCCTTTCACCATACGCTTTTCTCACCCCTGCTGCAGAGCGGGCGTTCGAAGCCATGGGCGCTCGGTGGGCCTGTGGCGTGGGAGCGGGATGGAGAATGCGGATGCGGCATCCACCGGGCCGCTCTGCAGCGGCCCGGTGGGTGGGCTCGAGGTAGGGCCGCCCAGGATCAGCCGTCGATGGCCCGCTTGTGCGCGCGCAGCAGCGCCTGGAAGGGATGGTCGAGGCGGGTCGCGGAGAAACGCTTGACCTGGCTGCGGCAGGAGTAGCCGGTGGCCAGCATCACCGTTTCGCCGGCCTGCTCGATCTTCGGCTGCCAGGAGAGCGCGTAGATCCGCTTCGACGTCTCGAGGTTGCGCGCTTCGTGGCCGTAGGTGCCGGACATCCCACAGCAGCCGGTCTCGAGCGTGCCGAGTTCGAGGCCGAAGGCGGTGAACAGCCGCTGCCACCCGCTCACCGAGCCCGGCGCGGTGGTCTTCTCGGTGCAGTGGGCCAGCAGCCGGTACGCGCTCGCTTGGTTGGCGGGGTGAGTGAGCGGCCGGGCGAAGCGGTCCAGATGGTCGAGCAGCCACTCCTGCAGCAGCGCCACTTTGGGCGCCTGGCCGGGACCGAGCGCCTTGGCGTACTCCTGGCGATAGCATAGGGTCATCGCCGGGTCGATGCCGACCAGCGGTACGCCCCGGCTGGCCAGCGCCGAGAGCCGCTCGGCCTGACGCCGGGCGGTGCGCTCGAAGCGGCCGAGGAAGCCTTGCACCTGCAGCGGCTTGCCGTTGGCCGCGTAGGGCGCGACCAGCACCTCGACGCCAAGACGACGCAGCAGCTCGATCACATCGCGCACCACCGCGGTATCGAAGTAGCTGGTGAAGGCATCCTGCACCAGTACCACTGCCTGGTCCCTGCGCTCGGGCGGCAGCGCGTCGAGGCGCTGCGGTGTAGCGATCGGCACGTTCCAGGCGGCCAGCTGCTTGTGCAGCGGCGCGCGGGTCAGCCGTGGCATGTCGACCAGGCCGATCCAGCGTTCCACCAGCCGGGAGACGGGGCGCCAGCCGCCGAGTGCGTTGTAGGCCGCGGCGAACGGCGCCAGTCGGGGAATCATCGCCTCCAAAGCGCCGATCAGGTGATCGCGCGGCCCGCGCAGGTAGCGGCCGTGGTAGAGGGCGAGGAACTCGGCGCGAAAATCCGGCACGTTGACCTTGACCGGGCACTGGCCGGCGCAGGACTTGCACGCCAGGCAGCCGGCCATCGCTCCGTAGACCTGGTCGGAGAAATCATCGCGCTCGCGCTTCAGGCTGCGCAGGGCGCGAGCGGGCAGGGCGCGCAGATGATCGAGCGGACCGGCGCCGGCAAGCCGCTTGCGTTCGCGCTCGATATCGACGCCGGCCTGGTGCTGGCGCAGCAGCCACTCCTTGAACAGGGTCGCCCGCCCCTTGGGCGAGTGGACCCGGTCGCGGGTGCCCTTCCACGAAGGGCACATCGCGTCGTCGGGGTCGTAGTTGTAGCAGGCGCCGTTGCCGTTGCAGTGCATCGCGGCGCCGAAGTATCGCCAGCTTTGTACCGGAATCTGGCGATCGCGCTCGCCGCGGGTCGGTACTTCATCGATCTTCAAAAGCCGCCAGCTGGCCGAGGCTTCGGCGCTGCCGCTCGGGGTGGCGATCTTGCCCGGATTGAGCTGATTGTGCGGATCGCAGGCGGTCTTGATCCGCTGCAGCAGCGGATAGAGCGGCCCGAAGAATCCAGGCGAGTATTCCGAGCGCACGCCCTTGCCGTGCTCGCCCCACAGGAGCCCGCCATAGCGCAGGGTCAGCTCGGCGACCTCGTCGCTGATCTCGCGAATCAGCCGGGCCTGGGCGGGGTCCTTCATATCGATCGCCGGGCGTACGTGGAGCACGCCGGCGTCGACATGGCCGAACATCCCATAGTCGAGCCCACGAGCATCGAGCAGCGCGCGGAACTCGGCGATGTAGTCGGCCAGCCGCTCCGGCGGCACGGCGGTGTCCTCGACGAAGGGAATCGGGCGCTTCTCGCCCTCGACGTTGCCGAGCAGCCCAACGGAGCGCTTGCGCATCGCATAGACCGAGGCCATCTCCGCGCGGCCCCAGGCCACGGTATGGCCAAGCCGGGTCACCGAGGGGTCGGTGTCGAGATGGAGTAGAAAGGCTTTGACGCGTCTCGCCAGCGCGTCGGCATCCTCGTCATTGAACTCGACCAGGTTGATCCCCTCCGTGGGCACCGCCGAGCCGGGAGGGAAGTATTCGGCCACCCGTTCCCAGACGATGTCCGCCATCGCCAGTCCCAGCACCTTGTCGTCGATGGTTTCGATCGACGTCGGTGGGGACAGGGTCGCGGCGCCGTGCATCAAGGCCGAGGCGTCGCGCAGGGCATCCATGAAGCTTGCGTAGCGCACGTTGACCAGGGCCGAGTGCTTGGGGATGGGCAGTACGTTGAGCGTCGCTTCGACGATGAAGCCGAGCGAGCCCTCGCCGCCGCAGAGCAGGCTTTTGAGGTCGAGCCGGCCGTCGGCGTCGCGCAGGTGGGCGAGGTCGTAGCCGGTCAGGCAGCGATTGAGCGAAGGGAAGCGCGCCTCGATCGCCTCCCGGTGCTGGTCGATCACCTCGCGAGCGACGCGATGCAGCTCGCCTACCTTGCCGCCGGCATCGATCATCGCTTGGGCCTGGTCGGCATCGAGCGGCCGGGCCTCGAAACGCTCGCCGCCGATCAGCACGGTATCCAGCGCCAGCACGTGGTCGCGGGTCTTACCGTACTCGCAGCTGCCTTGGCCGCTGGCGTCGGTGTTGATCATCCCGCCGATCGTCGCCCGATTGGAGGTCGAGAGTTCGGGCGCGAAGAACAGCCCATGGGGTTTCAGCGCGGCGTTGAGCTGGTCCTTGACCACCCCGGCCTGGACCCGCACCCGGCGGCGCTCGACGTCGATCTCGATGATGCGATTGAGATGGCGGCTCAGGTCGACCACCACACCGTCGGTCAGCGACTGGCCGTTGGTGCCGGTGCCGCCGCCGCGGGCGGTGAGTACCACCTCGGCGAACTCCGCCTGCCCGGCGAGGCGCGCGACGAGCGTCAGGTCGTCCGCGTCGCGGGGAAAGATCGCCGCCTGGGGCTGGCGCTGGTAGATCGAATTGTCGGTGGAGAGCACCGTGCGGTGGGCGTCGTCGGTATCGATCTGCCCCTTGAAGCCAAGCTCGGCGAGGCGGTCGAGAAAGCGGCGATAGCGCGGGGCGAGCGTCTCGGTGGCCGAGTCGTCGAGCTGAGTGATCATGCCCAGGTGGCTCCAGGGGTGGAAGGTGTCGGCGCGGGCGGCACGGAGGCGTTTCGGATAATCTTGCGTAGGATTCATGGATCCCGGCCGCACCTCCCCGCATAGGCTATTCTGATCGGCAAAATGGGCGAGGACAAACGCATATCTCACAGGATATCCATGAGTTTTACGAATGAATCCACGTAGGCTGACGCCATCGATGTCGCTTTTGCTCGCCTTCGAGGCGGCCGCGCGCCACGAGAGCTACACCCGTGCGGCCGAGGAGCTGAAGCTCAGCCAAAGCGCGGTGAGCCGGCACGTGCAAGCGCTCGAGCAGCTGCTCGAGCTCAAGCTCTTTCGTCGCGAGGGGCGGCGGATCGCGCTGACCGAGGTCGGGCGGGTCTACCAGCGCGAGCTGAGCGAGGCGCTGGGCCAGATCCGCAACGCCAGCATGCGGGCGATTTCCCACCAGTCGGGCGGCGGATTCCTGCGCCTGGCGACGCTGCCCACCTTCGGCTCGAAGTGGCTGCTGCCGCGCCTGCACCGGTTCTACGCCGCTCATCCCCGCATGCTGGTCAATATCCACTCGCGCATCGACGCGGTCGACTTCCATGCCAGCGATCTCGACGCCGCGATCAGCGTGGGGGTCGATCACTGGCCGAACCTGGTGTCGCACCGGCTGCACACCGAGCGCCTGGCGGTGATCGCAAGCCCCAGGCTTGCCGGTGCGAAGAGGCCCATGGCGCCTTCGCAGCTCAACGAGTTCCTGCTGCTCAACGTGGTCAGCCGCGCCGAGGTGTGGGGGGAGTGGTTCGAGCAGCACGGCCTGGATTCGCGGGCCATTCGTCCGGGGCCGAGCTTCGAGTTGACCTCCCATCTGATCCAGGCGGTGGCCGACGGCATCGGGATCGGACTGGTGCCGCGCATCCTGGTCGAGGACGAGCTGCGCGAGGGCGAACTCGTCTCACCCTGGCCGTCGATCGTCAGCCGGCGCAGCTACTACCTGGTCTATCCGAAGCGCAACCAGTCCCTTCCCGCCCTCGAAGCCTTCCGCACATGGCTCGAGGGAGAGATAGCCGACAGCCACTTCGATCGTAACTGAGCTTCGAGACTCAGCATCGGGACGCTCGCTCAGTCGGCCGCGATCACCACCAGCGGCTGGCCGGCCGCCACGGCCGAGCCGGCCCGCAGCGGCAGCCTGACCACTTGCCCCGATCGGTCGGCGACGATCTCGATTTCCATCTTCATCGACTCGACCAGCGCCACCGGCTGGCCCGCCTCGACGCGCTCGCCCTCGGCGACCAGCAGTTGCCAGAGGCTGCCGGCGACCGGGCTTTCGACGCCATGTTCACCGCTGGCGAGAACGGCCTGTTCGCCCGGCGGCGGCAGGTGATCCTCGAAGCTGAACTGCCCCGAGGCCCGCCAGCGGGTCATCTCGGCCTGGAACGCTGCTTCGCGTCGCGCGCGAAAAGCATCGATCCTTGGCTGCGCCGATTCGAGCTCGGCGCGCAGGTCGCTGAGCCGGAAGCGACGCCGCTCGATCCTCAATGGATAGCGGCCATGGGGGAAGTCGCGGCGGATTCGTTCGAGCTCCTCGGCGCTCACTTCGAAGAACTGGAGCTGGTCGAAGAAGCGCAGCAGCCAGGGCTGGTCGAATTCCGCGGTGCGCCGATAGCGGTTCCACATCTGCAGGGTGCGGCCGACCAGCTGATATCCCCCAGGCCCCTCCATGCCATAGACGCAAAGATAGGCGCCGCCAATCCCGACTGAGTTCTCCGCCGTCCAGGTTCGTGCCGGGTTGTACTTGGTGGTCACCAGCCGATGGCGCGGGTCGAGGGGGCTCGCGACCGGGGCGCCGAGGTAGACATCGCCGAGCCCCATCACCAGGTAGCGCGCCGAGAACAGCGTCTCGCGTACCGCGTCGATGTCGTCGAGCCCATTGATCCTGCGGATGAACTCGAGGTTGCTCGGGCACCAGGGGGCGTCCGGGCGCACCGAGCGCTGGTACTTGTCGGTCGCTTCGCGGCAGGCGGGGTCGTCCCAGGAGAGCGGCAGATAGACCAGGCGCGATTCGACCTCGAGCCGCTCGACGTCGCGCAGCGCGATTTCCGCCTCGGCCAGGTGGGCGAGCAGCGCAGCGATGCCGAGCTCGCGGGGCTCGAAATGCAGCTGCAGCGAGCGAATGCCGGGAGTCATTTCCCTAAGCCCCGGCAGCGGATGGGCTTGCAGCCACTCCATCCAGGCGTGCACGCGCAGGCGCAGGGCGATGTCCAGCACCATCGCCCCGAACTCGATCAGCACGAAGTCGTCGCCGGCGCGGCGATAGACGATTCGCTCGCCGGCGCGTTCTGCGGCGACTTCGCGCAGCAGCGGCTCACCGCGCTCGATCTCGAGTCTCGGCATCGCCACCGGCGCCAGCTGGGCGATGAGCCGCTCCTGGGCGGCCTCCAGCGCTCGGGCGGTATCGATGCTGACTGGAACGAAGCGCACATGGTCGCCGGCGGCGAGCTGGCCGAGCTTCCAGCGCTCGGCGCGCACCACCACCGCGGGGCAGACGAAGCCGCCGAGCGAAGGCCCGTCGGGGCCGAGTACCACCGGCATGTCGCCGGTGAAGTCGATGCTGCCGAAAGCGTAGGCGTTGTCGTGGACGTTCGATGGATGCAGGCCGGCCTCGCCGCCATCGGCACGGGCCCACTCGGGATGGGGACCGATCAGCCGCACGCCGGTACGGCTCGAGTTGTAGTGCACCTCCCAGTCGTGGGCGAAGAAGGTATCGATGTCCGCATCGGTGAAGAAGTCGGGCGATCCGTGCGGACCATAGAGCACTGCGATCTCTATTCTCGAGCTACCGAAGCCCGGCCGCAGCGCCTCGGGGAGCGTACGCGCGGCGACCGGTGTCGTGGCGCTCAGCGCCAGCAGGTCCCCGCTGCGCAGGGCGCGGCCGGCGTGACCACCGAAGCGCCCGAGGGTGAAGGTGGCGCGCGAGCCGAGGTAGCGAGGGCAGTCGATGCCGCCGCGCACCAGCAGGTAGGCGCGCGCGCCGCGCTCGACCCTGCCGAGCGTGAGGATGGCGCCGGGCGCCACCTCGGTGACCTGCCACGAGCGCAGCGGCGCGCCGTCGAGGGTGGCGGCGATCGGCGCGCCGCTGAGCACGATCTGGGCGGCGCGGTGGAAGCGCAGCGTCGGGCCGGTGAAGGTGATCTCGAGCCCGGCTGCGTCGGCGGAGTTGTCGAGCAGCCGGTTGCCGAGTCGGAACGAGAGATCGTCGAACGGCCCCGACGGCGGCACCCCTACGTGCCAATAGCCCTGGCGGCCGGGGAAGTCCTGCACCGTGGTGAGGGTGCCGGGGCTGAGCACCTCGATCGCCCTGGGCGCCCAGTCGAAGGTATCGAGCCAGCGGGTGTGCATCCGGGCTTCGGCGAAGCGCCCATCGTCGAGCAGCGACACGAGCCAGGCACGATTGGTGGCAATGCCTTCGACCCGGCTCGCGGCGAGCGCCGAGGCCAGGCCCTGTCGGGCCTGTTTACGGCTGTCGGCGTGCTGGATCAGCTTGGCCAGCATCGGGTCGAACTGCGCCGACACCTCGAAGCCCGCCTCGATCGCCTGATCGATGCGCAGCCCCGGGGCGCTTGGCCATTCGACCTCGGTGAGCAGCCCCGCGCTGGGGCGAAACCCCTGGTGCGGCGCCTCGGCGTAGAGCCGGGCCTGGATCGCATGGCCGTGTGGCGCGAGGGCGGCTGCGCGGGCGTGAAGATCGCCCAGCGTGCCCGCGCCTAGGCGCAGCATCCATTCGATCAGGTCGAGCCCCCAGACCATTTCGGTCACCCCGTGTTCCACCTGCAGCCGGGTGTTGACCTCCAGGAAGTAAAAGTCCCCGCGCCTCGGATCGTAGATGAACTCCACCGTGCCGGCGCTGCGATAGCGCACCGTTTCGCCGAGCCGCACCGAGGCTTCGAGCATCGCCTTACGCACCGGCGCGGGTAGATTCGGCGCCGGGCACTCCTCGATCACCTTCTGGTGGCGCCGCTGGGTCGAGCAGTCGCGCTCGCCCAAGGCCACTACCCGGCCTTCGCCATCGCCGAACAGCTGTACTTCGATATGACGGGCATCGGCGATGTAGGCCTCGACGAACAGCGCCGCATCGCCGAAGTTGCGCTGGCTGGCCTGGCGCACCCGTTCGAACGCTTGGGTCAGCGCGGCGGCATCGAAGCAGGCCTGCATGCCGATGCCGCCGCCGCCCGCGCTCGATTTGAGCATCACCGGATAGCCGATCCGCTCGGCCGCGGCCAGTGCCTCGTCGAGGCTCGCGAGCAGCCCGCTGCCGGGTACCAGCGGTACGCCGGCGCGTTCGGCGAGCAGCCGGGCGCGATGCTTGAGGCCGAAGTCACGGACCTGCTCGGCGGTCGGGCCGAGAAATACCAGTCCGGCGGCTTCGCAGGCCTCGATGAAGGCGGCGTTCTCGCTGAGGAAGCCGTAGCCGGGATGAACCGCTTGGGCGCCGCTGTGCCGGGCGATATCGATCAGCTTGTCGATGTCGAGATAGGTATCGGCGGCGCTGCCTTCGCCGAGGGAATAGGCGGCGCCGGCCGAATGGACGTAGGGCGCGTCGCGGTCGGCCTCGGCGTAGACCACTACCGACTCGATACCGAGTCGCGCGAGGGTGCGCTGGATGCGGGTGACGATCGCACCGCGGTTGGTGATCAGAACTTTGTCGAACGGCTTGTCGAGCATGGTCGGTTCACGCAGTCAATGACGGGTCGTCCCGCCGTCTCGAGATGCGAGCGAGGCCGTCCTCGCCGCCTGGGTCGACTCGCCTAGTGGCGCCAGATCAGCAGCTCTATCGGGGTCGGATCGAAGCCGCTGCAGGGGTTGTTGAGCTGAGGGCAGTTGGAGATCAGCACCACGACGTCCATCTCGCTGACCAGCTCGACGTACTTGCCGGGGCCGGAGATCCCGTCGGCGAAATCGAGCCCGCCCTCCGGGGTGACCGGGACGTTCATGAAGAAATTGATGTTATGGCCGATGTCGCGCTTGGTCAGGCCGTATTCGGGGTGGTTCGCGATCGCCAGCATCCAGTTGTCGCGACAGGAGTGCATGTGCCGGCGGTCGAGCGCATAGCGCACCGTGTTGCTCTCGCTCGAACAGGCGCCGCCGAGGGTATCGTGGCGCCCGCAGCTGTCATCGACGATACGCAGCATCGGGCGGTTCAGGGTCGAACGCAGCACGCTGCCGGTGGTGAGGTAGAGCGAACCCTGTTCGCGCACGGTGTCCACCGCGCTGTAGCGCTCGGCGACGTCGCAGGCGTTGTAGAACAGCGTATCGGCGGCCTGGTTGCCCTCGAGGTCGACGATGCGCAGGCGCTGGCCTTGCTGCAGGCGGCCGATGAAATGGTCGCCGGCTTCGATCAGATGGCGCGCCAGCGGGGGCATTGGCGCGGTGTCCTGGACGGGGGAGGAGGCATTCATCGGGACTTCTCCGTGGCGGTGGCGCTCATTGGCCGAGTAGATAGAGACGGTTGTTGTCGAAGCCGCGCGCGTTTTCGGCGCAGTGACTCAGGCAGACGTCGGTGCGATCCGGCGGCGGCAGCGTGCCGAGTTCGATCGTCACGCCGCGGTGGGGGTAGTCAGGGCTGGGGTCGAGAGGATGCGGGCAGGTGTGCAGCATGACCAGTACGTCGAGTTCGAAGCGCAGGGTGACCCGGTCACCCGCCGCGCAGTGGTCGGGGAGGTAGCGCAGTCGGCCTTGCTCGTCCACCGTAAGCTTTGAGAACAGGTTGAGATTGGCGCTGAGGTCCGCCAGTCCGAGGCCGTACTTGGCCAGCTCGATCAAAAAACTCTCGTGGCCGCTCTGGGTGCGCTCGTTGCGCCCCTGCTGGTAGCGGATGCGTCGCCAGCCCTTGGCCTCGAAGTGCCCGGGGCCGAGATTGCCACCCACCGCGTCGTGGCCACCGCAGTCGTCCTCGACGATCGAGGCGAGCACCCGCCCCATGTCGGAGTAAAGACAGTGGCCGCGACCGAGATGGAAGGTGTGCTGGCACTTGAGCGTATCGGGCAGGTTGAGGCGCTCGAGCGGCTGCTCGGCGCTGTAGAGCAAAAGACCTACGTTGCAGCCGGGCTCTTCGGCGATCAGCGTCAGGCTGGTGCCACGGCGCAGCCGCAACGACCAGTGCTGCCCGCCGGGCAGCCGGGTGCGGTAGTCGACGTCGGGAACGAGGTTCATGCATGGCTCTCCTTGATCAGAGGGGACGGGATATCCGGTGTCGCCTTCGTCCTGGCGGCGACTGGCAGGTCGTAGGTGATCGTCGCGCCGAAGGCGTCGGGCACCTGGGGGTCGTGCCTGAGGCGATCGAACACCCACACGCGGGTGCCGAGGGTGAAGGCTTCACGCAGGTCGTGGGTGACCATGAAGATGGTCAGCGAACGCTCGCGCCAGAGCCGAGTGATCAATGCGTGCATCTCCAGGCGAATGCCCGGATCGAGGGCGCCGAAGGGTTCGTCGAGCAGCAGCAGGCGCGGGCGCATGGTCAGCGCCTGGGCCAGTGCCAGGCGCTGCTGCATGCCGCCCGAGAGCTGGTACGGATAGCGTGCCATTGCCTGGCCCAGGCCGACCTCGGCCAGGTTGGCCGCGGCCCGCTCACGGGCCTGGCGGCGAGCGGCGCCGAACAGGCGAGCGGTGAGCGGGGCGAGGGCGAACTCCTCGGCGAGTACCAGATTGTCCAGCGCAGTGAGATGGGGAAACACCGAGTAGCGCTGGAACACCACGCCACGATCGACCCCCGGCTCGTCGGGCAGCGGCGCGCCTTCGAGTAATAACTCGCCACGGCTCGGCCGTTCGGTGCCCAGCAGCATCTTCAGCAGGGTGGTCTTGCCGCAGCCGGAGGCGCCGACCAGGGTGACGAATTCACCTGCATCGACCCGGAAATCGAGCCGTTCCAGTACCGGCACGTCGCCATAGCGTTTCTCGACGCCTCGGGCGAGCAGCAGCGGCGTTTGGCTCATGCGTCCTTCTCCTCGGCGTGGAACCAGGGGAAGCCCCGGCGCGAGATCCAGGCCAGCGCCTGGTCGATGAGGAAGGCGAGCAGGGTGATCCAGGCCACGTAGGGCAGGATCACGTCCATCGCCAGGTAGCGCCGGACCAGGAAGATGCGATAGCCGAGCCCCTCCTGGGCGGCGATCGCTTCGGCCGCGATCAGAAACAGCCAGGCGCTGCCCAGCGCCAGACGCACCGAGGAGATCAACCGTGGCATCAGCTGCGGTAGCAGCAGGCGCAGGATCAGCTGCCAGGAGCTGGCGCCGAGGGTCTGCGCTTTGACCCACTGCTCTGCGGGGACGCGCAAGGCGTGGCCCTGCAGGTCACGGATCAGGAAGGGCGTCACCCCGATCACGATCAGCGCGACCTTGGCCAATTCGTCGGTACCGAAGGCGATGAACAGGATCGGCAGGATCGCCATCGGCGGGATCAGCGAGACCACCGTGACCAGCGGCGAAAGCTTGGCCCGCACCAGCGGCAGCGCACCGCATGCCAGTCCGATCACCAGCGCGAGCACTGCGCTGATCGCGACCCCGGCGAACAGCCGCTCGAGGCTTGCGAAGGTATCGCTCCACAGCAGGCGTGCCCCGGTGCGCGCGCTCGGCTCGCTGGCCAGGCGCAGGAAGCTCTCGGCCATCGTCGCCGGGCTCGGCAGCAGCCGGTCGCTGGGGTTGTCGGCCAGCCGCTGGGAGGAGAGCCCGAGATAGAGCAGGGCGAGCAGCGCGAAGGGCAGGGCGCCGAGCAGCCAGCGAGTCGCCGGCCGCGGCTTGAGGTTGACCAATCGCTTCATGGGATCACTCCTCGAGCGCGTGGCTCACTGGCGCGCTTCCAGGTAGGCGCGCACGTAGCTCGGGTCGAAACGAAGCTTGAGGTTGGCGGTATCGCCGAAGCTGCCGGCGGGGGTCTCGATTCCCACCACCTCTGCATTCGGGGCCATCTCGCCGAGCAGGCCATGGTCGAAGCTGAAGCGTGCGACCCGCTCCATGGTGTCGAGCAGCTTGGGGTCCTCGAAGGCTTCCAAGGCATCCTGCGGATCGGTGTAGAGGTGCGTGTCGGCCAGCTGGGCGCGATAGCCGTCGAGGTCGGTGCCGGCGGCCTCGGCCATCGAGCTCAGCGCCTGGACGTCGTCTGCGGCGATCCGCTCCATCACCTCGTACCAGGCGCCGACCAGGGCATGGCCGAAGTCCGGGTTGTCGGCCAGGACCTGGGTGTTGACCACCATCAGGTCGAGGATCTCGCCGGGAATATCCTTGGAGCTGTAGACCAGGTTGGCATCGGGCATGGTACTGATCGCCGCCAGCTGCGGGTTCCAGGTCACCACGGCCTGGGTCTGCGCACTGGAGAACAGACCGGCGATGTCGGCATCGGCGGCGTTGACGGTCTCCACGTCGCGCTCGCTCATGCCGGCGCTGTCCAGCGCGCGGGCGAGCAGGTAGTGAGAAACGCTGAACTGGACCAGGTTGATGCGCTTGCCGGCGAGGTCTTCGAGCCGGTCGCTGCCTTTGAGCACGACGCCATCGTTGCCGTCCGAGTAGTCGCCGATCACCAGCGCCGTGGTGTCGACACCGCTGGCCGCGGGCAGGGTCAGGGCATCCATGTTGGTCATCGCACAGCCGTCGACGTTGCCGGCGGTGTACTGGTTGATCGACTCGACGTAGTCGTTGACCTGCTGCACATCGATGGTGATGCCGTAGCGCTGCGCCCAGCGGTCGACGATGCCCTCGAGCTCGGCGTAGCCCCAGGGCATCCAGCCCGCATAGATCGACCAGCAGACGCTGAAGTGATCGCGGCTCTGGGCATGGGCCTTGGGTGCGAGTGAGAACAGCAGCAGCAGAATCGCGACGGCGAAAAGCGCCAGGCGCAGCAGGTAGCTTCGCTGCCGGAGGGGAAGAGGGGGGAGGCGATTGGCGGCTTGGGTCGGCAAGTGGGCTGGCATGGCGGCGCTCCAAGGTGCAGAGATGAGAAAGACGGGGAGTCGGTGGCAGCACAGCTGCACCTGATCCTCCCGGGCTTTTCTCCCGCCGTGTAACCTTGCCAGCGCATGATGCGAGGCCGGGTCGACAGCTCTCGGACCAGACAGCGCGACCTCATCGAGGGGGCGCTCGGAACCCTAGCCATCCATTGAGCCGAATTGTGAGGCAGTGTGACTGCCGACTCCTTCGAATATGAATCGCTCAATTCAGGGCAAAACATCGACCTAAAATTGGTTTCTATCTACGTTTCAATGGGTTGCCGGGATGAGAAAAGGGCTCAACGAGCCAAGGGGCGCATGAATTGCACTGAGATGATGCGGATTCCAGGATGGTTGCACCATGGCAGAACGCCGAGGTAATGCCGTTTCACCTCTTCGCTCATCGCAATGCATATTCGGCCATGATCGGCGATCCATCCCATCGCATACCGGGTTTCCATTTTTTCTTCTCAGGCATGAATCATTCGATATCGATCCTGAGACGAGGATGGGTGGCTGATCGTATGGATAGAATTACATGCTGTGCTCGGGGCTTTAGGATTTGTTGTGATTATTACTAAAATAAAGGCGTCATCAGCGTCTGATGATGGGTCATTTTTTATGTTCATTCATCCATTTATTCCTTTATTTCATTGATTTAAATAGGAAAAATAAATTCACTCAATAAGGTAAAGATATTTTTTCAAATGTGTCGTTTTGACGCACGACTTGTCCATTGACACTTAATTACCTGTAGGAGCCTAATTTGTTTTAGAAGTCTTGCCACCTAAAGGTGTTCGCGATGGCGTTGAAAATAGCCGTGTTGAAAGAGACCAAAGACGATGAGCGGCGCGTCGCCATTGTCCCTTCATTGCTGCCAAAATTGGCCAAGTTGGGCGTCGAGGTCCAGGTGCAGAGCGAGGCTGGTCTACGTGCCCGCCTTCCAGACGACGCTTATCTGCAGGGGCCCTCTCCAGCCAAGCTGATCGATGATCCCAAAGTGTTGGTTGCCGACGCCGATATCGTGCTGGCGGTCCAGGCGCCGGGGCTCGATACGGTCGCGGCGATGAAGCCGGGGGCGGTGCTGGTGTCCTTCCTCTATTTGAACAAGGTCCCTGGCCTTCCGGAGCGACTGCGCGATGGCAAGATCACTGCCTTCGCGATGGAGGCGGTGCCGAGGATCAGTCGTGCCCAGTCGCTGGACGCGCTGTCGAGCCAGGCGGCGCTCTCTGGTTACTACGCGCCCTTGCTGGGCGCCCTGCACCTGCCGCGGATCATGCCGATGATGACCACCGCGGTGGGGTCACTGCGTGCCGCCAAGGTGCTGGTGATGGGGCTGGGCGTGGCCGGTCTCCAGGCGCTCGCCACCGCACGGCGCCTCGGCGCGGTGACCGAGGGCTACGACGTACGCCCGGAGACGCGCGAGCAGGCCCAGTCGGTAGGTGCCAAGTTCGTCGATACCGGCATCGATGCGACCGGCGAGGGTGGCTATGCGCGTGAGCTCACCGTTGAGGAGCAGGCCAAGGCCGCCGAAGTGCTCACCCAGCACATCCAGCAGGCGGATGTGGTGATCACCACCGCCAACGTGCCGGGGCGTCAAGCGCCCCGCCTGGTCAGCCGGGCACAGATCGAGGGAATGAAGCCCGGTGCGGTGATCGTCGACTTGGCCGCCGACAGCGGTGGCAACTGCGAGGGCACGGTGCCCGGCCAGACCATCGAGATCGGCCCCGCGGTGATCCTCGCGCCCTTCAACGTGCCCTCGCTCTTGGCGCAGCACGCCAGCGAGCTGTACGCCAAGAACCTGCTCAATCTCCTTGCCTTGATCGTCAAAGACGGTGCGCTGGCGCTGGACCTGGAGGATGAAGTCGTGCTCGGCACCCTGGTGGCTTACGACGGAAAGGTTCGCGACCCGGATGCCCGCAGTTTTCCCGTTCCCTCTACCAAGGAGAAATGAGTCATGGAACTGGATCTTTCGATGAGCTGGTTGATCGGGCTCTATCTGTTCATGCTCGCCGCCTTTACCGGCTACGAGGTGATCCGGCGAGTGCCATCGATCCTGCATACGCCCTTGATGTCCGGGTCCAACTTCATCCACGGCATCGTCGTCGTCGGTGCGATGCACGCACTGTTCAACGCCGATACCACGCTGGGTCAACTGATCGGCTTCATCGGTGTGGTGCTGGGCGCGGGCAATGCCGCGGGTGGCTATGTGGTGACCGATCGGATGCTGGCGATGTTCAAACCCAGCCAGCCCGGGAAAAACGACAAGGAGTAGCGTGTCATGCTGATGTTGCTGGTGGAACTCAGTGGCCTGGTCGCCGCCTTGTTGTTCATTCTCGGCCTGAAACGAATGTCCTCTCCGGTCACTGCGCTCAGGGGGATCGTCCTCGCCGGGATCGGTATGCTGGTGGCGGTGATCGCGGCGTTCGGCTACATGGCCAACGTCGAGCCCAGCGCCGAGCCCCGACTGCTGGTCAATCTCTTCCTTGTGGTGCTGGCGCTGGCGCTGGGGGGCGCTTGGGCATGGCGCAGCGGCAAGCGCGTGCCGGTGACCGACATGCCGCAGATGGTGGCGCTCTACAACGGGATGGGCGGTGGCGCTGCCGCAGCGGTGGCGGCGGTGGCGATGACCGGCAGTGCGTATGCCTCTGACCCGTTGCACATCACCGTCACCTTGCTTGGCGCCTTGATCGGCTCGGTCTCGCTCTCCGGCTCGGTGATCGCCTGGGCCAAGCTCGATGGCCGGATCAACAGCGCGTGGCGATTCGAGGGGCAGAAGGTCCTCAACGGCGTGGTCTTCCTGATCGCTATACTCGCCGGGGCGCTGGTCGCCGCGGGTATCGGTGTCGGGTACGGCATGCCGGTGCTGTTCTTCGTCGCCGCGCTCGCTTTCGGCGTGCTGCTGACGCTGCCGATCGGCGGTGCCGACATGCCGGTGGTGATCTCGCTCTACAACGCGTTCACCGGGCTCGCGGTGGGGCTCGAAGGCTACGCGATCCAGAACCCCGCGCTGATGATCGCCGGGATGGTCGTCGGCTCCGCTGGTACGCTGCTGACCGTGCTGATGGCCAAGGCGATGAACCGCTCGCTGGCCAACGTGCTGTTCAGCAACTTCGGCGAGGTATCCGCCTCCGCCCAGGGCGAAGTGGCGGGGCAGATGACCTCGGTCGATGCCAGCGACGCGGCGACCACCATGCGCTATGCCTCGAGCGTGATCATCGTGCCGGGCTATGGCTTGGCGGTTGCCCAGGCGCAGGCCAAGCTCTACGAGTTGGTCAAGCTGCTGCAGGCGGCTGACGTGGACGTGAAGTTCGCGATCCACCCGGTAGCCGGGCGCATGCCGGGGCACATGAACGTGCTGCTGGCGGAAGCCGGTGTGCCTTATGACCTGATCTTCGACATGGACGACGTCAACGACTCCTTCGCCAATACCGACGTGGCCCTGGTGATTGGTGCCAACGACGTGGTCAACCCCGCGGCGCGCACCGACAAGCAGTCGCCGATCTATGGCATGCCGATTCTCGACGCCGATCAAGCGCACCAGGTCTACGTGATCAAACGTGGCCAGGGTAAAGGGTACGCTGGCGTAGAGAACCTGCTCTTCTACGGTGAAAACTGCGACATGGTCTATGGTGACGCGCAGGCGGTACTCAGCAATATGGTACAAGCGATCAAGGAGCTGGCCGCGTGAGCCGTAAGGCGAGCGCTGCTTGGTGCCAGCCTGATACGGGCTTCTAACCGAGCGTCGAGGCGGGAAGAAGCTTCAACAGCCGTTTCAACGAGGAATGCCGATATGGCCTATGCCACTACCAATCCGTTCACTGGTGAACTGATCAAGTCCTTCCCCAATGCCACCGATGAGGAAGTCGGCCAGGCGCTCGACAGCGCTCACGCCGCCTTCACGGCATGGAAGGAGACTTCGTTCGCCGAGCGTGGCGCGATCCTCCAGCGCGCCGCTGACCTGCTGCGTGAGCAGGGCGATGAATATGCGAAGCTGCTGACCCTGGAGATGGGCAAGCTGTTCACCGAGGCCCAGGCCGAGGTCGAGCTGTCGGCCAAGATTCTCGAGTACTACGTCAAGAATGCCGAGGCGCTGCTGGCTCCCGAGAAGCTGCCGGTCGACGATCCGGCCGAGGGCGAGGCCATTCTGGTCCATGACCCACTGGGGGTGATCCTGGCGATCGAGCCTTGGAACTTCCCTTACTATCAGATCGCCCGCATCCTCGCCCCGCAGCTGTCGGCCGGCAATACCGTGCTGCTCAAGCATGCCTCCAACGTGCCGCAGAGCGCGGCGGCGTTCGAACAGCTGATGCTGGACGCTGGCCTGCCGGCAGGGGCGTTCAAGAACCTCTATGCCACTCGCCAGCAGATCGAGACCATCCTCAACGATCCGCGGGTGCATGGTGTCGCGCTGACCGGCTCCGAGGCTGCCGGCGCGGTGGTCGCATCCCAGGCCGCCAAGGCGCTGAAGAAATCGACCATGGAGCTCGGCGGCGCCGACGCCTTCGTGGTGCTGGCCGACGCCGATCTCGACAAGACCGTCAAGTGGGCGGTTTTCGGCCGCCACTGGAACGGTGGACAGGTCTGCTGCTCGTCCAAGCGACTGATCATCGCCGATGAGATCTACGACGATTTCTTCGGTCGCTATGTCGAGGGGGTGGCCAACCTGCGCGCGGGCGATCCGTTCGACCCGGCCACCAGCCTGGCGCCGCTCTCCTCCCAGGGCGCTGCCGACGAGATCAAGGAGCAGATCCGCATGGCGGTCGAGCACGGCGCTACCGCCACCGAGGTCGGTCCCAAGGTTCCGACCCAGGGAGCGTTCGTGCAGCCGACCATCCTCACCGACGTCACTCCGGACAACCCGGCCTACCACACCGAGTTCTTCGGCCCGGTGTCGCTGGTCTTCCGTGCCAAGGACGAGGATGACGCGGTGCGTATCGCCAACGATTCCCCGTTCGGCCTCGGCGGCTCGGTATTCACCACCGATACCCAGCACGGTGCGGAAGTGGCGAGGAAGATTTCCACCGGCATGGTGTTCATCAACCATCCGACCATGGTCAAGGCTGACCTGCCGTTCGGCGGCATTCGCCGTTCCGGCTATGGGCGGGAGCTGATCGGTCTGGGCATCAAGGAGTTCGTCAACCATAAGCTAATCGATGTGGTCGATATCGACGCACCGTTCTGATCCGACCCCGCGGCGTTCCCTGCGCGCTAGCAGGGAACGCCACAGCGAGTGGTCGGTGCATTACGACGAGGTGGTGAATTGAAACCACCATCCTCTCCGTTACCCAACTGACAGGAGTTCCGGACATGGCTATCGATGGCAAAGTGGCGCTGGTAACGGGCGCTGGACAGGGAATCGGGCGGGGAATCGCGCTGCGCTTGGCTCGAGATGGTGCCGATCTGGCGCTGGTCGACGTCAAGCAGGACAAGCTGGAGGAAGTGGCCGGGGAGATTCGCGAGCTGGGCCGGAAAGTCACCACGTTCGTCGCCGACATCAGCGATCGCGAGCAGGTGTTCGCGGCGGTCGAACACGCCAGCCGGGAGCTCGGCGGATTGGACATCATGGTGAACAATGCCGGAATCAGCCAGGTGAAACCGCTGGTGGACGTCACCCCGGCGGAGGTCGAGCGGATCTACAAGATCAACGTCGAGGGGACTCTCTGGGGAATCCAGGCCGCTGTCGGCAAGTTCCGCGAACTGGGCTGCAAGGGCAAGATCATCAACGCCTCGTCGATCGCAGGTCACGAAGGCTACGCGCTGCTCGGCGTCTACTCGTCGACCAAGTTCGCGGTACGCGCATTGACCCAGGCCGCGGCGAAGGAGCTGGCCAGCGAAGGCATCACCGTCAACGCATACTGTCCAGGCGTGGTCGGCACCGACATGTGGGTCGACATCGACAAGCGCATGGCCGAGGTGACCGGCGCGCCGATCGGCGCCACCTACGACAAGTTCGTCGGCGGTATCGCCCTGGGCCGAGCTGAAACACCGGATGACGTGGCCGCTTTCGTCTCCTATCTCGCCGGCCCCGATTCCGACTACATGACCGGGCAGGCGCCGCTGATCGACGGCGGGCTGGTCTATCGCTGAGGGCGACTTCCTCGTCCGCGAGGATATACGGGGCTCGGGCCTGGAACTCTCCTTTATCTTCCCTGGGTCCCTCTCAGCGGTGACGACATCCGCCCGTGCCGTGGCACCGACCATTTTCGAACGAAGTCCACATCATCGAACTGATCGTGGAGGTTGAAAATGAAAGCTCTCGTGTTCAAGGGACCTGGTGAAAAGGGCTGGGAGGAGGTTCCCCGGCCGAGCGTGCAGAAGTCGACCGACGCGGTGGTCAGAATCACCAAGACCACCATCTGCGGCACTGACTTGCATATCCTCAAGGGAGACGTGCCGGCGGTGACGCCTGGGCGGATCCTGGGCCATGAGGGCGTCGGTGTGATCGAGCAGATCGGCGACGGCGTCAAGAACTTCAAAGTCGGCGATCATGTATTGATCTCCTGCATCACCTCCTGTGGCAGCTGTGCCAACTGCCGTCGCCAGCTCTACGCTCACTGCGCCGACGGCGGCTGGATCCTCGGTCACCTGATCGACGGTACGCAAGCCGAATACGTTCGAATCCCCCACGCCGACAACAGCCTCTACCCGGTTCCCCCTGGGGCCGATGAAGAGGCGCTGGTGATGCTCAGCGACATTCTGCCGACGGGTTTCGAGATCGGGGTGCTCGCCGGGCAGGTCGCGCCGGGAGACAGTGTTGCGATCGTCGGTGCCGGTCCGGTCGGGATGGCCACCCTGCTGACCGCGCAGTTCTACAGCCCGGCCCGGCTGATCATGCTCGATACCGATGCGGGGCGCTTGGAGATCGCCAAGCGGTTCGGCGCCACCGACGTGATCGACGTATCCCAGGGCGATGCGCTGGAGACGCTGTTGGCGCTGAGCGGCGGCGGGGTCGACGTAGCGATCGAGGCGGTCGGGATCCCGGCCACTTTCGATCTTTGCCAGCAGGCGATCTTGCCGGGCGGACGCATCGCCAATGTCGGCGTCCACGGCAAGAGCGTGGAGCTGCATCTGGAGACGCTGTGGATCAAGAACGTGACCTTGACCACTGGTCTGGTGAATACCAATACCACGGCGATGCTGCTCAAGACCGTGGCCTCGGGCAAGATCGCTCCCGCGCAGCTGGTGACCCACCGCTTCGATATGGCACAGTTCCTCGACGCTTATGAAGTGTTCTCCAACGCGGCAAAAGAGAACGCGATGAAGGTGATCGTCAGTGCAGCAGAGCCTATGGATTGAGTGGCAAGCCTAACCCAGAGCGGCGCCAGTGAAGGAGAATCGGGATGAGTAGACGAGTGGATGACGTCATGACCCGCGAGGTGATCAGCGTCAAACCGGAAAGTACCTTGAGTGAGATCGCCACCCTGTTCACCAAGCATTCGATCAGTGCGGCGCCCGTCTGTGATTCCGCTGGAAAGGTGCTCGGGATCGTGAGCGAAAGGGACCTTCTGCGTCCCTTCGGTAAGGAGATCGAGCAGCGTCGAGACTGGTGGCTGGCGTTTCTGGTGGAGGGGGCGGACCCCGCTCCCGCGCTTGCCGAGTTCATGCGGCGTGGCCACTACCAGGCATCGCTTTTGATGAGCTCTCCCGCGATTACGGTGGGCGAGGATGCCTCGCTCATCGAACTGGCGGACATCATGCTGCGCGAAGGGGTCAAGCGGCTGCCGGTGCTGCGCGATGGCCGCTTGGTCGGCATCGTCAGTCGTGCGGATCTGGTTCGCTCGATCAGCGAGCTGGACGAGGAGGCGGATCTCTGAGTCAAGGCCATCCGCCGGATCGAAGCCAGCGAGCGTTCGTCGCACTTTTTCATCTTAGCCGCGTCCGGGCCGAACCCGGGCGCGGCTTTTCGTCAGTTCACTCTTCGGCTGGCGGCACCAGCACCGCCGCGCCCTGGAAGCGTCCGTGTCGCAGGTCGTCGAGGGCCTGGTTGGCCCGCTCCAGCGGATAGACCGTCGTCGTTGGCTTCACCCCGGCCTGCGGTGCGATCTCGAGGAACTCCACGGCATCCTGGCGGGTAAGGTTGGCGACCGAAGCGAGCTGTCGTTCCTCCCAGAGAATGTCGTAGGGAAACTGCGGAATGTCGCTCATATGGATACCGCCGCAGATCACCCGGCCTCCCTTGCGTACCGCGCGCAGGGCCGCAGGTACCAGGGTGCCGACGGGGGCGAAGATGATCGCCGCATCCAGCGGCTGCGGGGGCGAATCGTCCGAGCCGCCCGCCCACTTGGCACCGAGTGCGCGGGCCTGCTGCTGGGCCGCGGTGTCGCCCGGGCGAGTGAAGGCATAGACCTCGCGCCCCTGCCAGCGGCACACCTGCGCGAGGATATGCGCCGCTGCGCCGAAGCCGTAGAGCCCGATCCTGCCGCCGTCTCCTGCCAGCTTGAGCGAGCGCCAGCCGATCAGCCCGGCGCACAGCAAAGGCGCCGCCGCGACGGGATCGTCGAATCCGGCCAGTGGAAAGGCGAACGCCGCATCGGCGACGACATGGGTCGCGAAGCCGCCATCGCGCATGTAGCCGGTGAATATCGGCTGGTCGCAGAGATTCTCATGCTGGGCCCGGCAGTAGGGACAGACGCCGCAGGTATGGCCGAGCCAGGGCACGCCAACCCGGTCCCCCAGCCCTAGCGCGTCGACGCCAGCGCCAAGCGCTTCGACCCGGCCGACGATTTCGTGTCCAGGGACGATGGGGAGCTGGGGGTGGGGCAGTTCGCCATCGACGACGTGCAGGTCGGTCCGGCAGACCGCACAGGCTTCGACGCGCAGCAGGATCTCACCGGGGCCGGGAGTCGGGGTGATACGCTGCTCGAGCACCAGGGGCTGGTGGATCTGGTGCAGCACCATGGCTTGCATTGGTCAACCTCCTTCAGGTACCGCACGGGTTCGGCGCCGCAGTCGAGATCGCTTGCCTGCGCGATCCCCCGCGCCATCGCCGAGTCCCGGCCGCGGTTGGCCGGGTCGCTCGATCCGCTCCACCTTGCCGATGAGATTGGCATCGCACGGCGATGAAGCCTGGCGACGGGCGGAGCAGGATTCATCCAGGGTCGATTTGAATATTTAGTCGAGGAGGGGGTTGCCGCGCAACGAACCACGCTGGTCGCTACGCGCTCACAGCAGGCCCCTTTCGCCGACTGTGGCGGGAAGTGCATTGAATGGCGGGGAATTCATCGATGCCCAGGCTAATCAGGCGCAAAGCCGATGCGATCATTTGCCGCAGTCGAGGCCACTCTGGGATCACCCCGTGGCGCTGCGCGCTCGCGGTCTGTGCGGGGAAGGTTCAGCTGCTGGGCCAGAAACGATGCAGCTCTCCCGGGCCCAGGATCGGGTCGCTACAGGGTGTCGGCAGCGCGGCGATGCTGCGCTTGGCAACAGCGAACCTGTCCACTTCGGTTGCCCGTAGGGTCTCGGGGGAGTAGCCGGTCGGATACGCGCCCACCATGCTGAAGTCGTCAGCGGTGGTGAGCGCGCGATGGCCGACGCCTGCCGGGATCAGCAGTGCGTCGCCGGCATGAAGTTCGATCGTTCGACCCAGCTCGCCGCCAAGCTTTACCTCGGCGCTGCCGGAGAATACGCCCAACGCCTCGTGAGTGTTGGGATGATAGTGGTCGAAGTCGAACATTCCCCAGCGCCACTGCGGTGGCCAGCCGTTGGCACGGAACAGCCGCTCGAAGTAGCTCGCCCGGTCGACGATGCCCGGCGGGACGATCTGCGAATAGAGCAGCAGCGGCAGCCGTGGATTGTTGGGCACGCCGCCAGCCGGGGTGAAGAATTCGAAACGCTGAGGGGGCACGGGGCGTGGCGCTTTCATCTCGGCTCCTCGGGGACCTGCATGGGGGCGACATTGGGGGCGACATTGGCGGCGGGCGATCTTTCTACCGTATGCATCAACATAGCCAGCCCGATGCGCTTCGAGCAATGCACTTCTGATCAGATGCACTTCTGGTCAAGGCCGATTCGTGCAGTCCATGAAGTGCAGGATGCGCTCGTCGAATATTCGGGCGCCGGGCTGCTCCGGATAGCTCCATTAATTCTCCTAAAGTCTCTATCAACGATGGATTGAAAGACTAAAGATCAGGATCCATTGCCGCGCTTGGATGCTAATGTCGTTCCAGTGGTCTTACCATGGAATGATCTCTGAATGAAAACCACGATATCCGTCTCGAAAGAAGAGGGGCGCGCTAAAACGGGATACGAGAAGGTAGTCTCGTTTTTGCGTGAACAGCTTCTGTCGGGGCGGTTGAAAACAGGGGATTGCTTGCTTCCAGAACGGGAGCTTTCCGCCCGACTGAACGTGAGCAGACCCGTGCTTCGCGAGGCTCTTCGGGCACTGGCGATGATCGGGGCGGTGGAGATACGCCATGGTATCGGGACGGTGGTACGGCAGCCGGATGCCTCTACTTTGGGGGAGTTCTTCTCCTTCTTTCTCGCCCAGCATACCGATGTGGTCGACGACATCATGGAGGCGCGCATAGCGATAGAGCATCACGCCATTCGCCTTGCCTGCCATCGCGCACGCCAGTCCGATCTCGATGAATTGGCCGCGGCCTTGGACACTATCGCCGAAACCATCCGAGACCCGTATGAAGGAGGTATGGCGGATCACCGTTTTCATCAGGCCATCGTTCGTTCGGCTCACTCGCCGGTTCTGGTCAGTATCTACGAATCCATTTCGAAGTTGGCGATGAGGTCGCACCTGGAAAGGCGCGAAAAGATCATCGAAGTCGAAGGAATAGATGAGTTTTTGATCGACCATCACAGGCTGATCTTTTCCGCGATCGTGGCCCAAGACGTGCAAAGGGCCGACGAGCTGCTGGGAATGCATTTCGAGATCGGCGCGGGGTTCAGGCGCCGGGCGATCATGCTCGGTGCGGCGCACGAAGGAACGGAAGTTCCTCCATCCAGTAGATAGCAATGACGGGAGTGCGATAGACCAATGGATATCGTGATTGGTAGCGATCATGCGGGATATCCGCTGAAAAAAGAGCTGGTGGAGTTCTTGAAGCTAGCGGGGCATGAGGTGGATGACGTAGGCAGTTTCGACAGCCAGCCGGTGGATTTTCCGGACATCGCGCAGCTGGTCTGCAGCAAGGTGGTCGAGGACGTGCGGCGCAGAGGACTGCTGGTCTGCGGCACCGGGGTGGGGGCGGTGATCGCCGCCAATAAGATCAAGGGGATTCGCGCCGCGGTTTGCCACGACTTTCATTCGGCGCACCAGTCGGTCGAGCACGACGACGTCAATGTGATGTGCCTGGGCGCGCAGATAGTCGGGCCCTGGCTCGCGCGAGATCTGGTCGATGCCTATCTATCGGCCGAGTTCGAAGGTGGCGAGGACTTCGTAAGGAGATTGGAGAAAATCGCGCGGCTCGAGTCGCCCGGCTCCCATTGAACTCGAACCTGCGAGGAGGCAAGAGCAATGAATTCGATCAGTGCATCCAGGGTCGTTGCGTTCATCGGTCTCGGCATAATGGGCGAACGGATGGCAGCCAATCTGCTGGCCGCTGGATACCAGGTCCGCGTCCACGACATTCGTATGGAAGCCGCTTCCCGACTGGTGGCCCAGGGGGCGATTGCGGCGGCCGATGTCGCCGGAGCGGCGTCTGAGGCGGACATCGTGATCACCATGCTGCCCGATACGCCGCAGGTGGAGGAGGTGGTCAGGGGCGCGCGCGGTCTTCTCGCACACCCGCCGAAGGGCGGTCTCTACGTCGACATGAGCACCATCTCGCCACAGGCGACCAGGACGCTTGCCGCCGAGCTCGAGGACGTCGGCATCGACATGCTGGACGCACCGGTTTCAGGCGGACCGGTGGGTGCCGAGCGGGCGAGCCTTTCGATCATGGTCGGCGGGGTGGAAGAGGCCTTCGAGCGCGCGAAGCCGGTCTTGTCCCGTATGGGCCGCACGATTTTCCATCTAGGTCCCGCCGGCGCGGGACAGGCGACCAAGCTCTGCAACCAGCTGGTCTGCGCGATCAACATCCAGGCGATCTGCGAGTCCATCGCGCTCGGACGCGCATGCGGCATCGATCTCGCCATGATGCGGGAGGTGCTCCTCGGCGGTGCGGCATCTTCCTGGATGCTGGAGAATCTCGGCGCCGGAATGCTCGAGGGCAATGTCGATGCAGGATTTCGCATCGACCTGATGCTCAAGGACCTGCGCCTGGTGCTCGAGATGGCGCAGCAGCAGTGCGTACCGCTGCCGGGTACGTCGCTGGTGACCACGCAGTATCTCGACGCCAAGGCGCACGGTGGCGGCGGGGAAGGCAACCAGGCGCTGTTTCGCGTATACGATCGTATGAGCGGGCAGCGGGGCGGCTTGCAGAGCGCTCCGGGAGCGGCGGGATGATCCTGGATTTCACCGCCATCCTGGCCCGCTGGCAGATGCTGCTGGACGGGCTGACGCTGACCATCCAGCTCGCGCTGGTGACCACCATCACCGGCTTCATCATCGGTACCCTGTGCGCCGTCGCCCGTCGCTCCCATGTCGTCATCGCCGCGAGAGCAGCGACCATCTACGTGGAGTCGATACGCAACACACCTTTCCTGGTGCAGATATTCATCGTCTATTTCGGTCTCTCGAGCCTGGGATTCTCTTTCTCTCCCGTCGCGGTGGCGATCATCGCATTGACGATCAACGTCAGCGCCTATACGGCCGAGATCATGCGGGCGGGATTCGACTCCATCCATCCCGGGCAGTGGGAGGCAGGGGAATGCCTCGGTCTATCCCGGGTACAGAATTACTGGCACGTAGCGCTTCGTCCGGCGATAGAGCGGGTCTATTCGTCACTGACCAGCCAGTTCATCCTGCTGATGCTCGCCTCATCGATGACTTCGCAGATTTCCGCCGAAGAGCTGACCGCCGCCGCCAACTTCATCCAGTCGGAAACCTACCGACCGTTCGAAACCTACATCATCGTCGCGCTCATCTACCTGGCCATCTCCTTGCTCATGCGTTTGGTGTTCTGGGGGATCGCTCTTCTCGCTTTCCCGAGGCGTAGACGCCTGGGCACCAACCTGTGAACGAGACCGAAGGAAGACGGAGAAAACGCCATGACCACTGCGATAAATCCCGGCCACCTGCAGTTCTTGCTCACCGGTGCCTTCTGGACGCTGATTCTCTCCCTCATGGCGTTCCTCGGCGGCGGTGCCGGAGGATTCCTCGTCGCGCTCGGGAGAACCTCTCCGTTCAGGCTGCTGCGCATCCTGGCGGCAGTCTATGTGCAGATCGTCCAGGGTACGCCGCTATTGATCATCTTGTTTCTGATCTACTTCGGGCTTCCGTCGCTGGGCTTTTCGATTTCCCCTCTACTGGCGGCGGGGGTCTCGCTGACCATCTACGTCAGCGCGTACCTCGGTGAAATCTGGCGAGGGTGCCTGGAGTCGGTGCCGAAGGCGCAATGGGAGGCGGCTGAGTGCCTGGCGCTTTCACGCACCCAACGCCTTTTCAAGGTCATCCTGCCTCAGGCGATTCGTATCGCGACACCGCCGACGGTCGGTTTCTCGGTCCAGATCATCAAGAACACTTCGCTGACCTCGGTGGTGGGATTCGTCGAGCTCACGCGCGCAGGTCAGCTGATCAACAACTCGATATTCGAGCCGTTCTTGATCTACATCATCGTCGCGTCGATCTACTTCTGCCTTTGTTTTCCCGTGTCGGCATTCAGCCAGAGGCTGGAGCGAAGTGGCGCGGCGAGATTGCGTGCGCTCAAGGCCGTATCCGCTTGAGATGAGTCATCCATGGGGAGGAATTCATGTCCATCGTCATGCTCAAGGATGTGAAGAAGAGCTTCGACAAGCTGCAGGTACTCAAGGGCGTTTCCTTTTCGGTGGCGCCGGGAGAGGTCATGGCGCTGATCGGCGCGAGCGGGTCGGGAAAGAGCACGGCGCTCAGATGCATCGACCGCCTGGAGCTGATCGACAGCGGCGAGATCGTAGTGTGCGGGCACCGGGTCAACGATCCCCAACTGGATCTTAGGAAACTGAGACTCGATGTCGGCATCGTGTTCCAAAGCTACAACCTGTTCCCGCATCTCACCATCGAAGAAAACATCACCCTCGCGCCCCGCTCGGTGAAGAAGATCAGCCGCGCTCAAGCGCGTGAGATCGCCCTGGCGTCGCTTGCCAAGGTGGGGCTTTCTGAGAAGGCGCAGAACTATCCGGAGCAGCTCTCCGGTGGCCAGCAGCAGCGGGCCGCGATCGCGCGCTCGCTGGCGATGGAGCCCAAGGTGATGCTGTTCGACGAGGTGACCTCGGCACTCGATCCGAAACTCACCGGCGAGGTGCTCAAGGTCATCGAAGCGCTCGCGGCGTCCGGGATCACCATGATCATGGTGACCCACGAGATGAACTTCGCTCGCCGGATCGCCGACAAGGTCATTTTCATGCACCAGGGGTACGTCCACGAGTCAGGTTCCACCGACATATTGACCTCCCCCCGGACTTCCGAGCTCAGAGAGTTCATCGGCGATGAGCTGCACTGAGCGCGCGGGTCCAGAATTCCCAGGCACAGTCGAGGTGAAAAGATCATGAACAGGCTAGGACACATCACTGCCATCGGCGCCATGGTCGGCATCTTCATGGCACCGATCGGGACAGCCGCGGCAAACTCCTACGAGGAGATCATGGAGTCGGGCAGGATTCGTGTCTCCATCGATCTTTCCATCCCACCGTCCGGCATGCTCGATGATCGCCTGCGGCCGATCGGCTCCGATGTGGAGACCGCCGAGCTGCTGGCCAAGGACTGGGGGCTCGAGTTGGAGATCATCGAGACCACCGGGGCGACACGGATACCCAACCTCCAGACCAACAAGGCCGATATCGTCATTTCGACCCTATCAGTCACGCCGCAGCGCGCCGAGGTGATCGATTTCTCCGCGCCTTACGCCGCGCTGCGATCCGTCATCGGTGCGCCGGCCGCCGTCGATGTCGACGACTGGGAGGATCTGCGCGGCGAGCGGGTCACCGTCACCCGAGGTACGACCCAGGACGCCGAGCTGACCCGGATGGCCGGCGAGCGAGGGATCACCGTGGCACGCTACGACGACGACGCGACGATGGTGACCGCGGCGGTGAGCGGCCAGGCCCGCTTCGTCGCCACCTCCGAGACCCTGGTCAACCAGATAGGTCAGCGCAACGCCACCTTGGCGTTCGAGCCGAAGTTCTTGATCACCACCTTCGATCTTGCCATTGGCCTGCGCAAGAACGAGCCAGAACTGATGGAGAAGCTCAACGAATGGGTGGCGGAGAACCTTCGCAACGGACGCCTCAACGATATCTACCAGAAATACCACGGCTCGCCATTGCCCGATGAGATGCTGTAGCCGAAGGAGTGGGAGGAGAAAACATTCGATATGCGGCGGCTTGGCGCGCACGGCACTAACTCACCATGGCGTGCTATCGCTCGATCGGCGATCGAAACGGTGGAAGAGCTAGCTGTGACGTCGTAGTGGGCGGGTGTCTCGACCGTGGCTTCGTTCAATCCCCACCCTGGGAGGGAGACGCTTCGACACCGTAGGAGATCGACCTCATCCGACCCAGCGTGGAGAAGATGGTGGCGGTGGGGCTTCAGTCGGCGGGCGCCGCGTTCAGCCGGAGAAGTGCCGGCCGGTTTCGTCATAGAACCGCTCTAGCCGCTCGATCAGCAGCTCGCCAAGGAATACCTGGCGGACGCGCTTGTCCTCTTGGGAGCTGGTCTCCTTCAGCAGTCCCTGGTCGATCATCTGCTGCACGTACTTGACGGCGGTGCGCCTGCTGATACTCGGCATGAAGGCGTACAGATCCGTCTTGTGCAAAGACTGGTCGCGGCGCAGCCACATGTGGGTCAGCAGGTCGCTGTAACTCAGATCCCTAAGCCCGATATCGTCGAACAGCGATATCCAGCTTTCATCCATCGCGATCAGTGCCCGGGCGACGGCCTGACGGCGACGATATCCGCTATCTTTGGTCATTGGGCTGTTAGTTTCCGATTATCGCTCATAATGGTGCAAATATGCATGTAATCAGACTGCTGACGAACCCTGCTTTTACAGGCAGGGTTCGTCATTTCAGTTCAAGCCACCCACTTTGCGTGCAGATACCCAGGGAATCGGTAGATGACGGTCATGGCGCTCATCAACGCCTCACAGCGCCGTTGAACAACGCTCCAGGCCCCAAAAATGGATGAAAATAGCCGGCGCATCCGCGCCAGGGCCATCTTCTTCAGGTTTTGGCAGGCTGCGGCAAGCAGACACTGCTCTCTCACCCGAGCCAGTCCCCGCATCCGAGCGTAGCGATGGCCGTGTAGCTGTTTGGCATCGGCGAAGCTTCGCTCCACCGTCTCCTTTCGT
>NZ_JHYY01000026.1 GCF_000621205.1 Halotalea alkalilenta DSM 17697 | reverse complement strand
TGACTGGATACATCAGTGACGTTGCCGTCTCATCGAGCCGAGCGCCCACACAAATTGCCTGATCGACTTGTTAAAGAGCGTCTCGCCGCGGACTGAACCTGGCTTCGAAGAAGCCTGCCCTGCGTCGAGTGGATGAGCATTCTACTCAGAAACGCTTTGGTGTCAATCACTTCTTCGAGAAGCGTGTCGTTCGGAGCATACTGACCACCGCATCCAAGCCGACCTGAAACACCAAAACAATCAATGACTTGCTCTTCCCGCTGCGGGTTAACCCCGGTCAGCGAGGGCGTACTTTATAGACCCACTCGCCACTTGGCAAGCGCTTTCGCCAAGTTTTTGACCTCAGGGTCCAGGCACCAACGACACGCGGGCGAAACTACGTTTTCCCGCCTGGACGACGTAGCTACGGCCGAACTCGAGCAAGGCATCTTTGTCGATCACCACACCATCCACTTTGACCCGCCCGTTGTTGAGCAGGTCCTTGGCCTGGGCGCTGTTCTTGACCAGCCCCGAGCGGTTGAGCACGAAACCGATCGGCACACCGGCGTCGCCTGCGAAAGCGACCTCGACTTCCGGCATGTCCTCAGGCAACTCACCGTCGCCAAGAACGTTGCCGCTCGAGCGATGCGCATTGGCCGCAGCATCTTCACCGTGATAACGAGCGATCAGCTCGCGCGCGAGCACCATCTTGATGTCACGGGGATTGGCTCCATTAGCCATCTCTTCGCGCAACGCATCGAGCTCAGTGTTGGACTTCAACGAGAGCAGGTCGAAGTACTTCCAGATCAACGCATCGGGCATGGAGACCAGCTTGTTGAACATCGCCCCCGGCGCCTCGTCGACACCGACATAGTTGCCGAGCGACTTGGACATCTTCTGCACACCGTCGAGGCCTTCGAGCAGCGGCATGGTGATCACCACCTGTGGGGTCTGGCCGAAATGCTTCTGGATCTCGCGCCCCATCAGCAGATTGAACTTCTGGTCGGTACCGCCCATCTCGATATCCGCTTCGAGGGCCACGGAGTCATAGCCTTGCACCAGCGGATAGAGGAACTCATGAAGCGAAATCGCCTGGTTAGACTGATAGCGCTTCTCGAAGTCGTCCCGCTCGAGCATCCTCGCCACTGTGCTTTGCGCTGCGAGCTCGATCATTTCGGCCGCACCCATCTTGGAGAACCACTCGGAATTGAACCGTACCTCAGTGAGCTCGGGATCGAGGATCTTGAACACCTGCTGCCGATAGGTTTCGGCATTTGCCTTGACCTGCTCCTCGGTCAGCGGCTTGCGAGTCACGCTCTTTCCGCTCGGATCGCCGATACGGCCGGTGAAATCGCCGATCAGGAAGATCACCGTGTGACCCAGCTCCTGGAACTGACGCATCTTGGTCAGCAGCACACTGTGGCCCAGGTGGAGATCGGGCGCGGTTGGGTCGAACCCTACCTTGATACGCAACTTACGGCCCGAACGCAGTTTCTCGAGCAGCGCGTCCTCGAGCAGGATTTCATCGGTGCCGCGCTTGATCAGCTCAAACGCCTCGACAACGTCGTTCATCAATCGTCTCTCTCGCGTCAGGAAAAGCGGATTCGGGAGCGACGCACCCCAACACGCTGCGCCACCTCGCCTGCAAAAAGGGCATGATTGTACCATGCCATCGGCGATGCGCCCGCCGCCGCAGCTCGCTTTGCCGTCACCAGCGGCAGTTGGTTAATATCCGACTCCGCCACTTCGATCGCACCAATCGCCCCGCGCAGGAATCCGATCATGCCCGTCGACCCAACCACGCCACAGAGCGTTTCCGACCGCCTCGCGCAGGTCAGCGAGCGTCTCGCCCAGGCCCTCACCGAGGCCGGCCGTGATCCTGCAGCAGCGCGCCTGCTGGCGGTAAGCAAGACTCAGCCAGCGGACCGGCTGCGCGCCCTTTACCAGGCAGGGCAGCGGGCGTTCGGCGAGAACTATCTGCAAGAAGCGCTGGGCAAGCAGGCCATGCTTGCCGATCTCGACATCGAGTGGCATTTCATCGGCCCGATCCAGTCGAACAAGACACGCGACATCGCCGAGCATTTCGATTGGGTACATAGCGTCGATCGTGAGAAGATCGCCCAGCGCCTGAATGACCAGCGCCCCAGCGACCTCCCCCTCCTCGACGTGTGCCTGCAAGTCAACGTCAGCCAGGAGCAGAGCAAGTCAGGAGTGGCCCCAGAGGCGCTGTTCTCGCTGGCGCAGCGCGTAGCGGCGATGCCTCGCCTGCGCCTGCGGGGACTGATGGCGATTCCCGAGCCCTGTAACGATCCCGTACTCCAGCGAGCGCCTTTCGCACGGCTGCGCGAGCTGTTCGAGTCGCTTCGAGCGGAGCTGCCGCAGGCCCCACTCGACACGCTGTCGATGGGGATGAGCGCGGACCTCGAGGCTGCGGTCACCGAGGGCGCCACCATGGTTAGAATCGGTACCGCCATTTTCGGCCCACGTGAATATCCGAATGGCCCCTGAGAAGAAATGCTTGCCGCCGCTCGCAGCACAAAGACGGGGCGGCCAATCAAGGAGTTCGACATGCCCAGCCAGCTGAGCTTCATCGGCGCCGGCAACATGGCCCGCGCGATCATCCAAGGCCTGATCGCAAGCGGCCATCCCCCAGAGAAGATCACCGCCACCGCTACCCGCGACCAGACCCTCGCACCGCTTCGCGAGCGCTTCGCCATCGCGACCTCGCTGGACAATCGAGCCACCGCGCTGAATGCCGACGTCTTGATCCTTGCGGTAAAGCCGCAGAAGCTCGCCGAGCTATGCGCGGGTCTTCGAGACACCGTGCAGCAAAGGCGCCCGCTGGTACTGTCGGTGGCGGCAGGTATCCGCTGCAGTTCGATCGAGCGCTGGCTGGGGGGCAATATTGCCGTCGTCCGCTCGATGCCCAATACACCTTCGCTCGTCGGCACGGGGGCCTGCGGACTTTATGCAGCAGCGGGCGTGAGTGATGCACAGCGGGCCCTGGTGGAAAGACTCATGGGCGCCGTTGGCATCACCGAATGGGTAGAGCAAGAGGAACTGCTCAGCGTCGTCACTGCGATCGCCGGAAGCGCACCGGCCTACTTCTTCTATATGATCGAAGCGCTGGAAAAAGCGGGCGTGGCCCAGGGCCTGAAACAGGACAGCGCTCGGCGGCTGGCGATCCAGACCGCACTGGGCGCAGCGAAGATGGCCGCTCTCGGCGAACATGATCCCGAGACGCTGAAACGCCAGGTGATGTCGCCCAACGGCACCACCGAGCGCGCGATCCAGCGCTTCGAGGCCGGAGGATTGGAGGCGCTGGTGCTCGATGCCTGCAATGCCTGCCGGGACCGCGCCAACGAGCTGGCGGACCAACTCGACCAGCCTTAGCGCAAGGCGCTCGCGCTTTGCCGAAATCACGGGGGCGGCCACAGCCGCCCCTTCACGCGCCTGACACTGGAGGATGCCATGGGCTCCCAGATGGGAAGCATCGGCCTGACGCTGATCAATACGCTGTTCAATCTGTTCGTCTTCGTGCTGATGCTACGCTTTGCGCTGCATGCCTCGCGAGCCGACTACTACAACCCGATGACCCAGGGCGTGGTCAAGGCAACCGGCTGGCTGGTCCATCCGTTACAGCGGCTGCTACGTCCGATCGGCCGTTTCGATCTGGCTTCGCTGGTGGCAGCGATGTTGGTCAAGATCGCTGCCCTGCTGCTGATCTTCCTGCTCTTCGCTGGCACCCTCCCTCCTGTGCTCAACCTGCTGATCGCGGGTTTCGCCGGTGCACTCAACGCCCTGGTGAAGATCTACTTCTTCGCCCTTATCGTGATGATCATCCTCAGCTGGGTCGCACCGCGAGCGGACCATCCTGGCGCGCTGCTGGTGATCCAGGTCACGGAGCCAATCATGTCGCCGCTGCGTAGGGTGATTCCGCCGCTGGGAATGCTCGATCTGTCCCCGATCGTGGCCTTCATCCTGATCAACCTGATCGACAGTATCGTGGTCGGTTCGCTGGTTCGTGCCTCGATGCTGCCGGCCCGCGTGGTGGTGGGCTATTGATGGTGGACACGCAGTCGGGTTCGGTAGGCTTGGTCGAACCCAGCATCGCGCGTTTCGATACGCCTCTAGAGCTCGCTTGCGGGAGGACGCTCGATGCCTTCGAGTTGGTCTACGAGACCTATGGCGAACTCAATGCGCAGCGCAGCAACGCCATCCTGATCTGCCATGCACTGTCGGGCCATCACCACGCGGCGGGTTTCTACCCGGGAGAACAAAAGCCCGGGTGGTGGGACACCCACATCGGCCCCGGCAAGAGCATCGATACCCGCCGCTACTTCGTGGTCGCGCTGAACAACCTCGGCGGCTGCCACGGCAGTACCGGCCCCACCTCGATCAATCCCGCGACCGGACGGATCTGGGGACCCGACTTCCCGCTGATGACGGTCACCGACTGGGTAGAGAGCCAGGCAAGGCTCGCTGACCATCTCGGCATCCAGCGCTTCGCTGCCGTGATCGGCGGAAGCCTCGGCGGCATGCAGGTGCTGCAATGGTCGCTCGCCTACCCTGATCGTCTGGCCCACGCGATAGTGATCGCCGCCACGCCAAAGCTTTCAGCGCAGAACATCGCCTTCAACGAAGTGGCCCGGCAGGCGATCCGTTCGGACCCCGAGTTTCATGACGGCTGGTACGCCGAGCACGATACGCTGCCTCGCCGAGGGCTGCGGCTTGCGCGCATGGTCGGCCATATCACCTACCTCTCCGAGCTGGCGATGGGGGCGAAGTTCGGCCGCGACGTGCGTAACGAACTCAACTTTGGCTACGGTGTGGAGTTCGAGATCGAGTCCTACCTGCGCTACCAGGGCGAGAGCTTTTCCAATCGCTTCGACGCCAACACCTATCTGCTGATGACCAAGGCGCTCGACTACTTCGATCCCGCGGGCGCTTGCGATGGCGACCTTGCCGCGGCGCTTGCGCCAGCGCAATGCCGCTTCCTGGTGGTCAGTTTCACTAGCGATTGGCGCTTCGCGCCAGAGCGCTCCAAGGAACTGGTCGATGCGCTGATGCTGGCAGGCAAGCGGGTGAGCTACGCCAACGTGGATTCGCCCCACGGCCACGATGCCTTCCTTTTGCCCCACCCCCGCTACGACACGGTGTTGGAAGGGTTCCTGCGCCACGCCGGCGACACCCTGTCACTGCCTAGGGCTGAAGATGAATGAGATGAGAGCGGATCTTGCACTGATCTACGAATGGGTCGCACCGAACACCCGGATGCTCGATCTCGGCTGCGGTGACGGCGCCTTGCTCGAGCTGCTCGGACGTGACAAAGGGGTCACGGGCTATGGCCTGGAGATCGATCACGACGGGATCAATGGCTGCATCGCGCGTGGCGTCGATGTGATCGAGCAGGACATCGACCAAGGCTTGGCCAACATCCCGGACGACGCTTTCGACCTGGTGGTGATGACCCAGGCGCTGCAAGCGCTCAAGCGGCCCGACCTGACGCTGGATGAAATGCTTCGTGTCGGGCGGGAGTGCATCATCGCCTTCCCGAACTTCGCCTACTGGCGCCACCGCCTGCATCTTGGCATCAAAGGCCGGATGCCGGTCTCGTCATCACTGCCCCATGCCTGGTACGACACCCCGAACATCCACCTTTCGACTTTTCGAGACTTCACCAACCTGTGCCACTCCCGCGGCTATACCATCATCGACCAAGCCGTCGGTCGCCAGGGTTCGTGGAGCGTGCGACGCTGGCCGAACCTGCTCGGTCAAACGGCGATCTTCCGTGTCCGCCGCTAAGGCGTGTCGACACGGCCCAGGCCGGGCCGGTAGAAGCCACCGCTCACTGATAGAATCGAATCCAGCCGCCGCACGCCAGGAGACGCAGATGAATTTCCATACCCGCAAATGGATCAAGCCCGAAGATCTCAATCCCAACGGCACACTGTTCGGCGGCAGCCTGCTGCGCTGGATCGATGAAGAGGCGGCGATCTATACGATCATCCAGCTCGACAACCCTCGCGTGGTGACCAAATTCATCTCAGAGATCAACTTCGTCTCCAGCGCCCGCCAGGGCGACATCATCGAGCTCGGCATCACCGCGACACACTTTGGCACCACCTCGATCACGCTCAAGTGTCACGTGCGCAACAAGATCACCCGTAAGAGCATCCTCACCATCGAGAAGATCGTATTCGTCAACCTCGGCGAGGATGGCCTGCCTGCGCCCCACGGCCGGACCCAGATCACCTACGTCAAGGACCGGCTCCCCAGCGAGGAGTGACTCTCAGGCGCCAGTATCACTTCCAACCGGCGCTCCAGCGCCATTTCCGCCGTCGTACCCTCGGCCTCGATGCGACAACCATAGGCCAGTACCTCGACGCCGCAGCGTACCGCATCGAGCAGGCCTGCAGCGTACGCGGGATCGAGGTGCCAGGCCGGTAGCACACGATCGATTCCCGTATGGGCGACGCAGAAGAGCAGCACCGCACGCCCGCCACCGGCGGCGATACCGCTCAGCGTGCGCAGGTGCTTGAGCCCACGTACGCTGACCGCATCGGGAAAGTAGCCTAGTCCGTCCGGCTCGCGAAGCGTCACCTGCTTGACCTCGACGTAGCAGTCGGGAGAAGCGAAATGGTCGAGGCGGAAATCGAGTCGCGCGTCTTCGACACGCACTTCCGCCCGCATTCCCACCCAGCCCTTCAGCTCTTCGATCACTTCCCGCTCGAGCGCCTCGCGCACCAAATGATTGGCGCGCGCGGTGTTGACCGAGGCGAACGACGAACGATCGGCGTCGTCGAGCTGGATCAGCTCCCAGCTCCACGCCAGCTTGCGCTTGGGGCTATCGCTATGGGAGAGCCATACCCTCGCCCCCTCGCGATCGAGTCCGCGCATCGATCCCGTATTAGCGCAGTGGGCAACCACCTGCTGACCTGAATCCAACACTACATCAGCGAGAAAGCGCTTGTAGCGCCGGACCAAGCGCCCTGTACGAAGTTCGTTGAATTTCAAGCCATCTCCCGTTCAAGGATCGGAATTCTATGCTATAAGGCCTCATCGCAATGCCATATACATCTTGCACTGCGAGGTTTTTTTCTATAAAAGGCTCTACCTTCGGTGGGTCAAGCACACCCGAGAGGGTGGGATCGCTGCGACCTTGCGGCCCAAGATACACTGCGCAATGAGGCATCCCCATGGCAGTAGCCGAACAGCAACCGGAAGCGCTGAACAAATTCACCCCGTACCAGCCGGCCCCGGGTGAAGAGTACATGAACGAGAAGCAGCTGGAGCACTTCCGTCAGATGCTGCTGGATTGGAAACGGGATCTGATGGAAGAGGTCGATCGAACCGTTCGGCATCTTCAGGAGGAGGCGAACAACTTCGCCGACCCTGCCGACCGTGCTACTCAAGAGGAAGGGTTCAGTCTCGAACTCCGCACTCGTGATCGCGAGCGCAAGCTGCTCAAGAAAATCAACGAGACCATCGAGAAGATCGACGAGGAAGACTACGGCTATTGCGAGGCCTGTGGCGTGGAGATCGGCATTCGCCGTCTCGAAGCCCGGCCAACCGCGACACTGTGCGTCGACTGCAAGACCCTTGCAGAGCTCAAGGAGAAGCAGCTCGGCGGTTGAACCCCTCGATGCTCAATGATCCACGACGGACGCCTCGGCGTCCGTCTTGCTTGGGGTCGAAAACCCAGGGAGCGAAAGCGATGAGCGGGGCTGCAAGCTATCGCGGAAGGTTCGCACCGACCCCGTCAGGCCCGCTGCACTTCGGTTCTCTGATCGCCGCCCTCGCCAGCTGGCTCGATGCACGTGCGGTGGGAGGCGAATGGCTGCTGCGCATCGAGGATGTCGATCCTCCCCGCTGCCCTCGTGGCGCAAGCGAGGACATCCTCCGTCAGTTGGAAGCATTCGGCCTCCACTGGGATGGCGATGTACGCTATCAGAGCCAGCGTAGCGAAGCCTACCAGCATGCCCTGGAAAAACTCGCCACCCTCGGCCTCGCCTACCCCTGTGGCTGCTCACGCAAGGATTGGCAGGGGTTCGATCACTACCCAGGCTGGTGCCGTGAAGGCAGCCTGCACCCCGATCGCCCGCAGGCATGGCGTCTTCGCACCGATTCAACGCACCAACCGGTCAAGGTCAGCTGGCGGGACCGCAGGCTCGGCTGGCAGGAATGGACCCCCGCCGCACTTGGCGACGTGGTGCTCAGACGACGCGATGGATTCTGGGCTTATCAGCTGGCGGTCACGGTCGATGATGGCGACCAAGGCATCACCGATGTGGTGCGTGGATCGGATCTGCTCGACAACACTCCCTGGCAGCTGCTGCTGCAGCGCAACCTGGACCTGCCACCACCCAGCTACCTGCATCTCCCATTGGCCCGCGCCGCCAATGGGCAGAAGCTCTCGAAGCAGAACCTTGCCCCAGCGCTGCCCCGTAGCGAGGAGGCCGCACGGGCGCATCTCCATGCGGCGCTGCGCGCGCTCGGCCAGCGACCACCCGCCGAGTCGCGCGATGCACCAGTTCAGGAGCAGCTCTGCTGGGCGAAGCGCCATTGGCGCAGCACCGCGATCGGGCAAGGCGACATCCTTATCTGACCGCTCGCTAGTCTCGCCAGGAACCTACCCCCGCCGTCGCATCGACCATTCCGGCACTGAGTTCAAGCGATCTTTGGTGGCGCACCCAAGGTCGTATCTCGCCGCGCCCGAAACCTCGCTATGCTCAGCCCCAATCAGCGAATGCACCAAAAAAGAACGCTGGCGCACCATTTTCGAACAATAGTGTCGGCAAGTTAGCCGGAGGTCGATGATACACGCAGTGACGCTCTGCCCACCAAAACCATAACCGCATGTTTTAAATGTAAAAAAAACAAACTGGCACACATCGAGCATTGATATCGGCAAGAAAAACAACATCGCTCGTCAGCGAAGGAATAAAAACAACAACCTTCGCCCAAGGAGGCAGCGCAACAAGAACAACAAGCGCTCCTCTCGACATCCGATACAGCGATACCGACAAGAACAAGAATCGCTGGATGGAGACGAACGTGCCGACATGACAATAACAACGTCGGTCCAAGGAGAGTAATACGCGACGCCGCGAACGAGGCACAACAAGAACAACGCCTCCCGGTCGGCACCCCGGAACAAGAACAACTCACCGGGGCAGCCATCTCTTTTCGATGAACAAAGAGAGCGTCCGCGTGCATGGAGGATTGTTTTGAATACGGCACGGCGCATTAGCCCGCAACACCAAGCGTCCGTCGAGCTCACGTATCTCGCGCCTGCGATGCGTATTCAGAGCGATGCGCCATACACGAAGAATTCAAGCGCATCTTTAGCTTCGCTGCCATCGCCATGTGCCAGGCAGCATTCAGGGAGGCTTCGGCCTCCCTTTTGCTATTTGAGCGCAAGGCTCGGTAGCCGCTCTTTGCATCCCCGGGCACCTTGGTTACACTTACCGGAACCAGCAGAATGTCGCTTCTCATTTCGTCCAGCTTCGATCAGGTACCGGTAAACGTTTGAAAACCCCAGTCGGCGACCAGGCCTCTCTTTCCGCTCCTCGCATCCTCCCTCGTGATGAGCACTCCCTCTCTCGAGGCATGCTCAGTGAAAACGCTCTCAAGGTTCTTTACCGCCTCAACAAAGCGGGGTTCCAGGCGTATCTAGTGGGCGGCTGCGTGCGTGACGGCCTGCTGGGCATCACCCCGAAGGATTTCGACGTTGCCACCGACGCGACGCCTGACGAGGTCAAGGCGCTGTTCCGCAACGCCATGATCATCGGCCGGCGCTTTCGCATCGTTCATGTCCGGTTCGGCCGGGAGATCATCGAGGTCACCACCTTCCGTGGCCAGCATGATGACGAGGATGACGTCAGCCGAGCACACCGCTCGGCCACGGGCATGCTGCTGCGCGACAACGTTTGGGGAAGCATCGATGAGGATGCACTGCGCCGCGATTTCACCGTCAATGCGCTCTACTACAGCGTCGCCGATTTCTCGATCTATGACTGGACCGGCGGCATCGACGATCTCGAGCGCCGCCAGCTGAAACTGATCGGCGATCCTGAGGTGCGCTATCGGGAAGATCCGGTTCGGATGCTGCGAGCGATACGCTTCGCCGGCAAGCTCGGATTCAAGATCGAGGAACGCACCGCGGCGCCGATCATCGATCTCGCGCCACTGCTGCTCTCGATCCCCCCCGCCCGGCTGTTCGAAGAAGTGCTCAAGCTGTTTCTCAACGGCGCGGCGCTGGAGACCTATCGAGGCCTGCGCGAGCATGGCCTGTTCGCGATGCTGTTTCCGGTCACTTTCGATGCCTTGAGTGTCATGCCATGGGCCGAGACGATGATCGAACAGGCACTGGTCAACACCGACCAGCGCATTCTCGAAGGTAAACCGGTCACTCCGGCCTTCCTCTATGCCGCGCTGCTGTGGCCGGCCGTAGTGATGGACGCCAATGCCCTCGAAGAAGAAGGCATGCCACCGGCACTCGCTCACCAGCAGGCGGCCCAGCAGGTGATCAGCCGTCAGCTGCAGCACACCTCGATCCCGAAGCGCTTCAGCTTCCCAATGCGCGACATATGGGAGCTCCAGCTGCGTCTGCCGCGCCGCAAGGGCAAACGCGCCGACCAGGTGATGAGCCATCCGCGCTTCCGTGCCGGCTACGACTTCCTGCTGCTGCGCGAAAGCGCTGGGGAACTGGCGGCCGGCCTAGGGGAGTGGTGGACACGCTACCAGACCCTCGAGGATGCAGAGCGCCGGGGGATGATCAGCCAGATCGTCCACGAACCCGCCGGCCTCGACGAGCCGCTGCCCGAAACCGCATCCAAACCGACGCGCTCACGCCGCCGACCGCGTCGTCGCCCTCCTCGGGGAGAATGAGAGGATGCCCGACGCTGTGCTTGCCCATCGGGCTTTCATCGGTCTGGGCAGCAACCTGGATCTTCCTCGAAAGCGAATCACCTCGGCCATCGAGGCGCTCGCCTCGCTGCCGCTTTGCAAGCTGGTGAATGCCTCGCCACTTTATGCCAGCCGGCCGGTGGGCCCTCAAGATCAGGACGACTTCATCAATGCCGTGGTGGAGCTGCATACCGCCTACTCACCGCTGGCATTGCTCGACCAGCTGCAACGCCTCGAGCAGAGCCAAGGTCGAGTGCGGCTGCGTCGCTGGGGCCCACGCACGCTCGATCTCGACCTGCTGCTGTTCGATGATCGTGTGATCGAACACCCTCGCCTTTGTGTTCCCCACCCAGAAATGCTAAATCGTGCCTTCGTATGGGTACCGCTGCTGGACATCTCTCCTGGCCTGCGAATGCCCGACGACCGTGTACTGAGCGATCTGGTGGATGACTCACTACGCGGCTCACTGGTCGAGCTCACGCCCTGAGCCGGCGCTTCCTCAACGACCTTCCAACGAGAGCCTTGCCATGCCCGCCGTCACTCTCTCGACCCTTACAGGTCGCCGTGAGTCCAACACGCCCTTCAGCTGTCTGACCGCCTACGACGCCACCTTCGCGCGTCTGGCCAGCGACGCTGGCGTCGAGGTACTGCTGATCGGCGACTCCCTCGGCATGGTGCTTCAAGGACACTCGAGCACCCTGCCGGTCACCATCACCGACATCGCCTATCACACCGCCTGCGTCGCCCGAGCAGGAGTCGACAGCCTGATCATGGCGGATTTGCCGTTCATGGCCGATGTCAGCATCGAACGGCTGCTCGACAATGCGGGAATCCTGATGCGCGCGGGCGCGCAGATGGTCAAGATCGAAGGAGAGGCTTGGCTCGCCGAAGGCGTCGAAGCGCTCAGCCGACGAGGCGTACCAGTCTGCGTGCACCTGGGATTGACTCCCCAGCATGTCAATGCACTGGGCGGTTACCGTATCCAAGGTCGCGATCCGGAGAGCGCGCAGCGGATCATCGACGATGCCCTGGCGCTGGAGCAGGCCGGCGCTGCGGTCGTGCTGCTCGAATGCGTGCCGAGCGATCTCGCCCTCGAAGTACGCGACGCGCTGACCGTGCCCGTGATCGGCATTGGCGCAGGCCCCGATGTCGACGGGCAGATCCTGGTCATGCACGATATGCTCGGCGCCTCGCTCGGACGTGTGCCACGCTTCGTGAAGAACTTCCTGATCGGCGAAGCATCGATCCAGGAAGCATTCGCGGCTTACCACGAAGCGGTGGTGAGCCGGGAATTCCCCGCCGAAGAACACTGCTTCTGAGCGCCTGGCGTACGCTCTGAACCGCTCGAGGGCACCCCATCATGCAGACATTCCATACCATCGCCGCGCTACGCCAAGCGCTCACCAAAGCTCGCGCAGCTGGCCTGCGTATCGCGCTGGTGCCGACGATGGGCAATCTCCACCGCGGTCACCTGGCTCTGGTGGAAGAGGCGCGACGTCGCGCCGATCTGGTCGTGGCATCGATCTTCGTCAACCCGATCCAGTTCGGGCCAAACGAAGATTTCGCGCGCTATCCTCGCACTCTGGATGACGACCGGGCCCAGCTCGAGTCGACAGGCTGCGATGTGCTCTTCGCACCCGATGTCGATACGCTCTATCCCAATGGATTGGACGGCTTGACCCAGGTGCGGGTGCCGATAGTCTCGGAAGGACTTTGCGCCGCCACGCGCCCAGGGCATTTCGACGGTGTGGCGACGGTGGTCAGCTTGCTGTTCCACATCGTCGGACCCGATGTCGCACTGTTCGGCAACAAGGATTACCAGCAGCTAGCGGTGATTCACAAACTGGTCGCGGATCTGCACTTCCCGATCGAGATCGTCGGCGTAGCGACCGTCCGAGACGCCGACGGGCTGGCACTCTCTTCACGCAATGGCTATCTCGATCGAGAGCAACGGGAGCGTGCACCCCTGCTGGCTCGCGGCCTGCACAGCATCGCCGCACGCCTGGCCCAGGGCGTCCCGGCGGCCCAGGCCCTGGCACAGGGGCGTGCCACCCTCGAGGCTCAAGGCTTCGTGCTCGACTATCTCGAGCTGCGCGCGCCCGATCTCGCACCGCTCGACGGCGACGCTCGCCAAGCGATCCTGCTGGCCGCCGCCTATCTCGGTACGACCAGGCTGCTCGACAATCTTGCGGTCACCCTCCCAGGCTGAACCCGCGGCTCTGCAATCAGCCGGTTTCGACGAAGCGATCGCGGCCGGCATTGAACCCGCACAGCAGTGCCAGCACGCCGATGGCGAGAACCAGCCCTGCCACGGCGAACCAGTCGCCGCGCAGGTCGTGCAGCAGCCCCACTCCCAGGGTGCCGAATGCGGCCAGCGAGTAGCCGATGCCCTGAGCCATGCCGGAGAGCGCGCCCGCGCTCTGGGCATTGTGGGTTCTCAGCACAAGCAGCGCGAGCGCCAGACTGAACGTCCCTCCCTGGCCGAGGCCAAGCAGCACGATCCAGAGCCACAGCGTAGAGACAGGCATCAACAGGATGCAGAGCAGCGGTACGACGCTCAGGGTGAGGAACAGCGCGATCACGCCGCTCTGGTGACGAAATCTGGCGGCGATGAACGGTCCGCCCAGCGCGGTGACGAGCTGCAAAAGCACCGATACGGACATCATCAGTCCAGCCTCGAGCGCGCCGAGCCCACGCGCCATCAGCATCGTCGGCAGCCAGCCGAAGACGATGTAAGCGAGCGAGGACTGCAGGCCCATGTAGAGCGTGATCTGCCAGGCAAGCATCGAACGCCAGGGTGCTCGCACACGCCGACGCTCCGACTTCGGTTCGTGCTTCGAACGCCGGAGCTGCGGGATCCAGAACGCCGCGGCGGCCAAGGCCAACAGCGCCCAGCAGGAGAGCCCTAGCCGCCAGCTGCCACCGAACGCCTCGGCCAGCGGCACACTGGTACCTGCAGCGAGGGCCGCGCCGCTGCACAGCGCCATGGTGTAGATCCCGGTCAACAGGCTTGCATGGTGCGGATAGTGACGCTTGACCACGCTCGGTAGCAGCACCCCGGCCACGCCGATTCCCGCCCCCGCCATGACCGTGCCGAGCAGCAGTCCGGCAATGCCGAAGACACCACGCAGCGCGATGCCGGCGGCAAGCACCAGCAAAGCGAGCAGGATCGTTCTGGCGCTGCCGTAGCGGTGGGACAAACGCGGGGCGAGAAAGGCAAAGGCTCCGAGGCAGAATACCGGCAGGAAGGTCACCACTCCCGCGAAGCTGGCACTGAGGCCGAGCTCGCTGCTCACCTGGTCGAGCAGTGGCGCAAGGCTTGAGAGCGCTGGGCGCAGGTTGAGCGCAACCAGTACCAGCCCGACCAGCAGCGGAAGATGATGCGAGAGGAAGGCGCCCGCCGGCTGGCCAGGAATGTCGCGCCGATCTGGGCCAGGCGGCTCCGCGCAGACGTAGGACGGTTCCGCCCCCTTGGTCGAAGACGGCGCTGCGCACGCGGAAGAAAGAGGAGTAGTCATTAGCGGGGGCACGATCAGGCGCCTTGCAAAGGCTCGGGCCAGCGAGTCTACCCGCAGCCGGAAGCAGATTGAACCGTTCGGACAAGTCCATCGGTCCAATGTGCGAGAGCCCCGCATGGCAGTAGCCATGCGGGGCTCTCGTTGAATCGTCCGGCGCGGCGATCAGGCCGCGCCCGGCGATTACTCTCCTTCGCCGAGGCTCGCCTCGAAAGCTGCCTTCTCGGCCGGTTCGATCTCCTTGATCGACAGCTTGACGCGTCCGCGATTGTCGACGTCGAGCACCTTGACGGTGACCATATCGCCCTCGTTGAGGAAATCGCGCACGTCGTTGACGCGCTCAGGCACGATCTGCGAGATGTGCACCAGGCCGTCAGTACCCGGCATGAAGTTGACGAACGCGCCGAAGTCGGCGATCCGCACTACCTTGCCGCGGTACAGCTTGTTGATCTCCGCTTCGGCGGTGATCGCCAGCACGGTATCGACCGCTTTCTTCGAGCCTTCCTTGGTATCGGCATAGATCCGCACCGTACCATCGTCCTGGATGTCGATCGAAGCACCGGTGTCTTCGCAGATCTGGCGGATGGTCGCGCCACCCTTGCCGATCACGTCGCGAATCTTGTCGGTGTCGATCTTGATCAGCACCATCGAAGGCGCGTGGTCCGCGACTTCCGAACGGCTCTCGCTGATCACCCGGTTCATCTGCTCGAGGATGCTCTGGCGTGCTTCGAACGCTTGGTTCAGCGCACGCTCCATGATCTCCTCGTTGATTCCCTCGATCTTGATGTCCATCTGCAGCGCGGTGACGCCGTTGACCGACCCTGCGACCTTGAAATCCATGTCGCCGAGGTGATCCTCGTCGCCGAGGATATCGGTGAGCACTGCGAAGCGGTCACCATCCTTGACCAGGCCCATGGCGATACCCGCGACCGGTGCCTTGAGCGGCACGCCTGCGTCCATCAGCGCAAGCGAAGAGCCGCACACCGAGGCCATCGAGCTCGAGCCGTTGGACTCGGTGATCTCGGAGACCACGCGAATCGAGTAGGGGAAGTCGTCGCCGTTCGGCACCATCGCCTGGACGCCGCGCTTGGCCAGCCGCCCGTGCCCGATCTCGCGACGCTTCGGCGAGCCGAAGAAGCCAGCCTCACCGACGCTATAGGGAGGAAAGTTGTAGTGGAACATGAAACGCTCGTGGCGCTCGCCCTCGAGGCCCTCGATCAGCTGCGCTTCGCGCAAGGTACCGAGGGTCGCGGCGACGATGGCCTGGGTCTCGCCACGGGTGAACAGCGCCGAGCCGTGAGCGCGCGGCAGTACCCCGACCTGGATCGACAAGGGACGCACGGTCTTGTGATCGCGACCATCGATGCGCGGCTCGCCCGCCAGGACCCGCTCGCGAACGATACGTTTCTCGAGCGAAGCGAAGGCACCAGCCACCGCGTCGGCCTCGAATTCGCCAGTACCGGCCAGACGTTCGATCGCCTGTGACTTGAGCGCGGCGAGGGCGTCCTGGCGGGCCATCTTGTCGGTCACCCGGTAAGCTTCACCAATGCCAGCTTCGAAGCCAGCGGCAACCGCCTGCTTGAGCGCGACGTTTTCGACCGCCGGCTGCCAGTCCCACTTCGGCTTGCTGCCTTCCAGGGCGAATGCCTTGATCGCCTCGATCGCGACCTGCATTTCCTGGTGGGCGAAGAGCACCGCGCCGAGCATTTCGTCTTCGGTCAGCTCTTTGGCTTCCGACTCGACCATCAGTACCGCTTTATCCGTGCCGGCGACGACCATGTCGAGCTCGGAGCTCGCCAGTTCCGCCTGGCTCGGGTTGAGGAAGTAGCCGCGATCCTCATTGAATGCCACGCGCGCGGCGCCAATCGGGCCGGCGAAAGGCACGCCGCTGATCGCAAGCGCAGCGGAGGTGCCGAGCATCGCCGCGATGTCGGGATCGTGCTGCTTGTCGGCCGACATCACCGTGCAGATCACCTGCACTTCGTTCATGAACCCCTTGGGGAACAGCGGGCGGATCGGGCGATCGATCAGACGCGAGGTCAGCGTCTCCTTCTCGGTCGGACGCCCTTCACGTTTGAAGAACCCACCGGGAATCTTGCCGACCGCATAGGTCTTTTCCTGGTAGTGAACGGAGAGAGGGAAGAAGTCCTGGCCCGGCTTGACATCCTTGCGAGCGACTGCGGTGCAGAGGACTACGGTATTGTCGATGGTGACCAGCACGCTGCCGGTAGCTTGACGGGCGACGCGGCCAGTCTCCAGCGTGACGGTCTGACCGCCGTACTGGAAGGTCTTGGTGACGGGATTCACTCTGAATTCCTTCGAATGTTATACGATCGTGTACGCTTTCTATGCGCTCAGGTCGCCATCTTAGAGCCTTCGGCCTGCACTGTCACTGCGCCCTCGGGCGCACCATGAATGCCATTACCTGGAACGCATCGAGGCGAAAAAAAACAGGCAGCCCGCAGGGCTGCCCGTTCGATACAGTGCAAGGCGTGCGCTCAGCGACGCAGGCCAAGGCGCTGGATCAGGCTCTGGTAACGCTCGAAGCTCTTGCCCTTGAGGTAGTCGAGCAGCTTGCGGCGCTGGTTGACCATGCGGATCAGGCCACGACGGGAGTGGTGATCCTGCTTGTTGGTCTTGAAGTGGTCCTGCAGACCTTCGATGTTGGCGGTCAGCAGTGCGACCTGGACTTCCGGGGAACCGGTGTCGTTTTCACTGGCACCGAATTCCTTGACGATTTCGGCCTTGCGCTCGGCGGTAAGTGCCATGGGAGCTTCTCCAATCAATATGCTTTGAAATAAAGCAGTCAGTGTCGAAGACCACGCATATTTGCAGTCTTCAGCGAAGGCGACGTCAGCCGTTGGCCGCGTCGCGCAAGAGACGTCGGGGAGCGAGTTCGCCCTCCTCCGTCACAGTGACGAGCCCCAGCAGGCGCTCGTCGCAGTACAGCCTCGCCATGGTGCCCGGGGCATGAGACCCGGTCGCACAGCGGATCCGCCGCCCCTGGTTCAACAGCAGGGCGGTCGGCTCATCGGTTTCGAGCCTGGGCAGGTGCGCGATCAGCGCATCGACCGGCAGCAGTCGCACATCGCGCTCCTCGCCCAATGCCTCGAGCGCATCCAGACCCAGCATCGCACCCGCCTCGAACGGCCCCGTGCGCAGCCGCCGCAGCGCGCTGAGATGCGCACCGCAGCCAAGCGCCGCGCCGATGTCCATGCCAAGCGTGCGAATGTAGGTGCCCTTGCTGCAATCGACCTCGAGATCGAACCAGCCGGCATCCGCATCGAGCGAAACGAGGCGCGTATGATAAATGGTTACACGCCGCGGCGCACGCTCGATCTCGCGCCCTTCACGGGCCAGCTCGTAGAGCGGGCGGCCCTGATGCTTGAGCGCTGAGAACATCGGTGGAATCTGCTCAATTTCACCACGAAATCGCGCTAGCACGCATTCGATGCCCGCTTCGTCTAGCGCGGGTATCGGGCGCTCTTCCAGCACCACACCCTCTGCGTCCCCGCTGTCGGTGGTGGTACCGAGCTGGACCCGGGCGAGATAACGCTTGTCGGCGTCCAGGGCGAACGAGGAGAACTTGGTCGCCTCGCCGAAGCAGATCGGCAAGAGCCCCGTGGCCATCGGATCGAGCGTGCCGGTATGCCCCGCCTTGGCAGCCTGGAACATCCCCCGCGCGCGCTGCAGTGCACGGTTGGAACTCAACCCCTTCGGCTTATCGAGCAGCAGCACGCCGTCGACCGAACGACCCCGACGACGCCTCGCCATCACTCCGACTCCGGCTCATCGTCGCGGCTGCGCCGATCGCTATCCACCGCACGCTCGATCAGCCGTGAGAGCTGATCACCCCGAGCCACGCTCTCGTCATAGTGGAAGCGCAGCTCGGGCACATGACGAAGCTTCATCCGCCGAGCGACCTGCGAGCGCAGGAAACCGGACGCACGCTTGAGGATCTCGAGGTTCTCGCGTACGCGGGCAGCATCGTTCTCGCCGAGCAGGGTGAAGTAGACGTCCGCATAGCCGAGGTCACGACTGACCTTGGCATCGCTGATCGTCACCATACCCAAACGCGGATCCTTGACCTCGCGCTGCACCAGCAGCGCGAGTTCCTGTTTGAGCTGCTCGGCGACCCGATCGGTCCTGGTAAATTCACGCATCTGCGCTCCTCGCGGCCCGCTTAGAGCGAGCGCTCGACTTTGACCTGATCGAAGACTTCGATCTTGTCACCGACCTGGACATCGTTGTAGTTGCGTACGCCGATACCGCACTCCATGCCATTACGGACTTCGCTGACATCATCCTTGAAGCGGCGCAGTGACTCGAGCTCGCCTTCGTAGATGACCACGTTGTCGCGCAATACGCGGATACTCTTGTTGCGGTAGACGGTACCCTCGACCACCATACAGCCGGCGATCGCACCGATCTTCGGCGCCCGGAACACGTCGCGTACCTCGGCGATGCCAACGATCTCTTCTTTCCACTCCGGCGCCAGCATCCCACTCATCGCCTGCTTGACCTCATCGATCAGCTGGTAGATGACGCTGTAGTAGCGAAGATCCAGCCCTTCGCGTTCGACGATCTCGCGAGCGCTCGCATCGGCACGGACGTTGAAGCCGACGATGATCGCCTCACTGGCAACCGCCAGGTTGGCGTCGGTGCCGGTGATTCCGCCGACCCCGGAGGAGACCACGGTGACCTTGACCTCGTCGGTGGAGAGCTCCTCCAGCGCATGGCGGATCGCCTCCAGCGAGCCCTGCACGTCCGCCTTGAGCACGATGTTGACCGAAGCGATCTCTTCCTTGCCCATCTGGCTGAACATGTTCTCGAGCTTGGCCTTCTGCTGCCGGGCGAGACGCACGTCGCGGTACTTGCCCTGACGGAAGTTGGCGACTTCGCGCGCCTTCTTCTCGTCGGCGACGACGTTGAACTCTTCGCCAGCATCAGGCGTGCCATCGAGACCGAGCACTTCGACCGGCATCGACGGGCCAGCCGAGTCGACCTGCTGACCGAGCTCGTTGACCAGCGCGCGCACGCGACCATAGTGCAGGCCGGCGAGCAGGATGTCGCCCTTGCGCAGGGTGCCGTTCTGGACCAGCACGGTAGCCACCGGGCCACGCCCGCGATCCAGCCGGGATTCGATCACCACACCCTTGCCGGGTGCCTCCGGGACGGCCTTCAGTTCGAGCACTTCGGAAACCAGCAGCACCGCTTCGAGCAGCGCATCGATCCCTTCGCCGGTCTTCGCCGAGACCAGGACGAACTGGGTATCGCCCCCCCACTCCTCGGAGATCACTCCGTGCTGGGAGAGTTCGTTGCGGACGCGGTCGAGATCGGCGCCAGGCTTGTCGATCTTGTTGATCGCCACCACCAGCGGCACCTCGGCGGCGCGCGCGTGCTCGATCGCCTCGATGGTCTGCGGCATCACACCGTCATCGGCGGCAACCACCAGGATGACCACGTCGGTCGCCTTGGCGCCACGGGCACGCATCGCAGTGAAGGCCGCGTGTCCGGGGGTATCGAGGAAGGTGACGTCACCGGTGGCATGCTCGACGTGGTAGGCGCCGATGTGCTGGGTGATGCCGCCCGCCTCGCCAGTGGCGACCTTGGTGCGACGAATGTAGTCGAGCAGCGAGGTCTTGCCGTGGTCGACGTGTCCCATCACCGTGACCACGGGCGCACGCGTGAACTCTTCACCCTCGTAGGAGATTCCTTCGAGGACTTCGGTCTCGAGTGCATTGTCCTTGATCAGCTTGGGCTTGTGGCCCATCTCCTCGGCGACGATCGCCGCGGTGTCCTGATCGATGGTCTGGTTGATGGTGACCGCGGCGCCCATGTTGAACATCGCCTTGATCACTTCGGTCGCCTTGACCGACATCTTGTCGGCAAGCTCAGCGACGCTGATCGACTCGGGAATGCTGACTTCCCGGATGATCACCTGGGTCGGGCGCTGGAAGCCGTGGGCATTGTCGCGCCCGCGTCGGCCACCGCGACGCTCGGAGCGCTTGGCCTTCTTGCCGGCCGAGCCACGACGCTCGCTGCGTTCGCTGCGATCGTCCTCGTCCTCGCGACGTCCACCGCTCTTGCGCCCACCCCCGGCGGCCTTGCGGCCGGCAGCCTCACGACCACGACGATTGTCGTTGCGCGGCTCCTTGAGCGGTGCGTTGACGACCGGCTCTTCCCCGGTGCTCTCTTCGCCGGTGGCGGCAGCCCCTGGGCTGGCCGGTGCCGCGGCGGCTGGCGCAGAGGGCGCCACTGCCTCGGCAACGGGCGCCTGCTCGCGAGCAGGCTCGCTCGCCGGGGGCGCTGCCTGCGCATCCTGTACCTCTTGTACTTCGGCCTCGCCCGCCTGGGCCTCCGGCTCCGCACGAACGTAGGTACGCTTCTTGCGGACCTGCACCTCGATCGTCTTGTTGCGATCGCCAGTACGGATCTTGCTCTTGGTCTTGCGAGTTAGCGTGATCCGGTTGCGACCCGGCCCCGCCCCGCCGCCGTGCTGCTTGGTGAGGTGGTCAAGCAAGCGTTGCTTGTCCTCCTCGGAGACGACATCGGTCTCTGCCTTGTGGGTGAGACCAGCCTCGCTCATCTGTTCGAGCAGGCGGTTCGCATCGCGCCCCACCTTGCTTGCGAATTCCTTAACCGTCATTTCTGCCATTGCGACCCTCCTGAACCCGTTTCCCTGCTGCCCGTTGCGAAACCGCGCCACCGCACCTCGAAAGGCCGGCGGCTTGAGCCGCTACGCTTCGCCCTCGAACCAGGGGGCACGGGCGGTCATGATCAGTACCGCGGCGCGCTCTTCATCCACGCCTTCGATGTCCTTGAGATCGTCGATCGACTGCTCGGCGAGATCTTCCATGGTGCGAATGCCACGCCCAGCCAGCGTGAACGCCAGTGCGCGATCCATGCCTTCCATTTCGAGCAGATCGTCGGCCGGGGCGCCCTCCTCCAGGCTCTCCTCGCTGGCGATCGCCAGATTGAGCAATTCATCCTTGGCCCGCGCGCGCAGCTCCTCGACCAGCACCTCGTCGAGCTCCTCGATCTCGAGCATCTCGTCGAGCGGTACGTAAGCGATCTCTTCGAGCGAAGTGAAACCTTCGTCGACCAACAGACGAGCAAGGTCTTCTTCGATGTCGAGATGCTGGATGAAGTATTCGATGAAACTGTCGACTTCCTGCTCGAGCTTGCCCTGGGCTTCTTCCTCGGTCATCACGTTGAGCGTCCAGCCCGTCAGCTCAGAGGCGAGCCGTACGTTCTGCCCGCTGCGGCCGATCGCCTGGGCGAGATTGTCTTCAGCAACCGCGACGTCCATGGTATGGGAATCTTCATCGACCATGATCGAGGCGACTTCGGCCGGAGCCATCGCATTGATCACCAGCTGCGCAGGATTATCATCCCAGAGGATGATGTCTACACGCTCGTTGCGAAGCTCGTTGGAAACCGCCTGGACGCGCGAGCCGCGCATCCCCACGCAGGCACCGACCGGATCGATCCGACGGTCATTGGTCTTGACCGCGATCTTGGCCCGCGAGCCTGGGTCCCGAGCGGCACCCTTGATCTCGATCAGCTGTTCGGCGATCTCCGGCACTTCGATCTTGAACAGCTCGATGAGGAACTCGGGGCGAGTGCGCGAAAGGATCAGCTGGGAGCCGCGAGCGTCAGGATCGACCTTCCAGAGCAGCGCACGAACGCGTTCGTTCATTCGATAGCGTTCGCCGGAAATCATTTCGCTACGTGGCAGGAAACCCTCGGCGTTATCACCGAGATCGATGATCAAGCCATCGCGGGTGGTCTTCTTCACCCCACCAGCGACCAGCTCTCCTTCGCGCTCGCTGTAGTGTCGCACGATTTCGGCCCGCTCGGCTTCACGCACCTTCTGTACGATCACCTGCTTGGCGGTCTGGGCCGCGATGCGGCCAAAGCTCACCGACTCGATCTGCTCCTCGACGAATTCGCCAAGGCCCAACGGCGGCTCACGCTCTTCGGCCGCGGAGATCGGAATCTCGCGGGCCGAGGTGGTGTAGTCTTCATCGGGAACCACGGTCCAACGCCTGAAGGTGTCGTAATCTCCAGTGGCACGGTCGATCCGGACCTTGACGTCGACGTCCTGTCCCTCGAAGCGCTTGCGGGTCGCGCTGGCCAGCGCAGCCTCGACCGCCTCGAAGATCACGCCACGAGGAACACCTTTTTCGTTCGAAATTGCGTCAACGACCAGCAAAATCTCTTTGCTCATGCCTTTGCCTCGCCAGATAAATCATTTTTGTCCCGCTCGAGGACCGTCCTTGGCCGACACCCACGCATCGCTTTGGCGACACTGCGCACCGCACTATTTTTCGAAGGTCGGCACCACCTGAGCGCGTTCGATCGTTTCGATCGGAAAGCCGAACTCTTCCTGATCGACCCGCAGGATCACTTCGTCCTCTTCGAGCCCGATCAAAAGCCCCTGGAACTTGCGGCGCCCCTCGAACGGAATGCGCAGACGCAGTTGGACGCGGTGTCCGGCGAAACGCTCGAACTGAGAAAGCGTGTAGAGCGGTCGATCCATGCCCGGCGATGAGACTTCCAGGTTGTACTGGCCAGCGATGGGATCTTCGACATCGAGCAGGCCGCTGACTTGACGACTGACTTTGGCGCAGTCGTCGACGTTGACGCCTTTGTCGCTATCGATATACACCACCAGACGCGAATTCTTGCCCTGCGCGACGTAATCCACACCCCACAGTTCGAATCCCATCGCATTGATCGTCGGCTCGATCAGCGCCTGAATGGCCTGTTCCTTGGTCGCCATAGACAAAGGCTCCTATGAGTGAGACCGGCTCGAAGGGAATCGAAGAACATGACGTCACGCGACGACTCCCCAGGCGACGGACGCCTCGAATACGTTCGCGAACCGGCGCCGGACGGTTTCCGCTGGCACCCTGACGTGAAGACGGGAAAGGTGGCCGACTGGCAGCTACTACGATCGAGGCGCTGCCACCGCGCAAGGAGCCGGCACGGGCCATCATCCAACTGGCCGTCCGCCAACAAAAAGCCCCTTCTTGCTGGAAGGGGCCTTTCGAATAAACTTGGTAGCGGGGGCCGGATTTGAACCGACGACCTTCGGGTTATGAGCCCGACGAGCTACCAGACTGCTCCACCCCGCATCAACGCGCGAAATATTATAGATCTTTCGATCCGGAATCAACCTGGTACTGATTCCTCAAACCGGAAACGGAGGATTTCGCGAACCTTCGCTCCTTTCTCTTCTACCGCCCTGCAGGCAAGAAGCTGCCTACGAACTTCATTTGGTGCCGAAGGCGGGACTTGAACCCGCACGTCCGTAAGGACACTACCCCCTCAAGATAGCGTGTCTACCAATTCCACCACTTCGGCATCGGGGCTGAGGCACTATACACTCAGAAGCCTTTACAATCAAACACTTCTGCTTCAGCGCCCGGGGATGGATATTCACCACCCCCTCCACTCGCAAGGTCTCGAGCAGCTTACTGCTCCTCGCTTCCCTCGAGTGCTGGCGCAGCATTATCCACATCCTGCCCTTGATCGTCAAGCGCCGGAGCAGCCTGGGTTTGCGACGGCGTCGCCTCGGGCGCAGTGAGCGGCGCTTCGCTGGGATCGGCGCTGCCCAGCCCTTGGGCCGGCGCATCGTCGAGCACCGGCACACCGCTATGCTGACGCTCGATCAGGCTCGCATCCGGAATGCCGCTGATCGGCGCGCTGCCGGCATTATTGGCATACCAAGCGAGACCAACCGAAGTGGCGAAGAAGACCGCCGCCAACACCCCTGTGAGCTTGGCGAGGAAGCTGCTGCTGCCACGCGAACCGAAAACGGTCTGGGAGGCACCGCCTCCGAAGGCGGCCCCCGCCTCGGCGCCCTTGCCCTGCTGAAGAAGCACGAGCGCAACCAGTGAGATCGCCAGCAGCACATGAACCAAAAGGGTTACGACTTGCATGAAATCAACCTGCAGCATGACAAATGGATAAGAAATCGTCGACCTTGAGCGAAGCACCACCGATCAGGCCGCCGTCGATGTCTGGCTGAGCGAGCAGCTCCTGCGCGTTTTGCGCATTCATGCTGCCGCCATAAAGCAGCCTCAGGCCACTCGCCAGCTTGGCGTCGAAGCCACCTTGATAGCGACGGATCGTCGCCATCACTTCCTGCGCTTGCTCCGGTGACGGCGTGCGGCCGCTGCCAATCGCCCATACCGGCTCGTAGGCGATGGTGACCAAGGGGCGTTGCTCCGGCTCCAGCGGTGCCATTACCTTGCCGACCTGGCGCAGCACCACTCGCTCGGTATCTCCGGCATCGCGCTCCTCGAGCGTTTCTCCGACGCAGAGAATAGGCTTCAGCCCCTCGTTGAGCGCGGCGACCAAACGATCGTAGACGTCTTCGTCGCTCTCGCGATAAAGCCGGCGTCGCTCGGAATGCCCGACCAGCACATATTCCGCCCCGAGCTCCTTGAGCATCCTGCCGCTCACCTCACCGGTATGCGCCCCTGAACGCAGCGGATTGAGCGTTTGCGCGCCGATCTTGACACCGCCCGCCTGCAGCGCCCGCTGCATCTCGAGGATATAAGGAAAGGGCGGCAGCAGCGCCACCTCCACCGTAGGGGGCAAAGGAAACCCCTCCAGCGCGCGCGCGAACTCCTCGATCAATCGGGAGGAGCCATTCATCTTCCAGTTGCCGGCGATCAGCGGTGTACGCATGAGCATGCCTCGCATGGGGTGGGAAATGGTAATGGAGCGCTGGAGGCAATACAACTCGACTCGCCGCCTATCGCCAATGTCAATCCTGCACGCAGCGCTCGATGCTGGCCGCGATCCGGCCAGCCAATCGTTCGACATCGAAGCGCGGATGAGCCTCGACCATCACTCGGATCAGCGGTTCGGTGCCCGAGGGGCGCAGCAGCACACGACCGTCGCTGCCAAGCTCAGCTTCGACCGCACGCAGGGTTTCAACGACTCCGGCGTCCTCGAGCAGCGCGCCGCGGTCAGCATCGGCACCGATGCGTACGTTGACCAGCGTCTGCGGCGCTTTTTCATAACCCGCCAGCAGCGCTTCGAGAGAGCGAGCTTCGCGCATCATGATCGCCAGCACTTGCAAGGCGGCGACGATGCCATCACCCGTGGTCTGCACGTGTCCACAGACGATGTGCCCAGAGGATTCGCCGCCAAGCTGCCAACCCAATGCGTCGAGCCGCTCGATCACATAGCGATCGCCGACCTTGGCCCGTTCGAAGGGTATCCCCTGGCGCTCGAACGCCTGGGCAAGTCCAAGATTGCTCATCACCGTACCGACCACACCGCCGCCAAGCACGCCGCGCCGATGGCGATCGCTACCGATCAGGTAAAGGATATCGTCGCCATCGACCTCGCGCCCCTTGGCGTCGATCAGGATCACTCGATCGCCATCGCCATCGAAAGCGATACCGATGTCGGCACCGGTCTCGATCACCTTGGCTCGCAGCGCCACGGTATGGGTCGAGCCGACGTTACGGTTGATGTTGAGGCCATCGGGAGAGGCGCCGATCACAGTGACGGTGGCGCCGAGCTCGCGAAATACGCTGGGCGCGATGTGATAGGTCGCCCCGTTGGCGCAGTCGAGCACCACTTTGAGCCCATGCAGGGTGAAACGCCCCGGCACGGTCGATTTGCAGAACTCTATGTAGCGCGCAGCGGCATCGTCGATGCGAACCGCCTTGCCCAGATGTTCGGAGTCCACGGTGACCAGCGGCTGGGTGAGCTCCTGCTCGATCTCGAATTCGATGGCATCGCCCAGCTTGGTGCCCGCCGCCGAGAAGAACTTGATGCCGTTGTCCTGGAAGGGATTGTGCGAGGCACTGATGACCACACCGGCGTCGGCGCGAAAAGTCTGGGTCATGTAGGCGATACCGGGGGTCGGCATCGGCCCGAGCAGCATCACGTCCACGCCCGCTGCCGAAAAGCCGGCTTCAAGCGCGGCTTCGAACATGTAGCCCGAGATCCGAGTATCTTTGCCGATGATCACCCGTGTCTTCTGCCTGCGCGCGAGCACCCTGCCCGCCGCCCATCCAAGCTTGAGCATGAAGTCCGCAGTGATCGGTGGCTTGCCCACGGTCCCGCGAATGCCGTCGGTTCCGAAATACTTGCGCTGCCGCGACGCATCCGAGCTCGCAGGCTCGACCGCTGTGTCCATTATGCCTTTCCCTCACGCAGCACCGCCCAGGTCATCTCGACCACATCCCAGGTCGCCGCCACGTCGTGAGTTCGAATGATTCGAGCGCCTCGCTCGACCGCCATCGCAGTCAACGCAAGGCCGCCGTAAAGCCTGCCCTCGCCCTTCTCACCAAGCGCTCGAGGCACCCCCTGAGCATCGGCGAGAGCCGCGCCAATCATACTCTTGCGCGAGGTGCCGACCAAGATCGGCAGCCCCAGTTCGACCAGCCCGGCCATCTCGGCCATTAGTCGAAGATTGTGCTCGGGCAGCTTGCCGAAACCGAAGCCCGGATCGATCACCATCCGCTCGCGATCGATCCCGGCCGCCACGCAGTCGTCGACGCGCTGGCGCAAAAAGCCACCGACCTCTAGCTCGATCGCCTGATCGTAGCTCGGATCCAACTGCATCACGGTGGGCTCACCGTTCATGTGCATCAGGCAAATCGCCATCGAGCTCGCGCATGCGGCCTCGAGCGCGCCAGGACGAGTCAGGGAGCGCACATCGTTGATCATCCCAGCACCTAGCCTGCCGCACTCGCTGATCACACCGGCCGAGCTGGTATCCAACGAAACCACCACCTCGAACTCCCGCACCAGGGCCTCGACCACTGGCGCGACCCGATCCAACTCCTCCTCGAGACTCACCGGAGCAGCGCCGGGACGAGTCGACTCACCGCCGATGTCGATCAGCGAAGCTCCCTCTTCGATCATCCGCTGCGCGTGTCTCAGCGCAGCATCGAGTCCGAGGTGCTTGCCGCCATCGGAGAAAGAGTCAGGCGTGACGTTGAGGATGCCCATGACCCGAGGCCTGGAGAGATCCAGCGAGCGCCCGGCACAATCGAGAACGGAAGGAGAGAAATAGCTTTTCATTTGATCAGGAGAGAATGCGGGGAATGGAGGGAAACCTAAGGTGAAAAGCCGCGACCACCGAGCAGGCGGACGCGACTTCCAGCGATTGGGACGGTGGCTCAGTTCGCCGGGCCACCGACCGGGTCACCAGGACGGGGGCGATCGTCGCCGCTTTCGCTCGGCGGGGCACCCTCTGCCTTTCCGTCACTCTCGACCACGGCACCGCCGCTCGGCCCACCGCTATTGTCGCCCTTGGGCGGCGAAGGGAAGCGACCTTCCATGATTTCCCTGATCTGATCGGCGTCGATGGTTTCATAGTGAATCAACGCCTCCGCCATCAGATCCAGCTTGTCCCGATTGTCATGGAGGATCTGCTTGGCCCTGGCATAGCACTCATCGATGATCTTGCGAACCTCGCGATCGAGCTTGGTCGAGGTCTCGCCGGAGCTGAACTTAGAACCGCTCGCACCCGGCCCGCCGAGGAACTGGTGGGACTCGTCCTCGTCGTACATCAAAGGCCCCATTTCGGCCGAAAGCCCCCACTTGGCAACCATGCTGTGGGCGATCTCAGTGGCGCGCTTGATATCGTTCGAAGCCCCGGTGGTGACACCGTTCGGACCCAGCGTCATCTCCTCGGCAATGCGTCCACCGAACAGCGAGCAGATCTGGCTGATCAACTGCTGGCGAGAATAGCTGTAGCGATCCTCGTTGGGCAGGAACATGGTCACTCCGAGCGCACGACCGCGCGGGATGATGGTGACCTTGTAGACCGGGTCGTGCTCGGGCACCAGCAGGCCGATGATCGCGTGACCCGCTTCGTGATAAGCGGTGTTGCTCTTCTCTTTCTCGGACATCACCATCGAGCGCCGCTCGGCACCCATCATGATCTTGTCCTTGGCTTCCTCGAGCTCTCGCATACCCACCACGCGAAGGTTGCGCCGCGCGGCGAACAGCGCCGCCTCGTTGACCACGTTGGCGAGCTCGGCGCCGGAGAAGCCGGGCGTACCGCGGGCGATCAGCTCGGGACGCACGTCATCGGCCAGCGGCACCTTGCGCAGGTGGACCTTGAGGATGTGCTCACGGCCACGGATGTCGGGCAGGCCAACGGTCACCTGGCGGTCGAAGCGCCCTGGGCGCAACAGCGCGGGGTCGAGGACGTCCGGACGGTTGGTCGCGGCGATGACGATGGTGCCGTCGTTGGCCTCGAACCCGTCCATTTCCACCAGCAGCTGGTTGAGCGTCTGCTCACGCTCGTCATGGCCGCCCCCTCCCATGCCGGAGCCACGCGAGCGGCCGACCGCATCGATCTCGTCGATGAAGATGATACAGGGCGCCTGCTTCTTGGCCTGTTCGAACATGTCGCGCACGCGAGAGGCACCGACGCCGACGAACATCTCGACGAAGTCGGAACCGGAAATACTGAAAAACGGCACCTTCGCCTCGCCGGCGATCGCCTTGGCGAGCAGCGTCTTACCAGTACCGGGCGGCCCCACCATCAGAAGCCCGCGCGGGATCTTGCCGCCTAGGCGCTGGAACTTGGTGGGATCGCGAAGGAAGTCGACGACCTCCTCGACCTCCTCCTTGGCTTCGTCGCAGCCGGCGACGTCCTTGAAAGTGGTCTTGATCTGATCCTGCGAGAGCAGCTTGGCCTTCGACTTGCCGAAGCTCATCGGACCGCCCTTGCCGCCTGCGCCGCCCTGCATCTGGCGCATGAAGAACAGGAAGATGGCGAGGATGATCAGGATCGGGAAACTGGCGATCAGCAGCCGCGACCAGATGCTCTGCTCCTGGGGCTCACGCCCTTCGACCACCACGTTGTGGCTGAGCAGGTCGTCCATCAGACGCGGGTCGTCCGCCGCGGGGCGGATGGTCTGGAAGTTGGAGCCGTCGCCGCGCTCACCGCGGATCACGTACCCGTCGATAGTGACTCGCCGGATCTGGTCGTTCTGCACCTGCTGGACGAACTGGGAATAGTTCATCGACTGCGGCGAGGAATCGACGCTGAAATTGTTGAACACCGTCAGCAGGACCGCTGCGATGACCAACCAGAGAATCAGGTTCTTGGCCATGTCGTTCAAGGGGACACCCTCACTACGCTAAGTCTTTAACCACCGTCCGGGACCGACGGACACGCCTGACCCTCTGCGGCCTATCGAGCACGCCCCTTTCACCCTACACCGGCATGACGCCTAAGTGCAGCATATCTAGCGAGATGGGGGCAACGGCCTCTCTATGCAAGTATCGCACGTTCGCCTTGGGAGGAAAGCTCACCCTTTGAAACCGCGACCGAGCAGATAGATTTCACGCGAACGGGGACGGGAAGCCGCCGGCTTGCGGCTGATGACCTTGGTGAAGGAGCCTCGCAGCTCCTTGAGATAAGCCTCGAAGCCTTCTCCTTGGAACACCTTGGCAAGAAAATCTCCATTCGGCTTCAGCACCTGTCGCGCCAGGTCGAGCGCGAGCTCGACCAGGTACATCGCACCCGGCTGATCAATGGCGTTCTGCCCACTCATGTTCGGCGCCATGTCGGAGATCACCATGTCTACCCGGCGCCCACCAACCCGGCGCCCACCAAGGGCGGACAAGATAGCATCGAGCACCGCCTCCTCGGTGAAGTCACCCTTAATGAACTCGACGCCAGCGAGCGGCTCCATGTCGAGGATGTCGGAAGCGATCACCACGCCCTGCGCTCCGACCCGCTTGGCCACGACCTGGCTCCATCCACCGGGGGCGGCGCCAAGATCGACCACGGTCATGCCAGGCTTCAGCAGTTGATCCTTATCATCGATCTCGAGCAGCTTGTAGCTGGCTCGCGAACGATAGCCATCGACCCATGAGCGCTTCACATAGGGGTCGTCGAAATGCTCCTTCAGCCAGCCGGCACTCGATCGGCTGGCGGCGTTCTTGCGCTTCGGAGAAGAGGAATCACCGGCATCGCCGGAAGATGAACGGGCCAAGGGGTCACCTGGGAGTCTTGCGGGGGAACGAAAAACAGCGAATGGCTGCATGAACATCACGCTATCGCGACGTCCAAGGCTTGGGGTAGACTGCGCGGTCAGCATTCAGGTACCAACACAGGCCATTCAAACTATCATGTCACTCTCGTCGGCTCAAAAGAAAAGCTTCCGCAGCATCGGCCACCATCTCGACCCGGTGGTTCAGGTGTCGGAGAACGGCCTCAGCGAAGGCGCTCTCAACGAGCTGGAACGCGCACTCGCCGATCACGAACTGATCAAGATCAAATTGATGAGCAACGACCGCGAAGAGCGCGAAGCCCAGATTGCCGCGGCATGCTCCCACAGCGGCGCGGAGCTGATCCAGAAGATCGGCAAGATGGCGCTACTGTATCGCCGCAACCCGAAGGCTTCGCCGAAGCTCTCCAACGTCCAGCGCTTCAGCAGATCCGAATGAGCCACCGGCGGCGCGCCGCCGCCGGCCCATTCTTCTCACCCTTCCCTGGCACGCACCGCTCAGATCACGAAGCTCAAGCCAACGCAGAACAGCAGCAGTGCGAACAGGCGCCGCAGCATCGTCTGCGACAGCCGATGCGCCAGCCTGACCCCGAACCGGGCGAAGACCATGCTGGTCAAGGCGATGCCGACCACCGCAGGCAGGTAGACGAAGCCGACGCTGTACTGCGGCAGCCCGCTCTCGCCCCATCCGAAGTACATGAACGACAGCGCGCCGAATATCGCGATCGGCAGGCCGCAGGCAGCGGATGTCGCCACCGCCTGCTGCATCGGCAGGTTCTTCCACGCCAGTAGCGGTACGGTCAGCGAGCCACCACCGATGCCGAAGATCGCCGAGGCCCAGCCGATCACCACTCCCGCCGTGTTCAGCCATAGCCTGCTCGGCTGGGCAAAAGTGCCATCGCCCCCTTTGGGCTTGAGATTGAAAGCGAGCTGGATCGCCATGCAGATTGCGAACACCCCGATGATGGTCTGCAGGCGCGGCCCTGAAATGTAGGACGCGGTGAGCCCCCCGAGCACCGAGCCGAAGACGATCCCGACCGTCATCCACAGCACCAGGTGCCAGCGTACGGCGCCCTTCTTCTGATGGCCCAGCACCGAGTTGATCGAGGTGAATACGATGGTCGCCAGCGAAGTGCCGACCGCGAGGTGGGTGAGAATGTTGGCGTCCATGCCATGGGCGGCGAAGCTGTAGACCAACACCGGCACGATGATCAGCCCACCACCGACTCCGAACAGCCCCGCCAGCACTCCCGAGCAGGCCCCCAGCACCAGATACAGCAGAAACTCCATGTCGCTCCCTCGATGATGATCCTTTCACCGGCCAAAGAGGTTGCAGGAATGGCCGCGCTACCGGAAGAAACTGACGATCGGCTTAATATTTCGACGCGAGGAATTCTATCCCATCGCAGACACCAACGCCCGCGAGGGGCACTCGCGGGCGTTGGTGTCTGCCACGGCTTGGAGGCCGGGTCAGATATGCTCGACTTCGCTGATCTCGTACTCGACGTCGCCACCGGGCGTACGCACAAGCACCACATCCCCCTCCTCCTTGCCGATCAGCGCACGCGCGATCGGTGAGGTGACCGAGATCTTGCCGGCTTTGATCTCCGCCTCGTCCTCGCCAACGATCCGGTAGCGGGTGGTCTCATCAGTATCGAGGTTGAGCAGAGTGACGGTCACACCAAAGATCACTTTGCCATTCTTCGGCATCTTGGCGACATCGATCACCTGGGCATTCGACAGCTTGCCCTCGATCTCCTTGATACGCCCTTCGATGAAGCCCTGCTGCTCGCGCGCAGCGTGATACTCGGCGTTCTCCTTGAGATCACCGTGCTCGCGGGCTTCAGCGATGTCGCTGATCACCTTCGGCCGCTCGACGCTTTTCAGCTGAGTGAGCTCATCGCGAAGGCGCTTTTCGCCTTCGACCGTCATGGGCACCTTGTTCATCACATCACTCCTGCATGCATATCCTGAAGCCGCCGCACCTTGACCTGGTCACCGTATTCGAGCGCCAGACAAACGGCGCGCGCCCCCGCGAGGGTAGTCGCGTAGGGCACCTTGTTGGCGAGTGCGGTACGGCGGATCTCGGAAGAATCACTGATGGCTTGCCGACCTTCGGTGGTGTTGACGATGTAGTCCACTTCGCCGTTCTTGAGCATATCGACGATGTGCGGACGACCTTCAGACACCTTGTTGACAAGCTTTACGGGTAGCCCGGCCGCTTCGAGCGCCAGGGCGGTACCTTGGGTGGCGATCAGATCGAAACCCAATGTTAACAGAGAGCGACCCACCTCGATAATGCCGACCTTGTCAGGATTGCGCACCGACAAGAATGCCACTCGCGGCTTATCGCCACCCAGCTTGGGAATAGGCTCGTTGGCGCCGAGCTGGGCCTTGTAGAAGGCTTCGGCGAAGGTGTTTCCGCTGCCCATCACCTCGCCGGTGGACTTCATTTCCGGCGAGAGAATCGGGTCGACTCCCGGGAACTTGGCGAACGGGAACACCGCTTCCTTGACGCTGAAGAACTTCGGCACGATCTCCTCGACGAAGCCCTGCTCTTCGAGGCTCTTGCCCGCCATGCAGCGCGCTGCGATCTGCGCCAGCGAAACACCGATGCACTTGGAGACGAACGGCACGGTGCGGGAGGCGCGCGGATTGACCTCGATGATGTAGATCTTCTCGTCCTGCCAGGCGAGCTGGACGTTCATCAGCCCGACCACGCCGAGCTCGACCGCCATCTGCTTGACCTGATGGCGCATCTCGTCCTGGACCGACTGGGGCAGCGAATAGGGCGGCAGCGAACAGGCCGAGTCGCCGGAGTGCACGCCCGCCTGCTCGACATGCTGCATCACCCCACCGATCACCACTCGCTTGCCGTCGCTGACCGCGTCGATATCGATCTCGACCGCAGCCGACAGGAAGTGATCCAACAGCACTGGGCTGTCGTTGGAAACCTTGACCGCATGGGTCATGTAGCGCTCGAGCTCTTCGGCGGAGTAGACGATCTCCATCGCCCTGCCGCCGAGCACATAGGAGGGGCGCACCACCAGCGGATAGCCGATTTTCTCAGCCTTGTCGAAGGCCTCGTCGAAGCTGCGCGCGGTCGCGTTCGGCGGCTGCAACAAGCCGAGCTTGTCGATCATCTGCTGGAAGCGTTCGCGGTCTTCGGCGCGATCGATGGCATCGGGCGTGGTGCCGATGATCGGCACGCCGGCGGCCTCCAGGGCGCGGGCGAGCTTGAGCGGGGTCTGGCCGCCGAACTGCACGATCACCCCCTGCGGGCGCTCCTTCTCGACGATTTCGAGCACGTCCTCGAGCGTCACCGGCTCGAAATAGAGCCGATCGGAGATGTCGTAGTCGGTGGAGACGGTCTCGGGGTTGCAGTTGACCATGATCGTCTCATAGCCGTCCTCGCGCATCGCGAGCGCGGCATGAACGCAGCAGTAGTCGAACTCGATCCCCTGGCCGATCCGGTTGGGGCCACCGCCGAGCACCATGATCTTGGGACGGTCGCTCGGATTCGCCTCGCACTCCTCCTCGTAGGTGGAGTACATGTAGGCGGTCGAGGTGGCGAACTCGGCGGCGCAGGTATCGACCCGCTTGTAGACCGGGTGAATGCCGAAACCGTGGCGCCGGGCGCGCACTTCGCCTTCCTTGGTCCCGAGCAGCGTGGCCAGCCGAGCATCGGAGAAACCTGCACGCTTGAGCCGGTAAAGCGTCTTGTCATCGAGCCCGTCGAGGCCTGCATCGACGACGCGCCGCTCGGCCTCGACCAGCTCCTCGATCTGGACCAGGAACCAGCGATCGATATTGGTGAAGCCGTAGATCTCATCGATCGACAGTCCTGCGCGGAAGGCATCGGCGACGTAGAAGATCCGATCGGGCCCAGGACGCTGGAGCTCGCCCTGCATCAACGTCATCGCAGCCTGGTCGAAGCGGGTGAGCTTCGGATCGAGGCCATCGACGCCGGTCTCCAGGCCGCGCAGCGCCTTCTGCAGCGACTCCTGGAAAGTGCGCCCGATCGCCATCACCTCACCCACCGACTTCATCTGGGTGGTCAACCGGTCGTTGGCCTGGGGGAACTTCTCGAAGGTGAACCGCGGGATCTTGGTCACCACGTAGTCGATCGAGGGTTCGAACGACGCCGGGGTGGCGCCGCCGGTGATATCGTTTTGAAGCTCGTCGAGGGTGTAGCCGATCGCCAGCTTCGCCGCGATCTTGGCGATCGGGAAGCCAGTCGCCTTGGAAGCCAGCGCGGAGGAGCGGCTGACCCGAGGGTTCATCTCGATCACCACCATCCGCCCGGTTTCGGGATGGATACCGAACTGGACGTTGGAGCCGCCGGTCTCGACCCCGATCTCACGCAGCACCGCGAGCGATGCGTTGCGCATGATCTGGTACTCCTTGTCGGTGAGCGTCTGCGCCGGCGCGACGGTGATCGAATCGCCGGTGTGCACGCCCATCGGGTCGAAGTTCTCGATCGAGCAGACGATGATGCAGTTGTCGTTCTTGTCGCGAACGACCTCCATCTCGTACTCCTTCCAGCCGAGCAGCGACTCGTCGATCAAAAGCTCCTTGGTCGGCGAGAGCTCGAAACCGCGATGGCAGATCTCCTCGAACTCCTCGCGATTGTAGGCCACCCCACCGCCCGATCCGCCCATGGTGAAGGACGGCCGGATGATGCAGGGAAAACCGAGCTCGGCCTGGATCTCCCACGCCTCGCTCATGTGATGGGCGATCTTGGCCTTCGGACACTCGAGGCCAATCCTGCGCATCGCCTTGTCGAAGCGATCGCGGTCCTCGGCCTTGTCGATGGTGTCGGCGTCGGCACCGATCATCTCGACACCGTACTTGTCCAGCACGCCGTGGCGCTCGAGATCCAGCGCGCAGTTCAGCGCGGTCTGTCCGCCCATGGTCGGCAGCAGCGCGTCGGGGCGCTCCTTCTCGATGATCCGCTCGACCACCTGCCAGGTGATCGGCTCGATGTAGGTCGCATCGGCCATCACCGGGTCGGTCATGATCGTCGCCGGGTTGGAATTGACCAGGATCACGCGAATTCCTTCCTCGCGCAGCGCCTTGCAGGCCTGGGCGCCGGAATAGTCGAATTCGCACGCCTGGCCGATGACGATCGGGCCGGCGCCGATGATCAGGATGCTCTGGATGTCGGTACGTTTTGGCATGACGGTATCCGCGATGTGCTTTGCTTCCCCGGGAAGATCCCGAGTTCTCGAAGGTGATGCGACCGCACGGCGAGTAGTCGCGCGGCCCTGCGTATCAGTGGCCCTTGTGCGCGGCCATCATCGCGATGAAGCGATCGAACAGCGGTGCCACGTCGTGGGGACCCGGGCTCGCTTCGGGATGCCCCTGGAAGCTGAACGCAGGACAATCGGTACGTTCGATGCCCTGCAGCGTGCCGTCGAACAGCGAGCGATGGGTAGCGCGCAGATTGCCGGGCAGGCTCGCTTCGTCGGCGGCAAAGCCATGGTTCTGGCTGGTGATCATCACCTTGCCGGTATCGAGATCCTGCACCGGGTGATTGGCACCGTGGTGGCCGTGTCCCATCTTCACCGTCTTCGCTCCGCTCGCCAGCGCGAGCAGCTGATGGCCGAGACAGATGCCGAACACCGGCACCTTGGCCTCGCACAGCGCCGCGATCGCCTCGATCGCGTAGTCGCATGGCTCGGGATCGCCAGGACCGTTGGAGAGGAAGACACCGTCGGGCGCGAGCGCGAGCACCTCCTCGGCGGAGGTCTCGGCGGGAACGATGGTCAGCCGACAACTGCGCTCGGTGAGCATACGGAAGATGTTGTACTTGGTGCCATAGTCGTAGGCGACCACATGATAGGGGCGTTCGCGCTGCTCGAAGTCGCTGTAGCCTTTGCCGAGCACCCATTCGCCATCGTGCCACTCGAGCCGCTCGGTAGTCGATGCGACCCGGGCGAGGTCCATGCCCTTGAGACCGGGGAACTCGCGCGCCAGCTCGATAGCCCGCGCCGGCGCATCGCTGCCTTCGGCTGCGGGACCAGCCAGAATGGCGCCGTTCTGCGCGCCCTTGTCGCGCAGGATGCGAGTCAGGCGACGCGTATCGATATCGGCGATGCCGACGATACCCTGGGCACGGAGGTACTCATCCAGCGCTTGCTGGCTGCGAAAGCTGCTGACCAGTCGCGGCAGGTCGCGGATCACCAAGCCCGAGGCACAGACCCTGCTGGACTCGACGTCCTCCTCATTGACCCCGGTGTTGCCTATGTGGGGATAGGTCAGGGTGACGATCTGTCGCAGGTAGGAGGGATCGGTAAGAATCTCCTGATAGCCGGTCATCGCCGTGTTGAACACGACTTCCCCACTGGTCTGGCCATCGGCCCCGATGGAGACGCCATGGAACACACTGCCGTCCGCCAATGCCAGTATCGCGGGTTTGATCAAGGCTCTGTCCTCCCGAAGACAAGATGGACGCCCGGCCGAGAGAGACCGCCGCTACGCCGCGAAGCGCGGCCGGCGGTCGAACCGAGCGTGGTTGGATCCTGGTGTTCACCTCGAGGCGGCGTGAGGGATGAAAGCTTGCCGCGCGTAAAAAAGCGGGACGAATCCCGAAGGCTTCATCCCGCTTTCCGTGCAGTCCTGTATCGGCACCCTTGCATTCCTTGACTCCAGAGAGCCGGGACCCGATTCGCCTTTGCGGGGCCACACACCTTTGCCCGAGGCCAAATTTTTCTGATTCTACGATATCCGGACTCAAAGGGCCAGTTCGGGCTCCCCCGAGAGGGAACGCCTGGAGTAGCGCAGGGTCTCTCCCGGCTTCGGCACGACGAAAGCCTCGGGATCGATCCCTCGCGCCTCCCGGGCGGCCTCGAGCCGCTGCTGCGGCTCGAACTGGCCGTCGTCGGCGAGCGAGAAGCAGCCGAAGTGGCAGGCAAGGCTGCGCTTGCTGCCGAGCTGATGATGCGCTTCCAAAGCCTCGTCCGGACCCATGTGAAAATCGCGCATGAACCACTGCGGGCGAAAGGCACCGATCGGTAGCAGCGACACCGCCATCGGCCCGAACCGCTGTCGCAGCCTGGCGAAGTCGTCGCCGAACCCAGTATCGCCGGCGAAGTATATCTTCCCGAGCGAAGTCTCGAGCACGAAGCCACCCCACAGCGCGCAGCGCCTGTCCCACAGCGAGCGTGCACCCCAATGACGTGCGGGAACGAAGGTCAGCCGACTCCCGCCAAGCTCGGCCTGCTGCCACCAATCGAGCTCTTCGACCACCCTGACGCCCGCATCCCGACACAGCCTTCGATTACCGAGCCCGGTGAACAATTTCATGTTGGGAAATCGCCGCCCCAGCTGGCGCAAAGTCCATACGTCACAGTGATCGTAGTGATTGTGACTGAGCAATACCGCATCGATACGCGGCAACGCCTCGAGCGCCACTCCAGGGGGATGGAAACGCTTCGGGCCCGCAAAGGTGAAGGGGCTGGCGCGTTCGGACCAGATCGGGTCGGTCAGCAGGTTCAAGCCAGGCAGCTGGATCAGGAAGGTCGAATGATTGACCAGGGTCACCCGAATCTCGTCCTCCCCCGCCTCGGCGACGGGCCGACACGGCGGCTCCGGTCCTGGCTGCCAATCCCAGCGCGGAAGGTGGTTCTTGCGCTCCTGGCGCCAGCGCTTGAAATCCTCGCGTGTACGTTCGGGTAGCGGCGGGTGGTTGAAGAAACGCTCTCCATCGAAATGGTCCGAGCGTGGACCGCGATAGCGATAAGCGCAGGCCAGCCCCTTGAGGCGCAGCCACGAAAGCGGTGCAAAACGGGACATGGGAACGTTCGACTCTCCCTGAAACGATGACGACTGGGCACTGGCCGCGCAGAGTCGGGACTTTCCCTCGAATCCGGATGCCCTATCGAGCGACGGCTTGCTCAGTGCAGCCGGGCGTAGAGCAGCGTATCGCCAAGCTTCCCGTCAGCGTTCCGACGGTGTCGGCGCAGCCGCCCCTCGAGCTCGAAACCCGACCGCTCGGCCACCCTTTGGCTGGCGAGATTTCGCGCATCGCAGCTGAGCCACAGGCGCTCGAAGCGAAGCTCTTCGATCAAACAGCTGGCGAGCGCGCGCAGCGCTTCGCTGAGATACCCCTTTCCCTGGCTCTCACCAGCCCCCCAATAGCCTACTTCAGCACTCGGAATACTCCAATCGATGTCGCGCGCGTCCATCACCCCGACCAACCGCTCATCACCCTTTCGCCACAGCCCGACCGTCAGACTGCGCTCGCAAGCGTAGAGATCGCGCGCATGGCGGCAGAAAGCCTCCCGCTCGCCCAGGGAAGTACCTTTTCTCACCCAGTCGAGCCAAGGCGCCAGATGCGCACGAGAGCGCTCAAGCTCGGCATGCAACGACTCTGCATCGGTGATCTCGAGCTGGCGTAGCCACAGCCGAGGGCTCTCGATACGTCGCGGCAGTCGGCTCATGTCAGGATACCTCGCCCATGCGCGCAGCCTGCGAAGTCAGCGGTGAACTATGCATGGCCTGGAGAGCCAGGTGCGCCAAATGAGGTGCAAGGCGCACCCAGGCATCGAGCAGATGGAGCATCCAACGCATCGCCCCTCCGGATTCAGCCGTGCTTGAGCCCAAGCACGTCCTGCATGTCGTAATGCCCTGGTGCGCGTCCGGCCACCCAGCGCGCCGCGCGCACCGCGCCGCGGGCGAAGGTCATTCGACTGGAGGCCTTGTGGGTAATCTCGATGCGCTCGCCTTCGGCGGCGAACATCACCGTATGCTCACCGACGATATCCCCGCCGCGCACGGTGGCGAAGCCGATTTCGTCCGCCCGCCGCGGACCGCACTGACCGACGCGGGAGAACACGCCACACTGGTCAAGCTCGCGCCCCAGCGCATCGGCCACCGCCCTCCCCATCATCAGCGCGGTACCGGAGGGAGCGTCGACCTTGTGACGGTGGTGGGCCTCGATCACCTCGATGTCGAAGCCGGCATCGCCGAGTGCCTTGGCGGCGGTGGCGAGCAGGTTGAGCGAGAGATTCACCCCCGTACTCATATTGGCGGCGAACACCAGAGGCAGACGCTTGGCATATGCCTCCAGTTGGTTCGACTGCTCGGCGTCGAGCCCGGTAGTGCCGATCACCATGCCCTTGCCGTGCTCGGCGCAGAAAGCCAGGCTGTCGAGCGTCGTCGCCGGCGTGGTGAAATCGATCAACACATCGAAATCGTCGACGATCCGGTCGAGGCCGTCCACGGCGGTGATGCCGGCACGGCCGAGCCCGCAAAGCTCGCCGATATCGACACCGACCAGCGAACTGCCCGAACGGACCACCGCGCCGCCAAGATCAGCAAGCTCGTCCTCGAGCACCGCCTGCACCAGCATCCGGCCCATGCGCCCGGAGGCGCCCATTATCGCGATACGTGTCATGCCGCTCGTCTTCGCCTCTTCGAAATGGGTCGGCGGGTAAAGGGCTTCGTTCGTGCCTATCCCGCCGCGTCACATCCAAGGTTAACCGCTCGGGCGACAGCCCGCACGGACTGAAGTAGCATCGCAGGGCCATTCAAGCCGACCGGTATTCCATGCGCGCTCTCGCTCTCTACCATTTGATCGTGGCCCTAGGTCTCGCCGCCTGCGCCCCGACCGGCCCATTCATGCTCGGCGGCCCGGAGGGAGGCGGCAACGCGGCAGGCGTCGGGCTCTGCGGCACCCTCAAGCTGCCTGGCAGAATGCCCGACGGCACCGCTCTCGGCGGCATCTCCGCGCTGGCCTATGATGCTACCGACGACGTGCTCTACATGCTTGCCGATCGCGCACGGGTATTCACCGCCAGACCTGTTTTCGATGACGCCCGGCTGGTCAGGCTCGAGCTGCTCGAAAGCTTCGCCCTGCTCGATGCCCATGGCGAGCAGCTCAGGATGCCCAAATCGGACAGTGAATCGATGGCCTTGAGCATCGCAGCGGACGGAACGAAGACGCTGCTGGTAGGCTTCGAGCGCGACCATCGCATCCAGCGCTTTTCGCTCGCTCCCAAGCGCCTCGGCATGCCCCTCGACGACCCGATTCGCCCCGAGGGGGCGCGCAGCGCACGCAATAACGGCAGCCTCGAGGCGATGACCATCCATCCGCGCCTGGGGGTCATTGCGGGGTTGGAGTTCTCGCCACGCGATCTACCCCGCGGCGAGACCCGCCTGTTCGACCTGCATGGCAATGAATGGCGCTACCGGCTTGCCGAGGCCGCAGGCAGTGGACTTACCGCGATGGCGCCGCTCGACGATGGCTTGCTGACACTCGAGCGTGCCTTCAAGCCGTTCCATCCGCTAGTGATTTCACTGCGCAAAGTGACACTCGAAGCCAATGGAGAAGCGCACGTCGAGACCCTGGCTCGCTTTGCCAGCGACCAAGGCTGGCGACTGGACAATTTCGAGGGGCTCACCCTGATCGGCGACCACCGCTACCTGATGGCCAGCGACAACAACTACCTGCCCATCCAGAGCAGCTTGCTGAGCTGCGTGGAGGTTCCTGTAGCGAGCGCGCAGCGATAAACGGTTTGCATCCTGGAAAAATCATTTCTATACCTGAGACCTGCATAAGACGAAGTGATGACGCCAATCGTCACCTTTCAATCTCAGGAATGGAGTCCTAATGATGAAGCCTCTCTCCCTTGCCTTCGCCGCGCTCGGTTTCGTCGTCCTCGCCGGCTGCGCCAGCCAGAGCGAGTCAACGATCGATGACTCCCCAACCTCACAAACCGGCAATACGCCGGCACAAACCACGCCGTCCACCGTCGACAGCGCTGAGACCAGCTCGCCCTGAACGGGCAGCCCGCTCTGAACGAAAGGGACGGCGATAGAATGACAAAGCCCCGGCTCTGAACTGACCAACTTCTGGGGGGCAGTTCAGAGCCGGGGCTTTTTCAGTTGGCGTGACGCTCAGGGACGCATGTCCTCGAAGAACTTCTTCACCCCGTCGAACCATCCGCTCTTACGGGGAGAATGCTTGGTGCCGGTACCGTCGAGGCTCTCCTGGAAAGCACGCAGCAGCTCCTTCTGGCTCTCGTTGAGATTCACCGGGGTCTCTAGCACGACCTTGCACATCAGGTCCCCCGGCACGCCACCGCGCACCGGCTTGACACCCTTGCCGCGAAGCCGGAACTGCTTGCCGGTCTGGGTCTCCGGCGGGATCTTGAGCTTGACCCGACCTTCCAGAGTCGGTACCTCGAGCTCGCCACCCAAGGTGGCATCGACGAAGTTGATCGGTACCTCGCAGTAGAGATCGCGCCCATCACGCTCGAAGATCGGGTGTGGCTTGATCGCTATCTGGACGTAGAGATCGCCAGAGGGACCGCCATTGACGCCACCTTCACCCTCGCCGTTGAGCCTGATTCGATCACCGCTGTCGACACCGGCCGGAATCTTCACTGACAGGGTTCGAGTCTCACGCACCCGGCCTTCGCCGTGGCACTGCACGCAAGGCGTCTCGACCACCTCACCGCGACCGTGGCAGGACGGGCAGGTCTGCTGCACGGCGAAGAAGCCCTGCTGCATGCGCACCTGCCCCATGCCGTTGCAGGTCGGACAGCTACGCTTCTTGGTACCCGGCTCGGCGCCGTCGCCATGGCAATGGCCGCACTCGGCGAGCCTTGGAATGCGAATGTCGACGCTGGTGCCAGCGACCGCCTCTTCGAGCTCGATCTCGAGGTTGTAGCGCAGATCCGAGCCACGCGCGGCGGAGTTGGGACCACGCCCGCGCCCACCTGCGCCGAAGATATCGCCGAACACATCGCCGAAGATATCGCTGAAGCCGCCCGCGCCGGCGCCAAAGCCACCTGCCCCGAATCCGCCTGCCTGACCATCGACACCGGCATGGCCGAACTGGTCGTAGGCGGCGCGCTTTTCTTGGTCCGAGAGCACTTCGTAGGCTTCGGATACCTCGCGGAACTTGGCTGCGGCGCTGTCATCGTCCGGATTGCGGTCGGGATGATATTTCTGCGCCAAGCGACGATAGGCTTTCTTGATCTCTTTCTGATCGGTGGATCGATCGACACCGAGTACTTCGTAATAGTCACGTTTCGACATGGGTCTATCGGCCTCCAGATAGCCGCCTAGGCCTCGTGCGCAAGCTCGGTGAGCACCTCACAAGAGCCATGAGAGTCAGTCAGGTTCGTTCAGGGCGATGCAGCGCTCGCCAATAGTTGCAAGAAGTGCACCATCCATGGCTGCATCACGCGAAACGGCGCGGAAGCAGGGGCTTCCGCGCCATCGCTCGAAGCTGAGCGGCGAGACCGCCTTCGCTCCTTACTGTTTCTTGTCGTCCTTGACCTCTTCGTACTCAGCGTCGACGACATCGTCTTCTTTCTTGCCGCCCTGCTGAGCCTGATCGGTGCCAGCGGACTCACCGCCCTGCTGGGCCTGCTCGGCGTAGAGCTTCTGAGCCAGCGCGCCGGAAGCCTCGGTGAGGGTATCGAGCTTGGCCTGGATCGCATCCTTGTCGTCGCCTTTCAGCGCTTCCTCGAGATCCTTGATCGCCGTCTCGATCCGCTCTTTCTCACCTGCCTCGGCCTTGTCACCCGCCTCTTCGAGCGTCTTGCGAGTGGCATGGATCATGCCGTCGGCCTGGTTGCGCAGCTGTACCAGCTCCTCGAACTTCTTGTCCTCGGCCTGGTGAGCCTCGGCGTCGCGAACCATCTGATCGATCTCCTCTTCGGAGAGGCCGCCAGAGGCCTTGATCACGATGGACTGCTCCTTGTTGGTCGCCTTGTCCTTGGCCGACACATTGAGGATGCCGTTAGCGTCGATGTCGAACGCCACCTCGATCTGCGGCATGCCGCGCGGTGCCGGCGGAATGTCGGAAAGATCGAAACGACCCAGCGACTTGTTCTGCGCAGCCTGCTTGCGCTCACCCTGCAGCACGTGGATGGTCACGGCCGTCTGGTTGTCCTCGGCGGTGGAGAAGGTCTGGGTCTTCTTGGTCGGGATGGTGGTGTTCTTCTCGATCAGAGCGGTCATCACCCCGCCCATCGTCTCGATACCCAGCGTCAGCGGGGTGACGTCGAGCAGCAGGACGTCCTTGACGTCGCCACCGAGCACACCGCCCTGGATCGCCGCCCCCATCGCTACCGCTTCATCCGGGTTGACGTCCTTGCGCGCTTCCTTGCCGAAGAACTCAGCGACCTTCTGCTGCACCATCGGCATGCGGGTCTGGCCACCGACCAGGATCACATCGTCGATTTCGGAAGCCGAAAGGCCGGCATCGGCCAGCGCCGTCTTACACGGTGCCAGCGAACGCTGCACCAGATCCTCGACCAGCGACTCGAGCTTGGCCCGGGAGACCTTGACGTTGAGGTGCTTGGGCCCGGTCTGGTCGGCGGTGATGTAGGGCAGGTTGACGTCGGTCTGCTGCGCGCTCGACAGCTCGATCTTGGCCTTTTCCGCTGCTTCTTTGAGGCGCTGCATCGCCAGCGAGTCGCCGGACAGATCGATACCACTGTCGGCCTTGAACTGGCTGACCAGATAGTCGATCAGCTTGATGTCGAAGTCTTCGCCACCGAGGAAGGTGTCCCCGTTGGTCGCGAGCACTTCGAACTGGGTCTCGCCGTCGACGTCCGCGACCTCGATGATCGAGATGTCGAAGGTACCACCACCGAGGTCGTAGACCGCGATGGTCTTGTCACCACGCGCCTTGTCCATGCCATAGGCCAGCGCCGCGGCGGTCGGCTCGTTGATGATCCGTTTGACGTCGAGCCCGGCGATGCGCCCGGCATCCTTGGTCGCCTGGCGCTGGGAGTCGTTGAAGTAGGCCGGCACCGTGATGACGGCTTCGGTAACCGTTTCACCGAGGTAGTCCTCGGCGGTCTTCTTCATTTTCTTCAGGACTTCGGCGCTGATCTGCGGCGGCGCCATCTTTTTGTCCTTGACCTGCACCCAAGCGTCGCCGTTATCGGCCTCGACGATCTTGTAGGGCACCATTTTGATGTCTTTCTGCACCACATCATCGCTGAATTTGCGACCGATCAGGCGCTTGACCGCGTAGAGGGTGTTGGTCGGATTGGTCACCGCCTGACGCTTGGCGGCCTGGCCTACCAGCGTCTCGCCATCGTCGGTATAAGCGATGATCGAAGGAGTGGTACGACCACCTTCAGCGTTTTCGATCACGCGCGTCTTGTCACCGTCGAGCACCGCGACGCAAGAGTTGGTGGTGCCCAGGTCGATACCGATGATACGTCCCATTAGATTCACCTCGAGTCTTTGAGCTTTGCGGCGGCTAACCGCTGACCATTCAATTGATGATTGCGCGAACGTCTTTGCGTGATATTCGGCAGTGACGAACCTTCTACCTTGCCGTGTCACACCACCTTGTTGCTTGGCTATATAAGGGCGCCGCGCGGGCTTTCAAGGGTAGTGCTGCGATTCCTCAGGGTGCCTTGCTGACCACGACCATCGCCGGGCGCACCAGACGATCGTTGAGCAGGTAGCCTTTCTGCAGCACTTCGATCACGGTATTCGGATCCACCGCGGGATTCGGCACCATCGCCATCGCCTCGTGATACTGCGGATCGAAAGGCTCGCCCTGGGGGTCGAGCACCGAGACACCGGCCTTGCGCAGTGCGTCGAGCTGCATGTCGCGCGTCATCCTCACCCCCTCCCGATGCACCTCGGCGACCGATTCGTCCTGCAGGCTCTCGAGCGCCTTGTCGAGGCTATCGACTACCGGCAGCAGGCTGCCGACGAACTTCTCGAGCGCGAACTTACGCGCCTTGTCGACTTCCTGGTCGGCACGGCGGCGGGCGTTCTGCGCCTCCGCAGCGGCGCGCAGCGCCTGGTCACGGGCACCTGCGAGTTCGGCTTCGAGCTCCTCGACGCGGGCAGTGAGCTGATCGAGCTCGTCGCTACCGCCGACCGCCTGGTCTTCCACGCTCAGCTCGTCCTCGACCGACAGACCGGGATCGAGCGTCTCGTCGATCTCCAGCGGCTGCGGCTCGGCATCGCGCTCGGCGCGGGCGAGTTCTTCGTCGACTTGCTGCGGATTCTGTGGATCACGGGCCATCTTCACTACTCCTGACGCAATCTCGTTGATGATCGAGGCCGCTCGGCGCGCGCACCAAGCAGGCTGATTGAAGGGGTGTCGAACTTCCTTTCCGCTCAGCCGTTCGTTCGATGGACTCAAACATGGGGTTGGTGGGTGTCGATCTCAAGCCGCCAAAGCGCACGGAGAGGACTGTATGAATCGACACCGCCGGGGTGTAACATCGCCAATGACTGTACGCATGCACATGAAACCAAGATGTCGCCAAGGCGACGCACCATGTGATCAGGAGGAGCGTCCATGCTGACCCAGCTCACGATCCGCGACTATGCCATCGTCGATCGACTCGAACTCGACTTCCATCGCGGCATGACCGCGATCACCGGAGAGACCGGCGCGGGCAAATCGATCCTGCTCGATGCGCTATCGCTGTGTCTCGGCGAGCGCGCGGACGCGGGCAGCGTACGTCACGGTACCGAACGCGCCGAGCTCTCCGCTCGCTTCGATATTTCCCGGCTGCCCGAGGCCCGGGAGTGGCTGGAGGCGCGGGAGCTCGGCAGCGACGACTGCCTGCTGCGCAGGGTGATTTCGAGCGGCGGGCGCACCAAGGCCTGGATCAACGGCTCCCCCTGCACGATCGCCGACCTCAAGGCCCTCGGAGAGAGGCTGATCGATATCCACGCCCAGCACGCGCATCAGTCGCTGCTGCGAGAACAGCAGCACCAGCGACTGCTCGACGAATACGCCGGGATCACAGCCGAAGTCGACGAGCTGCGCGGGATGCACCGCGACTGGTCGCTGCTGCGCAAACGGCTCAGGCAGGCCCAGGAGAGCGGCGACGAGATCCAGGCCCGGCGCCAGCTGCTGCGCTACCAGGTCGAGGAGCTCGACACCCTCGGACTCGGCGAAGGCGAGCTGGAACGCCTGGAGGAAGAGCAGACGTCCCTAGCCCATGCGGAGCAGTCGCTCAGCGAGGCGCAGCTGGCGCTACGCTGCTGCGAGGATGATGAAGAAGGCGCTCTTGCGCGCCTTTTGAGGGCGCGCAGCGGCCTCGCCGAACTGCCGGGCAGCGATCGCGGGGCGCTGGCCGCGGCGCTATCGCTGCTCGAGGAGGCCAGCATCCAGATCGAAGAGGCCGGCCGCGAGCTCAACCGTTTCGTCGATGCCACCGAGCTCGATCCCGCCCGGCTCGCCGAGGTCGACAGCCGGCTCGGCGACGTCCACCGCATCGCCCGCAAGCACCATGTGATGCCGGACGAAGTGGTCGAACTGCATCGCCGCCTGGCGGACGAACTGGCCCAGCTCGAGGTCGGTGACGACGACCTTGAAGCGCTGGCCCTGAAGACCCGGCAGCTGCGTGACGAGTGGCGCACCCTCGCCCAGCGGATCTCCGATATCCGTCAGCGCAAGGCGTGCGAGCTCGGCGAACAGATCCAGGCACAGCTCGCCTTCCTCGGCATGGAAAAGGCTCGCTTCGAAGTGGCGGTCTCACCTCGCGATAGCGCCCAGCCGGAAGGCATCGATCAGGTCCAGTTTCGAATCAGCGCGAACCCCGGACAGCCTCCCCGAGCGCTCAACAAGATCGCTTCCGGCGGTGAACTCTCCCGCATCAGCCTTGCCATCCAAGTGGTGGCCGCACGCCACAGCACCATTCCCACGCTGGTCTTCGACGAAGTCGACGTCGGCATATCGGGCGCCACCGCGGAAATCGTCGGCCAGCTCCTGCGCGGGCTCGGCGAGCGTGATGCCCAGATTCTCTGCGTCACCCATCTGCCACAGGTGGCCGCACAGGGACACCAGCACCTGCATATCGAGAAGCAGGCCACCGACGAATCCACTCTGACTCAGATGGCGCTTCTCGACGAGAGCGGGCGCATCCGGGAGCTGGCCCGGATGCTGGGCGGCGTCCATCTCTCCGAGCGCACCCTCGCTCACGCCCACGAGATGCTCAGCGCCGGGCAGCACGCGGCTCAGCACTGAGCAGCGATGCCGGGCGATGAGCCTGAATCTTCACGCGCCCTGCTCACCGCCCCGTTGACAGGTGACGAACGGCCCAACGAAAACCGCCGCTTCCGAGGAAGCGGCGGTTTCATCGAACACTACGAAGCGGACTCAGCCGCCTCGGCGTGAAACGCCATCCTGACGAGTGGCTTTCGAGCCCTTCGGACGCACGTACAGCACCAAGGCATGATCGACGAGCTCATAGCCCCGCTCCTCGGCGAGCTCACGCTGGCGACGCTCGATGTCGTGATCGAAGAACTCGATCACCTCTCCCGTCTCCAGGCAAAGCATATGGTCGTGATGATCTTCCTGGGAAAGCTCGAATACCGCGTGACCACCGTCGAAATTGTGACGCACGACGAGCCCCGCAGCCTCGAACTGAGTCAACACGCGATAGACTGTGGCGAGGCCGACATCCTCGCCCGCCTCAAGCAGAGAGCGATAGACGTCTTCCGCGCTCATGTGGAGATCCTCTTCTCGAGTCGCCTCGAGAATTTGCAGAATCTTCACGCGCGGCAAGGTGACCTTTAGGCCGGCCTTGCGTAATTCCTGGTTCCTGTCGGCCATGGGATGCTCTTCGCAGTCGCTGGATGTATCGGGTATGATCGACCAACGCAAACGATATGGAAAGTCAGGGGCAAATGCAAAATTCGATCAGAATCGTCACCCTTTGCTGTGTGATCAGCTTGATCGGTGGCTGCGGGTTTTTCAGCGTCTATAAACGCGACCAGCCCCAGGGTAATCTAATTACTCCCGAGATGGTGCAACAGGTCCAACAAGGCATGACTCGCGAACAGGTCACCTACATCATGGGTGCACCGCTCATGGACAATCCGTTCGATGCCGACCAGTGGGACTACGTTTACCAGCTGCACACCGCTGATGGACAGGTCTACGACAAGCGCGTCAGCCTTTACTTCCAGGATGACCGGGTATCGTACATCGACACCTCAGGCGACATAGGCACAGCCCCGCCAGCCAGGGAGCAGGCTCCGCCCGCAAGCGAGGCCACCACTACTCCGCTGCAACCAGTCAGTCCGATCCAATCACCCACGCCCAGCGCGGGCGAGTGAGGACGGCGGACCGTTAGCGATCTTTGGCCCGCGCCCGGCGGGCCGATTTGGGATCCACCTTGAGCGGTGAATAAACTTCGATTCGGTCTCCATTGGAGACCGTTTCCGTTTCGGGCTCGCGTATTCGCTCACCGAAGACACCAAGCGGCGCCTCAGCCAGCCAGCGCTCATCCGCCACGCCAAGCGCACCGCCTCGTCCGGCCATGACGAAGGCCTGGCGTATCGTAGTACCCGCGGCAACGCTTAGGCTCACAAGGCGCTGTTCGCCTCCTGCCGCGAGCGCGATTTCCACCCTGATGTTTTCTTCAGCCACCATGAACCTGATCCGCACGCCGGGTAAAGGCATCCACCAACTGCCCGGCCACTTGGCCGAACAGCTGTCCGAAAGCCATACCCAGCAAGCGGTTGGAGAAATCGAACCGCATCTCCAGCGTCACCCTGCAGCTCTCATCGCTCAGCGGCTCGAAACGCCAATAGCCATCGAGGCTCTTGAACGGGCCTTTGACCAGTGACAGATCGATACGCTCAGGGGCGTGGAGATCGTTGCGGGTGACGACGCTCTGCTTGATTCCCCCTTTGGCAAGGGTCATCTCACCGATCAGGTAGTCGTCGGTGCGCTCGATCAATCGCGCCGCGCGGCATCCAGGGAGGAATTGTGGGTAGCTTTCGAAATCGTTGACCAAGTCGAACATCTGTCGACTGGAGTGCCGCACCAACGCGGTCCTTTTCACCGTAGGCATGCGCCCTCCGCTGACGACGTCGCGATGACCGGGTATCATCGCCCGCCTGTTCCAGGTTCAAAGCCTTGAATGATACCATGCTGCCCCCATCCTGCTGGTAGCGCAGCATGCGATGCCAGTAGCGCGACGTGCTTTGTTCGGCCGCTCGCGGATCAAGCCGCATCGTCCGACTCCCTACTTTGTTTCCGACTCGCGAGGTCTCATGGGCAAGAAGAAAGGCCAAGCGCCGGGCAGCAATCTCATTGCCCAGAATCGCAAGGCGCGACACGAATACCATATCGAAGAAACCTTCGAAGCGGGCTTGGCCCTCGCGGGATGGGAAGTGAAGAGCCTGCGGGCCGGCAAGGGACAGCTCACCGATACCTACATACTGGTCAAGAATGGCGAGGCCTGGCTGCTCGGTTCCCACATCGCACCGCTACCGACCGCCAGCACCCACAACGTCCCAGAGCCAGACCGCACCCGTAAGCTCCTGCTGCACAAGAAAGAGGTCGCCAGGATCTTTTCACGCACCCAGGACAAGGGCCACACCTGCGTCCCCCTGCGCCTCTACTGGAAGGGCCACCTGGTCAAGTGCGAGCTCGCGCTGGTGGTCGGCAAGAAACTGCACGACAAACGCGCCGCGGAAAAGAACCGCGACTGGGAACGCCAGAAAGGACGCATCATGCGGGAGAGCCGCTGATGCGAGAGCATGGGGTTGAAAAGGACTCGATCAGCCCCATTATCCGATTACAGCGCAGCCGCATTGGCCTGGATCACGCCATCTGCTATGCTCGCTGAGTTTCGGGGGCGTTATGGATTCGACGCTGGTGGCAAATCCCGAGGTGCATGCCGAGAGCGTAACGTATCTCGTTAATAAAACGTTACAAATGATATAGTCGCAAACGACGAAACCTATGCTCAGAAAGGTGCTCTCGCAGCCTAAACCTGCTTGAAAACCTGTTCTACCCGAAAGCGATGTGCCCATTCATCGCGGACGGGCGTGAGCTAAAACTGATGGGATCGTGTTCGTGGGTGCCTTCTCCTCGAATGCTAAATCTTAGAAGGCTCGCGTCAGCGGATCCTGCCCGTCGGAGCCGATGACGTTAGATCAAAAGACGGAACTAAGCATGTAGAGCCAACGGACGAGTGCCGGCGGACGCGGGTTCAACTCCCGCCGCCTCCACCAACATCAAAACCCCAACTGTTATCAGTTGGGGTTTTTTCTTGCCTGATCGCGCCGGTTCCCGCGTGTTGTCGAGAGTTCCTGCGGAAGCCTGTGGACTTCGCCAACCGCCCGATCTGGCCGTTCCGGGCAACATTTCACTCTCTCCTCGCCATTCCTCGCTCCGACCTCGCTCCCTGAAACCGGCCCGAAGTCCGCAAAGGCCACAACTCAGGCACTTATATATCAATGGGTTACGTCCGGACGAATCAAACGGTTGGATTGCAGCTTCGGCAGGCGAAGGAGACGGATCATAGTCCGACCTTCGCCCGCTGCTCATCCCACAGCGCTGGCGGATCAACTGCCAGATCGAACAACGTGACATGGTTCGGCAGTGTGTCGTCCAGGATGGCGGCCACGATGTCAGGTGCCAGCGTGGTCAGGTTGACCATCCGGCTGACGTAGCTGTTATCGATACCCTCACGCACCGCGATCTCCTTCAGCGTTTTTGCCTCGCCTGATTCGAGCATCGCCAGCCAGCGATGCCCCCTTGCCAACGCCAGCTGCACCGACGTCGGAGTCACGTCCCACGGCCTCACCGGTGCGGTTTCACCATTTGGCAAAGTGACCAGCTTTCGACCACTGCGGCGTTTGATCTGAATCGGCACGGACAAGGTCAGCCTTCCGTCACTCGCCTCAACAATGTCCGGCTCACCGGTCTTCTGAATGCGGATGTCGCTCATGCCATTGCCTCCTGCTGTTGATCTACTGATTCTGGACGAAGCTCCAACACCAGCCGTTCGATGCCGTTGGCGCGCAGCCGCACTTCAAGATCGTTGGGGGACACGATGACCTTTTCCACCAGTAGCTTGACGATCCGACTCTGCTCGGCGGGGAACAGTTGATCCCAAATCATGTCGAGCCGGGTCATGGCCACTGTAACCTTGGCTTCGTCCAAGGTCGGATCAAGTTGGATCGCCTGCGGCAACATCTCACCCAAGAGGTTTGGGGCTCGCAAGATCGCGCGCAGTTGATCAAGTACCGCTGACTCGAGCTCTGCTGCGGGCAGGCGCGGCAGGCCCGAGGCACCCGCATGCTCTTTGGCATCGCGCTGGGGCACATAGTAGCGGTACCGACGGCCATTCTTCTTGGTGGTATGCCACGGCGACAATGCTCGGCCATCATTGCCGAATACGATGCCCTTGAGCAGATAGGGAACCTTGGCGCGTGTTGCATTGCCGCGAACCCGCCCGTTGGTGGCCAGAATCGCACGAGCGCTGTCCCACAGCTCCTGGTCGATGATGGGCAGATGCTCTGCTTGAAACCACTGATCTTTATGTCTCAACTCACCAAGGTAGGTACGATTGCCAAGAATTTTGTAGACGTGGCCTTTATCGATCGGCCTGCCCTCTCTGGTTCGGCCCTCCTTCGTGACCCAAGATTTTGACGTCACACCGTCGAGCTTCAACTCCTTAACCAATAACGTCGTGGAACCAAGCTCAACAAAACGCTGAAAGATATGGCGAATCAGCTTGGCCTCGCGCTCATTGGGCACCAACCGGCGGTTTGCCACGTCGTATCCAAGTGGTGGTATGCCTCCCATCCACATACCCTTACGCTTGCTGGCCGCGATCTTGTCGCGGATACGCTCACCGGTGACCTCGCGTTCGAACTGAGCAAACGACAGCAGGATGTTCAGCATCAACCGACCCATAGAGGTCGTCGTGTTGAACTGCTGGGTGACCGACACGAAGGATACGCCGTAGCGCTCGAACACCTCGACCATCTTGGAAAAGTCCGTCAGGCTGCGTGTCAGGCGGTCGATCTTGTAGATAACGACCACGTCGATCATCCCCGCCTCGATGTCCGCCATCATCCGTTTGAGGGCTGGGCGCTCCATATTGCCGCCGGAGAAGGCCGGATCATCGTAGTCATCAGCTACGGGTATCCAGCCCTCGGAGCGTTGACTGGCGATGTAGGCATGACCCGCATCGCGCTGGGCATCAATGGAGTTGTATTCCTGGTCCAGCCCCTCGTCGGTGGATTTTCGCGTATAGACCGCGCAGCGCATCCGGCGCTTCAGGACCTCGCTCATTGTCCACCTCTCTTTTTCGAAGATGCCTTGGTCCTGGCGTTTGATGGCGGCCTGAGCCCAAAGAATAACGGCCCCGACCAGCGCATGCCGGTGATCTCACGAGCGATCATCGAGAGGCTGGGGAACATCCGGCCCTGAAAGTCGTACTGGCCGTCGGCGGTCGTAATCACGCGATACTCGACCCCCTTATATTCACGAACCAGCACTGTGCCAGCAGCCGGACGGTAATCACGGTCACGCTTTCTCACCTTCCCGGTTTCAACCAGAGAGGCGATGCGACGCCGGTTACGATCCAGCAGGTTGGCGTCAACCTTGCGAAACGCTACTTCTTGCAGCTTGTACGCGATACGGCGCTCAAGAAACTGGCGATTGTGGGTTGGCGTTTCGCCACCGACCAGTTGCTGCCAAAGCGCTCTGATCTCTGCCATTGACAGCTCGGGCAAGCCGGCGACTTGTGCGGCCACCGAAGGTGGCATTGAAGACTTGGGTGTTTGCATGCTCATTTCGACTCCGTAGTGGTCTTGTTGACGGGGTCTGTATGAACGCGCTGGTTAGCAGAGAAGCCAAGCTCAAACTCGCCCTCTCCAGCACTGGGTGCGGACTGCTCCTTGCTAGTCATGCGCAGGCGCGCCAGGCCGTGGGCCAGCAACGACGCGACCTCATGGCGACGCTGCTGTGGCGTCATCCGCTCTGGTAGTAAATGGTTTATTTGGTGCATTGGGAGCGACCCTCTCCGTCAAACTCACATACAGTGAAATTGTCCGGATGAAGGACCGCCAACGCCATGAGGGCGTTTCGAACGCCTGCGGACGAATGCGGGATAGTACGAAAAGCCGCGCGTCAGCGCCGACTATTTAACAGGAAACTGGCCGTTGCGAATGAAACGGTCGTAAGTATCTTCCTCTGGTTCTTCGTCGTCATGATGTGCCCCCTGCCATTCGGCTTCCGGAAGCAACAACAGTGTCAGCGTGTAGTCGTACTGACCCGCGACGCGTGTCATCTCCGTGACCGACATACCCGCAGGCTCACTGGCAAACCACGACTGTGCGTGCCCGGTCTGGATATCAGCTCCTCCAAAAGCATTGAAACTGTGCGCGAGGGCGTCGTGAGGCAGTTCGATAGTGTTCTTGCGGGTCGCGAAGTAAGCGCCAGACTTCAGGGCCGACTTGCTCGACTTGGCCCAGAGCATATGGTCGTCCCGACTCGCCACCAGCACCGCCCGCATAGGTGCAATCTCTACCCAACGCAGGGCCGCAGCCGTCAAGGAAACCCCGTACCGATCGGCGCAATGGCCCAGCAGATCAAAGCTGACTGGCTGCCTATCCACCTGACGCCTGAAGTCATCCAACGGCATCAGCAAGGTCGAGGCGAACAAATCCGCCTCAGCTTCGATGTCACGACCGTTGTTGTCGCCAGTTTCAATGTCACCGTCACCACACTCGAAAAGGCTCTGCCGGTGACGGTGCAGGATGTAATGGCCGAACTCATGCGCAATGGTGAAGCGTTTTCGCCCCTCTGACGGTGTGGCACTGTTGTAGAGGATTAGCCACTTGGAACGTGTCTTGTTGGCTTTCAACAGACCGTCGAAATCATCCAGGTCTTCACCCTGAACCTTGGCAATCGGTGAATCCGAAAAACACTGGCGTGAATACTCCAGCGCCAGCTCATCCACCTTGACCGGAAAGCGCTCCACACCGAATACCGTATTCAGCATGACCGAGATGCGGTTGGCCTCGGCCATGGGCTTTTTGACAATCGTCATTCGTCGTCCCAGGCATCGAGAATCTTGCGGATCTTCTTCTTGTCCGGCTCCGACATAGTTTTGTACTTGCGGAAGAAGGCTTCATCGACCACCGCCTCATCGGGTGTGGTCGTTGCCTCGGTCAGCAGGAACTCCGCTGTGACTTCCAGTACAGCAGCGATTTTGCCAATTTTTTCAGCCGATGGTTTCGGATCGTCCTTGTTCTCCAGCTCCCAGATGTAGCTCTTGCTGGAGTCCGTCCTCTCGGCTAACTGATCAAGGCTGAGCTTCTTTTGCTTCCGCAACATACGGATTTTGTCCCCCAGGGGTGATGGCACCGATCTCTCCTCATATGTTCGCATCAGGCCGCAAATAGTACCACCACGCCGAACAAATTCGTACCTGCTTGACAAACCCATCATGAGCACTGACAATCGAATTTGTTCGGCATACCGAACGACATCAATCTGCACACCCCGATACGAAGAAAAAGGGGCCGGAAGGGCAGATACCAACCCTAGCGACGATCCCATAAGAGGGTATGTAGATGAACGATGCAGAGAACTTAAGCAAGCTCCTAAGCCACCTGCCACCCGAGGTGTTTCACTCATTCATGGTGGACGAGTTCCGCTTGAGCATGCCGGAACCGGAAAAAAAGAAGCCAAAAAAAGAGCAGCGTGCGCGAATGGAGGAAGTTCTCGCCACCATTGGGGTGAGGGCACGACAACAGATCGAAGAGGTGGCTGAACGTATTGTTCTCTTGTCGGACGGCCCAGGCCAGGACGTCATCGACGGCTTCAAGGAGGAAATCTTCGACGAAGTTGCTCGGGAAGAATTCGCTGCAATCCCAAACCAGTACCAACGGGCGCTGTGGCTGCACACTAATGAACCCATGATCTTCGAGGAAGCTCTGAACGCCCGACAGGCCGACGTATTCCGGCAAAGTACTTCCTGCTACTCCGGCTTCATGGCCCCCGCCAACCTTGAAGTATTGGACGATGATGCGACCAAGGCCGCATTCCACCAAACCGTTGCACAACAACTCGGATGCTCCAATGACGCTGTTGCCGTGCAGATTTTCAGGCGGCTACGGCCCGATACGCAAACCGGCGATGACGTAGAGCTTTATCAGATCAGTATCCACCACAACCGTCCGCCGGTGATTGAGGACTACGTTCAACACAGCGAGTTGGTTCACCAGGAAGTGATTCGGGCCATCTCGTCACACATCACATACGAACCCGCGAATGGCCACCTTGAGGTGCTGTCGAAAGACACGGCTGGCCGAGAAACGCTCGCGCGTACGGTAGCGGACTCACTGCTTCAGTCACCCATCACTGGCGAGAAGATCCCGCTCAAGCAGTATGACTATCAAAGCCTCACTGCACCGAGAAACTTTGATATTGCCGATGAACCGGCAGTGGCATCGGTCAAGGTTGTCGAGCTTGGTTACACCGCTGCCAACGGCCGCTCGCTCTTGGTGAAAATTCGGGCCAAGGACGTAGATGACATCTATGTGGCTGCCAAGTCATTGATCGGCCCCACCTTTGACTTCAGTGACCATCACCTGACCTACGCCAAACTGTCTATCAAACTAAAAAAGATTGGGAAAGATCGTGCCCGTACAGTGAACGTCATCCTGCGTGGCGACAACAACTGCAATATCAAGACTAAGCGGGAAAAAGATCGAGTCCTGTGCGACCGCCTGCTGGCCAAATGGCATCTGGTGAAGGAGATCGGGGATGGCGTCAAAACTCCTATCGACACCGTCGCTGCTTGATCTGATCGATCTGTTCGAGCAGTCCGGTCAGCCGATTGCCAACGGCGATGGACAGCGGCTGTACGGTGTGCCCGGCTGGAGTTTGCGACGCAAAGCCGCACTTTCTAATAGTGATTTGTCCACCTGGACTGAGCGCGTCGGTTACGCAGCTTGCTATCCGGCCCCTTGTGGCGATGAGCCCATCTGGGTGGACATCGAGGAAGACGATGATCCGGAGCAATACCGGTACCGCTGCCCGGAAACTTTCCGCACGAAATACATCGCAGCTGAAACGGTTGCCGTCCGCGCTGTCACTGCCCAAAAGTTTCTGAACTACCTGGCAGATCTTCTGGACATCCCTCAGGCACTACGACGCGGTATCACCGCAGCAGCCATCGATGGCTCTCTCTGGAACCTCGGAAAGACGCGCGTCGGACGAGTCCATCTCGATGTTTGGCTCGTCCGTGGTTTCGCGACACGGGTCGCTGATGTCTTCCAGCACTTTGAGCAAGCCGCCCTGCCAGATATGGGTCTCATCTTCACTCTGGGTTCGCCGCTGCCTACGGTGATCCGCCCTCCCAGGAACTACCGGGTCATCCCGTTCGACAGTGTGTTAGCGCGACACAGCCCCAACCCGACAATCGACACCGACTTGCTCCATCGCTTATTGCTTGCGCCACCAGGAGAGACCGTCGAGCACTCGCCTGCGGTGAGGTTCGATGAATTTACCAGCACGCTGCACATCACCACCCGATCAATTGAGCCTTGGAAAGTCAGCGGTCCCAAGCAAGCCGCTGCGGTGCAGTACCTGGCCGAGCAGTTTGCCAAGGGGCGCCACCGCGTTTCTGCAGGGGATATCTTGGTCGCTGCTCATGGGTCGCGGGAGGCCGCGCGCGGTAAGCGGGTTGCGAGCATCTTCAGTGGCAACACCCAGTGGCGTGATTACATCGCGCATGACGACGCTGGATACGGCATCAAACTGGAATAGGCCAGCACCATTCGTAGCCACACACAACCGCCTTCGGGCGGTTTTTTGTTTTCTCGGCTCCCTTTTCCCCCTCAAAAGCTGTGCCCGTACATCAGCCCGTACATGGTGGCGGCAGACGCCCGTACACGCCAACTTCGAAACTGAGCTCACGAATTCGCAACAACCAGAAGGAGCGCATCGTGAGTATCAAACATCTGAATCAGGGCCAACTGGCCGACCGTTGGGGAGTCAGCGAAGCAACGCTTGAACGCTGGCGCTCCGAAGGCATCGGCCCGGTATTTCTGAAATTGCAGGGCCGCGTCGTATATCGCGCTGAGGACATTGAAGCGTTCGAAGCCGAAAGTCTGCGCAAGAGCACCTCCGAACGTGTCAATGCGGGAGGTGCGCTGTGAATCACCTTTTCCCGGACCACGTACTGACCACCCCGACCGGCGACCTTGCGGAACTGAGTGGCGAATCACTGTTTCGGCTCAAGAACGACGCAGCCGACTTTCTCGCACTCGCCAAAGCCATCACTGCACATATTGATCATGCGCTGGAGCTCAAGTACGCCGATCAGGCGCATCAGCTGCGCCTGGCCGCAGGCAAAGACACCGGCGTCGTCCACTTCGACGACGGGAACGTCCGCATCACCGCCGATCTGCCCAAGAAGATCGATTGGGATCAGAAGCGCCTTGCCGAGATTACCCAACGTATCGCAGCTAACGGTGACGATCCCGCCGAGTACGTCGAGATCAGATACCGCGTCTCCGAAACCAAGTTCAACGCGTGGCCGGAGTCGCTCAAGAGTGCATTCGCCCCCGCACGTACCATCAAAACCGGCAAGTCGGGCTTTCGTCTCGCGCTGCTACAGGAGTAATCGCCATGCAAACCAAGCTTACCCTGCTCGAACTGCTTCGCAAACAGCCGGAGATGTATCTCCGGGATCTACCTGAAACCATTCTAATCCCAGCGCTGGATGGCAACCGTCCCGACGAAATAATGCGTCGCCTCGAGGACGCCACCATCGATGACATAGCGTTCGCGATCCAAGGTCTGGAGTCCGAAGTCCGCGTTATCCATCGGCGCCTGAGTGGTCTGCGCGACTTGTATGAAATGGCCCGCAGGCGTGGCGCCCTCGGCATGACCACCGTAGCTAACGCGTTCGCGAACATCAGCACCGAGGAGGACAGTAAATGAGCCTCCCCATCATTACTGCAGATCAGCGATTGGTCGAGCACCGAGGCGTGAAAGGCGTGCTCGTCGGCAAGAGCGGTATCGGCAAGACCTCGCAACTCTGGACGCTGAAGCCCACCGCGACCTTGTTCTTTGATCTTGAAGCTGGAGATTTGGCTGTCGAGGGCTGGGCTGGCGACACAATCCGCCCGCGTACCTGGCAGGAGTGTCGTGATTTCGCGGTCTTTATCGGCGGGCCAAACCCCGCTTTGCGCGATGAGCAGCCGTTCAGCCAGGCCCACTTTGATGCCGTATGCGCGCGCTTCGGTGACCCGTCACTTCTGGACAAATACGAAACGGTATTCGTCGATTCGATCACCGTCGCGGGTCGACTTTGCCTGCAATGGTGCAAAGGGCAGCCGCAAGCCTACTCGGAGAAAACCGGCAAACCCGATAGCCGAGGCGCATACGGGCTGATGGGCCAGGAGATGATCGCCTGGCTGACTCACCTACAACACACGCGTGGCAAGAACGTCTGGTTCGTCGGCATCCTCGACGAGCGCTTGGATGACTTCAATCGCCGGGTGTTCTCACTGCAGATCGATGGATCCAAGACTGGCCTCGAGCTGCCCGGCATCGTCGATGAAGTCGTCACCCTGGCCGAGCTCAAGGCCGATGACGGCACCAGCTACCGCGCCTTCGTCTGCCACACGCTGAACGCATGGGGCTACCCCGCCAAGGATCGCTCCGGACGGCTCGATTCGATCGAAGAGCCGGACTTGGGCCGCCTGATGCAAAAGATCGCTGGCCCCGTCAGACCCGCCACCGAACGGCTCGACTTTGCACGCCCGGCGCCTGCCTCCACCCCCGAATCCACTTCGACTCAGGAGTCCTGATCATGAGTTACTTCGATTTCAATTCCGCCCCCGAACAAACCTCCTTCGACCTGATTCCCAAAGGCACGCTGGTACGCGTGCGCATGACCATCAAACCGGGCGGGTTCGATGATCCGTCGCAGGGATGGACCGGCGGCTATGCGACCCGTAACGATAACACCGGCTCGGTGTACCTGAACTGCGAGTTCGTGGTGATGGAGGGTGAGTTCGCCCGACGCAAGATGTGGTCACTGATCGGCCTGCACAGTGCCAAGGGCCCGGAGTGGGCCAACATGGGCCGCACCTTCATCAAGGCAATCCTTAATTCGGCGCGTGGCGTACACCCGGGCGACAACAGCCCCACCGCACAGAACGCCCGCCGCATCAGTGGCTTTGTAGACCTGGACGGAATCGAGTTCCTCGGCAAGGTCGATTGGGAAAAAGACCAGAACGGCCAGGATAAGAACGTCATCAAGACGGCGATCACGCCCGATCATAAGGATTACGCGGCACTCATGGCTGGGGCACAAGCAGCCACGACTCCAGCAAACTCCTCGACAAACGGATCGAATGCGTATGCCGAGGCTACAGGCCGCGCAACCGCACCGAGCCGTCCCAGCTGGGCTCAGTAAGGGGACGCCGCCATGATACTTCGCCCCCGTCAAACCCAACTGGTCGAGCGTTCGTTGGCGGCGCTCGACCAGCATGGCAACACGCTGTCTATTGGCCCCACCGGGTCAGGTAAAACCATCATGCTGTCGGCGGTGACCGGCAGCGTGTTGACCAACCCAGATGCCAAAGCCTGCATTCTCGCTCACCGCGACGAGCTCACCGGTCAGAACCTGACCAAGTTCGCGCGGGTCAACCCTGGCGTCAGCACCTCGGTGTTCGACGCCAAGGACAAATCCTGGGCCGGACGCGCCACCTTTGCAATGGTGCAAACGCTATCGCGTGACAATCATCTCGCCGCGATCCCGACCCTTGATCTGCTCGTAATTGATGAAGCCCATCACGCCGCCTCGGCGTCGTACCGTCGTGTGATTGACCGGGTGCGGGACAAAAATCCACGCGTCCAGATCTTCGGGGTGACGGCAACCCCAACCCGCAGTGACGGCAAAGGATTGCGGAAGGTATTCAGCAACGTCGCCGATCAGATCACGCTCGGTGAGCTGATCGCATCCGGTCATCTCGTGCCACCACGTACCTTCGTCATTGATGTCGGGGGGCAAGAGCAGTTAGCCCATGTACGTCGCACGGCTACCGACTTCGACATGACCGAAGTTGAGTCCATTCTCAACAAAACGCCCATCACCGATGCGGTGATTCGCCATTGGCGAGCAAAGGCCGGTGACCGCAAGACGATCGTGTTCTGTTCGACCGTGGCCCATGCCCAGTGTGTGCACCAGGCATTCCAGGATGCCGGGGTGTCCGCTGTCATCGTCCACGGAGAGCTCTCGGACGCAGAGCGAAAAGCACGTCTGGCCGATTACGAAACCGGCAGCGCGCAGGTCGTGGTCAATGTAGCTGTACTGACCGAAGGCTACGACTTCACCCCTACCTCCTGCGTGGTTCTACTTCGACCCAGCTCACACAAGTCGACGCTAACCCAAATGATCGGTCGCGGTCTGCGCACCATTGACCCCGCCGAACACCCTGGCGTGGTCAAGACCGACTGCGTGGTACTGGACTTCGGCACCGCGACACTGATGCACGGTTCTCTGGAGCAAGAGGTCAATCTTGACGGAACTCAACACTGTGGGGAGGCGCCCACCAAGGACTGCCCATCCTGCGACGCCAGTGTCCCGCTAGGCTGCCGAGAGTGCCCGCTGTGCGGCTTCGTGTGGGAGAGCGAACCCTCGGAGGAAGGCGAAGCTCTGGCCGATTTCGTGATGACCGAAATCGACCTGCTCAAACGCTCCAACTTCCGCTGGTGCGATCTATTCGGTTATGACGACGCGCTGATGGCGACCGGCTTCAACGCCTGGGGTGGAGTGTTCTTCCTGAATGGCCGCTGGCATGCAGTAGGCGGTGGCAAGGACGTGCAGCCGCGCTTGCTGGCAGTCGGCGATCGCACCGTCTGCATGGCCAAAGCCGATGACTGGCTCAACGATCGAGAGTCCGCTGACTCCGCACACAAGACTCGGCGCTGGCTCAACGAACCGCCGACTGCGAAGCAACTGCAGTATCTGCCACAGGCGATGCGCGCTGACTTTGGCATGACCCGCTATCAAGCCTCGGCGCTGCTGTCCTTCCAGTTCAACAAACCGTCGATTCAGCGCCTCGTGATAGCCGCCAACGATGCCCATCGGGAGGCCGCGTGAAATGTGCAGTCTGCTCCCGACAGGCCAAGGGTTTCGGCTACTTCAATCCACGTCTGCCGTGCAGCGACCCACGGCGCTATTCGAACCGATGGGTGTTCTGCTCCATGCGCTGCCAGAACGCCTTTTCACGGCTGATGGAAAAGACCGGAGGTCACATGATCGACCCGAGTGACATGGAGCTGACTGCCATGGCGTCCTGCCTGGCCCCGCTGGGTGAGTATGTGGGCTCCATCGGTATGCAGCGCCCGCTGGCAGACTACAGCAAAGACGAAGTGCTGATGCTGATCGACGTGGTGGTGACCGCCTTCCAGGAACACATGCTCGTCGAGCACGAGCGGAAGGCGGAGAAGGACCGCGCTTTTCTTGAGGAGCGACTAGCCCGCCAAGGCAAGTCTACTTCGACAGGGGTGCCGTTCTGATGCTGGACTTCAATCACCGCCCCAAGATCCACGAGCAGATCGGCGCGCTCATCGATACCGCGCTGAGGGCCGAGCGTGACACCCAACCCCGGCGCAACTACCTCGGCGCGTCGCGGTTGGGCGTTGCCTGCGAACGTGCGCTGCAATACGAGTATCTGCAGACACCGGTCGATCCTGGCCGGGACATACCGGGTCGCGTTCTGCGCGTCTTCGAGGTAGGCCACGTACTCGAAGAGTTGGCCATCCGCTGGCTACGCATGGCCAGATTCGATTTGTACACGCAAAAGGCCAGCGGCGGTCAGTTCGGCTTTTCCGTCGCGGGCGGTCGCATCCAAGGGCACGTCGATGGCGTGCTGAGCGGCGGTCCCGCAGAGCTAGGAATGAGCTATCCGGCCCTGTGGGAGTGCAAGACCATGAACGACCAGTCCTGGCGGGACACGGTCAAGCACGGCGTCAGCAAATCCAAACCGGTCTATGCCGCACAAATGGCCATCTATCAGGCCTACATGGAGACCAGCATTACGGGCATCTCTGCGAACCCGGCGTTGTTCACCGCCATCAATAAAGACTCCGAGGAGATCTGGTTCGAGCTGGTGCCGTTCGACGGCGGCCTGGCGCAGCGTATGTCCGATCGCGCGGTTCGGGTCATCACGGCAACGGATAGCCAGGAACTGCTGCCGCGCCATGCAACCACGCCAACGCATGTCGAGTGCAAGTTCTGCCCCTGGCAGGATCGCTGTTGGGGTTCGACATGATGGCCGAGAACATCATCTGGCTCGACTTCAATGACGCCCCCGAGCAGCGCGACGAACTGGCATCGGATACCGATGCGCTGCGTGCCGGGCTACTGGACCGGCTCGAAGCCGTTCTCCACTACCTATTTCCGCAGGGGCGCATCCGAGGCGGCAAGTTCTACGTCGGCGATGTCGATGGCAACCCTGGCAAGAGTCTGGTGGTTGAGCTGGACGGACCACGGCGCGGCCTGTGGAAGGACTTCTCCACCGACGAGGGCGGCGATGTCATCGATCTGTGGGCGCGGTCGCAGGGTTGCTCCGCACGCAGCGACTTCCCGCGCATCGCTGGCGAGATCCGACAGTGGCTCGGTCTTGCTACACCGAACATCACGCCGATGCGCCGCGATGTTCGCAGCGTGCCGATGGACGACCTCGGCGCTTACACCGCCAAGTGGGACTATCTCTCACCCGAGGGCGAACTGATCGCCTGCGTCTACCGCTACGACCCACCGACGGGCAAGGAGTACCGCCCCTGGGATGTTCGTGCCCGCATGTGGCGCGCGCCCGACCCCAGGCCGCTCTACAACCTCCCGGTCATCTCGAGGACACGAGAGGTCGTCCTGGTCGAAGGCGAGAAGTGTGCGGCTGCATTAATCGCTTGCGGCATTGCGGCCACCACCGCGATGAACGGCGCCAAGGCACCTGTCGACAAAACCGACTGGCATCCGTTGGCGGGGAAATCCGTGGTCATCTGGCCGGACCGGGATGCACCCGGCTGGGACTACGCCGAGAGCGCAGCGCGTGCTTGCGTGGCAGCGGGCAGCACATCAGTGGCCATCCTGGTGCCGCCCACCGACAAGCCGTCCAAGTGGGACGCCGCAGACGCTGTCGACGAAGGGCTCGACTGCGCGGCATTCATCGCCCAAGGCGAACGCCGCGTGGTCAGGGCGGCGGCTCCCTCCCTTCCCACCTTCACGCTCGGCGAACTGCTCTACGACGACTCGCCGCTGCCACCCGATCTGATCTCGCCGCGCGTGCTGACGCCCGCAGGCATGTTGGTGTTCGGCGGTGCGCCCAAGGTCGGCAAGAGTGACTTCCTGTTGTCATGGCTGGCCCACATGGCCGCTGGCGCAACCTTCCTCGGTATGCAGCCACCTCGCCCTCTGCGGGTGTTCTACCTGCAGGCAGAAGTGCAGTACCACTACCTGCGCGAGCGCGTGAAAGATGTCCGTCTGCCGTCCCACCGGCTGTTGGATGCCCGCGAAAACTTCGTGGCCACACCACAACTGCGTCTGGTGTTGGACGACGCGGGGCTGGCACAGGTGATCCCAGCGATCACTAATGCGTTCGGTGGCGCACCCCCTGACATCATCGCCATCGATCCCATCCGCAACGTGTTCGACGGCGGCGATGCCGGTGGTGAGAACGACAACGGCGCCATGTTGTTCTTCCTGTCGCAGCGGGTCGAGCGAATCCGTCAGGCGGTGAATCCGGATGCCGGAATCATCCTGGCCCATCACACCAAAAAGCTCGGCAAGAAGCAGTTCGAGGAAGACCCGTTCCAAGCATTGGCAGGCGCGGGCAGTCTGCGCGGCTACTACTCGACGGGGATGCTGCTGTTCCGGCCCGATGAAACTCGCACGATCCGCCAGCTAATTTATGAACTACGCAACGGTGCCGGTATCCCGCAGCGACATGTCGACAAGATCAATGGCGAATGGCGCGAAGTTGAGGCCAACGAACGACTGGTGATGAAAGACTACGGCGAACGCCTGGATGCCGAGCGCCGACGCAAGCGCGATGCAATCCTGCAGATCTTGTTCGAGGAAGCGGGAAGCGGACGTTGCTACACGGCTAATCAGTTCGCTGAGTCATTCGAGGGTAAAGCCGGACTCGGCGGCGGGCGCACTATCCGCGAACGGATCTCGGCACTCTCCACACAGGGCTACATCAAGTATTTCCGCAACGCGGCTGACTACGGTCTGCCCTCCAGCGGCCGCACCAAGTTCGGCTATCTCTGCGTCGAAGGCATGGTGCTGTGCACCCCCAGTGGCGATCCCGATCCCTGCACAGGCGAGTTGCTCATGCGCGAGCACACCGTGCTCCCCACCCACTACAAGTGCCCGCATTCTGGCGCCTCGATGCCCGTCGAGAACCCAGACGTGTGGGTCTACCACGATGAACTGAACGATCCGGAGGCCCCATGATTATTGCCCAATCGGCAGTTGGCAGTGCCGTTGCCAACTGCACTCCTTTCCTTGCCAACTACCCGCTGTTGGCAAACCCCTGCCAACTGGAAGTCCAGTCAGATCCAGGCATTGCAGGGAATGACCCGCAGTTGGCAGTTGGCATCGCTGCCAACTTGCCAACTGGCGTAAACCCGCGCCGTTGCTGGACCTTTTCCCTTTCTCCAGTTGGCGAAAACTCCCCCTCCTACTACGTAGGAGAGGGACCAAAAGGTCCCTCTACCCTACGTCGGGGACTTGTCGGCCACCCGGGCTCAGATCATCGGCGGCCATCCGTGCCCTCGATCCTGGCACTGGACCTTGGCACCGAGACTGGCTGGGCAGTACGCGATCGCGACGGCGCCGTGACCAGCGGAACGGAATCCTTCAAGCCGCAGCGATTTGAGGGTGGCGGCATGCGCTACCTGCGCTTCAAGCGCTGGCTCACCGACCTCAAGCAGTGCACCGATGGCATCGACCAGGTGGTCTTCGAAGAAGTCCGCCGCCACGCCGGTATCGACGCCGCCCACGCCTACGGCGGCTTCATGGGCCAGCTCACCGCGTGGTGCGAACACCACCAGATCCCGTACCAGGGCGTTCCGGTGGGCACGATCAAGAAGCACGCCACCGGCAAGGGCAACGCGAACAAGGATCAGATGATTGCTGCTATGCAGCTGCGCGGCCACGCCCCCCGCGATGATAACGAAGCCGATGCCCTTGCGCTGTTGTACTGGGTCATCGAAACGCAGGAGTGTCAGCATGGCTGAGTGGACTATCGAGAAAGTGGCAGACCGGTTCAGCGAAGCCGCACAAACTGCCCACCGCCTTCCTCCGGTTCGGGTTCAGGGGTACTTCAACTGCTGGCCCGCAATCAAACGCATGCCCTGGGAAAACCTCGGTGCTGAGCCGCCGATTTATCGCTTCCCTCCCGCCCCAGCTGCTATAGACCGAATGCTGGAGACCATACGCTGGGTGCAATGGCTGGAGGAAGAGCAGCGCCACCTTGTGTGGATGCGGGCACAACGCTATCCGTGGAAAGTAATCTGCCACCGCTTTGGCTGCAACCGCACCACCGCCTGGCGTCGCTGGCAGAAGGCATTGTCAGCTGTTGTCGAGCAACTGCAAACCACGACTGCACCTCAGTCGGCAATCAGCGAACATTGATTTTGCGTGTAGTTGCAAGCTATCACGGCATCATGCCGACCGTTGCGTATCGATGCCGGTTTTGATCATTTTTCAGTGCGCAACATAGCGAGGATTTTTCGCTAGTATTACGGCTAGTCTTGCGCGTACTGGGCACACGAAGGCCGCAGAGCAATCTGTGGCCTTCATCGTTTCCAACCCACGCATTCACACTACGAACCCGCCTGCGATGCGCCGTCGGCGGGTTTTCTTTTTCTGGGACTTCCACTTTGAACACGCTCAACGTCGAGTACCGCAAGGTCGAGGCGCTGATTCCCTACGCCCGCAATCCGCGCACGCACGCCGAAAGCCAGATCGCCAAGATCGCGGCCAGCATCGTCGAGTACGGCTGGACGAATCCGATCCTGGTCGACGGCGACAACGGCATCATCGCCGGGCACGGGCGTTTGGCCGCTGCGCGCAAGCTGGGGCTGGATCAGGTGCCGGTGATCGAACTGGCCCACCTGACCGTCGCGCAAAAGCGGGCACTGGTGATTGCCGATAACCGGCTGGCACTGGATGTAGGCTGGGACGAAGAGATGCTGGCCTTGGAGCTGGCCGAGTTGTCCGATGCGGGATACGACCTCGCTCTGACCGGCTTCGAGGAAGCCGAGATCGAGGCAATGCTCACCAGTGCGGTGGCGGTCGCAGATGATGAATCAGAGTCCGACGCCGACGAGCCTGACGCGGCTGACGACGTGCCAGAAGCACCCGTCGTGGCGGTGTCCCGGCCGGGCGATGTCTGGGCAATTGGCCCGCACCGCCTGATCTGTGGCGACGCCACCGACCGGAACGTGGTCGCTGCGCTGATGCAGGGTGACCTCTCTCGCCTGTGCTTCACCTCGCCGCCCTACGGCAACCAGCGCGACTACACCTCGGGTGGCATCTCCGATTGGGATGGCCTGCTCCGTGGCGTGTTCGCACACCTGCCGATGGCAGGCGACGGTCAGGTGCTGGTCAACCTGGGCCTGATCCACCGCGACAACGAGGTGATCCCGTATTGGGACGGTTGGCTATCTTGGATGCGCCAGCAGGGCTGGCGGCGCTTTGCGTGGTACGTCTGGGATCAGGGGCCGGGGATGCCCGGCGACTGGGCGGGCCGTTTCGCGCCGAGCTTTGAGTTCGTATTCCACTTCAACCGGGAGAGCCGCAAGCCCCACAAGATCGTGCCGTGCAAGCACGCGGGCCAGGAGTCCCACCTGCGCGCCGATGGTTCGTCCACCGCGATGCGCGGCAAGGACGGCGAAGTGGGTGGCTGGACACACAAGGGCCTGCCGACGCAGGACACCCGCATCCCCGACTCGGTGATCCGCGTGATGCGCCACAAGGGCAAGATCGGGCAGGACATTGACCACCCGGCCGTGTTTCCGGTGGCGCTGCCGGAGTTCGGCATCGAGGCCTACACCGACGCGGGCGACATCGTGTTCGAACCCTTCGGCGGCAGCGGCACAACGATGCTGGCAGCCGAGCGCACCGGTCGGATCTGCCGCAGCGTGGAAATCGCCCCGCAGTACGTAGACGTGGCCATCAAGCGGTTCCAGCAGAACCACCCCGGCATACCGGTCACCTTGATCGACACCGGTCAGTCCTTCGAGCAGGTCGCCGCTGAGCGCGCCACCACCCCTGATGCCGAGGTGGTGGCATGAACTGGCTGGCCGACAAGATCGAACAGTGGCCGACCGCCAAGTTGCTGCCCTACGCCCGCAACGCGCGCACCCATTCCGAGGAGCAGGTGGCGCAGATCGCCGCCAGCATCGCGGAGTTCGGATTCACCAATCCGATCCTGGCAGGCAGCGACGGCATCATCGTCGCTGGCCACGGTCGTCTCGCCGCCGCCCAGAAGCTCGGGCTGGAGCGGGTGCCTGTCGTGGTGCTCGAACATCTGAGCCAGACGCAGCGCCGGGCCTTGGTCATTGCGGACAACCGCATCGCCGAGAACGCGGGCTGGGACGACGCGATGCTGCGGATCGAACTGGAAGCCTTGCAGCTCGATGGTTTCGATCTGGACATCACCGGCTTCGACGCCGATGCACTGGCCGAACTGATCGCAGGCGACGAGCCGGACAACGAGGGTCAGACGGATGAGGATGCGGTGCCCGAGGTCAGCGAGACACCCATCTCGCGTCCGGGCGATGTCTGGATCATGGGCCAGCACCGACTGCTGTGCGGCGACTCGACCGTGGCCGAGAGCTACGAGCGGTTGATGCAGGGCGACCTGGCGGACATGGTCTTCACCGACCCGCCGTATAACGTGAACTACGCCAACAGCGCCAAGGACAAGATGCGCGGCAAGGATCGCGCGATCCTGAACGACAACCTGGGTGACGGCTTCTACGACTTCCTGCTGGCAGCGCTGACGCCCACCGTCAGGCATTGCCGGGGCGGTATCTATGTGGCGATGTCCTCCAGCGAACTGGATGTGCTGCAGGCCGCCTTCCGCGCCGCCGGTGGCAAATGGTCGACCTTCATCATCTGGGCCAAGAACACCTTCACCCTGGGGCGCGCCGACTACCAGCGCCAGTACGAGCCGATCCTCTACGGATGGCCCGAGGGGGCGACACGCCACTGGTGTGGTGACCGCGACCAGGGGGACGTCTGGAACATCAAGAAGCCGCAGAAGAACGACCTGCACCCGACGATGAAGCCGGTGGAGTTGGTCGAGCGTGCTATCCGCAATTCGAGCCGACCCGGCAACGTGGTTCTCGACCCGTTCGGTGGCTCTGGAACCACGCTGATTGCTGCCGAGAAGTCAGGCCGCTCTGCGCGACTGATCGAACTCGACCCGAAGTACGTGGACGTGATCGTGCGCCGGTGGGAGGACTTCACCGGCAAGCAGGCCACCCGCGAGGCGGATGGTCTGCTGTTCGATGTCGTTTCAGGTTTCCTGGGGTCTAATCGTGATTAGTAAGACCCCGGCTGCTGGGGTAGTTGCCCTTGTCCTGGTTGCCCCCATGGCTGATAACCGTTACCCATGGCTTGATTAAAGACAGCTGCCTGAGTCGATTGGTAGTGACGGGAATTCTCTGCCTGCTGGGCATTCCAGGCCATGTTGTAGTCTGTATTGTTACGGTGCATTGCTTTATTCAGATCCGTATCGCTTGTGTAGGCAGTAGTCCGGAACTGGGTATTCAATTCGGCTTCCCGAATTTCTTTCTCAATAAGTGCCTTGTCGGTGGCCGTGTCATACTGGCTTTTGAGCTCAATCAGTCTCACGTAAGCCGCAAGTAGCTCCTTGTTGTCCAAGTTATTGGATAGTTGATCTTCAAGGAACTGTCGGCATTTGTTGAATTCTTCGGTTTTCATTGAGTGTCCTTTGTCGGGATATCGCCTTGACGGCGATATGGCGGCGGTTAGTCGCTTTTCAAGTGAGGGCGATCCGGTACACCCGCTCGCCGCCCTGCGGCTTTTCCGACACGATGGTCAGGCCCAGCTTCTTCTTGAACGCCCCGGCAAAGGTGCCGCGCACTGTGTGTGCCTGCCAACCGGTGGCTGTGCAGATCTGGCCGATGGTTGCGCCTTCGGGGCGTTGCAGCATCCGGATCACTTCGGCTTGCTTGCTGTTGTCGCGGGTGCGCGGCTTGGCCCACGTTGCTTCGGCGGCGGTTACGGCGGCTTCCAGTTCGGGATCGCTCGCGGCGGCTGGCCCGCCTTCAGCATTGGCGATGATCTGGTCGAGATTGGCTTCGAATTGACCGATGCCTGTCTTGTTCACGCCGGGGCGCGACATTCCCAGTGCGTCGTAGCCCTCGGCGGCGACGAACCAGTCGGTGCCGTCGGTGGTGATCAAGGCGCGGTTGAACATCCCGTCGAGCACCTTCTTACGTGCGCCGCCTTTGATGTTGTCGGGGAACCATTCGATCTTGCCGCCGCTGGTGTTGATGGCCTTGGCGAGGATGGCGTGCTGGGCCGGGGTGAGTTGGGTGCTGGTCATGGTCTGCTCCTTCGGGGGTGGTGGATGACGATGTGATGAACGCGCTGTTCAGGAGTGAAGCCAAGCGCTTTCTGCTTGGTTTGGCGGCTTTCCGAACAGTCCCTGGCGATTTCCGCTTCCGCGGTCTTCGGGCTCGATGCGCCGATTTCGACGCCCGCTTTGAAGGCTGCTTCCAGCGCGTCCCGGATGCACCACACCGCCGTGTCGTGGAAGTCGAGGCGGTCTGAACTGCGTGTCTGCAGGGTTTCGATGCCGAGATGCTTCTGGGCGATCAGGGTGAGGATGGTGTCGATCTGGTTCATGGCGAGTTCCTTTCGGAATGTGGTTGTCGTGACGTGATGAACGCGCTGTTCCCGCTCCAAGCCAAGCGTTCTGCCGACCTTCACGCAACAAAGATTCCATGCCCCGGTCTGCTCCCTTGCCCTGTCGCCATCCCGGTTGCGCCGCGCTGGTAGAGGACGGCCGTGGCTACTGCCCGCGTCACCGGAACGATCTGCGCCAGTGGGACAACACCGCCCGCGCCAAGGCACGTCAGAGTCGACGGGCCTGGCACACCGGTGATCCGCGCTGGCGGGCGCTGCGTGCCGAGGTCTTGCGCGAGCAACCTCTGTGTGTGCATTGCGAGCGCGAGGGTCGGGTGGGGTTGGCCACAGTCGTTGACCACGCCGACGGCAACGCCATGAACAACGAGCGCAGCAACCTGCAGCCGCTGTGCGCCTCCTGCCACGCGGCCAAGACCGCCCGCGAGGACGGCGGCTTCGGCAACCCGCGCCGCTGACCTTTGAAACCCCTCGGGGTCGGGGGGAGGCGAAGTCTGGGGCCGCCGCGCCCGTGTCCGCGCGCCACCTCATTTTTTTGTTTCCGCGAAATTGACATAGGGGGGGTCCTCATGCCATGCGAGGCCGAAAACCAAAACCCACAGCTTTGAAACTGATCTCTGGAAACCCCGGCAAACGGGCACTCAACGCCCACGAGCCGCAACCAGGGGCCGACCTTGCTGCGCCCCCTGTCTGGATGACCGAACGCCAGAAGGCAACTTGGTCGGAGGTGGTCGAACTATCTCCTCCGGGCCTTCTCAAGGACGTCGATGCATCCGTTTTCAGTGTCTGGGTCATCGCCTTCGATCTGTATCAAGAAGCCAGCGAAAAGCTCGCGCGCACCGGGATGTTGATCAAGGCTCCCAATACCGGCGTGCCGATGCAGTCGCCCTTTCTGGCAATCGTGAACCGGCAAGCTCAGATCATGCTCAAGGCTGCCGCCGAGATGGGTTTTACGCCTGCCTCACGCTCGCGGGTCGTGGTCAAGCGCAACACCACAATCGACGACCCCTGGCACGACATCGCGGGCGGCTGACCATGGCTCGACGCAACTACGCCACCATCGCCCGACAGTATGCGCAATCGGTCGTTGCCGGGGACGTACCTGCCAACCAGTGGGTTCGTAAAGCCTGCCAACGGCAACTGGATGACCTGGCCCGTTTCAAGGGCCGGGGCAGCCCGTTTCGCTTCAACCCCATTCTCCAGGACACGCAGGGGCGCAAATTCCGCCCCGGAGACAATCTGTGCGCGTTCATCGAGCTGCTGCCCCACATCAAGGGGCCGCTGGCTGGTCAGGCCATTGAGCTGGAGCCTTGGCAAGTGTTCATCCTTACCACGGTATTCGGTTGGGTCCGCAAGGACGGACGCAGACGTTTTCGGCGCGCCTATATCGAAGTGCCACGCGGCAACGCCAAATCCACGCTGTCCTCGGCGGTCGGACTGTACATGCTTACCGCCGACGGCGAGGGTGGTGCCGAGTGCTATTCGCTGGCCACCACCCGCGATCAGGCGCGCATCGTCTTTGGCGATGCCCAGCAGATGGCACGCAAGTCGCCCGGGTTTCGGGCGCGCTATGGCGTCACCGTGGGCGCGCACAACATCCATGTCATCAACACCGCCTCCAAGTTCGAGGCGCTGTCTGCCGAAGGCTCCACCCTAGATGGCTTGAACATCCACTTTGGCTGCATTGATGAGCTGCACGCCCACAAGACCCGCACGGTGTATGACGTGGTCGAGACCGGCACCGGCAAGCGCGACAACTCCCTGCTGTGGGTCATCACCACGGCGGGATCGGATCGCGCAGGCATCTGCTACGAGGTGCGTACTTTCGTCACCCGGCTGCTCGACGGTCTGGTCGCAGACGACAGCCAGTTCGGCATTATCTACGGTCTGGACGAGGGCGACGATTGGGGCACTGAAGAAGCCCTGATTAAAGCCAATCCCAACTGGAACATTTCGGTACGGCCTGAAGTCATCGGGCCGCTGCAGGCCAAGGCACTGCAACTGCCTTCGGCCACCAATAACTTTCGTACCAAACACTGCAACGATTGGGTCAGCACCGACACCGCCTGGATGGATATTCGGGCGTGGGAACGCTGCGCGGACAGCAGCTTATGCCTGGAGGATTTCGCAGGAGAGCCGTGCTGGATCGGTATCGATCTAGCCAGCAAGGTGGATATCGCGTCGATGGCCATCGTGTTCGAGCGTGAAGGGAAAGCGATCGCCTTTGTACGCCACTTCCTGCCGGAAGACACCGTGTTCTCAGCGGCCAACAGCCAGTACCAAGGCTGGATGAACAGCGGTCGCCTGCTGGCAACACCCGGCAACGTCACAGATTTTTCCATGATCGAAGCCGAGTTGCTGGACTGGGCTACCCGTTTCGAAGTCAAGGCGGTGGCCTTCGATCCTTTCCAGGCCACACAGTTCTCCACCCGGATGTTGGCCGAGGGTCTGCCGATGATCGAGGTGCGCCCGACTGTACTGAATTTTTCGGAGCCGATGAAGCAGCTCGAAGCACTTGTTCTGCAGGCCAAGTTCACTTTCGACAACGATCCGGTTCTGACCTGGATGGTCAGTAACGTCGTCTGCCACCGCGACGCCAAGGACAACATCTATCCACGCAAAGAGCGTCCGGAAAACAAGATCGATGGCGTCATTGCGGTGCTGATGGCACTCAACCGCCTGCTTCTGGACAGCGGTGACAGCGGTTTTATCGAACAGGGGTTCGTTGCACTATGAGTCTGCGAAGCACTTGGGATCGCCTATTCCGACGAACACCCCCCCAACCGGCCGTCGATAACGCACTGACGCTCGATAGCGCCGAGCTCTATGAGTTGCTCGCGAGTATACCGTCAGCCTCCGGCGTCTCCGTCAATGAAGCATCAGCGATGCGTGTCACCGCCGTCTACGCTTGCGTGCGGCTGATCGCCGGGGCCATCGCCAGCCTGCCGCTGTCGGTGTATCAGCGCCAGGACGAGGGGCGTCAACGTGTGCGCAACGACCTGTGGTGGTTGCTCAATGAACAGCCTTGTCCGAGCGTTTCAGCGGCGGTGTTCTGGGAATACCTAGTCGCGCAGATGCTGCTCACAGGAGACGCGCTGGCGGAAATTGAACGGGGACGTGGCGGCAGCATTCGCCAGCTGATTCCTCTAGACAGTCGCGCCGTGGCTGTGCGCCAGATCAACAACCGCCTGCGTTACGAATTTTGCCGCGACGGCATCTGGCTCGGGCGCGACCAGGACGACATCCTGCACATTCCGGGCTTCGGCTTCGATGGCACGCGCGGCATGAGCGTCATCCGCCACGCTGCACGCGAGGCCATCGGTTTGGCCCTGGCGGCTGAAAGTTTCAGCTCTCGCTTCTTCGCCAGCGGTGCCCACCCGGATGTGGCGCTCAAAGTGCCCGGCAAGATGACTCAGGAGCAGATCGACAACCTGCGCCGCATCTGGGCCAACAAGTATGGCGGCGCGCACAACAGCAGCCTGCCCATCGTATTGACCGAAGGTACCGACCTGAAAGAAGTCACGCTGTCGGCGCAGGACTCGCAGTTGATCGAGGCTCGCCGCTTTCAGGTGGCCGACATTGCCCGAGCCTTCGGTGTGCCTCCGCACATGATCGGGGAAACCGACAAATCCACCTCCTGGGGCTCAGGTATCGAACAGCAAGGCATCGGCTTTGTGCAATACACGCTGGCGCCGCACCTGAACCGCATCGAGCAGGAAATCAATCGCAAGTGCTTCCGTACTGAGCGCCTGTTCGTCGAGTTCAACGTTGAAGGACTCTTGCGCGGCGACTCCAAAGCACGTGCCGACTACTACACCCGCGCTCTGGGCGGTACACAGAATCCAGCGTGGATGACGCCCAACGAGGTACGGCGTCTGGAAAATCTACCACCGCTGGCCGGTGGCGACCAACTGGCTCAACCCAAGGACTTCAGCAATGCCTCAGCCACACGTGAAACCCATGAACCGCCTTCAACAACTGCTGAATGACAATGCGCAGACGCCCCGTCACTACCGCTGCCAGACCACTGCGAATGAGACCACCCTCTGGCTCTACGATGTAATCGGAGCCGATGCCTGGGGAGGGGTCTCTGCCGCTCAGTTTGTGCAGGACCTGGCCGCGATTGAGACGCCGGTCATTCATTTGCGCATCAACTCTCCAGGCGGCGATGTGTTCGATGCTCGGGCAATTGTCACCGCACTTCGTGAGCATCCGGCACGCATCATTGCCCATATCGACGGGATCGCCGCCTCGGCAGCTTCGTATGTAGCCCTGGCCGCTGATGAAGTTGAGATCAGCGAGGGCGCATTCCTGATGATCCACAACGCTTGGGGTGTGGTTATCGGCAACCGCCATGACCTACTGGAGATGGCCCTGACGCTGGAGAAGATCGATGCCAGCATCGTCGCCGATTACCAGCGACGCACCGGCCAGAGCGCACAACGCATTGCACAGTGGATGGATGCCGAAAGCTGGTTCACCGCGCAGGAAGCACTGGACGAGGGTTGGGTGGATCGGCTCGCTCAGCCCAGCCCTGGGCCGAAGCAATACTGGAATCTGGCCGCCTATACCGAGGCTCCTGTCGACATCCAGACGCACGCATCACCGATAGTAGATGAGCACGAGCGATGGCGACGCGTGACCGTTATTGAGCGCACTGCCTGAGATTACGCTGCCCCTGTTATCGCACCCACGTTTAACCCTCACCACCCTTGCCGCCCGAGTTTCTCCGGCGGCTTTTTTGTATCTGGAGATCGCCCCATGAATATCCAAGCCCTGCGCGAACAGCGTGCCACCTTCGCCAAAACCCTGCGCAACCTGGTCGACCAGCACACCGGTGACCAATGGCAGGACACCCAACAGCAGCAGTACGACACGCTGGTCGCGGATATCGACCGGCTGGATGCCCAGATCGAGCGCCAACAAAAGGCCTACGACCTCGAAGCGCAGAACCGTGCGTCAATCAACCAGCGCAGCAATGAGCTGGGCCTCTCCACCGATGAGGCCGAACATCAATTGCAGCAGGAAAAAAGCATCTTCGTGGCCTGGCTACGCGGTGGCATCAACGCGTTGAGCTACGAACAGCAGCAAGCCGTGGCCCGCAAGGCCGCCAGTATTCAAGCGAGCATGGGCACTACCGTGCCCGCCGAGGGCGGCTATTTGGTACCCACCGACGTCGCCCGTCAGTTGATCGAAGCCATGTCCGCCTTTGGCGGTATGCGCGAGGTGGCCACCATTCTGCCCACCGCCAGCGGCAACCCGATCAACTACCCCACCACCAACGCCACATCCGAGGAAGGCGAGATCGTCGGGGAAAATCAGTCGGTATCGGCGCAGGACTTCACCTTCGGCGTGAAATCGCTGGGTGCCTACAAATACAGTTCAAAGTCGGTGGCGGTGCCCTTCGAGTTGCTACAGGACGCAGTTATCGACCTTGAGGCGCACATCAACCAGCGACTGGCGCAGCGCATTGCGCGAATCACCAACAAACACTTCACAGTGGGCACCGGCGTCGGCCAGCCCACCGGCATCGTGACAGCGGCCACTGTAGGGGCGAACGCGGACGCTGCAGCAGCCATCACCTTCGATGAGCTGATCGATCTTGAGCACAGTGTCGATCCGGCCTACCGACAAGCAGGGCGGTGCCGTTTCATGTTCCACGACAGCACGCTCAAAGCCATCAAGAAGCTCAAGGACGACCAGAACCGGCCACTGTGGCTACCGGGCGTGGCGGTGCGCGAGCCGGACACGGTGCTGGGCTACGCCTACTCCATCAACCAGCAGATGCCGGTACTGGCAGCCGAAGCCAAAGCGGTGTTGTTTGGAGACTTCTCCAAGTACCTGATCCGCGATGTGTTGGCGGTGTCGCTGTTCCGGCTCACCGACTCCAAGTACACGGAAAAGGGGCAAGTCGGGTTTCTGGCGTTCTCACGCCACGACGGCAACCTGATTGACGTCGGCGGAGCCGTCAAAGCCTTGCAGCAGGCAGAGTAATGAAAGCCTCGCTGACCGTGCCACCGGCAAACGAGCCACTGACGCTGTCCGAGGCCAGACTGCATCTGCGGGTCGATCTCGATGATGACAATGCATTGATTGAGGCGCTCATCGTCGCCGCCCGCGAACAGGCCGAGTTTCTCACCGGACAACGCCTGATCACCCAGACCTGGGAGATAGAGCTGGTCGCCGGAGAGCGTATGGGGCTCGAAGGCTTGTTGCCGATCCAGAGCATAACCAGCACCTCGCCCTACACTCTGGACGGGCATTGGCCGCCCACGCTGATCTCTATCGAGGCCGCTACGATCACACTGGTGTGCGGATTTGGTGATATCGAGACTGTTCCCAAGTCCATCCGACAATGGATGCTGCTACGTATTGGCACTCTGTACGAGCACCGGGAATCGCTGAGCATCGCGACCGGTATCACCGCATTACCTCACAGCGTTGCCGATGGTCTGCTCGATCCGTGGCGAGTCCCTCGCTTATGAGCACAGCCATTGGCCGTTACCGGCATCGCATTGAGATCCAACGATCGACATGGTCACAAGACCCCGTTACCGGAGAGATGACCTATAGCTGGGAGACGGAGGCCATCGTATGGGCAGCCGTCGAGCCTTTGCAGGGTCGTGAGTTCTTCGCCGCCGCGTCCATCCAATCAGAAACCACCACCCGCATTCGCATGCGGTATCGACCAGGAATCGATACCGCAATGCGCATTGCATTCGATGGTTCAATTTACAACATCACATCCATCATCGAGCCCCAAAAGCGCCGCCGCGAGCTGCAGCTCATGTGCCAATCGGGGGTCGATGATGGGTAATGACATGAGGGCCAACACGCATGAAAAACACAACCCCTCTATCCACCGAGGAGCTGGAAAGGCTCCTCCAGCAAGCTGCCGAACGCGGTGCCCGACACGCCCTGTCAAATCTTGGGCTGGAAAATGGCCACGCCGCACGCGACATCCGTGAGCTACGCGACCTGTTGGACGCGTGGCGTGACGCCCGGCGCACGGCATGGCGCACCGCCGTCAGAGTACTCACCACCGGAGTTCTGGTCGCGCTACTGATTGGAGCTGCCATCAAGCTAAAACTGATGGGAAGCACGCAATGAACGCCAAACCGAAAATCTGCCTGCTCGATGACTGGCAAAGAGTCGCCCGTTTTGCCTGGAGCATTCGTTTCTCTCTCATCGCAACCCTCTTCACAGCGGCAGAAGTAGTAGTTCCATTACTCGGTGATCTGCTGCCGCGTGGGGTGTTTGTTTTGCTAGCCTTTGGTGCCAGCATCGGTGCGGCTATCGCCCGCTTGGTAGCGCAGCCGGAGATGCACCGATGATCCTACGACCACAACGACGGACGGTGGCCGCCCTGACTTTGTCTGCCGCAGCTCTGGTCGGCATCGTGCTGCACGAGGGCTACACCGACCGCGCGGTCATCCCGGTCAAGGGCGATGTGCCGACCATTGGTTTTGGCACCACCACCGGAGTGAAGCTGGGCGACACCACGACGCCGCCGAAGGCGCTGGCTCGGGCGCTCACCGATGTGCAGCAGTTTGAGGGTGCGCTCAAACAATGCGTGACCGTGCCCCTGGCCCAGCACGAGTACGACGCGTTGGTGAGCTTTTCTTACAACGTCGGCAGCCGCGCGTTCTGCCAGTCCACGCTGGTCAGAAAACTCAACGCCGAGGACTACGCGGGAGCCTGCGCCGAGCTGCTGCGATGGCGCTTCTTCCAGGGTAAGGACTGCGCATTGCCTGCAAACGCTCGGCTGTGCGGCGGGCTGGCCACACGGCGGAAAGCCGAGTACCGGCGGTGCCTCGGAGAGGCGACCCCATGACGTTGATCCCTTGGTTGTATCGCCTGCTGGGCTTGCCCGCACTGGCCGTTGCCTTGGTCGGCTTCGGCTGGATAAAGGGTGCGGGCCACGTTCAAGCGCAGTGGGATGCCGCCGCCCAGCAACAGATCCTGCAAGCCGCTGTCGTGCGTGAGCAGCAGGCACAAGCGTCCGCCAAGGTCGTTACACAGTACGTCGACCGCGTTCGCGTCATACAGCAGAAGGGTGAAACCATTATCAAGGAGGTTCCCGTCTATGTGCCCGTACAAGCCGATGCTGCTTGCACTATCAACCGTGGCTTTGTGCGCCTGCACGACGCTGCCGCCGCAGGCGAACTACCCGAGCCCGCCCGAGATGCTGATGAGGCCGCCGCAGAAATTGCGCTCTCTGCCGTCGCCGGAACTGTCACCGCCAACTACCAAGCCTGCCACGAGAATGCCGAGCAACTGAAAGCATTGCAGACGTGGGTCAGAGAAATGGGCACGGCAAGCCAGTAAGTCGAACACGCTTGGCTTTATCGCTGAACAGCGCGTTCATGTCCTCCATACCCACCACAGTGCAGCAATCATGAGTAACCGTTTCAAACACGCCGCCATCGACGACGTGACTTCATGCAACATCGACGCCAACCGGCAAGCGCATCTACTCGACATGTTCGAATCTGCCATGAGGTCAGTGGCCACGACCATGGTACGCGAAGCCAAGTTCGACACCTCAGACTTCGCCAATGCCAAGCAGCACGGCTGCGAAGGTTTCACGCTGCTGGTGAGTCGCACACGCACCGACTCACCAAACGGTTGGTTCGGCGCGTTTCAACGCGGTGACGAGCATCTCGACGTCGTCGGGCACCTGGCATAAGCGCCCTCAACCCAGCCCCAAGTCATAGACTGCTTATTTTTCCAGATCAGGAAAAAGATCAACCAGCTTCTCGTGGATATCCGCATCATCCATCGGACTGGTGTCCCCCTCACCCTTGCGCTCCTCGAGCAGACTGGCGTATGTCTCTCGAAGCTGCTTGAGTGAAGGCTTTTTGATGTCGTAATCTTCACGCCCTTCGGGAGATTGCAAGTACTCTGCAGCATCTCTGAATGTTCGCCAGAGGCCAACCCTCTCATCACCGGCCTCGGCAAGGCTACGCTCAAAGTCCCAGGCATCACCACGGCTGAGATTACGCGGTACCTTCTGCCCCATGAAACGATACAGCTCGTTCTCCAGTGGCCTGGCCGGGAGCTCCCTCGGCACATAGTCGAGCCTTACGCCGTAGCTGCCTTCGCCTCTACGGTCAGACCAGCCCCCCGTTATCAACGCCTTGGCTGACAACGAAAATCCAGGGGACTGACGGAACGATACCTGATCCTTGGCATCTTGCTTTGAGAGGTGTCCGACCTTTCGGCCATCGATTATTACGGCACAAGCATTTCTGTCGTGTGGGTTATCTGGCTCGTGAATGATGAGCGCCTCACACTCAAGTGCTTTACCTTTCTCTTGCTTTGGTCCGGCTATCCGCTTCAACTCTTCCTGATAATATGACTCACCTACAATGTCGAACGAATAGCTGCCATCACCCTCAAGAGCGACGGCTGAATCAGAACTGACGGGCATAGTTTGTCGCGGCGAAACTGGGCCAGAACGAACAGGCGGGGGTGTGGGAAGCCAGTCGCTTCCGGCCGGTTCCTCTCCCTTCTTACCGCTCAGAAACCCGTTGACAACAACTGCGCCGAAGAACAAGAATGCGGCACCAGATACCCAGGCAATAATTCCTTCTGATACCAACCATATCAGCGCAGAACATATAACGATCAGAACCCCAGCAAGCATAGTCGTTTCCCTTACCGAAAGATGGCCTTAGCACCTTGTCTGCCATGTGGTGAATTTTCCATCCGGGCGCGCCTCGAGATAGCCCACCACGGCTCTCGCCCAATTCGATTCCACACCCATCACGACGCGGCCGCCGCCGATGAACTGCCCAGGCTCACCTGAGGATGTGGCAAGCGTGGGGCGGAAAAATACAAATAGCTACGCTGTGATCTGGCTGCAGTCACTGCGTAACAACCATTCAACCTGTCTTCGCGCAGAAGCAATCACTTGGCTGAAGATTAGAACATCGACATTCGGCTCACGATTATCTCTCGGGAAGTCAGAAGATAAGCGCCCCCCAATCAGAACCACCCGAATCGGCGAGGTGATGTGCTTGGCAAAATCGTGTCGGTACTCAATAGCCTGCCTGTAGTCGTCATAGTTTAAGCTGTGACTGGGGCGCTTGAATTCAATCAAAAGATAGTCACCACTTAGATTCTGATTCAGCAGTAAGTCCGGGCGCCTGTCGGCATTTTTCCCCTTATATGTTGTATTGAGGACATCCTCAATCTGCCTCTTCAACGTGACGTTCGAGCTGAAGAATGAGTATTCCGGCCCGAATACCCACAGACTCAACTCAAGCGATTTGTGCATTGCCGCTTCGGTTGTAGCAGGATCGCATGCCAATTCTTCTAGTTGGTCAAGAAAAGCCTGTCGAGCTGCCGCTTGCGCGACAAGAAATGCCATCTCAGCCAACCCGAAGTCATTCAATCGATCTGCAATGGTCGCCACTTCACCCTGCGACGCATCTGCGATGTGTTCCAACAAGATGCGGTAGTCGGATCGCTCTAACGCATCCAGCAACACACCCACAATGGGTTCTATCTTGCTTGGCGGCTCGTCGTAATAGCGTTCAAGGATTTTTCTGATAGATTTGTTGGCGAAACTCCGCTTATGTTCCGGCAAGTCCGCCAAACGTTGCTGGATGGCCTTCTGCATTCGCGCGTGTGCAAGCTGGATTTCCATGCCGTATTTTTCTTTTGCCGCTGCAATGAGGATCGGTTGGACAAATTCCTCTACCGCCTTAAGTTTTTCACTGTTTTCAACTAGCGAATCCCATCCCGCAGTGACATGATCGAGCAGCCCATCCGCATCGACTTCCCCGTACATTTTCTTTAATAGCTTCGGTGGGAAGTATTCGTGTTCCTCCAATCCGAAAAAGCTGGGTGACCCGACCGCTTTGCCGCCGACGCGAAGCGTGACTCCCGGCTGACGCAAGCCCGCTTTACCATCGAAAATCGAGAGGCGTAGCTTCACATCCCCTACGTCAGCCAGTGTTGTCTGGTGCTCCGAGTAACTTCCTTGTATGTCATCGACATCAAGTTGCTTTCCATTCACGAGAACGACAAAGTCGTCATGCCTCCCGTAGTCTTGCAGTAACACCTGTCGCAGGCGATTCGCATCGGGATAAGCCAACCCTTGATGCAACTCACTCAACGTGATGACTGTGCCGTTGGCATCCGGTTCGCAGTCTTCACTGTGAAGGGCTATATCGAGCAGTTCGATGTCATCCACTTTCCCAATGGCGTCCATGTGCAAGGCGATACGGTGAAGCTTTCCCCGTGTGCGAGTTTCCAAGGTCATCACCGACGCTGCCATGAACCCAGCGAATTTGCCGATTCCTTTGCGCCCCTTAACTTGACGATTCTTCCCGACAGTACGCTCGCCTCGTGCAGAACGCCGATCCCTGGCAATGGTAAGGTAGTGTCGCCGTAGCTCTTCCACCGTCATTCCGGTGCCATCGTCTCGAATAATTATTGGATCCCCACTCAATGGTTTCGGCAATTGAATGCTGACCCGATCCGCATCGGCGTCCCAAGCGTTGTCCACCAACTCCTTCAGCGCACGCTCGGTCGACTTATATTCCTGACTCAACAGTGTGGCGAGACGAGAGTCGACGTGAAATCGAAGCTTGGCAGCACTCATGGGGGGCTCCTATAGCAACATCCGATAACGACGGTTATCAGCATCCGATGACTTGAGAATTCGGTACTCCATCCCGCTAGCCACCGCAATCTGCTGAGCGAAGTCCTTTTTGGCTTGCACCACAGCGTCCTCGATCTGATTGTCAGCCTTCACCTCGACGATTACGTACTTCAAGCTGCCATCCGGCTCTTCGCGCTGGAAGATGAAGTCGGGGTAGTAGCTGCGCACGGTGCGCGAGTCCGGGTCGATGTACTGGATGAAGAAGTCGGACTGCCCGTGGGTCAACATCCCGGTGAAGTAGATCTTCTTCACCCGCTGCTCGCGCAGCAGATCCCAGAACAGCCAGTTTTCCGAGCCGGAATCGAAACAGTAGGTGTCGAGGTGGAAGCTCTTGGCACGTTCATCGTCCTTGATCTGGGTATCGTCCTTCCGCACGATCTTGTCTTTGGCTGCCGACACCTCGTAGTAGCCGTTCGGGGGCATCTTGATCAGATCGACCTCGTACTCGTCCTTCTTCTCATACTCGTCAAGCTCAAACAGCAAGCGGAACAGGCGCGGGATGATCTCGTCATACAGCAGCTCGTTAAACTCGTTGGTGATGGCCACCAGTTCGTCGGTGCCTTCCTTCGTTGCATCGAGCAGATCCTCGATCTCCAGCGGGCTTCGGTTGAGATAGCGGGACACTTCGGCCACCAGCGTCATTGGTGAGAAGGTACGCTTGTCGCGGCGGGCGGTCAGGTCGAAGGTGCGGCTGCCGGAAGCGCCTGCCGCGTCGGCAGCGGTCAGGCCATCCTGCTGCGTTTCGATCAGGCGGTACTTTTCTACCAGCTCGTTCCACTTCTCCCGGCTGGATCGCTCGGGCACCAGTTCATGCCCAGGGGCAGGTTGCTTCTCTCGCACTTGGAAGAGCTTGCGCACACGCACCAGCTTGATCTTGACCGGCGGCTCGACCACGCGAATCTGCACGCGCTCTTTGTCTTTGCCGGTTTTTTGCAGCTCATCGGCGCTGACCCGGAAGTTCTGCTGCAGCTCGTCGTTGAGCGTTTTCAGGTTGTCATTCGAAAGGAAGACCTGGCCTGTGTGCTGGGCTTCGCCGATGGCGCGCAGGCAACGCATCGTAGCTTGCAATACAAAAATCTTGGACTTTGGTGCACGGAACAGGCCTACCCCGAACAGCGACCGACAGTTCCATCCCTCGCGGCCCTTGTTGACCAGCAGAATGAATTGCTTTTCCGAGCCTTCGGTATCGAGCCGGTTGAACTCGCGGATGTCGTCGTTGGTGGTGATCTTGCTGTCGCCCACGTTGACCAGGATACGCGAGGTCGGGAGGCCGTGTTTGAGCAACGCACGCTCGACGGCGGGCTTCAGCTCTTTTGTCAGTTCTTCAACGGTGGCAGCGAAGAACGCCAGCTTGGGCAGCAGACCTTCCGGGCGTAACTCGCCAGACGCCTTCAGGAAGTTCTCGATGGCGATATCGACAAACTCGTCGGTGCGGGTATTGGCGTAGCCGTGCAACGTCACTTTTTTGAGGAAGCCCTTGTCGATGGCCTCTTTCAAGCCGTAAGCGTAAACCACCTCGGGCAACACCTCGCGCCCCACGTAGGGCGTGCCGGTGTAGTTGTAGCAGGCCACCACCCGCGTGCCCGCCGTGCTCAGGCTAGCGGCAAGAATGTCGATGGTGGTGCGCAGACTGGTATCCGTCGGTTTTGCGCCTATCCCCATATTCTTGGCCAGTGTCCTGCCGAAGGCGTGGTGGGCCTCGTCCACGTAGATGCCCAACTGCTCCAATCGACGCAGCTTCTCGAAGCGCTGATTAGTGGTGAGTTCACCTTCTTCTTCCGGCTGATCGAAGTTGTAAAGGTCGGCGGCGTCGGCATAGACACCTGTGGCGGTGAGCGTTTCGCCTGTCGCGTCGAATAGCTTTGCAGCGGGCGCCTTCTCCTTGCGCTGGCGCTTGAGGATGATCTTCTGCGTGTTGGAAACGATAATATTGAAGCGCGAGCGATCCAGTGTATCCAGCGAGGTGCCCGCCTCCTCGAGGTAATGGAAACGCAGGTGCGCGGTGAGAAAGTTGACGTACTCTGGCGGCACCACACGGGCCAAGTCGAAGGACTCGATCTCTTTCAGCGACTGCAACACCGTCTTATCCGGCGCGAACACCAGCGCGTTATGGCAGTAGTGCGCGCTCTTCGGAAATTTATTGGCCAGCAGGAACTCATAGAAAATGCAGGTGGCCATCAGGATGGTTTTGCCGGTGCCCATGGTCAGGGCGAAGATGTAGTTCGGGTAGGTGCGCGAGTTCTTGCGCATCTTCTCGAACAGCACCTTGTAAGAGTTCAGCTCCAGCTCGTCGGACTCACCAAACTGGAACATTTCCTGCCCCGCCGTGCCGAGAAAAGAGCCGAACCTGCGGCCCTCAAACTTGCCGCTGCGTTCGTACCACGCTTTGAAGATTTCCTCGACCTTGGCGTTGCCGAGGAATTCCTTGAGGAAGACATAGACTTCCAGCGCTTCGAACTGCGGCTGTCGCAAGAAGGCCTTGGGGTTCTTGTCCGGGTTGTTGAAGTCGAGGAACTTGCGGGTTAGCTCCTTGTAGTTCTGCCGGATCGCCCCACGGTTGTCCTTGTAGAACTGCCACAGAAAGCGGAAGAAGGCGAAATCCAGCGATGCGCTTGCAGTGCGGGCGGTCTTCTTGGCGATGGTGCGCTTAGTCGCCATTGCTCACACTCCCTTCCCACGATTCCGAAAGCAGATCGGTGATCTTCACGCGGATGGTGCCTGCATCCTGGGGCACGGCGTATGCACCCTTGACCAGATCTTTCTTGCCGGGAATGTCCACCACCGCTGGTTGCAGCACAGCGCCGTCGTAGTTCCAGTCGATCAGCACCGACTCGACCAACTCCTTCCAGTCTTCGACCGACTCCTTCTGCAGCGAGAGCTTTTGCAGCAGGTTCATTGGATAGAACCTTTCGATGACCAGCTCGCCATTCTTGAGGGCCACCCTAGCCTGCGAGTCTCGCCTGAACTCCAGGTCTGCCTTGTCGCGCAGAATGTCCACCACTTTCACGTCGATCTTGAAGGGCTTGGCCGCCAGCTCCAGTTGCGCGGCCAAGTCCGGCTCGTGACCCATGCAGACAAGCATGATCTTCTCGACCGGGCGGTTCGGACTTTCGTTCTGCTTACGCTCCCACGCCTTATAATCAAAGCCCGCTATCAGCTCGTTCAAGTCAGCGCGGGTGGCAATACGGTTAACGGGCATGATCTTGACCATGCGCCCGTCCTTTTCGCCGTCAAACACGGTGCTGAATTCCAGCTTTTGCACCTCCAACGCCTCAAGCAAAAGTTCCTTAGCCTGCACTGGGTTGCGGAAGATGTCGTAGTGGTTGACGTTGTAGACCTCGAAGCCAGTGTAGTACTTGATATCGGGTTCGAGCGGCTTTTGGCAACATTCCTCGGCAACTTTGATCAGCCGCTTGGTGGTCGTCTGGATCGCACCAAGGTTGATGTCCGCGCCGATGAAACGACGACCGTGCCTCATGGAAACTACCTGCGTGGTGCCGGATCCCATAAAACAGTCAAACACCAGCCCTCCATAAGGAGACATGCCAAGTACCATCCTTTCGATCAATCTTTCTGGCTTCTGAGTTGGATATCCAGTTCTTTCTGGATCTTGCTGCTGTAAATGACTCACATCCCAGACATCAGTAGGGGGAACCAGATCATCCTCGTAATAGCGATATTCCTTGCCATTGACTGTGATTGCGTAATAAATGCGGCCATCCTCCTCGACACCTCGCCGCATGTTGTTTTTCTTCATAGCTCCACGACGCTCACTAATGGCATCTAGATCAAAAAAATACGCGTCTGTTTTTGAATACCAAAAAATCACATCATGCTTTTTTGAAAGAAAGTTCTTTGCCCTACCTCCACTTTCATAGGACCAAATAATCTCATTGCGCATCTGGGATGGCCCAAATATTTCATCCAGCACACATCGCAAATGGTGCGACTTTTTTTCGTCGCAATGAAGCATAAAGTTCCCGCTTGGCGAAAGTAATTCTTTCGCCAATACAAGCCGCTCATACATGAACTGCAGATACTCGTCATTCGTCCAGATATCTGTATATTGCTTCTCTTCAAATACGTTTGACGCCGATTCGGCCTGCGCGCCTTGTAGCTTTATCTTCTTCTTGTAATCAGCCTTCGAATCAAAAGGCGGATCGATGTAGATCAGATCAACCTTACCGCGAAACTCCTTCAGCAGATGACTCATCACCTGCAGGTTGTCGCCCCAGAAGATCTTGTTGCGCCAGCCATCCACCTCTTCGCCGTGGACTTCCTTCAGTTGCGCCGGGTAATACTGAGTCGAGGTGAACGGTCGCTTGCCGCGCCAATTCAGCATAGGGTAGCCCTTGATCGGCTCGAACTCGTATTTCTCGACCGAATCAAGATATTTCGGGCTGACTTCCGCAACCTCAAGATTCAACTGGTTACTTAAATCATCACTCATAATCTACTCTCTGAACTTCCAATTCTTGTTGTCGCAATAAGCGCGCATATCGCAGTCCTGACACAGCTTGGCCGGGCGTGCGGTGATGGCGTAGTCCTGCCGCTCGATGCGCGCGACGATGTCATCGAACTGCGCGATGGTCTTACCAATAGCACGGTCGTCTTTGCTAAACGACACATAAGGATTCCCGCTTTCTTCGCCGGTGTAGTACAGGTGCATGCGGCTGACCTGCTGGCCGGTGCGCTCCTCGACCAGATGGGCGTACACTTCCAACTGGTGCTGGTACTGGCGCAAGCGATCCCGATCTTTTTCCATGTCGGGTTTCTTCTCGGACTTGAAGTCGATAATCTCGACCGTGTCGTTCTCGCCTCGGACCAGGTCGACGCTGCCCTTCAAGATGTACTGATCCTTGATGAGAGAAATCTCGACCTCGGCCTCTTTGATGCGATCCCAGTTGCCTTTCTCGCGCTCGTAGTAGCGCAGCACGTGCCCCAGCGCTGCCCGCTGTGACGGTCGAGCTAAGTAAACACGCTCCTTTTTTGACAGCATTGCGTAGTTCGCAGAGAACCAGCCTTCGATGGCATCAAGGCTCAAAGTGTGTTCTTCACCGCGCAGCACGGTCTTGTGGATGTCCTCGATGGTCTGGTGAACCAAAGTACCGAAGAGCATCGGGCTCTCGCGAACGGGTGCGAACTCCAGCTCTTTGAAGAAGCGGTATTGCTCGGCGCAGTTTTCGAAGACAGTGATGTGCGAGGTGAACGAGTATTCGCGCTTTAGGTTGATCTGTTTGACCGCTTCGAAGGTCAGCGCAGATAGGTCAACGTCACGCCAGCTGGGTAGCTCATAGAACAGGCGCTCGAAGTACTTGGATGGCGACTTGCCCCGGCCTTGTTTCTCCTGCGCCGCTAGCACCAGCAGATTCTGCGCGCGTGAGAAGGCCGTGTAGAACAGTCGCCAGAAATCAAAGTTCTTGATGTGGTCGAGCGGCTCGAAGCGTTCCTTGGAGAGGTAGCCACCGTCCTCCAGAAGCACGTCCATTTCGCTGTACTGCTTGCGGGGCACAGCTTCTAGCGAGCCGCAAACCACTATTGGAAACTCCAGCCCCTTGGACTGGTGGATAGTGAGGAACGACACACAACCCTTGGGCGCGTACTCGGCTTCATCCTCATACTCACCGATACCGCCGTCTTGCAGGAAACGCAGGAAGTGGTTGAACAGGTCGCGGATGTTTTTCTCCAGCCACTCCGGATTCAACACGCTGACAAAGTGCAGATACTCGAACTTAGCGAGCAACTTGGAGAAGGTGCCAAGATTGCGCGCCGCGCGCCCCTTGTCCACGCCTTGCACGGCCTCTTCAGTGAGGAAGCGCGAGAACAGCGGGAATTGCAGCAGTTGATAGAACAGGCCCGAGAAGGCGTAGTCGGTGTTCTGAGTGAGCACGGCATGGCGCTTGGCCAGCGGGCGCGCCCAATCCAGCAAAGGCTTGTTTTCCGGCTTGCGCAGCTCATCAATGAAAGGCTTGAAACAGGAGTGGTCGTAGTAGTCCCAGACGGGCAACGAAACACCCTCCGCCCACGCCCGCACCTTTGGGAACTGCGGGAATAGGAAGATCAGAGCACCGATCATCAGACGAATCTCCTCGCGCTCGAAAAACATATTCGAGCGCGGCGAGAATACGGGCACGCCTTCAGCTTCGAGGAAGCGCGCAAGCGCTACCACTTTGTCGTTCTTGACCGAGCGGAACAGGAAGGCGACCTGGTTCCAGTCCGCAAGCTGGCCCGACGCCTTCAGATCGTTGAGGAAGGCCAGCACCTCGGCATGCCAGTTGGCGGTGTCGCCGTTGTCGTCACTGGCGGCCAGCCGCACCGCCGTGGGCACGTCCGGAAAGTCGTCCTCGCGCGGCACGATCTGCTTGGCGAAGCGGAAAAGGCGCGTGCCGTCGTCCCACTGCTGTTCCTTCATCCACTCGTTGTAGAAGCGGATGATGTCCGGGTGCGAGCGATAGTTGACGGTCAGCTTGACCTGCTTGCACTGCCCCTCGTCGAACAGCGCGGGGAACTCCAGGATGTTGCGGATGGTGGCGCCGCGAAAACGGTACAAACCCTGATCGTCGTCGCCCACCACGCAAAGGTTGCTGCGCTCGCCCGCCAGCAGCAGAAGGATGCGCTCCTGAATGGTGTTTGTGTCTTGGTACTCGTCCACCATCAGGTGGGTGAGTTTATCGCGCAGTTGCGCCAGCACCTCCGGGTGGTTGTTCAGCAGTTGCAGCGCCTCGTACTGAATACCGGAGAAATCGAGGTAGTTATTCTCGTGCATTAGTTCCTGATACTTGGCGAAGCACGCGGCCAAGGCACGAATTTCTGGCTCGGGGGCCAACGCCAACGTCGTAGCATCGAGCGCCTCTTCACTGACCTTGTTGACCCACTTAAGCAGGTTTTCCGACTGTGCCCAGCGGCCCGTCTGGTCTCCACCCATGACAAGCTCTGCATCCGGCAGCGCGCGGAAGTCTTTGATGTGTTGATAGAGAAAATACTGTTGGTCGAACTGATCGAAAAGCGTAAAGCTACGCTTAAGCCGGGTGAACTCGCGGTACTCCTCCAGCAGCCGCAGGCAAATGGAGTGAAAGGTACCGAGGTACACCTCATTCAAGTTGAACTTGATACCCAGCTCGCTCAACCGGTTGGAGATGCGCGTAGTCAGCTCGCGCGCGGCCTTGTCGGTGAAGGTGACGACCAGCAGTGACTCGGGCGCGACGCTCTTGTGGGTGATGAGGTAAACGATACGCTCGACCAGAGTGAAGGTCTTACCGGAACCCGGGCCTGCGATGATGAGCACCGGGCCGTCGGTGGTCAGAATGGCTTCGAGCTGCTGAGGGTTAGCTCTGGACTGAAGGATCGCGGTACTGACAGTCATTCCGCTCCCTCGTCGCCATCCACCATCCCTTTGCTGATGCGACTGGCGATCCACCGATCCAGATCGCTGCGACGGAAACGCCAAGTGCCGCCCAACTTGAAAGCCGGGAGCTTGCCTTCCGCCGCAAGGCGGTAGACGGTGCGCTTGCCAGCCTTCAAGTAGACGGCCACCTCGTCCAGAGTCAGAATTTCGCCTTCCGGGTCTGCCATCGTTTGCCTTTGCAGATGATGAATGAGAATTGCCAATGGTTGCCAATTCTCCCATACAACGACAGCATAGGCCAGCAGTTCAGCGCGAACGGAAATGGCTAAAGATCGAATCCACGCCTCATACACTCCGCTCCTTGCTACAGAAAACGGACGCGGGTTCAATTCCCATAAATTGGCGTGCTGTGTGAAAACTTTGGCGGAAGACCTCAGTTACGGAGAACTGATGGGATTGATGGCAGTTAGGACTGGAGTCCGCACCTTTCCGCAGGCGTGGGAAGGGACTATAAAGTGCTGAGTTACATAGGTTTGTCGCAGGGTGCCATCACACCACCAATCCAGGAAAGGGCCATCGCGCAAGCGGTGGCCTTTTTCTTTGTCTGGAGCATGCCCGAACCGCCATCGACGAGGCGCCCCGACGAGGCTCATGGCGGCCAGCGCATTCCTATACTCCGACCAACCGGCTAGTCGCGGAGGATGGCCGCTGCGGCGGCGACCAGGGCCGCGTTATCGGGCGCGAGGGTGCCATCCCTGAGGTATTGACCGTCTTCCAGGCCGACGCGGGTCGACCATCGTCGCTCCCGTGCGAGCTCAACGAAGGGCCAGAGCGTCTCGTCGAAGCCGTGAAGCAGGATTGGACGCCGTACATTCGCACGCTGAAGCACAGCTGCAATGCCTTCCGCTATCTGGTACGCGACTTCGAGATCCTGCTCTTCGATTTCGATCAGTACGCGAAAAACCCGGCCTCGAGCGGGAAGCGCGACGAAGCGCTTCGCGTCGGCCACGCTGGCGAGACCCGCCTCGACTCCGATCCCGCGTCGATGAAGAAGGTCGATGACCGCTGGCGCATCCGGTTCCGACAAGTTCACCGAGGCGTAGTCCGGCAGTTCGGTCCAACTGGCGATTGCACTGCGGGTGCGCTGCTCGTCGTTTTCGATCCAAGCCCCGGTCGACACTCCGATGAGGGTGCCAGGGCAGGCGAGGCGAACGGCACGGATGGTTGCGTCCACGGCCTGCAAGCTCTCCTGGCCGTTCGAGCCGCGGGGATGAAGGTGGAGTTCGCTCGCACCGGAATAGATACAGGCGGCCCCATCCATGGCCATAGCCTGAGGCGTCAAAGGAAGTCGAGGATGAAAGTCGTGGGGACGTGCGCCGTTGAGGCAGGCTTGGATGATCATGTAGCCTCCGACCCGAATGAAGAGCGGTACATGGAGCCCCATACCGTCAGGTTCTCCGCGCGGCCATCGGCTCTCCCGCGCACGCTCAGTTCTTCATTTTCCGCGTGATAATGGCAATAATTCAGCACGATCAATTCACATGCGATGGCGATATCAACAATCGCCATCCATCCCAGCGTAAAGCGAAGACGCTCGTAAAATCGGCCACCAACAGCCACTAGGACAACGCGCTCATACCGATCGACAGGGCGAATATCGCCAATACGAGGGCAGCCCCTCTCTGGAGATAGTCCGGCCGAAGCCATGGCACCCGGCCACTGCCAAGCAGTGCACCAAAGGCTATCCAACCACAGGCAATAGGTATCAGCAGCAGAGCGAAGACCAAGAACTGTGCCGCGAAACCGGGCAAATCCACGAATGCCGAGGAAGGAAACACAGCGCTTGCGAACAAAAGCCCCTTGGGATTGAGGAGTGTCGCCATGAACAGCGCCCTCTTACCCACGGGAGAGGCTCTGACTTCACCGATCGCCAAGGTGGTTCGCCACATCTTGAACGCGAGCCAGATGATGAAGATGGCGCATAGAAGCTTAATCACATGAGGCAGCAAAGGAAAATTGGCCGAGAGCGAGATCAGCAGATAACCCCAGGTAGCGATCGATACACCATAGCCACATAGCTCGACCGGAATCAGCGCCAACGAGCTTCGCACGCCGCGGTTCAGGCCTGAGGCAGCGAGCAAAGTATTCGTAGGTCCCGGGGTGATCAGGATCGCGATTATCGCGAGCAGGGACAGGAACCACTCATGTGAATACGACATGATGTTCAAGCTGAACGGCCGATGAGGCCATAGTTTTTATCACACCACCATGGAAAAATCTCTTTGCATAGGACGCCCGAGGAGATCACTCGACGAGGCGCTGCTCGACCGGATGAAACCGAATGCCAGGTACGCTCTTTTGCCAACCATTTCCCGGCAAGATATCGGGCCCCTTCTCCTCGGACCTGATCCTACGGCCAGCAACGGCTCCCTGATGGAAACGTGCGTAGCGCGCTGGAGCTGCTACTACTGAAAGGACCGCAGGAAGCGGCGGTAGCCGTTCTTTCGCTATGCAACCGAGTCAAGGAGTCAGCCATGCAACGCAAAGGCATTCTCGCTCTAGCCCTTTCCCTCGGCTTTCTCGCCACGGGGGTGGCCTCGGCGCAGGAGGACTCGAGCAACAACAATGAGTCCTCAGGCACGGCAGCTTCGACGCCGAGCCCTGAACGGGATCAAGACCAGGGTACCACCCCGACGGCACCGGGCGAGGAGCAGGGCGCCACCACGCAGGATGGCGATTCCACGCCGACCGCGCCACAGCACTCGCTGGATCCGGACAGTGCGCAAGAGCGCGTCCAGGAAGGTGATGATCAGGAGTCCACCAGCACTTGGGACAGCATCAAGGATAACGTCAGCGACGTTTACCAGAGCGCCAAGGAGAAAATTCAGTAAGCCCCCCTTGGGCCACCAGAGGGCACGGATAGCTCTTGACGCGCTTGATCGATGCGATGGTCTTTCGCCTGCTAGCCATGACCTGGACCAAGGTCTAAGCTGCTGACGTCCTCTTGACGTCCAGAACGTCGCTCACCTTCCATCATGGAGCTCGATTATGCCCAACTTGTTCGATTCTTTTCGAATGGGCGATCTGACGCTACCCAACCGAATCATCATGGCCCCGCTGACGCGTTCCCGGGCCAGCGCGGGCCGCGTACCCAATGCACTCATGGCCGAATACTACCGCCAGCGCGCCTCAGCGGGACTGATCATCAGCGAAGCCACTTCGGTGACGCCGATGGGCGTTGGCTATCCGGATACGCCGGGCATCTGGTCTCAAGCCCAGATCGAAGGTTGGCGCGGAGTCACCTACGCCGTGCACCAAGCGGGCGGGCGGATTTTCCTGCAGCTCTGGCATGTGGGGCGAATCTCTCACCCGCACTATCTCGATGGCCGCGATCCGGTAGCCCCCAGCGCGATCGCCGCAGAGGGCCCCGTCAGGCGAATGCGGCCGAAGACCCTCCATCCCATTCCCCGGGCGCTCGAGATCGATGAAATTCCTGGTGTGATAGCGGACTATCGCCGTGGCGCGGAAAACGCCCTGCAGGCCGGTTTCGACGGGGTCGAGATCCACGGCGCGAATGGCTACCTGCTCGATCAGTTCCTGCAAACCGCCAGCAATCATCGCGATGATGCCTATGGCGGCCCGATCGAACATCGCGCGCGGCTGCTGCTGGAAGTGACCGATGCCTGTATCGAGGTCTGGGGGGCTGAGCGGGTGGGTGTCCATCTCGCCCCACGAGGCGATACCCACTCGATGGGAGACGAGAACCCGGAGGCGCTGTTCGGCTATGTCGCCGACCAGCTCGGCGTCCGAGAAATAGCCTTCATCTGCGCTCGTGAGTACCTTGGAGAGGACAGCCTCGGGCCGATGATCAAGCGCCGTTTCGGCGGCCCCTTCATCGCCAACGAGAAGTTCGATCTCGATCAGGCCGAAGCTGCCATCGAGCGCGGCGATGCGGACGCAGTGGCGTTCGGCCAGCTCTACATCGCCAACCCTGATCTGGTCGAGCGCTTCGAGCGCCGCGCCGCACTCAATGTACCAGAGCCGGAAACGTTCTACTCCGAAGGCGCCCACGGCTATACCGACTACCCCAGGCTCGGCGCCTAGCGGCGGCGCGCGTGGGGTGCTTACTCGCGGGTCAGTTCGTAATCAAGCGCCGAGTCGATCGGCTCCATGCTGAGATCGAGCATGCGCAGGGTATTTTCATCGATGCGTTGGAAGAAACGCTGGTGTTCGCCTTGGGGATCGAGCTGGTAGACCACTGCGTTCTGATCCGCCGAGGTGCCGGTGACCTGCGTCCACTGACCTTCCGACAGCTCGACCTGAGTGCCCTCGTCAGTTCCCTTGTAGGTCTCCTTGAGCGAGAAGCCGCTGGGCTGCTCGTCCCCGGTGAAGCGCAGGGTCAGCTCGGTCTCGATTCCCTCGCACGAAGCACACGGCAAGGTACCGCGGAAGACCTGCGACTGTACCTGGGCATCCTCCTGGGAAGCACCCGCCTGGCTCACGCGTGACGAATCGGTCGAGGGCGTCGGACCGGTCTGCTCCGGCTCGTCATCCGCTCCGCCGCACCCCGCCAGCATTCCCGACACCAAGGCTGCGGCCACCAATGTCCTGGCCCTTGTCAGCCGACTCCTCGACATTTTCATCCCCTTCTTGATCTGATCTTGCGCAACCCGTCTCCGAAGACGGCCCAACCATTAATTAGCCCGCTAAAATGACATCTCTCAGGACACCACTATCTGCCGGAGCATAGCATGCCAGTCTCACACGCTTTAGCGTCGACGACCAATCCCGAACTGGTGATCAACAAGCTCAAGCGACACTGGGCTCATAAGGAAAATCTTACGCTCAGCGAGCACGCCGACGGGCTGCGGATCCAGTTCTCCCGCGGACGCTGCCTGCTGACGACACAGGGAAGTAATCTCGTTGTCCAGCTGGACGGCGATGACGAGGCTGCGCTTGGTCACTTGGAAGCAGTGATCAAGGAGCACCTGGAGCGGTTCGCACCTCGCGACGAGACGCTCACTCTCGAGTGGCGGCGTGGATGAACCAGCGTCCGCCCGATCGCGAAGGGTGTCGGCAGGGCGCCGATGAGCGGAGCCCGGCGCCGCGCGCCGGGCTTCGTTTCCCTCTTGCTATGCTCTTTCTCTCTACGGCCGCTGCATCAGCGCATAGGCAGCGTTCACTGCGTAGCGTCACCGGGCAGCGCATAGCCGATCACGTAGTCACCGCGGTCGGGTGACTGGCGTGCCCCACCCGCGCTGACTACCACGTACTGCTTGCCGGTGTTCGGAGACACGTAGGTCATCGGGCCGGATTGACTGCCCACCGGCAGCCGCGCCTTCCAGATCTCCTCGCCGGTGGCGCTGTCGAAGGCACGCAGGTAGTAGTCCTGGGTGCCGGCGAAGAACACCAGACCAGACTGGGTGGCCAGCGAAGCTCCGAGGGTCGGCATGCCGATCGGGATCGGCATGTGCATCTTGACTCCGAGCGGGCCCGTATCCTGCACGGTACCGACCGGTACCTGCCAGACCAGCTCCCGGGTCTGCAGATCGATGGCCGACATGGTGCCAAACGGCGGCTTCTGGCAGGGGATCCCCAGCGGCGACAGGAAGCGTTGCCGCATCGCGCCGAATGGCGTGCCCTCCTGCGGCACCACCCCCATCTCGATGCCACTGGCACCGGCGGCGATCTGATCACGCGGGATCATGTAATGGGCCAGCCCCAGACGCATGTCGTTGACGAACATGTAGTGGGTGGTCGGATCCACCGACACGCTGCCCCAGTTCATGCCACCCAGCGAGCCGGGGAACTGCAGCGCGCGATCCATGCCCGGCGGGGTATAGGGCCCGTCATAGCGCATCTGCTTGAACTCGATCCTGCATAGCAGCTGATCGAATGGAGTGGCACCCCACATGTCCGATTCGGTCAGGGTCTCATTGCCGATCGAGGGCAACCCGACCGAGAACGGCTGGGTCGGGGAATAGCGCTCTCCAGGCATGTTGCCTTGCGGTACCGGACGCTCCTCGACTTCGGCGATGGGCTCCCCAGTCTCGCGATCGAGCATGAAGATCTCGCCCTGCTTGGTGATCTGGATCAGCGCCGGCAAGGTGCCGCCTTGACCATCGGGAACATCGTAGAGCAACGGCTGCGCCGGAATGTCGAAGTCCCACAGGTCGTGATGGGTCATCTGATAGTGCCAGCGCACCCGGCCGGTTGCGGCCTCGACCGCGACCACCGACGAACTGTACTGATCATCCAGCTCGGTACGCTGCCCGGCATAGAAGTCAGGCGTCGCATTGCCGGTAGGCAGGTAGATCAGGCCAAGCTCGGGGTCGTAGGACATCGCCGACCATACGTTGGGTGTACCACGGGTGTAGGTCTCGCCTTGCGGCGGACGCTGGGTGGTCTCAGGGTTGCCCGGATCCCAGGCCCAGACCAACTCACCGCTATGTACGTCGAAGGCGCGGACCACCCCCGGCGGCTCGTCGACGGAGAAGTTGTCGGCGACACGTCCGCCGACCACCACCAGGTTGCCGGCAACCAGCGGGGTCGAGGTCTGCTGGTACCAACCATCGTTGACCTGCCCCATATCCGCCTGGAGATCGACCGTGCCATCGTCGCCAAAATCCGCGCAAGGCTCGCCGGTCTCCGCGTCGATGGCGATCAGGCGAGCGTCGATGGTTGGCAGGAACAGGCGCCGGCGGCAGGCCGCTGTCGCCTGGGCGGCGGCGTCGCTCGAACTCGAAGCGGCTTCGACCGGCGCGTCCTCGTAGTAGCCCAGTCCGCGGCAACGCTGCCAGTTCGGCGACTCGGCCTGCGGATCGAAACGCCAGCGCTCGGTACCACTATCGACGTCCAGGGCGAACACCTTGCCATAGGCGGTGCAGTGATAGAGGGTGTCACCGACCTGCAGCGGAGTATTCTGGTCCTCGGCACCAGAGCCAGTACTTTCCGGTATATCGCCGGTGCGGAAAGTCCAGGCGACCTCCAACTGAGCGATATTGTCCTTGGTGATCTGATCGAGTGCGGCGAAGCGATCACCCGCGACGGTATTACCCCATGCTTTCCAGTCAGTCTGTGCCTGCCCCTCGGCGACCGGCACTACGTCAGGCATCGAGGTGGCGCGCACTACCGGACTCGGAACGAACATGTAGCCCATCGCCGCGACCACTGCGAGCGCCATCACACCGGCCAGCGCATAGCCACCGCGTCCGCCGCTCCCGCCCGAGGAGCGCACCAGCGCCGGGTAGGCCAGGGCGATCACCACTGCGATCACCGCGAACGTCATCAACCGCGAGACCAGCGGCCAGAACTCGAAGCCAGCATCCGCCACCGCCCAGAATGCCGTCGCGACGAAAGCCACCGCGTAGAGCCAGGCCCCCAGCGGCTTGCGAGCGGCCACCAGCACCCCGGAGACCAACATCGCAGCACCCATCAGCAGGAAGTACCAGCTGCCGCCAAGGAAGACCAGGTAGCCCCCCCCGATGCCCATCGCCAATCCAAGAACGGCGACTGCCAGCCCGAGCAATAGCAGTAGCCAACCGCAGACGCCCCTGGCGCCGGCTTCATTCTTCATAAGATGATCCCTTTTTCATGATCCCGGTTGCATGCTCAGGGTCGCTGCGAAGGTGCGAACCAATAGGGCGAGCCCATCGATTATCGCTCATGCCTCCCATACAACGAACCCCTTGTATGCATCTCTCCAAATGCAGCGGGTAACGCCTGGCCGCGCGCCCTCACCTCTCATACGGCTGGGACAGGACCATGCCGACAAGCATGGCTCTCCACGAACCACACCGCTTAGACCAGTAGTACATCGAGCGATCGAAGATTATCGACACAGCGTGGTCAGACTGCATAGGTTGCTCTGATGCTCATCATGATCGAGTTCATGAAGAATATCCTGAACCGACCAATATTCCAGGAGGTGATTATCACTGCGTTCATTATATAGAGCGCACTGGCGCTGGAAATGAGCAATACCTGCAGATTGATTCTCTCATCGGATTGCCGGCGATACAGATAAAGACCAGCGAATGAAGCGACATCCCACCATCGTGGCGAGGAAACCCATCGAACGCTCCCCGATAATCTTCACGCACTTTGATCGTTTCTTTTCATCATCAAACCGTTTCTTTGTTCAACCTTCATCTCGTATGTGCTCAGAACGTCGCAGAGAATGCGCAATGGACGTCGAGATCGTCGCTTTCAGCGCACCGACATACGAGGAACCAGGCGCATGGCCAGAACCACCGACCTAGAGTCGATCACTATTCTTCGCTGCGTTGCCTGTCTGCTGGTAGTCTATAGCCATGCCAATCAGTTTGCGCTGAAACTCGTCGCCTCGGATTTCCCGTTCATCGATATCGGCGGCGCGACCGGCCGGCTGGGCGTGGAAATCTTCTTCATGATCAGCGGCTATCTGATGATCTACGTTCATTGGAACGACTTCTCTGCAGGAAAAACCACCTATTTCCTGCTCAAGCGATGCGTTAGAATCTTGCCGATGTATTATTTCTTCACCCTTCTCGCCATTGCTTCATTCATCATCTATCCATCCGCCTACAGCTCGATGAAGTTCACCTGGCTCAGCGCGATAGCATCCTTTTTCTTCGTTCCAATGGTCAAGGTCGATCAGCTCGACTTCCCCACCCCCATACTTTCGGTGGGCTGGACACTTTGCCTGGAAATGATGTTTTATCTACTGTTCTCGCTATCACTGATATTCAGCCGAAAAGTAGGGATATTGTTCGTCGTCGCCAGCACCATCGGACTGGTCATACTGGGCTGGTCGACGGAAGGCGGCTTGCTGCTCGAGTTCTATACCTGGGACATCATCCTCTGCTTCACTATCGGCATGCTCTACGGCGTCGCCAACCGATGCGGATTCCATCTTCCCGTCCCAGCGATCAATCAATCGATATGCGCGATCCTGGCCGCGACAGCCTACGTGATAGCCTTTCAGTACGACATCAAACCACTGCTCTACCCGCTCACCTTCGCGGTCTTCTACTCGATCCTCTCGCTCGATCGTGGCGAGCGCGTTGCATACCCTAGGCTGCTCATCCACCTGGGCAACGCCTCCTATTCCATCTACCTCTGCCACATGCTGTTGATTGGTGCCTTCGCCGTGATCCTGCAAAAGCTAGGTCTCACCGTGAACGGCTTGGCCAGCATGTTCTTTACCATTGGCATACTAGGGGCGAGCGCGACCGCCTGCGGCTGCCTGACCTACCTATGGTTGGAACGCCCCATGACCCGCCTCTTCTCTCCCTGGGTAAAACGCCGATCCCCCCAGGCGCTGGCGTAAGGCGGAAATACGTCGCAGTACTGGCGGGGATGGTAAGGACGGCGGAATGCCCTACCCCTTGGCACATTGCCCGAAGCTGCACTCCCTCCCCTGCATCGAGATGGCCCCGGGAGACATGCGAGGCTACGCGACGTCCCCCGGGGCCTAGGCCCGAGTTCCTGGACCAGTTCAAGGCCAGGCTTCATGACTACGGCGACGATCTGCCGTTGGATGGCTCACGCCGCGTCGTACAGCCGCCGCTCGACCAATGCATTCCCCCGCAAACGGTTCGCTCTCTTCGCGATAGCGAGGACCGCAAGGTCTACCAGGGGCTCGACGGCGATGACCAACATGTAGGCGCCACCGAAGGTCAGGATCGACATCGAGCTCTCGACGGTGAAACCCTGGCCATAGAACGCCCAGAAAGCGACCCAAGAGACGATACCGGCCTGATAGGTCGTCGAAAGCGCTAGCGCCTGGCGATACGTCAGGTCGACATAGGCGGTGTTCGGACGGATGATGCGGCGCGCCAGGGCGGACACTGCGAATAGAGGCACCAGCAGCGTGGTGACGTTCATCCCGTACTGTGGTAGATCGAAAGGCGCGAAGAATACGCCCTGGATCAGCAGCCCAAGCGCCAGGCCGATTGCGGCCGGCGCCGCCCCGAAGAGCAAGAACAGCGTCGACCCGAGGATGAAATGCACCTCGGAGACGCCGACGGGATGATGCGGCAATATCTCGAAGAAGCCAAAGACCAGGGCGGTCGTTGCCAAGGTCCGCGCGACGAGCGAAGGCAAACTGCGCTCGCGCATCGCCTCCCGCGCAAGCATGAGGGTATAGGCGCCAGTGCCTGCCACCGTGGCATGGCTCAGCCAGATTTTGCCGGCATCCACCAGACCGGGCTCGATATGCATGGTGATCTCCTTTGCCGTCTGCGACAGCGTCGAATTGAGGCTTATGGGCACCAGCGATCAGCGCATCACGCGCAGAGCGGCTGAACGGAGGGCCGTTTCGGGTTCAACCACCGATTGCCGGACTGACGGCCACCGGTGAACGATGCGGCGCATGCCCATGGTGCATCGGCGGGCAGCTCGCATGGGCCAGCGCCACCGGGTGTCCATGTGGCGTGTTCAGATAAGCCTGTCGCCACTGCGAAGCCCGATGCGAGATATCGTCCGCACCGGTCAAACCCAAGGAGGCGACCATTTTTTCCATCGCCGCCGTCCATTGGCGGTAGTAAGTGTCATTGGCGCTTTCTCCCGGCAGCGCTGGAGATGCCTTGATCTCTTCGCTGAACACTTGGACCCAGTCCCGCCAGGCGAACAGGCCCGACTGGTACAGGTGAACCATCATCGAGAAAGCCTGGGCCTGCCATGGCTTGTCGAATACCGGGCCCTCATCGTCCTTAGGCAGTCCAATGGCTTCGCAATCGTTTCGGGTCATCCCGCTCATGCTTCCTCCAGATAGCTATCCCACAGGTCGATGTACACCTTGTCCGCACGTGCCTCGCCCCATAGCTCCAGGGCGGTGAAGCTTACGCTGTAAACGTGCTGGGGCTGCTCTCCCTGCCCGTGCGCCATGGTATCCGGCGTAGCGAAGACCCCGTGATCGGCTTCGATCCTACCGACCTTGCCACGGACATAGCGCGGCAACCGAGTGTGCGTGGTCGGATTGAAGTTCTTCGCGCGTATCTGATCACCCACTGCGAAGCGAGCGGCCACTGCGTGGTCGACGCGGGCGGACGCCCCGGTCTGGACGACCAGCGGCACCATGTCCAGGGTCAACACGGGCGCCGCGACCGGGTTGCGAGTCGGTTCGGCCGTGCCCTGGAGCTCGGCGGCGGAAATCACTCCCTTTTCGAGCAGCATGGTCTCGAACGAGTGAATCCAATGCTCGTAGTAGCTGGCCTGCAGGTAATGGGCGGGCTCCATGCGCTCCATGGCATGGCGGAACTCATCCACATTGAAGTGTCCGCCGACGAAGAGAGCGGGGAACAGCGAGAACGCCCTACGCTCCCATTCATGATGGAAGTACGGCTCATCGACTTCCGCAAGAACCGGTCCGTGCCCATGCATACCACCTAAATCGTGTATCCCGTTCATATGTCTCTCCTCGTCAGCTGGCTATGGCGCATCATCCGGAGACTTAGGCAGCCCCGTGCCGATCATCGAGTCCCGCGTGACCAGCTCGGCCAGCTGCTCCTCGCTCCAGCCATCGGTTCCCGCAGGTCTTTCGGGTAGCACCAGATAGCGCAGCTCGGCGCTGCTGTCCCAGACGCGGACCTCCTTGTCCGCGGCGATGGTCAGGCCGAATTCGGCCAGCACGCCGCGCGGATCGATCACGATGCGCGAGCGATAAGGTGCCGACTTGTACCAGATCGGTGGCAATCCGAGGGTTGGCCAGGGGTAGCAGGAGCACAGCGTGCAGACTGTCACGTTGTGGATATCGGCGGTGTTCTCCACCACCAGCATGTCCTCCCCCTGAACGCCGGAAACGCCCAGTTCGGCGATGGCCGCGGTGGCATTCTCCAGCAGCCGGCGCTTGTAAAGCGGATCGGCCCAGGCCTTGGCGACCACCCGCGCACCGTTGCGCGGGCCGATCTTGTGTTCGTAGGTATCGATCAATGCCTCGAGAGCGGCAGGATCGACCAGCCCCTTCTCGAGCAGCAGAGATTCCAACGCCTTTACGCGCAGCTCGATCTCTTCCGGCGGCTCGGTATGGTCATGGTCGTGCTCATGGTTCATGTCAGGTGCCTCGCTGAGCTGAAATTGGCTGGTAGATAGCTAGGGGGATCGCCTTAGAACGTCTGCCAATCGCCAGTCGACTCGAATGCGGCGGCCGCTTGGTAGATCGTACCTTCGGCGAAGTGCCGACCCACCAGCATCAGCCCCACCGGCAGACCATCCACCTGGCCGCAGGGGATCGACATGGCTGGGTGGCCGGTGACGTCCAGGGGCGTAGTGTTGCCGATCATCTCCAGCGCCCGGGCCACGTCTTCGGTCACCGGGCAGCCGGGCGCCGGCAGCGGCTGCGCGGTGATCGGCACGGTGGGCATCACCAGCAGGTCATAGCGGTCCAGCGCCTGGTCGTAGCCGGCACGCGCCCTGCGCGTCAGATTCTGGGCCTTGGCGTAGTAGCGACCGTTGTAGCGTTCGAGGCCATACTGGCCAACCAACATGCACAGCTTGAGCGATGCAGAGAGCGCATCGGCGCTGTTGCGCCAGCCGACGTGCTTGTCCAGCAGCCCGACGTCGTAGAGTCCCTTCCAGTTAAAGCCCATGCCATTGCCATGCATCATCTGGACCGTCAGGCCCTCGCAGCCGATCGGGTGCCAGAGCGATCCCGCCAAGCCGTGCTCGGGCACCGACACTTCGCTTACCACGGCACCCAGCCGTTCCAGGCGGGCGATGCCCTCACGCACCTTGTCGGCCACGCGGGGATCCAGGTTGGACAAATGGAAGCCTTCGCTCAGGATGCCGATTTTCAGACCATCCACGCCCCGTCCCAGCGCCTCGGAATAGGCATCGACCGGCGGCGCATACTGGCGCGGGTCGAGGCCATCGGCACCGGCCAGCACCTCCAGCATCAAAGCATTGTCGCGCACGTTGGCGGTGATCGGTCCTGCGTGATCGATGGTCGCCTCGATCGGCATGAGGCCGGTGTACGGCACCAGGCCATGCGTCGGCTTCATGCCGTAGGTCCCGCAGAACGCCGAGGGAATACGGATGGAGCCGCCCTGGTCACCACCGATGGCCATGTCCACCGCCCCGGCGGCCACCAGGGCAGCGCTGCCGGAGGAGGAACCACCCGCGGCATAGCCGTGGCGGCGCGGATTGTGCACGGGCTCAGGATCGGAGGTATGGCTGCCACCGGAAAGGCAGAAGTGCTCGCAGGTGGCCTTGCCGAGGATCGTCGCTCCGGCATCCAGCAGGCGGGTGACCACGGTAGCGTCGAAGGACGGCACGAAGCCTTCCAGGGTGGAGGCGCCGTTCATCATCGGCACCCCGGCCAAAGCCACATTGTCCTTGAGCGCGACGGTACGCCCGGCCAGCTTTCCTTCGGCACTGCCCCGTACTTCGCTCTTGTAGTACCAGGCGTTATAGGGATTCTCATCGCCGCTGGGTCGGTAGCCAGCGGAGCGAGGGTAGCGAACTTCGGGAACTTCGTCGGGCAGCTCGTCGACCAGGTCGTAGGCATCGAAGCTTGACTGCATCAGGGCCAGGTATTCACTGGCCTGCTCCGGTGTCAGCCGCATATGCAGGCGGCTGGCAAGGTCTTGGAGTTGATCGAGATTGGGACGAACGATAGCCATGGGAGTTTCCTGTTCCTGCTCCAGGTCGGGCCAGCGCAGCCGGCCACTAAGGAAAATGTGTTGTACGAATGCAAGGCGCGGACGCTTCGCTCGGGGCATGGAATCCGGCGCTACCGGATCCAAATTAGATCGAGCGACTCATTGGCGCTTGGCTCAGAAGGACAGCCGTTTGGTCGAGAAGGACAGCCCGCCGAACGCATGCCGTGCGACGATTGGCTCAGAAGACCCGCACATAGCGAAGGTTCATGCGGAAGTCTTCCCTGGCGCCGTTGTCCACCGATAGATCCCGCCCCAGCTGCAGTTGGACCTGGTCCTTGGGCGTGACGAACTTGCTGGCCGTGAGGCGGAGATTGGTGGTCTCCAATCTGTTGTCCTGATCGACGCCGTCGACCTGGGTCTCCCCACCCCAGTTGTGGCCGAAGCCGATGCCGAAGTCGGTGGTGGGATCCGGCATGTAGCGCCCCATAATCTGGGCGCTATAGGAGACGTCCTGCTCCATCCGGGAGGATGAGGCACCGAAATCTTTGTTGTCGCCGTACCAGATGACGTCACCGACCAGGTCGAGGGCCCAATTCTCGGTGAAGTGCTTGATGTAGGCGGCCTGGAAGTCGACTTTCCAGCGGTTCTCACCAAGGTTGAGCGCATCGTTCCTATCGTAGTCACCGGTAGGCAGGTAGAGATAAGCGGTCGCGCTGAGGATGTCCCGGGCGTCGTTGAGGCGGTACTTGATCGGCGCAGTGAGGATAAGATCGCCAATTCCGCTGGCGCTGCCCATGGCGGAAGCATCGCCGTTGCCCGACACATGGCCGAATGGCACCAGGAACTGCGGATCGATGGTTGCCCTGTCGCTCAACCGGTAGACATGCAGCAGGCGAAGCATGCCGATATTGGAGGTCAGGTTGAAGTCGGAGCTGCTCTTGCGCCCTTGGGAGTACAGGGCGTCGGTGCTGGAGTGCTGGTAATAGATCAGACCGATGGTAGACCCTACCGGCAGCTGCTCGTAGTCACCGGGCGCGACTTCGACGGCTTGGGCGTGCAGAGCGGGCAGCAAAGCGGCGAGCAGCAGGATACGGGGCTTGAACATTATTGTTGTTCCTTGGCAAAGGGAAGCCGTGCCGCCTAGAGCGGCAGGCGGTTTCGATGGCGAGGGATCAGGACTGCATGGGTTGCGCGTCGCGCAGCATGCCGGTCCGCGGGTGGCAGTCGATGTACTCGAACATCTGGCTGCGGGCGTCCGACACCGACACCTCGTGGTAGAGCCGCAGCTTCTGCAGGCCAGCCGCCACTCGGAAGAAAGTGGTGAAGATGCGCAGGTGGGTTGGGTGGGACTCCGCCCATCGCTCCAGCCTGTCGAGCGAGCGCCAGTGCCCGATGTCATAGGCGATGTCGAGCAGGTTGCCGTCCAGATCGATGTTGCGTACGAAGCGGTTGCTGTAGCAGCCCAGCGCCTGCCCCTCGTCGCGCAGGAAGTCCATCCCCTGCAAAAGCGGCGGCAGCATCTCATCGAAGTACAGCGCGCGCTCTTCGTCTCCCGCCTCGGCCCAGTCCTGCCCGGAGCGGATCAGGGCGATGTTGTCGTGTCCCTGTACCAGCACCCGGCCGCCCTTGGCGGGGTCTCCGGAAACGACCCGCAGCTCGCCGGACGGTCGCATCCAATCGGTCTGGGAGACCGGCAAGCGGTCACGCATCGAGCCCCAGTAGCCGTGCTCCTCGATATCGCCGCTGATTCCGTCCATCACGCCGCCGACGCCGGGCAAGTCGTCGCGGAAGCCGTACAGGGTCTCGAACTGCTCGGCACGAGGGGCGATGATCTCGCGGAAGTAACCCAGCCCTTCGCCCAAGCGATCCTCGGAGGACCACCAGCCATCCACCTCTGGCGAACGCAACCAGCGGCAGTGGGCGGCCGGGTCACGCCAGTAGCCGACGACGATGAAGTTCTCGTAGCCCTCGGCATCGGTATGGTGGGTCAAATCATGGTGGCGTGGGCCATCGGCGAGGTCGAAGCTGGCGACGATGCCGCGCATGGCCTCAAGGGCGGCTTCACGCTGCTCTTCGCGAAACTGTATGCCTAGGTAGGCCATCACCACCTGCTGCAGGCTTGCATCCGCACGCGCCACCCACATCGGAAAAGGCGGCTGGTAATCGTCGTCGACCCGACGCGACAGCGTGCGGGGACATTTGAGGTGCTTGTCGATGGCGGATTCCATAGGAGCTCCTGGTTGTGGTTCTTGGTTTCAGGCTTACGGATGGAGTAATACGTGCGAGGTTCGTCCCGGCTCGACGGGGGAGCACCGAGGCGGTGATGGAAACGAGAAGAGAGCGAACGCCTTCGGCGCCAAATCGCGCAGTCGCGTAAAACGAGGCCGGTCGGTCAGCCAGCGGCGCTGTTGGGCAAGCATGAGCATTCCTCGTCGATCGGAGTGGGGAAACTCGACGAGAGAGAAATTAGGCAGCCGCGCCCCTCGGCGCTTGGTCGAGAAGGACAGCCACTTGGCTGAAAGGGACAACTTGTCAGTGGCGCAATCACGTCTACGCTGCTCGGCGCAACCATGCACTATATCAACGCAAGATCAGCGTTCCACGCCATCGAACGCACCACAAAGTCACGCGAACAAGCGAAACAGCTGTCCATGTCGGATGTCGATCGATCCGGCCCGACGGGCAAATCGCCTTCGCGCACTGATACGGCTCATGGAAGGAAGTGGCGGTGCGAGTTGGGTCGAGCGCTCTCTCATGGCTTAACCGGGTCAAGTGGGAACCTGGCTACCTTCGTCGAGGCTTTCGACGACATGGCCTGTAAATTGCTTGAAGGCTGGACTCTCAAACAGTCGTCGTAGATTCGCCGATGCGAGGTGTCCGCCGTGAGCAACACTCAGTATTCGACCAGCGCCGTCACTGCCCCCCGCCGCTTCGAGTATTGGAAGGAGGTGGTCTGTCGCCATTGCATTCCTGCCGCAAGCAAGCCCTTGGGCGACAATGACTTCGAAGGCCAGCTCGCTGTCCGCGGCCTTGGCTCGCTCGACATCTGCACATTGTCCGCGTCACTGCACTATTGGGAGCGCACGCCCCAGCATCTGCGCAGCGGCCCCGACGAGGACCTCTGGCTGGGCTTCACCCGGCATGGCTACGGCGAACTGGAGCAGGGCGGCCGCAGGGCGAAGCTGTCGGCTGGCAGCCTGATGCTCTACGACGCCTCGCAAACCTTCCGCTTCAGCCTCGGCGGCTCCGACATCCACCTGGTGCGTATTCCCCGGCATCTGTTGAGCTTCCGCCTGCCCGGGGTCGAGAAACTCACCGCCCAGGTGCTGGACGACCGCCGCCCCGGCGTGGTCCCGCTGCGTGAGATGCTGCTCCAGGCTTCCGCGACTCCCCCAGGACTGCAGAATGCGGAAATTTCCAAGCGCTTCTCGCAGACGATGCTCGACCTGCTGGTACTCAGCCTGGAACTTCAGGACCTGAAGAAGACCAACGCCGAGCTCGATCTGTACACCCGGGTGATGAACTACATTCGTCTTCACCTCAGCGACCCGAACCTGACCATCGAGCGCATCGCCCAAGCGCACCATGTCTCCACCCGCACCGTCACCCGCGCATTCGCCCGACACCAGAAGACGCCAGTCTCGGTAATCTGGCAGGAGCGCCTGCAGGCTAGCCGAGAGGCGATCGAGAACGGCCACGTGCGCAGCGTTTCCCAAGTAGCACTGGACCACGGATTCTCGGATTTCTCACACTTCAGCCACGCCTTCCGCAAGGCCTTCGGCGTCGCCCCGCAGACACTGCTGCGCAGGCACTGATCCACCCTCCTCAACGCCAGCCCCGTCCAATGGGCGGCGAAGGCCCACATGTCGGTGGCCTGGAGTGCGGCGAGATACTTGAAGCTGTGGGCAGGCACGACGCGATCATCCGTATCGGCCGTCGTCACCAGGATGGCGGGATAAGCCTTGCCGATGCGGATGTTGTGATAGGGCGAATAGCCCAGCAGGTTGCGAAAATCCGCCTCTTGCGCCGGATCGCCGAATTCACTGATCCATAGCCGACCGCCGGTGAAGCGGTCGAAACGCAGCATATCCATCACGCCGACGCCGGGAGGCGCGGCGGCAAAGAGATCCGGCCGCTGGTTGACCACGGCACCGACCAGTAGCCCGCCATTGGACTCGCCTTGGATCGCAAGCCCATCGGATGAGGCGATCCCTTCGGCCCGCAGATACTCGCCAGCGGCGATGAAATCGTCGAAGCTGTTCTGCTTGTCGAGCAGACGCCCGCCGTCACGCTAGCCCTTGCCGTATTCGCCACCGCCGCGGATGTTGGCGACGGCCACGACACCACCCGGCTCCATCCATGCCAACTGGGCAGGCGAATAGATCGGGATAGCGCTGATTCCAAAGCCACCGTAGCCGTACAGCAGGGTTGCGGCGGGTCTAGTGGTATCCTCGCGCCGGACGATGAACATCGACACCTTGGCGCCGTCCTTCGAGGCATAGAAGCGCTGCTCGACGACGATCCGATCGAGATCGACGGCGATCTTCGGCTGCGCCCATACTGAGCTTGTGTTGGTGGCCACGTCGTGGCGATAGATCGTGGTCGGCGCATTGTGGTTGGTAAAGACGAAGAACGCCTCATCGTCCGTCGCTCGGCCGCGCAGACCCCTGGCGCTGCCGATGCCAGGTAGCGCCAAGACGATGCCGGAGAATCCATCGAGCCTGTAGCTTTCCACCTGCGTCTTCGCATCGACCAGGTAGGAGACGATGAGCCTGCCGCCGAGCAGCGATGCGTCGTTGAGGATCGCCTCCTTCTCGACGATCAAGTCAGTGAACGTCGGCTCGGCATCACCGAGATCCAGGGTCACGATCTTTCCGCGCTCTGCACCCTCCTAACTTCGTCCCGATATTGCCGACGACGGACCAGTAATTATCGAAGTTCGTGACCAGTGTGCGCGGCGTCCAGCCGGAACTGGCCAGACCCACGATGGTCGGTGCGCTGCCACCCGAGCCGGGGAGGAGTGATGGAGCGACTCAGGACGCCTCTGCAAATCGCTCGATATGGTTCTGTTCACGGGCTTCCGCCTGAGCGAGATCATACTGAGTCTGCATCATCATCCAGTGGCGAGCATTGCCGATCCCGCCATGCTCGAGACGTACCGCGAAGTCTGGCGAAATCGCGGCATGCTCGTTCAGCACTCGCGAAACCGAGTTGCGCGACATGTCCAGTTTGTTGGCCAACTCGGTCACACTCAAACCTAGCGCGGGGACGATCCGGCGGCGCAGCAGCCGACCAGGATGCGGGGGATTCTTCATTGCCATATCAACTTCCTCGTCTTCGACTATCCCGGTGGCCGATACCTCCGGGGCTGAGCATCGTGTTCGCACCCCCGGAGATACTTGATTCGCTCAGTGATAGTCCTCGTAGTTCACTTGGTCGGCGTCATTGCCGTCGAAGGTGAAGGTCACCACCCAATTGCCATTCACGTGTACCGAGTAGAACCCCTTACGATTGCCTATCAGCGGGGGGAAATCGAGACCGGGCAAATTCATATCTCCTGGTTCGATCGCCGCGTCCAGTGCACTCAAGATATCCTCCAAGTCTTCGACATGGTGGGGCTGCACGCCCTGAGTCTCGCCCTTCTCGAAAAGCCGCTTGAGCCCCTTGTGCTTGATCTTCTTGATCATCGCATTGATCTACCTGCTCCGTGATAGGGCAAGATCACCGTAATCCGTAACGTTACAGGTGTCAATGACAGTAGAGCGATGAAGCCTGTCATCATCACCGACGGCTCGCGGGTCACTGCGTAATGGCGAGTTTCACAACGCCAACTGCTCGTCCCACCCTTCCCGACCCCGCACCCTGACCCGGTCTAGCGGCGCTGCCACGCACCGTATCGCCCGCCCACTACCCAGAATCGAACATGGCCGATAGCTATCATCATCGCGTCCGCGTCCTCGAGGTCTCCGAGGGATCGCGCACCATCCGCACCATCTCGACCAGCGTGACCGGACTGATCGCGACCGCCCCTAGCTCGGCGCCGCTGAGCAGACCTTGACACTCACTGTCGGCCGCCCCGACATCACCGTCGAAACCCCGGTGCGCGTGGCCGGCTACAAGCCCGAGATCGACGCCACCGCCTGGATCGTCACCGAAGTGACCCACTCACTCAGCAATAGCGGGCTAGTCACTGACCTCAAATGCGAGACGGATGGTGCAGCGGTTTCAAGGAACGGTGACGAGGACGAATGAATCATAACCCCAGAGACACCTTTCCGATTGCGAAAGGTGCCCCTGGGGTTATGATTTCGCCATCGAATTTGACAAAGGAGCGGGAGGTGAAAAGCGCCGATCTGATCGATGAACTGGAAGCCGCAGGCTGGAAGTTAGACAGGATCAGAGGCAGCCATCATGTTTTCAAGCATCTGACACTGCCAGGATCGGTCCCTGGTCCTCATCCCAAGAAAGACCTGAAAATAGGCACGGTTCGCAGCATCAGGAAAAGCGCGGGGCTCCTGTAGCCCCAGCCACCGCCAAGGAGAAACATATGCGTTATCCAGTAGCGATCGATTGGGGAGACGACACCCACGCCACCGGCATGGTGATTCCCGACATTCCCAGCGCCATCACCGCCGGAGATACCATCGAGGAGGCCTACGAGATGGTCGTCGAGGTGGCCCATATTCAGCTCGGGGAGCTCGCCGCCGCTGGTAAGGATATCCCGATGCCCAGCCGCATCGAAAAGCTTCGCCAGGATCCGGAATTCGCCGGATGGGGATGGGGCATCGTCGATATCGACGTCACCCCCTACTTGGGCAAGACCGAGAAAGTCAACGTGACCTTGCCCGGCATCGTGATCCGCCGCATCGATAGCTATGTCTCGGTGCATGGCATCAAGAGCCGTTCGGCATTTCTCGCAAGCGCCGCGCTCGAGAAGCTGGGACACGAATGACCACCCTGCTGCACCAGCGCAGCCACGTGGGCTCGGTCGAGGCCAGCACAGAAGACAACGCCCCATTGGGCAAGCTCCAGTTCATCCGCGTGCTGGTCAACTTACATCTGCGCGGTATCGAGGTGCTGACAATGACCGATGCCAACGCCATTCCCGAAGGCCTCAAGACCAATCGCCGCAAGGGATCACGTGACAACATCGTCGCATGGACTCCCCGGCTTCAGGCGGCGTGGGAAGCAGCAGTTCAGCGCAGAGCGAACATCTGGGAAAAGCGCGGCCGGGCCGTCCCTCTCAATCCAGCTCGGCGGCCATTGATCATTTCGAGAAACGGCGATGCGCTGCAGAAAAGCTCGTTCGATAGCGCCTGGCAACGCTTCATTCACAACGCCATAGAGGACGGTGCGATCGACATCGAAGACCGCTTTGGACTGCATGATTTAAAGCGCAGAGGGATCACGTATACCGAAGGAAATAGGCACGACAAACAGGATGCAGCCGGTCATCGGTCACCAGCGATGATGGACGTTTACGACTTGAGTTTGCCGGTCGTGCCGATCTCGGAAACGCACAAATGAAGCAACAATCTACGCAGAAACGAAAAAACCGCCCCGAAGGCGGCATGTTCTTTGCTGCAACTGCTTGAATTTACTAGCTTTCGGATGGTGCCGGCACCAGGAGTCGAACCCGGGACCTACTGATTACAAGTCAGTTGCTCTACCAACTGAGCTATGCCGGCTTTACGTGGTGCTCGAGTCGGAATTCCGGATCGGGGTGGCTGGGGTACCAGGATTCGAACCTGGGAATGCCGGTACCAAAAACCGGTGCCTTACCACTTGGCGATACCCCATCGAAGAAGTGGTGGCCAGAGACGGAATCGAACCGCCGACACGGGGATTTTCAATCCCCTGCTCTACCAACTGAGCTATCTGGCCCCTTGCCAACGGCGCGTATTTAAACGGATATCCTCCCCATGGTCAAGCACTTGCCGAAAATATTTGGTCCTGGGTCAGGCCTGGGGTGTGCGTCTCATTCGCTGGGGGGAACGTAGCCTTGGGCGGTGTCGGTGGGCTGGTTGTCGAGGAACAGTTCGAGCTGCTCCATCAGGTAGCGGCGGGTCGCGGGGTCGAGCAGGTTGAGATGCTTTTCGTTGATCAGGCGCGTTTGCAATGCCTGCCACTCGTTCCAGGCCTGCTGGGAAACGCTGGCCTGGATCTCCTGGCCCTTGGCGCCGGGCAGTGGGGGCATGGTGAGCGCGGGCAGCTCTTGCTGGTACTTGCGACAGAATACGGTGTTCGCCATGGCTCGCTCTTGCGGTCGGGAAAAGACGGCCGTGCTCTCGTCACAGCCCGTACGGTCCTAGGTGGGGGCGGTGTGTCTCAGGTTCAATCGCGGCTCAATCGTTCGAGCAGCTTCTTGACCGGCGCGGCGAGGCCGATGCCGGAGAGATCCTGCGGGTCGATCCAGCGGCGCTCGTCGTCGGCGATCCCGTATGGGGGTGTCGCGACCTTGGCCGGGGTGGGCAGGATCTCGAGCTGGAAATGGGTGAAGACGTGAATGAAGGGCGCCCATTCGGGCGCGCGCTCGGCCCGTGGAGCGTAGGTATCGAGCCAGTCGTCGAGCTGCTCCTCGTCATCGAACTGGGGCAGCCCCCAGAGCCCGCCCCAGAGTCCGCTCGCCGGCCGACGTTCGAGCAGCACGCGGCCGTCATCGCTGCATAGCAGCAGCATGCGGGAGTGCCGGCGCGGTACCGCCTTGCGAGGTTTGGACTCGGGGAAGCGGGTCTCCTCGCCACGGCGATGGGCCTCGCAGTGATCCTCGAGCGGGCAGAGCAGACAGGCAGGCTTGGTCCGAGTGCACAGGGTGGCACCGATATCCATCATCACCTGGGTGTAGTCACCGACCCGCTGCTGAGGCGTGTAACGCTCAGCGAGTTCCCACAGCCTGCGCTCGACCGCGGGCCGGCCAGGCCAGCCTTCGACGGCATGGAAGCGGCTGAGCACGCGCTTGACGTTGCCATCGAGGATCGCTGCCCGGCCGTTACCTGAAAGGCTGATCACCGCGCCTGCGGTCGAGCGCCCGATGCCGGGCAGCTCGGCGAGCGCTTCGACGCTCTCGACCGGGAACTGGCCGCCATGCTGGTCCACGACGATCTTCGCGGCTCGATGCAAGTTACGCGCGCGGGCGTAGTAGCCGAGTCCGGTCCACAAGTGCAGCACTTCATCGATCGGAGCGCTGGCGAGGGCGAAGACATCGGGAAAGCGCGCCATGAAACGCTCGAAATAGCCGATCACGGTGGCAACCTGGGTCTGCTGGAGCATGATCTCCGAGACCCACACCCGGTAGGGTGTCTGCTCGCGCTGCCAGGGCAGGTGAGTGCGTCCGTTGTGGTCGAACCAATCGAGCACCCGGCGCTGGAACCATTCGGGCGAGAGCTCGCTTTCAGAAGCCGGGGCCGAGCGCCTCGAAACGGCGTCGAGGGATGCTTCGATCAATTGAACAACCCCCTCAATACATCACGCACGCGCTGTCCGTCCTGGGTGCCAAGGGCATCATCGATCCGAGCGCCGATGTCACCTTCGAGGACGTCATTGAGATGCTGCTTCAACGCCTCTCGCCCGCCCCGCTCGAGCTCCTCGGCGAACGCGACCTGATCGAACCGGCACCACTCCCCCGGCGCTCCAGCATACTCGCCCTCGCAGCGCAGCGGCAGCCTGATCCGCGAGAGCTGGGCCGAAACACCGCAGGCGCGCTGGGTCGGATCATCGACGAACCCGGCATGGAACAGCACATCGAAGCGGTGGGCGGCGAGATCGCTCTGCCCCGCGCCAGTGAGCCCCAATCCCGGTACCGCTCCCTCGAGATCGTCGCTATGGACGACGCCGTGATCGATGGTGAAGGTCCCTTCCAACCGCTCGATCGGGGTGTCGCTCTGCGGCTCGCGGCTCGGCTGGCTGGCGGAGAGCGTCGCGGCGGCGCTGCAGATCTGCCCGGGCACATCGACGCCCCGCAGGCGGCCGTCGACGATGGCAATGCGACCTTGCCCGGAGAGATTGCCGAGCAGTGCTTCGACGCTGTCGGCCTGGGTCGCGAGCTGCGCCTGAGCCTGCAGATTACCAGCGAAGCGCTGGTCGCTCTCATTCGAGTAGGCACTCAATATCGGCTCGAGCGCCACACCCTCGACCTGTGGAGAAAGATCGAGGCTGATCGGCGACTGGCGCAGGTCGGCACTGCCGGTCGCGCTGATCCGACCGCCATAGAGCCCGGCGCTGAAGTGCTGTAGCGCCAGTTGGCCATGATCGTTGGTGAAGCGCAGCGAAGCCTGGTCGAAATCCACTCCCCGCAGCTTGAGCCGGTCGATGGCGAGCCGTCCATCGATGGCGCTCTCGTTCAAAGCATCGAAAGACGGCAGCGGCGTGATCGCGGTGGCGTCGCCTTCGGCGAAGGCGCGGGAAATCAGCCAACCACCACTTCGTCCTGCAGCGGCATCCTGCTCGAACGCTTCTCGCGGTGGCAGATAGGGGTCCAGATCGAGCGAGGGGGAACGCAAGTCGAAGTCGAGCGCGCGTATATCGAAACCCACCGCCAGCATTCCCTCGAGTGTCTGGCCATCGATACGCGCCTGGAGATCGCTCAGCGTCAGCCGCGAGCCTTCACCGCTCAATGCGGCGTCGAAGCCGACCTCGTTCAGCGCTTGATCGCCAGCCATACTCTCGAGGCCCACCCCTCGATCGGCCAGCCAGCCACGCAAGCTGCCGTCGGCCAAAGCGAGCAGTCCCTGGTATCGAGGAGTGTCGAACAGCGACTCGATCAGAAGCGAACCACTGAGCTTCAGCTGGCTTGCGCTATCGAGCTGCAGGGCGTCCAGTCGAACGCTCTGTTCCAGCATATCGGCGTCGAGGTCGAAGCCAAGGCGCAGCGGCAGTGCGTTCCCATCGAACGCTTGGGGATGGAGTTCACCATTGAAGCTCACACCGCTGGCACGGTAGCGTCCCCGATCCAGTGCGATCTCTAGGCTCGGCAGGGTCAAATCGAGTCGCTGGCTGCGCTCGGGGCCGAGCGCTGGGATCGACGAGTTGGTACCGAGGGCGAGGCTCTCCACTGCATAGAGGCCGCGCCCTGGATCCCCCTTGACCCTGGCGTTGAGCGTGACTTGGCTGCTCAGCTCTGGCGCCTGGCTATTCAGCTCGAAAGCAAGCTCGATGGGAAAGAAATGCCCCGGAGCCACGTTCGAGCCATTGAAGCGCAGGTTGTCGAGTCGTATGTCCAGGGGCGGACGATCGCTGCCTTGGTAAAGGTAGTGATCGACGTAGTGAACCCGCCCCTGGGTGACCTGCACGGTGGAGATATCGACAGCCAGTGGCCGCTCGGCAGGCGTTCTGGGAGCACTGCTGCGCTCGCCGGTGTCGACTTGGGAGAACCAATCATCGTCGCTCAGGCGCTGGGCGGGAGCGACCTCGACCGGCGGCTCGGCGCTGGCCACCGGATCAGCGAAATGGTCAGCGATCGCCTGCCAGTTGCCGCGTCCGCTATCGTCGCGCTCCAGCTCGAGACTCAGTCCGTCGACCACCACGCCGTCGATCGAGATGTCTCCGGCAAGCAGAGGGGCGAAACGCACCTTCACATCGGCACGGTCGAGGGCAGCGAAGGGGATGCTGTCGGCCGGCTGATCGGGCAGCCGGACGGTCACGTCTTCGACGGTAACGCCTAGACGCGGATAGAAGGTCCAGGAGATCGGCCCATCGAGGGCGACGTCCAGACCGGTACGCTGCTTGGCGGCCTCGATCAGGCGCGGTTTCAGGTCATTGGGGTCGAAGAAGGTCGTGGCGTAGATCACACCGCCCACTACTACGAGCGCGATGACACCTACGGCGGCGAGCAGAGCTCGAAACAGACCTTTCATTGCATCCCCCAAGACGACTCGAGCACGATGCTCCTCGAACACGCAACCCCGCGCAGGGCCGGCCCCGCTCGCCTACCGAGCGGTAGCAGTGATGATAACTTATCGAACACTGTTCGACATCTCGGGATCGCCTCTTTTTCAACGCCCTTAGGTGTCCATGCAGTGTAGCGAACGTGGCTGGCGGTTCTCTATAATGCCGGGCATAGATTCCGTTCGTTCCGGCCCTTGGCGCCGGATGCGCCGCTCATACAGAGTCGCCTTAGCGACCTGGGCCCCATCACCGGAAAGCCTCACATGACCGATCTACCCGCCGCCGGCGCACCAGCCGCGCGCCGCACCGCTACCGTCAAGCGGGATACCGCCGAAACCCGCATCGAAGTCAGCATCGATCTCGACGGGGAGGGCCGGCTGGACGTCCAGACCGGTGTGCCCTTCTTCGAGCACATGCTGGATCAGGTGGCACGGCACGGCCAGCTCGATCTCACCATCCGCTGCGATGGCGATCTCGAGGTCGACGACCATCACACCGTCGAAGACGTGGGCATCGCTCTCGGACAGGCGTTTCGCCAGGCCCTCGGCGACAAGCGCGGCATCCAACGCTACGGCCATGCCTATGTACCGCTCGACGAGGCGCTCTCACGCGTGGTGATCGATTTCTCCGGTCGCCCGGGGCTGTTCATGACGGCGGACTTCACCCGTGCCACCATCGGGCGCTTCGAGACCCAGCTGGTCAGCGAATTCTTCCAGGGATTCGCCAACCAAGCCGCCGCCACGCTGCATATCGACAACCTCAAGGGTGTGAACGCACACCACCAGGTCGAGACGATATTCAAGGCTTTCGGCCGCGCGGTACGCCAGGCGGTCGCCTTCGATCCACGCATGGGCGGGCGCATCGCCTCGACCAAGGGTACTCTCTGAGTATCGCAGCAGACTCCGCGGGCGCCGACGTACCGGCCCCTCACATCGATAGACGAGGCCTCAATGACCATTGCAGTGATCGACTACGGCATGGGCAACCTGCACTCGGTAGCGAAGGCGCTCGAGCACGTCACCGAGGAACGTGTCGCGATCACCCGTGATCCCCGCGCGATCAAGGGCGCCACTCGCGTGGTGCTGCCCGGCCAGGGCGCTATCCGCGACTGCATCGGCGAGCTAGAGCGCACGGAGCTCACCGGGCTGGTCAAGGCGCTGCTGGCGGATGGCGACAAGCCGCTGCTCGGCATCTGCGTCGGCCAGCAGATGCTGATGGAAAAGAGCGAGGAGAACGGCGGCGTTCGCTGCTTGGGTTACCTCGAGGGGGAGGTCAAGCGCTTTCCCGCCGACATGATCGAGCAAGGCGAGCGACTCAAGGTACCTCACATGGGCTGGAACCGGGTCGAGCAACACCATATGCACCCGCTGTGGGAGGGCATCCCCACCGGTGACCGGTTCTATTTCGTGCACAGTTACTACGTCGCGGCGTCGCACGATGCCGAAGTGTTCGGCACGGTGCGCTACGGTGACGTCGTCGCCCATGTGGCGACCGGGCGCGACGCCACTTTCGCCGTTCAGTTCCACCCCGAGAAGAGTGCGGCAATGGGCCTGCGCCTGCTGGCCAACTTCGTCGCCTGGGCCCCCTGAGCGCCATCATCATTCATCCAGCATCCGGCCCGCCGGGCGCTGAAAAGCCGCCAGGCGCCATCGCGCCGCACGCTTTACGACCAAGGTACACCGACATGCTCGTGATCCCCGCCATCGACCTCAAGGATGGTCACTGCGTCCGCCTCAAGCAGGGGCGCATGGAAGACGCCACCGACTACGGCGCAGACCCAGTCGCGATGGCCAGCCGCTGGGTCGAGGCTGGCGCCCGGCGCCTTCATTTGGTCGATCTCAACGGTGCCTTCGAGGGCAAGCCGATCAACGGAGCCGCAGTCACCGCCATCGCTCGCGCCTATCCCGATTTGCCGATCCAGATCGGCGGCGGCATCCGCTCCAGCGAGACCATCGCCCACTACCTCGACGCCGGCGTCTCCTATGTGATCATCGGTACGCTCGCGGTCAAGCGCCCCGAGTTCGTCGCTAGCGCATGCCGTGAATTTCCCGGCAGGATCATCGTCGGTCTCGATGCCCGCGATGGCTTCGTCGCCACCGACGGTTGGGCGGAAGTGTCTGCGCTGCGCGCGGTCGAGCTGGCCAAGCGCTTCGCCCATGACGGAGTCTCCTCGATCGTCTACACCGACATCGCCCGCGACGGCATGATGCAGGGCGTCAATGTCGCAGCCACCGTCGAACTGGCCGAGCAGGCCGGCATTCCAGTGATCGCTTCCGGCGGCGTCACCGACCTCGACGACATCCGCGCGCTGTCCGCGGTCGCCGATCGCGGCATCCTCGGCGCGATCACCGGACGCGCGATCTACGAAGGCAGCCTCGACCTGGCCCAGGCGCAGGCGCTCTGCGATGGCCGCTGAGTCTTCGCCCACCGCCACAGGAACAGGAGCCTCGAGATGAGCCTTGCCAAGCGCATCATTCCCTGCCTGGACGTCGACCGCGGTCGCGTGGTCAAGGGCGTCAATTTCGTCGGCATCCGCGACGCGGGCGATCCGGTCGAGATTGCCAAGCGCTACAACGACCAGCACGCCGACGAGATCACCTTCCTCGATATCACCGCCAGCCACGAACGGCGCGGCACTACCCTCGAGATGGTGAGTCGGATCGCCGGGGAAGTGTTCATTCCGCTCACCGTTGGCGGCGGCATTCGCAGCTGCGACGATATTCGCGCGCTGCTCAACGCTGGCGCGGACAAGGTATCGATCAACACCGCCGCAGTGTTCAATCCGGACTTCGTGCATGAGGCGGCGGAACGTTTCGGCAGCCAGTGCATCGTCGTCGCGATCGATGCCAAGCGCGTCTCCGCCGAAGACGAGGCGCCACGCTGGGAAATATTCACCCACGGCGGCCGAAAGCCGACCGGTCTCGATGCAGTCGAGTGGGCCTGCAAGATGGTCGAATTCGGCGCTGGAGAGCTGCTGCTCACCAGCATGGATCGCGACGGCACCAAGGCAGGCTTCGATCTCGGCGTGACTCGTGCGATCAGCGATGCCGTCGCGGTGCCGGTGATCGCCTCCGGCGGGGTCGGCACCCTCGACCACCTGGTCGAAGGGGTGAAGCAGGGCGGCGCTGATGCGGTGCTTGCTGCGAGCATCTTCCACTTCGGCGAATACAGCATCGGCGAGGCGAAGGACTACCTCGCCAAGCACGGCGTCGAAGTACGCCGCTAGGCGGCCCACCACTCTCCAGTACGGCCTCGAGCGCGCGAAGCCTCGGCTCGCGCGCTCGGCCGTATGCGGGAGGCGCCGCATCGTCGTGCTCCCCGACCAGGGTTCACTCATCGTCGAGCGATAGGCCGATGTTGCTCACCCCTTCGTTACGCCCCAGTCGTTTCAGCGCGCGCAGCGCCGGTGCGTCGAGCGGGGCCTCCAGTCGTTCCAGCACCTCTTGCTGGAAATCGCGTTCGTCCGCCATCAGCGGGTGAGCATCGATCAGTGCGGAAAGCCCCTCCTCGTCCTCGATCTCCTCGCCTTCGCTGAGCTCGATGAAGCGCTCGACCCCATGGCGCGACAGCCGCGAGAGTTCGAGCGCACCTTCCGGACGCTGGCCGGCCAAGGCTTCGAGGCAGGTCGAAAGGGCCAGGGTCGCATCCCGCGCCATCTGCGCGCCGAAGCTGACATCGCTCTCGGCGAGCTGGTCGTCGAGCCCCGCCTCGATGGCGGCAAGCTTTTCTCCCTGGAGGGTGAAATCGATCCTGGCGGCGGGTACCAGCAGCGCCTCCCACACCAATGCCATCGCACTATCGACACGACGCCGGTCACCGCCGCCGCTCACCTCGTGGAAGAGTCGATAGTTGTGCAGCAAGCGCTCGGTGAGCGCGGCCATGAACACTATCGCCTCGCGCTCGGGCAGGTTGCGCAGCCGGGTCTCGAGTCGAGTCATTTCATCGTCATTCATGACGGTCTTCCCGTTCATTTCATTGGTCAAAACAGGGTTCAAGGCCAAAAGTAGTCTACGGACACACGTCCGCGTGAATCGAGCAGCACGCCCTCGTCGCGCAGTAGCCGTCGCTGACGGTCGGCGCCAGGATGATCGGCGATTCTTCCTGACGCGTCGACTACTCGCTGCCAAGGCAGGCCGTGCCCGTCGGGGAGGCTGCGCAAGGCAGCGCCGACCATTCTCGCGGAAGCGCCGTCGGTCATCTTGGCGATCCGCCCATAGCTGGTCACTCTGCCTTTCGGCACCCGCGCTACGATGGTCAGTATCTGCTCTCGCAGCAGCTGGTTCATTCTCGCATCCTCCGTACGTCCCAGAGCCTGCTCAAGCCCGCCTGCGAAATGCGGTCCTCGATGCGTACGACTATCGGATCAATGGAACATTTGCTACAACTTGTAGCGTCTCGGCCAGACTCATACCGAGCCAAGTGCTTCGTCGCGGTCGCACACCGGCACCTTTCACCACAAATGCAAAGGGTCGCACCGCGAGGACGCCCCCACGCATCAGGACGGCGGGAGTTCGCACCATGCATGTCTACTTCCTGCAGCACCACCCCGACTACGGTCCCGCACGCATCAGTGATTGGCTCACCGGCATGGGCCACAGCTACAACATCTGCCGTCTCTACCACGATGAAATGCCCCCCAAGCTCGCCGATTTCGACGCACTGGTGGTCCTCGATGGACCGGACAGCGCGCTCGACGAGGCGCCGTATCCCAACATAAAACGCGAACGCAAACTGATCGAACGCACCCTGGCCAGCGCAAAGCCGCTGATGGGCATCGGCTACGGCGGCTGCCTGATCGCCCAGTCGCTCGGCGCGATCGTCTCCCCCGGCACCTTCGCCGAGCTCGGCTGGCACGGCGTCGTGCGCGCGCCCGCCTGCCGGTTACCATTACCGGAGCGGTTCGATGCTTTCCACTGGCACAGGGAAATATTCGGACTGCCGCAGGAAGCGCATCCGGTAGGCAGCACCACCGCTAGCCCGATCCAGGGCTTCAGCTGGGACGACGAACGCGTCATCGCACTGCTCTTCCATCTCGAGGCCACCGCCACCTCGGCACAGGCGATCGCCGAGGTGGCGCTCGAGTGCGTCGGAGGCGACGAGCCCGGTGGTTTCATCCAGTCGCGCGGAGAGATGTTCGAGGCGACCCGCCGCTTCGACCGCCTCGCCCCGATGCTCGATCGGGTGATGATGGCCTGGCTGCGGCTCGGCTGAGGCATGTCATTGGGTCGATGACCACCAGGGCCTTGGTACGAAGCTCGAAAGGGGCGGCGCTCGCGCCGACCCTTCGCATCGACGCGCAGCTCAGGCCGCCCATAACGGAGCCGGGCTTTTCGCCACGCGCTAAACGATCGAAAGCGGATGGCTCACCCGTGCAAATCGATCAGAGCGCCGCCTGTAGGGGCCAGGCACTCACCGAAAGAGATCAACTCGAGGCCATGCTCACGCCCCAGCCGCTCGACATCGTCTTCCCAAGCGGGATCGACCGCGACCAGCAAACCTCCCGATATCTGCGGGTCACACAGCCACTGCCAATGCGCCTCGTCCATGTCAGCGAGCTGCTCGCCTATCGCTCGTCGATTGCGAACGCAGGCGTCGGGAACGGCGCCCTGGCGCCGATACGCTTCGGCTTCGCGCAGCATCGGCAGGCGCTCGAAGTCGACCCGAGCCGCGACTGCGCTCGCACGGCACATCTCGCCCAGATGACCAGCAAAACCGAAGCCGGTCACGTCGGTCATCGCGTGCACGCCCTCGATCGCCGCCAGGGCGATGCCGATCTCGTTGGGCCTGAGCATCACATCACGAGCCAGGGCCCAGTGCTCGATAGCGAGCAGCCCTTGCGCCTGTGCCTCGATCAGGATGCCGACCCCGAGCGGCTTGGTCAGGTAGAGCTTGTCACCGGGCCTGGCGCCAGCGTTGCGCTTGAGCTGGACGAGGGGCACCAGGCCATTGACCGAGAGACCGAATAGCGGCTCGGAAGCGACGATGGAGTGTCCACCGGCAAGGCTCAAGCCAAGCTCGCGACACACCGCCTGGGCACCGGAGAGCACCTCGCCTGCCACGGTCTCGGGCAGGCTTTGCAGCGGCCAGCCGAGGATGCTGAGCGCGAGAACCGGAGTCCCCCCCATCGCAAATACGTTGCCAATCGCATGGGTCGCACTGATGCGGCCGAAGTCGAAGGGGTCATCGACGATCGGAGCGAAGAAGTCAGCGGTACTGATCAATCCTTGACCATTGCCGAGATCGAATACCGCTGCGCCCTCACGGCCCTGGTTACCCACTATCAAGCGGGAATCGACGGTACCGGGGCCTGCGGCGCGGATGATGGCATCGAGCACGTCGGGAGCGATCTTGCCGCCGCCTCGCGGGTCGAGAACATACTGGGTGAGTCGAATCGAGGTCATGGCGGCTTCCCCTGGTAGCTAGGACCAAGCAGCAGAGACATCGCCACCGACAGGTGGCCAAGGCCCCGGCTCTAAAGCAAGCCTAGATCGCCGCGAGAGCGTCGGCGAGTTTGTCGACCGCGATCACCTGCATGCCTTCCGGCGGCTGCTTGGGCGCATTGGCGCTCGGCACGATGGCACGGGTGAAACCATGCTTGGCGGCTTCAGCGATACGGCTCTGGCCGCTCGGCACCGGGCGGATTTCCCCGGACAACCCCACCTCGCCGAAGACCACCAGCTCGCGAGGCAGCGGCTGATTGCGCAGACTCGAGACCACCGCCAGCAGAACGGCAAGGTCCGCGCTGGTCTCGAGCACCTTGACCCCGCCGACCACGTTGAGGAATACATCCTGGTCGCCGGTGAACAGCCCCCCGTGCTTGTGCAGCACGGCGAGCAGCATGGCCAGGCGCTGGCCATCCAGCCCGACCGCGACCCGCCGGGGATTGCTCATCTGTGACTCATCGAGCAGTGCCTGGACTTCGACCAGAATCGGTCGCGTACCTTCCCAAACCACCATCACCAGGCTACCCGCGGACTGCTCTTCATTGCGGGAGAGGAAGATCGCACTCGGGTTCTTCACTTCCTTGAGCCCGTGTTCGAGCATGGCGAAGACGCCCAGTTCATTGACCGCACCGAAACGATTCTTCTGCCCGCGCAGGGTGCGAAAGCGAGAATCCGCACCGCCTTCGAGCAGAAGCGATGCATCGATCATATGTTCGAGCACTTTGGGGCCAGCGAGGGTGCCATCCTTGGTGACGTGACCGACCAGCAGCAGCACGGTGTTGGTACGCTTGGCGAAGCGAGTCAACGCCGCGGCGGATTCACGTACCTGGGCCACGCCGCCCGGAGCGGAAGTGACCTCCTCGAGGTGCATGGTCTGGATCGAATCGATGATCAGGATGTCGGGGCGTTCACGTTCGGCGGTGGCAATGACCGTCTCGACGCTGGTCTCGGCGAGCATCCTGAGCCCCTGTGTGGGTAGCTGCAGCCGATGAGCGCGCATCGCCACTTGAGAGAGCGACTCTTCGCCGGTGACGTACAGCACCCGTTTGGCCTGGGCCAACTTGCAGGCGGTCTGCAGCAGTAAAGTGGACTTGCCGGCCCCCGGGTTGCCGCCGAGCAGCACGGCGGAGCCGGGCACCAGGCCACCGCCGAGCACGCGATCGAATTCTTCGAAGGTGGAGGAGAAACGCGGCACCTCGGCGAGGTCGACGCTGGCCAGGTCGATCACCTCGTTCGAGGCAGCACCTGCATAGCCTTGCCGCGCAGGCTGCGCGCCCGGACGCGCGCTGGGCGCAAGCCTAAGCTCGCTGAGCGTGTTCCATTCCCGGCAGTTGCTGCACTGTCCCTGCCACTTGCTGTATTCAGCGCCGCACTCGGTGCAGACGAACGCGGTCTTGGCCTTGGCCATCGAAACCTCTCGAAACTATGCATTGTCGATGACTGAGCTCGAGGCCAGGATGATCACGCCCACTCGGAGGAGCTTGAGCGGGCGCATCGGCCATCGATCATTGACGCTGGAGACGCAGGCTCTCACCATTTTCGAAACGGTGGAGCTGGGGGTCGATCAGCTCGAGCGTGCGGTCGTCGATTTGCAGGAAGTAATACATCTGGCCTTCGCTGCGCTGATCGGGTGTCAGCTCGAGCACTGACGCTTGGGGATCGGTGGGAATCCCTGAAATGATGTCCCAAGTGCCTTGGTAGTGCTCGGCGGGCGGATTCTGCGGATGGCCCTGATAGGCCGCATCGAGCGTGAAGGTCCGCTCCGAAGGGGATGCCGAGTTCTGGTCGCCCGAGAGCTCGACGGTAGTGAGGATGCCGCTGCAACTGCGACAAGGCAGCGTGCCACGATAGACCTGCTCGTCGGCGGACGAACGCTGTGATGCGGCACCCGAGCCGGCTGGTGCCGAACTCTGCTGCCCCGCACATCCCGCCAGCAACACGGAAGCTCCAGCACCTGCCAGCAACATCTTGATATTCATTGCGTTCTCCTCAATCCCTGGATCAGCTACGAAGACGCCGAGGCCGGGACGTCATCGTGATTTTCTCGCCCACATTAGCATATCGACACCGTACGAGGAGATGACCACGAAAGCACTGGATTCAAGCCTACGATCATCCTGCATGCCCGCGCTTGCGCGGCCAGCGTGCAAGCGCGACCATGAGGCTTTCGCCCTGGCGCCCTTGAAGCAAGCGAGACCACATGAGTAAGTTCTGGAGTCCCGAGGTACACCAACTCACCCCCTATGTTCCGGGCGAGCAGCCGCGCCAGCGGTTGATCAAGCTGAATACCAACGAGAACCCCTATCCACCAGCGCCCGGCGTCGCAGACACGCTGCGCGACTTCGATGCCACCGCGCTCAGGCTGTATCCGGATCCAGAATCCCAAGCATTGCGCACGGCGATCGCCGAGCACTATGCGGTCACGCCGGAGCAGGTGTTCGTCGGTAACGGTTCCGACGAAGTGCTGGCGCTGGCATTCATGGCTTTCTTCCGCCAGCCGCTGCCTCTCTACATGCCGGAAATCAGCTACAGCTTCTATCCGGTCTATTGCCAGCTCTACGGTGTCGAGCGCAAGGCGCTACCCCTCGATCACGAGTGGAAGGTCGATCTCGAGGCGTTTCCCACCGACAACGGTGGCGTGATCTTCGCCAACCCCAACGCACCCACCGGCCATGCACACCCGCGCGAGGCGATCGCAGGATTGCTCGAGCGCCAGCGCGACTCAGTGGTACTGGTCGATGAAGCCTACGTCGATTTCGGCGCGCAGAGCGCGGTTCCTCTGGTCGAGCGCTACCCGAACCTGCTGGTTTGCGGCACCTTCTCCAAGTCCCGCAGCCTCGCAGGCCTGAGGCTCGGCTTCGCGATCGGCTCCAAGGAGTTGATCGAGGGCATCGGGCGAGTCAAGAACTCGTTCAACTCCTACCCTATCGACCGACTCGCCGAAGCGTGCGCGATCGCTTCCCTGGCCGACCAAGCGTACTTCGAACGCTGTACGGCGGCAGTGATAGCAACCCGGGAATGGAGCAGGGAGGCGCTGGAAGCGCGTGGTTTCGACGTGCTGCCCTCGAGCAGCAATTTCCTCTTTGCCAGGCCGACGCGCATCGATGGACCGGCGCTGTTCGAATCGCTGCGCGAACGGGGGCTGCTGGTGCGTCACTTCTCGAGCCCGGCGCTGGCACCTTTCCTTCGCATCACGATCGGCACCGATGAAGAGATGCGCACGCTGGTCGAGGCGATCGACGAGATCCAAGCATGAGCGATCCAGGGCTGGGGCTCGATGGATTCCACCATGTGGCGTTGATCACCTCGGACTATCCGCGCGCCAAGCACTTCTATGTCGACATTCTTGGCGCCAAGGTGATCGACGAGACTTTGCGCGTGGAGCGTGAAAGCTACAAGCTCGATCTACTTCTGCCCGGTGGCGCGCAGCTCGAACTGTTCTCCTTTCCTGCGCCGCCGCCTCGGGTCAATCGTCCGGAGGCCTGCGGCCTGCGCCACTTGGCCTTTCGCTGTCGGGATGTGGATGTCGCCCGCCAGATGCTCGAGACACGCGGCGTGACGTGTGAGCCAGTGCGGGTGGATGAGCTCACCGGTCGGCGTTTCACCTTCTTCGCTGATCCTGACGGTACACCGCTGGAACTCTATGAAACCGGCTGAGCCGCGGTAATCCTCGACTCGTTGCATCGGCCATGAGCCGCAAGCAATGGAGTCGATCGAAACGCTCGACGCGCGCCGGGCGTTTATCCACAGCGCCTGCCGCGAACCGGCTGTGGGTAAACCATCCTCGACGGGCGCTCCGGCCCTTTTCCGCCGCCCCTCGCCGGGCGCCCCATAAGTGAAAACCCCCGCACCAGTCGGTGCGGGGGTCCTCGGGATGAATGCTTGACGATGACCTACTCTCACATGGGGAGACCCCACACTACCATCGGCGCTGAGCGGTTTCACTGCTGAGTTCGGCATGGGGTCAGGTGGGACCCGCTCGCTATGGTCGTCAAGCATATTCTGGCGCAAAGCCCGCCTATCCAGGCAAACTTCACTGATTCGTGGATCATGCTGGCCGAGATCGTCTCGTCGTATCCGTTGCTTCGTCTTTCGATGACCT